>NZ_JAHKPM010000032.1 GCF_018860525.1 Vibrio hepatarius
TCTGTTGGACAGAAGAGTTTTTACTATAGTGCACTGCATCACGGAATAGAGTCATTTATGTACCTCCAGTGGTCACTTCTGACGACACGCTTGTGAGTATTGAATGCTAACATATTGATGGATAATGTTTGTCTTTAACACGTTTTAGATTAGTGGCTAAGAGTTCATTTTCACATTTGTACAATTTTAGTGAGAAATGCTGTGCTTTTTTATTGCTTGGCATAGCAAAAGTCTTCGCTTTTAGAATTTTATTACCCAAGCCAATTAGTTTTAACCCATGGGGTATCCTCATGGGTTTTTTTGTTAATACAGTTCTTTTAGTTTTCGAGTTAATGTATTTCTCCCCCAACCAAGTACTTTAGCGGCGTCTTGTTTATGACCCTTAGTATGCGCCAAAGCGGCTTCTAGAAGAATACGCTCAAATTCTGGCTGGGCATGACTAAGTATTTCCGTCTCACCTTCCGTTAACGATTGTTTAGCCCAATTAGAAAGTTGATTTTGCCAGCTGGTATTAATCTCCCCACCAGTGTTTGTTTTACTTGTAGAGAGTTCCGGAGGAAGGTCCGGTGGTAAAATCTCATTCCCACTTGCCATCACTGTTAGCCACCGGCAAGTATTTTCGAGTTGCCTAACATTGCCCGGCCAATTGAGTTCGGTAAGTATTTGTATGGTTGACGGGTGGAGAGTCTTGGTCTCGACTTCAAGTTCTTGTGCAGCTATAGATAAAAAGTGGAGGGCTAGTGTTTTAATATCTTGTTTTCTTTGGTGCAATGCAGGTATATGTATACGTATTACATTAAGTCGATGAAATAAGTCCTCACGAAAATCGCCGTGATGGACGAGATTTTCTAGATGCTGATGTGTGGCTGCTATGATACGAACATCGACTTTGATAGGAGAGTGTCCGCCGACTCGGTAGAACTGACCGTCAGCGAGTACACGAAGTAAACGAGTTTGAATATCAAGCGGCATGTCGCCAATTTCATCAAGGAATAAGGTACCGCTATTCGCTTGCTCAAAGCGTCCTTTACGTATGCCATTTGCACCAGTGAAGGCCCCTTTTTCATGACCAAAGAGCTCGGATTCAATCAGATCTTTTGGGATGGCAGCCATGTTAAGTGCAATAAAAGGTTTGGTGGCTCTAGGGCTATGTCGATGAAGAGCTTTAGCGACTAATTCTTTGCCTGTTCCGGATTCGCCGTTTATTAGCACAGAAATCGAAGACCGTGAAAGCCGGCCAATGGCGCGAAAGACTTCTTGCATTGCTGGTGCTTCGCCAATAATTTCTGGGGCATTATTGCTATTAATCTCATCTAGGTTTTGATCACGTTGTTGTTCTTGACGGTGAGCGATGGCTCTTTCAACTAAGCTGAGGGTTTCGTCGACGTCAAATGGTTTGGGTAGATAATCAAATGCGCCTTGTTGATAAGCATTAACGGCAGCATCCAAATCTGAATGCGCTGTCATTATGATTACTGGCAATTCTGGGGAGGTTTGATGCACTCGCTGCAACAGATCCATGCCGCTTAGGCCAGGCATACGAATATCAGAGACCAATACATCTGGCACTTCACGTTCTAGCGCGATAAGTATACTTTCAGCTTCAGAGAATGTTTCGCATCTAATATTGGCTGATGAAAGGGTTTTTTCTAACACCCAGCGGATGGAACTGTCGTCATCGACGACCCATACATATCCTTTACTCATAAAACATTTGTCCTTTAAGCAATGCCACTCAAACAATTGAAATCGGTAGATAAATACTAAACTTTGTGTGACCAGGCCAACTTTCTAAATCTATTTTTCCTTGGTGCTGGTCGATTAAGTTTTGGGCGATAGATAATCCAAGTCCTGTCCCCCCTTCTCTTCCGCTCACCATGGGGTAAAAAAGGGTATCGTGTAGCTCATTTGGGACACCAGGACCATTATCAATAATGTCTATTTGTGCTGCTAATTTACAGTTTTGACCATGGATATTAACTTGGTGTACGGCTCTGGTACGGATGACAATATGGCCATGTGGTTGGCGCTGTAGAATTTGTCCAGCGTTACTGACGATGTTTAATAAGGCCTGTTCTATCTGATCAACATCAAGTAAAAACTCTGGCAAGCTTGGGTCATAGTCTCTTTCAATCCTCACGTATGTTCCGATGTCCAGTTCTACAAGCTGGCGCACTTTTTCAAGAATAAGGTGTAAATTCTGGCGTTGTTTTTGTCCTGGCTTTTGTGGGCCAAGAAGCCTATCGACCAATACTCGTAATCTATCAGCTTGTTCAATGATCAGTTGGGTATACTCAACCATGGAATGGTCTGGGAGCATACGTTCTAAAAGCTGCGCAGCACCTCTAAGGCCGCCAAGAGGGTTTTTTATCTCATGTGCTAGCCCTCTAACCAATAGCTTTGCAGCTTGCTGTTGGGCATGCTGATTGAGTTCTTGTGACAAACGACGTTGCTGTTCTACCTTTCTTAATTCAACTAATAGCAGTAGCTGCTTTTGACATGAAATCGGACTGACTGTTATTTCTAGAATGAGAGGCTTACCATCGATGACTAAAGTGAAATTGCTGTCGGTCAAACTTTGACCAGTTTGAAGTGGTCGTGATAGCCAAGTTAAATCAATTGATGGGTTTTGAATTAGGCTTGGTAACCGCTGCTCAGTAATGCGTTTGGTATTTTGAGCAAATAGTTGCTCTGCTGAAGAATTTGCATAGTGGATTTGCAGTGATTCGTTGACAATAATCACTGCGGTCGTTTGATGACTGAGTATGATACTTTTGAGCTCGCTGTCCACAGCCTGTCCTCATTCATGAAAGCAAGATAATAATTCGCACCAAAATGGTGCAACCTTGTCTTTAGTATGGCCTATAGATTCAAATACAAGAAGTAAAAATGATATTAGTTAGTAGACTTAGTAAGTATCTGATATTGCTTGATATAAAAAAGGCTCACCAAAAAGTGAGCCTATTCTAATACTACCATTCTTCAGTCATCACACTGAGTAATAAAGTTCAAACTCAAGTGGATGAGTGGTCATGTTTACTTGAGCAACATCTTGGGACTTGAGATCGATGTAAGAATCAATAAAGTCATCAGAGAATACGCCGCCAGTAGTTAAGAACTCACGATCTTGGTTGAGTGAATCTAGGGCATCTTTGAGTGAATATGCGACGGTTGGGATCTCTGCAGCTTCTTCTGCGGGTAAATCGTAGAGATCTTTATCCATTGCTTCACCTGGGTGAATCTTATTTTTAATGCCATCAAGGCCAGCCATAAGCATTGCAGCAAAGCATAAGTATGGATTCGCTGACGGGTCCCCGAAGCGAACTTCAATGCGTCTTGCCTTCGGACTTGGAACTACAGGAATACGAATAGAAGCGCTGCGATTTCGAGCCGAATATGCCAGCATGACAGGGGCTTCGAAGCCAGGAACAAGGCGTTTGTAAGAGTTGGTTGATGCGTTAGCAAACGCGTTGATTGCACGAGCGTGTTTGATGATACCACCAATATAGTAAAGCGCTGTCTCAGAAAGACCGCCATATTTATCGCCCGCAAATAGATTCACTCCATCCTTGGCAAGGGATTGGTGGACATGCATACCGCTACCATTATCGCCCACGAGTGGTTTAGGCATAAAGGTCGCTGTTTTACCAAAGGCATGAGCAACGTTGTGTACTACATACTTATACACTTGGATTTCATCGGCTTTGGAAGTTAGGGTATTAAAGCGAGTGGCAATCTCGTTTTGTCCTGCAGTGGCAACTTCATGGTGATGTGCTTCTACCACTAGCCCCATTTCTTCCATGATGAGACACATTGCGGAGCGGATATCTTGAGATGAGTCCACAGGAGCAACAGGGAAATAGCCACCCTTAACGCCAGGACGATGACCTTTGTTGCCTTCCTCGTAATCTGACCCTGTGTTCCACGCAGCTTCTATATCATCAACCTTGAAAAACGAACCTGACATATTTGTTGCGAATTTTACATCATCAAAGAGGAAAAATTCAGGTTCAGGCCCAATAAGCACAGTATCTGCAACACCTGTTGAGCGCATGTAATCCTCGGCGCGTTTAGCGATTGAACGAGGATCTCTGTCATAGCCCTGCATTGTCGTTGGTTCAAGAATGTCACAGCGAATGTTTAGAGTCGCATCTTCAGTAAATGGGTCCAGCACTGCTGATGAAGCATCTGGCATCATAACCATGTCTGATTCATTGATACCTTTCCAACCAGCGACGGAGGAGCCATCGAACATTTTGCCTTCTTCGAAGAAGTCTGCATCGACTTGGTGAGTTGGGATAGAGATATGCTGCTCTTTCCCTTTAGTATCGGTAAAACGCAGATCTACAAACTTAACTTCGTTTTCTTGGATCAGCGACAGAACGTTTTCAACTGACATCTTGGATAACCTCCAGTGTTATTAAAGCAGTATTGGCTTGATTGAATATAAAAATCTAGCATTGATTAATTTTGTTTCAACTGTATTAATCGATGCTCAATCTAGTATAAGCTAATACCATGCCAATATTTTAAATCTTTAAATTCAGATATTTATATGATCTATCACCACTTTGGTGCGAATTTCTGCACCAAGGTGAAGTCATTTTGCACCATTATGGTGCTATGATGTACTTTTACACTATTTTGAAATCAAAGACTATTTCATTCCTTTGATAATTACTACTGGCGTCAGTGAGTAATGGTGTATTGGTGGAGTGATATTGTGTTTCTTTGCCACTGGTTGCGAAGAAAACTAATGTATCAGATCACATATTTCTGGGTTTTTCGCTAGAATCTGGTACATTACGGTCGTTTTTTTAATCAAATAGGCACTGCTCATTAAATGTCCAATTTAAGAGGGTTGCTTTTTTTATAAGTGAATCAAAATCCATGGCTACTCCACAGATTGATAATTTAAGAAATATTGCGATCATCGCACACGTTGACCACGGTAAAACAACGTTGGTTGATAAACTGCTGCAACAATCAGGGACATTAGAGTCTCGCGGTGAGGCTGAAGAGCGAGTCATGGACTCGAACGATATCGAGAAAGAACGTGGTATTACCATTCTTGCGAAAAATACAGCAATTAACTGGAATGATTACCGCATTAATATCGTTGATACTCCTGGACACGCAGACTTTGGTGGTGAAGTTGAGCGTATCATGTCGATGGTAGACTCTGTTCTACTTATTGTTGATGCTGTTGATGGCCCTATGCCACAAACTCGCTTTGTCACCCAAAAAGCGTTTGCGCACGGTCTTAAACCGATCGTGGTTATTAACAAAATTGACCGTCCAGGAGCAAGGCCTGATTGGGTTATGGACCAAGTATTCGACTTATTCGATAACTTAGGTGCGACGGATGAGCAATTAGACTTTAAAGTTGTGTATGCTTCTGCTCTTAACGGCTGGGCTTCTCAAGAAGAAGACGAAATTGGCGAGAATATGGAGCCACTATTCCAAACTATCGTTGAGCAAGTAGCGCCACCTCAGGTTGACCTAGACGGTCCGTTACAGATGCAAGTTTCTCAGTTAGACTACAGCTCTTATGTTGGTGTTATCGGTGTTGCCCGTGTTACTCGTGGTAGTGTAAAGGCTAACCAACAAGTAACAGTAATCAGCGCTGATGGTAAAACTCGTAATGGTAAAGTGGGTACTGTTATGGGTTACTTAGGCCTTGAGCGTCATGAAGTAGAACAAGCAAATGCGGGTGATATTATTGCTATTACTGGTCTGGGCGAACTTAAAATCTCAGATACGATTTGTGCGCAAAACGCTGTAGAAGCTCTGCCGCCATTATCGGTTGATGAGCCTACCGTTACTATGACTTTCCAAGTTAACACCTCTCCATTTGCGGGTAAAGAAGGTAAGTTTGTTACCTCACGTAACATTCTAGAACGTCTTGAAAAAGAACTGGTACATAATGTTGCATTGCGAGTAGAGCAAACAGACGATCCAGATAAGTTCCGCGTGTCAGGTCGTGGTGAACTTCACCTGTCTATCTTGATCGAAAATATGCGCCGTGAAGGTTTTGAGCTAGCGGTATCTCGCCCTGAAGTTATTATCAAAGAACAAGATGGTCAGCTTATGGAACCGTTTGAGATAGTGACTATCGATGTGATGGGAGAGCATCAAGGTGGCATAATGGAAAACATTGGCCTGCGTAAAGGTGAACTAAAAGATATGTCACCGGATGGCAAAGGTCGCGTGCGTATGGACTTTGTCATGCCATCTCGTGGCTTGATTGGTTTCCAAACTGAGTTTATGACGTTAACTTCAGGCTCTGGTCTGCTATACCACACGTTTGATCATTATGGCCCACATAAAGGCGGTAATATTGGTCAGCGTATCAACGGTGTATTGGTTGCAAATGCGGCTGGTAAGGCATTAACCAACGCGCTATTTAATCTACAAGAGCGTGGTCGTATGTTTATCGGTCATGGTATTGAAGTATACGAAGGTATGGTGATCGGTATTCACAGCCGCGATAACGACTTGACGGTTAACGCCCTTAAAGGTAAGCAGCTAACCAACGTTCGTGCCTCTGGTACTGATGACGCTCAGGTTCTTACGCCGCCAATCATTATGACTCTAGAGCAAGCACTTGAGTTTATTGATGATGATGAGTTAGTAGAAGTAACACCAGAAAGCATCCGTATTCGCAAGAAATTCCTAACAGAAAGCGACCGTAAGCGCGAAGCGCGAAGCGCTAAGTAAAATTACGCCAAACAATACTCTAAAGCCCCGTAGAGCCTCTCTGCGGGGCTTTTTTCTATTCTGATTCCACAATTCATGCCCACTCAAATATTTTTCCAATAAATATCATATGCTTGAGTTGAACAAACAATTAATGCATATTGTTTTCTCGTATACATGGAACGTATCGTGCGTAGAACAAGCAAATAATGGATTTATCTTGGTAAAGTTTTCGTTTAGATAATGTCTCGATCTCTTATTTGCTTGCGGCACTGCGTATCTTAATTTATTAGTCGCAGTCTTAGATCATGAACTTTTTGATAACTAAGATTCTGAGCTGCTATTTATTTAAAGATATGGAGATCAAATGAATTTTAATAAGACTCTACTCGCTACATTTTGCAGCGCATCCCTATTTTCCGCCTCAGCTATTTCGGCTGAAGATTCACTAACTATCGGTATATCCCAGTACCCATCAACTCTTCATCCTGCGATAGATAGTGCCGTGGCGAAAAGGTATATCCGAGGCTTTATTCAGCGTGACTCGATAGGCTTTGATCAAAATTGGCAATTGACTTGCTTTTTGTGTGAGAAAGTACCGACTTTTGAAAATGGGTTAGCTACCATTATTGAGCGCCCAAATGTTAAGCAAGGAGAGAGCCAGCAAGGGATAAAAATGACTATTCGGCTGAAAAAGGATTTATTCTGGGGAGATGGAACACCAGTGACCAGCCAAGATATAGCGTTTTGGTATCAGGTAGCGACATCGCCGGATGTACAAGGTAATCCGGAGTTATCTCTTGTCAGGCAAATTGAAAAGCTAGATGTGGTTGATGATTATACCGTTGATATGTATATCGACAGAATTACTTATGAATACAACTCTAGCCTTAGACCTAAGGTTCTTCCCCGTCATCTTGAGGAGCCTATTTTTAAAGCTAATCCCAAAGAGTATCACCTTAAGACCAAATACGTGACTGAGCAAACTAATCCTGGTTTGTACAACGGACCTTATATTATTGAACAAGCCAAACAAGGTCAGTTTGTAAAGCTTGCCAGTAATCCATACTGGAAAGGTAAAGCGCCTCACTTTGATAAAATCACATTAAAAACAATCACAGATACGCAGGCACTACAGGCTAATCTGCTTTCTGGTGATATTGACTTTATTCCGGGTGAACTTGGATTGACGTTAGATCAGGCATTACAGTTTGAAAAACGCTATGGCAGTAAGTTTAATGTTGATATTCGCCCTGCAGCCTTGTATGAGCACTTGGACTTACAGCTAAATAACTCCCATTTAAGTGATGTTCGGGTGCGTCAAGCCTTATTGTATGGCCTTGATCGCGAGCTGCTAACGAAAAAGTTGTTTGAGGGCAAACAATCTGTGGCAAGTTCAAGTGTTAGCCCTCTAGATTCGATTTTTGATCCCAATACGCCCTCTTATGGTTATGATCCTGAGAAGGCAAAGCAGCTACTCAAAGCAGCAGGATATAAATTGGTCAACGGCGTACAAATGAAAGATGGTCAGCCGCTGGTGTTGGAATTTATGACCACAGCTGGCAATAAAACCCGTGAGTTAGTGCAGCAGTTTGCCCAAGGACAATGGAAAAAAGTTGGCATTAAAGTGGTAATAAATAATCAACCGGCGCGGGTTTACTTTGGCACAACCCTTAATGAGCGTAAACATAAAGGCTTAGCCATGTTTGCTTGGTCAAGCTCACCAGAGGGCTTACCTAATACTGTATTGCATTCTGAGCATATACCTACCAAAGAGAATGGTTGGTCTGGGCAAAATTATGCAGGCTATTCAAGTGCCCATATGGATGAATTAATTGATCAAATAGAAGCTGAAGTGAATACAGAAAAGCGCAAGCATCTTTGGAAAAGCTTGCAGAAGCTTTATGCCACCGAGCTGCCTGCGCTGCCCCTTTTCTATCGCTCAGAGAGTTACATTTATCCTAAGTGGTTAATTGGTGTGGAGCCAACAGGACATCAGTATTATTCGAGTTTTTGGTCGGAAAACTGGGCGCGAGCAAACTAAGCGGTAGGCATATCTATGAGTGATGTAGTATTAGATGTTCGCAATATGAGTGTGGTCTTGGGGCCACATTTTGCGGTGAAAGATGTCAGCTATCAGATTCGCGCTGGTGAAATTTTAGGTGTGGTTGGGGAATCAGGCTGCGGTAAGTCGCTGACCTCTCTTGCGATAATGGGTCTTTTGGATAAGCAACTGGCACTATCGGGTGAGATCTTATTTGCGGGCGAGAACTTGGTTGGCATGAGTGAAAAACGTTATCAACATATTCGTGGTGAAGGCGTTGGTATGATTTTCCAGGAGCCGATGACAGCACTTAACCCTGTTGTTACCGTTGGTGAACAAGTGGCAGAAATGTTTTTGGTTCATGAAGGTGTATCTAAAGCTGAAGCAATGAACCGAGCAATAGAAATGCTAAGGCAAGTCCATATACCCTACCCGGAAAAGAGAGCGAAAGCGTTTCCTCATGAGCTGTCTGGCGGTATGCGCCAACGGGTAATGATTGCTATAGCGCTGGCCTGTAAGCCCAAAGTGTTGATTGCTGATGAGCCTACCACAGCACTGGATGTGACAGTACAAGCTCAGGTTCTTGATTTGCTCGAAGAGCTAAGGGAAACCACAGGTACTGCTATCCAATTTATCAGTCATTCACTTGGTGTGGTATCGCAAATCTCTGATCGCGTTATGGTGATGTACGCAGGGCAAGTGGTTGAGATTGCCGATGTAAACGATATTTTTGATAACCCACAACACCCTTATACTCAGGCGCTGCTGGATACAATCCCTCGGGTCGGCGCTGATATCAAACGTTTGCCTGCTATTCCTGGTAGCGTGCCGCCTCTCGATAAGAGAGGTGAGAACTATACCTTCCGTGATCGCTGCCCTGAGCTTTTCGATCATTACGTCCAACTAGCGCAGCAGCGCAACGGTCAAATAGCAGGGGGATATTGATGTCACTATTAAAAGTGAATAATCTACACAAATACTATGTGCTTGAAGCGGGCTCTTTATTTGGACGTAAGCCTCAATATCTGCATGTGACAAAAAATGTATCTCTTAGTTTAGAGGCAGGTAAAACCTTAGCTGTGGTGGGTGAGTCTGGCTCGGGTAAGTCGACCCTGGGTCGAATGGTCAGCATGCTAGATAGGCCTGCTTCAGGGGATATTTACATATCAGGACGTGAGGTTTCCCGCCTAAGTTCAAAGCAGCAAAGACAAATACGCCAACGTATTGGTCTGGTTTTTCAAGATCCTTATTCTGCACTGAACCCAAGAATGCCTATTTTGGACTCTCTGATTGAACCAATGAAAGTCAACAAAATAGGTAACCGTGACTCTCAACGAGAGCGCGCACTGGAAGTACTGGAATGGGTTGGAATGCATGAAGATGTATTGACGCGTTATCCCCATGAATTTTCAGGCGGTCAGCGGCAGCGTATTGCTATTGCTCGCGCACTGATGCTTAAACCAGAGCTTATTATTGCTGACGAACCTCTCTCTGCATTGGATGTATCCGTCCAGTCTCAAATTCTTAATTTATTTAAAGATTTGCAAGAGCAGCATGGCATTGCCTTTTTCTTTATTAGCCATGATATGGCGGTGGTATACCACTTAGCGGATGAAGTGATGGTGATGAAAAATGGTGAGGTAGTCGAGCGGGCTGACAAAACCAGCTTCTTTGCCCACCCAAAGCACCCTTACAGTCAAGAGCTGCTTAATGCTGTACCTGATATTGGTAAAGCGAGGCGTCGTAATCAGTTAGAGAGAAAGTCAGCATGAGAGTAATCAACATTCAGTACTTAGGGGGATTCAGATGAAGCGCTTTATAATCTCCCGTTTTTTGCAAATGATGCTGGTACTCTTTTTAGCCTCATTTGCTGCATACAATTTGATGGGACTTATGCCCGGTGACCCTATCGATTTATTGGTGCAAAGTAATCCAAGTATGACTTCTGAAGATATCGCTCGGCTTAAAGCAGAGCAGGGGCTCGATAAGCCTGTCTATGTGAGATATTTTATCTGGCTTAAAGATGCCATGCATGGCGATCTTGGCTACTCTCGCATGTTTGCTCAGCCAGCAGTCGATGTTTTATGGGATGCGATGAAAAACACCTTGATCTTGGTTGGTAGTGGAACACTGTTATCGATTTTAATTGCTCTGCCTGTCGGGGTGCTATGCGCAGTGAAGCAAAATAAAGCAACAGATTATATTATCAGTGGTTTGACTTATCTATTTCTATCAACGCCAGCGGCATGGCTTGCGCTAATGCTGATCATGATTTTTGCGGTGGTATTGCCAATCTTCCCAGCTGGGGGGACAGGAGAAGCTGAAGGCGCTGAAGGTTTGGCTAAGTTGGAGTATATGTTTTTGCCAATATTGAGCTTAACTCTGCTTAGTATCGCGTCCATTTCACGTTTTATGCGCTCAAGTATGCTGGAGGTATTTAGACAAGACTTTGTGCGCACCGCTAAGGCCAAGGGATTGTCATCGAGACGAGTATTACTTAAACACTGTATAAAAAATGGCATGCTTCCTATGATTACAGTTCTTGCGATGGATGTGGCTGGGCTATTGAGTGGGGCTGTGTTAACTGAAACGATTTTTAGTTGGCCAGGCATAGGAAAGTTAACTGTTGATTCTATTAATGGCAATGACTACAACGTGGCTATGCTGTGTTTTATGGTTGCGACTACAGCAATATTAGTGATGAACTTTATTGCGGACATACTTTACTCCAAAGTTGACCCTAGAATTGATTTAACCAAGGGGAGTATTCAATGAGTTATATAGTAAAACGCAGTCAAAACCCTTGGTTTCAGGTCACGCAACGTTTGTCTCGACATAAATTGGCTATGCTATCGCTCGTGTTTTTATGTTTGCTGGCGTTAGTTTGCTTTGGCGCTAATCCAATTGCATTTTGGCTAGGTGTTGACCCCTATGCAGATGACTTGTTCTCTCGTTTCTCACCACCAAGCGATCTTAATCTACTTGGTACCGATGAGCTTGGGCGTGATATTTTTACCCGCTTGCTTTTAGGTGGTCAAGTGTCACTGACTTTTGCCTTTATGGCCGCCTTAACTACGTCTATCATAGGCACGGTTCTTGGCGTGGTTGCGGGCTATTATGGAGGTAGAGTCGATGCTTTTATTATGCGTAGTGCTGACTTCATTATTAGCTTGCCTAGTATTATGTTGCTTATACTGATTCAAAGCGTGGATATGACGAAATTAGGTTTATCTGAAGAATTGGTGCGCAGTGATAGCTTTAGTATCTATCGATTAGTGATTGTACTCTCTATTTTAGGATGGCCCTTTGCTGCTCGTTTGGTTCGTTCGAATACTCTATCTGTAAAACATAGGGAATATGTGCAGGCGGCGATTGGCTATGGAGCAAGTCACTGGTTTGTGATGTTAAGACATATTATCCCCAATGTAATCTCCCCGGTCATAACCGCGACAACTTTAGGTGTAGGTGGGGCTATCTTGACTGAAAGTGCGCTGAGCTTTTTAGGTTTTGGCATTAACCCACCGACGCCGTCTTGGGGTAATATGCTACAAAACGCTCGCGAAGCGATGTGGCTTTATCCTATGGCTGCGGTGTATCCCGGCATTATGGTTCTAATGACGGTTATCACGATTAATTTCTTGGGTGATGGGTTACAAGAGGCCATTGATCCTAAGTCTTAGGTAAATACCATGGCCTGTTGACCGAGCAAGCGGGTTTAAACTTGTCGTATATACAAGCCTTGGTAATTTAGTTTTGGTTAGGAGAAACCATGTTGGACATTGAGCAGCTGAGTAAGCAAGGTCTATGCTTTGGGCGATATCTACTCAAGCGCATGAACCATGATAGAGTCAACATTAATGCTGGCTATCTGGCTTATATAACCTTACTTTCCATTGTTCCTATGCTGACAGTGCTACTGTCGGTTTTATCTTCGTTTGCCGTTTTTGCTAATTCTGGCGATGTGATCCAGGATTTTGTGATTACTCACTTCGTTCCAGCGGCAGGAGATGCCGTCAAACAGGCATTACTCGAATTTGTTGCAAATACAGGTAAGATGACGGCAGTGGGTGGTTTGTTTCTGTTTGTAGCTGCTTTGATGTTGATTTCAAATATAGATAAAAACCTAAACTATATCTGGCGAGTTGAACAAAAGCGTCGCATGGTATTTTCTTTCTCTATGTATTGGATGGTTCTCACACTAGGCCCGATTTTAGTCGGCGCGAGTATCGCTGCTACCTCATATTTTACCTCATTAAAAATACTCGATAGTGAAGCTATTTCAGGTGTTTACGAACTATTATTGCGTTGGTTGCCGTTCTTACTATCATTTTTTGCTTTTATGGGACTTTATATTCTCGTTCCCAATAAAAAGGTCTATATTTCTCATGCGCTTGTTGGCGCTATCATTGCGGCATTATTGTTTGAAGCAAGTAAAAAGGGTTTTGCGGCATACATAACGCAATTTCCATCGTATCAACTTATTTATGGTGCATTAGCTGCGATTCCGATTTTGTTTGTCTGGGTATATTTATGCTGGTTAATTGTATTGATTGGTGCAGAGATCACTGCTGCCTTAGGTGAACGTGAGCAGTGGAGTGATATTCAAGAAGTGGTAAACTTGGCGGCTGAAAATCGGCAGCAAGAAGAAGGAAAGCGCAGTGATAGCACTGATCCAAAGAGTAAGTGAGGCCGCAGTTCGCGTTGATGGTGACGTGATTGGCGAGATAAAGTGTGGATTACTGGTTTTATTAGGTGTTGAGAAAGGTGATGATGAAGCAAAAGCTAAACGTCTTGTGGAGCGGGTGACATCTTATCGTGTGTTTGGCGATGAAGAAGGTAAAATGAACCTCAATGTTAAACAAGTTAGCGGCCAAGTGCTGGTAATATCTCAGTTCACCTTGCCTGCTGATACTACTAAAGGGACACGAGCTGGTTTTTCTCGTGGTGCTCACCCTGCAGATGCAGAACGTCTATATGATTACTTTGCTAACCAGTGTACCGAGATTATACCAACAGAGTGTGGTCATTTTGGCGCAGATATGAAAGTTTCATTGGTCAATGATGGTCCAGTGACATTCTGGTTACAGGTATAAAGTTAGACTAAAAGGCTGGTGCCTTAGCGCAGCCATTAACAGGGATTTTTATGTTTAAGCTGATCACGCCTAAAACGGACAACCAACTTAACAAATACTATCATTTTCGCTGGCAGATGTTGCGTGAACCATGGCGTATGCCAATTGGTTCTGAGCGGGATGAGTACGATCCAATGAGCCATCATCGTATGATTGTGGATGGAAGAGGAAGGCCGATGGCCGTCGGGCGTTTGTATATTACGCCAGATAGCGAAGGGCAGATTCGCTATATGGCTGTAAAAAATACTCGCCGCAGTAAAGGTGTGGGCTCTTTAGTTATGGTGGCATTAGAGTCACTAGCTCGTCAAGACGGTGCCAAGCGCTTAGTGTGTAATGCACGTGAGGATGCCATTTCTTTTTATGAAAAGAATGGCTTTGAACGGCGGGGTGAACTCACTGATGAACGAGGGCCAATTCGTCATCAACAAATGGTTAAGCAATTAGATCCTATGTCTAATGTATTGCGTCGGCCAGATTGGTGTACTGAATTGCAAGAACGTTGGGAACACCAGATCCCTATCAGTGATAAAATGGGCATCAAGATCAATCAGTACACAGGTTATCAGTTTGAGTGTGGCTCCCAGCTTAATCCTAACTTAAACCCTCATAACACAATGTTTGCTGGCTCTGCCTTTACATTGGCGACACTTACTGGTTGGGGAATGACGTGGCTTCTGATGAAAGAGCGTGGTTTAAGTGGTGATATTGTTTTAGCAGATAGTCAGATTCGTTATCGTCACCCAGTGACTCAGAACCCAGTAGCATCTACCTCTTTAGATGGCATAAGCGGTGATTTAGATAGACTTGCTTCTGGACGCAAGGCGCGCATCATTATATATGTGACTATTTATAGCGGTGATGTAACTGCTGTTGAATTTGTAGGCACATACATGTTACTGCCAAATTATAAGTCTGTTCTTGGCTTACCTTTATCAAGTGATGAATCCTGATCTGGTTTATTGGAGGTGGATTCGTTTGTTGGGGATGGGCAGAGTTGCTGAGTAACATTTGTTTGACTAAGAATATCGGACCAAAGCCTCTTACAGCCATTTTCGCTGGTGAAAAGTAGGGTCCCAAAGTGATATTTAGTGAGGTCAA
Organism: Vibrio hepatarius; assembly: GCF_018860525.1. Lineage (GTDB taxonomy): Bacteria > Pseudomonadota > Gammaproteobacteria > Enterobacterales > Vibrionaceae > Vibrio > Vibrio hepatarius_B. The sequence goes on from NZ_JAHKPM010000032.1 coordinate 14,974, forward strand.
TATTGCCTGCTAATTCTGCTTTGCTCCCTCGTGAGTTGATATTTATTCGGCCTCTATCTATGCGTATCTTTACAGTATCGAGAGGCCATTCTTGCTGGTAGTCAATGGTATTATCAGCTTTTTGTACTTGCAGTGCTGCATTGTGTAACTGCAAATCGATGGAGCCAGTGAGGCTATGCGCTAAAATCGGGTAGTCACCAGAGAGGCCATTAAGTTCAACATCTGCTTCAGCCATTCCTGTTACTTGAAAGGGCAATCGAGCTTGCAGTAAAGGCTGATCGATGGGAAGCCCATCTAAATGTAATGATAGGTACCAAGGATCGCTAATCGCTTGTCGCTGCCATCTACCATTAGCTTCTATGTATCCCTTGGCTAAGGGTAGGAAAGCACGTTCTAAGCTAATATCACCACTTTTAGCTGTTACATTGATGATTGCTTGTGATGTTAAAAAATTATCAATACTGGCATTGTTTGCGCTCACTTCTAAGCTGCCGTTGTAAAGGTTGACCTCTCCATCTTGAATCAAATTCAAGTGTTGTCCTTCTATGTTCACACCAGATAACTGCCAGTATGGACGCTGTTCGACTTGAATTAGCTGAGAATTCTTTATCTCAAGTTGTTTAATGGTCAGCGATTCTAGAATACTTGAGGCATTAGATAATGATATAAATGACTGATTTACATCGTCTACCCATTTAATGCCTGACGCTTTTAACCAGTTTATACGTAGGTTTTTTTTACTCCATATACCGCTCATCTGCAAGCGACCTTGCTTGAAGTCTGCATCGAATTCATCTAAAGAAATACCGTTATCACCCAGAGTCAGTTTTGCTGTTGGGCCAACCAAGCGTAGCTGACTAAAGTCGATACTTTCGGCATCAAATGATAACTTGGTCTGCTTTTGTTGCCAGATTGTTCTATCGAGTAAAAGATTTTCTAGTGAGGCATCGATTTGGTTAAATTGCCAGCCAGCGTAATGTAAGTCGCTATTAATAATATCCAAACTATTGATGTGATAAAAGGGCAGGTCGAGTACCTCAAATTTAGATAGCAATGTGCTAATTGAGGATGAGTGTGGCAGTTTGAGTTTATTAACGGTGACATTAATCAGTGACCAACCTTGTTTAAATTGCTCTGCTTGGCCGGAAATGTCTGCACCATACCATTTAAATGAAGCGCCATAAATTGTACTGTTTTTGCTTTGATATTGCGCGTCAATTAGCAATTTATCTAAGGCTTCCCCACCTACATACAATTGCTGAGCTGATAACTGAATTTCTCCATAAGGTAGGTTTTGTTGTGGCGAAAGCCATTGAGGTTGCTTTATTTGGATATTAACGTCCCTTGCCGACCAATTTGGTGCCTTAATATCAACATTTTGGAGAGCGAGTTGCTGAATGTTCATCGATTTTAGAAGCGGTGAACTCAGCACTGCAAGATCCAAGTTTGCTTCTTCTATGAGAATAGAATCTAAAGATAGTTTTTGATTTTTCCATAATGAAGAAGATAGCCAGAGCGAAAGCTTAGGTATATGGATGAGTTGAGAATCACTATTAACTTCAACATCCATAAGTGTTAGTTGGTATGGAGGAGAGTAAGAAGCTTGTTGTACACTCACAGTGTAGGGGGTAAGTTGGTTGAGCATTACATTGACGACTTTTCCCGAGTAACTGGATTGAAGTAGAAAAAATAATGAGAGCATCAACAAGCTGATTATGCCCAACGTCGTTACAGTCGTAACCAGTAGTGCTTTTTTGAACATCCCAACCTTCCTATTGAGCAGATTTAGCTAGCTTGGAGCATTTTTCTTCATCAGGCAACAAAAAGCCCCTTTTAATAGGGGCTTAGAACATGAAATCAACCTGTAAAATTGTTTTATTACTAATTCCAAGTGCTTTCAACTTTCGTTGGGATTGAACTTAAGCCCATTAACGATGGTTGAATTAATCTAATTGTGGTCCGGCAGCAACCAAAGACTTACCTTCATCATTATCGGTATACTTGGCAAAGTTATTAATGAAGCGCTGGGCTAGATCTTTAGCTTTGCTTTCCCACAGTAGGGGGTCTGCGTATGTATCGCGAGGATCTAGGATGTTAGAGTCCACATCATGCAGCGCTGTTGGCACTTCTAGATTGAAGATAGGAATGTGCTTGGTTTCTGCTTTCTCAATCGAACCATCTAAGATGGCATCTATGATGCCACGAGTATCCTGAATGGATATACGTTTACCGCTGCCGTTCCAGCCTGTATTGACCAAGTACGCTTCTGCACCTGCTGCTTCCATGCGCTTAACCAATACCTCAGCATATTTGGTTGGATGTAAGGTTAGGAAAGCTGCACCAAAGCACGCTGAAAAGGTTGGTGTTGGTTCTGTAATACCACGCTCTGTTCCTGCTAGCTTGGCAGTGAAGCCAGATAGGAAGTGGTATTTAGTTTGTTCTGGCGTGAGCTTAGATACTGGTGGTAAAACACCAAATGCATCGGCAGATAGGAAAATTACTTTGTTGGCATGGCCGCCTTTTGATACTGGCTTAACAATATTTTCTATATGCTCTATTGGGTAAGAAACACGAGTGTTTTCAGTTTTAGACCCATCATCAAAGTCGATAGCGCCATCGCTAAGAATAGTAACATTCTCTAGCAGTGCATCGCGTCTGATGGCGTTAAAAATATCGGGTTCTGCTTCTTTGGATAGCTTGATGGTTTTAGCGTAACAACCACCTTCAAAGTTAAACACGCCGTCATCATCCCAGCCATGTTCATCATCACCGATTAGTGCGCGTTTAGGATCTGTCGATAGTGTTGTCTTACCTGTGCCGGATAAGCCAAAGAAAATAGCCACATCGCCATCTTTACCCATATTAGCAGAGCAATGCATCGATGCGATATCTTGCAAGGGCAGGAAATAGTTCATCATGGCGAACATGCCTTTTTTCATTTCACCGCCGTACCAAGTACCACCGATGAGTTGCATGCGTTCGGTTAGGTTAAATACGGTAAAGTTTTCTGAATTTAGGCCATGTTCTTGCCATTTTTGATTGGTACATTTGGCGCCATTCATTACGACGAAATCAGGTTCAAAAGTTTGTAGTTCTTCTTCACTAGGACGAATGAACATATTTTTTACGAAATGCGCTTGCCAAGCAACCTCAGTGATCACCCGGATACTAAGGCGAGTATCTGGATTTGCGCCGCAATAACCATCAACGACAAATACACGCTTTTCTGATAGTTGGCTAGTAACTTGCTCTTTAAGATCATCCCAGACTTGTTGAGTGATAGGCTTGTTATCATTCTTTACTGAGTCAGAAGTCCACCACATGTGTTCTTCTGTTGTGGTGTCTTTTACTATGTACTTATCTTTCGGTGAGCGCCCAGTGAAAATACCAGTGTCCACAGCCACGGCACCTAGTTCTGTTATCACGCCCTTCTCATAGCCCTGTAAGTCGGCGCGAGTTTCTTCTTCGAACAGCATTTCGTAACTTGGGTTGCGAACAACTTCTTTTACGTTGTGAAGCCCATGTTTGGTAAGATCAATTGTTGCAGCCTGTGCATGCTCCATAACGGTCATAGGTGCTCCTTGTAGGAATATATCGTAGGGATGTTCTAATAATGTTTTATTGGTTATTTGCTCACCATGCTAACAACGGGTGCTGTGCAAAACAGGGATATAGTTCAAAAAGAATCCATGTTCGCAATCTGGTTTTCAGCGACTCATCACACAATAGCAGATACAGTGTATCGTGCACGCAAAGGATTGCGCTAGAGATAAATTGATTATTAATTTACGAAAATTAAGTGGTTATTTTATTACGTCATAAGTCAGGATTATCGTGTTTTAAGTCACAAAAAAACCAGGTATTAGCTGGCTTTTTGAATGAAAAATTACGAGCTTTTTACGCTATATGAATTAATGCAGCGTATTATCGCCGGAGTTAGTCTGATTGAATAATTCTGCTACTTGAGTTTGGTCAAAAGAATAGGTTGTACCGCAATAATCACAGTGTAAGGAAACTGAGCCGATTTCATCTAGAATGTTGTCTACTTCTGCATGACCTAGAGTAACGATAGCAGCACCGCTTTTCTCTCTGGAGCAGCCACAATGGAAAGCAACAGGCTGCGGTTGATATAAACGGACTTTTTCTTGGTTATATAGACGATAGAGTAAATCGTTTGCCTGTAGGGTAAATAGCTCATCATTTTTTACCGTATCCGTCAGCTGCTCTAGATGCTCGAAGTCTTCCTCACCTCCTTTACCATCTGGCATGACCTGAATCAACATGCCTGCTGCTTGTGGTTTTCCTTCATGTTCACCAGTGCGGATCCAGAGGCGAGTTTTGAGCTGTTCTGAATTAGCAAAGTAGCCTTCTAAAATTTCTGCTAAGTTGTTACCTTCAAGAGCAACGATGCCCTGATAGCGTTCTCCCTTTTTAGGCTCAATGGTAATCACTAAATAACCTTTGCCCATCATGTCATGAATAGTTGCATTGCTTTCAATCTTGCCTTCCCAACGTGCTATCCCACGGACTTTTTGATCGTTGTCACCATTGATTACGGCTAAAGATACTGGGCCATCGCCCTGCAACTGCATGGTGATAGAGCCTTCGAACTTTAGAGTTGCGGTTAATAAAGTTGTTGAGACTAGCAGTTCACCTAATAGATTTTTTAGTGGTGCGGGATATTCTTTGCTGGAAATAATCTGTTGAAATGCGTCGTCCAATTGTACCAATTCGCCACGTACAGACAGGTCTTCAAAAAGATAGCGGTTCAAAACATTGTGTGCCATTAAGTATTTCCTTGTGCGTATGGTGCATTTCAGATGTTATAGATTGATATTTATTGGTGTTTGAATTTAATAATATCGCGCCGTTGTTTTTTGTCAGGGCGACGGTCTGGGCTTGGGTTGTGTGCGTGAAGTTTACGTTGATTAGCATTTTCTTCCCGTTTAATGACACTACTTTTGGTTTCGCTGTAAAGTGTCACGGCTTCTGGCGCACCACGCCTGTGAGCTGAAATTTTTTCTATCACTATGGTTTTTTCTTCATGCCCTTGGCGAAGAGTAATTATTGCACCAATCTCTACGGCTTTACTTGGTTTGCTGCGTTGTCCATTATAATGAACCTTTCCCCCATCGACCATGTTCCTAGCAATAGAGCGTGTTTTGTAAAAACGTGCAGCCCAGAGCCATTTATCAAGTCGCACTGCTTCGATTTCGGTGCCCATAGTGGATACTAACCCCTGACTAATGATCAATCTTGTGCCAAATTATTGAAGTAACAATGGTGATGAAGCGCTCATTTTTCAAGGTACGTAGCAAAAATCAGCCCCTTTGTATGCTAATCAGTCCGTTTCCTATGTTGACTGTACAATATTTTGGTAGAATGCTCAGTTCAAAGAAAAACATAAATTTAACAATGCTCTACTTGGGTAAATTATATTTGGCATGACCTAGTCAGCTGGTTATAAAAAGGATTGTGAGTGAATATTCGTGGTGTAATTCAACTGGACAGTTTTCTGAAAAATCAGGATCGCCTGAGTATAGCAGCAACTGTTATTTTGTTGGCCCTAAGTGCCTGGGTTGCTGGTATTCTTGTTTGGAAGCCTTTGGAGTCTCAATCTGTCACGCCTTGGCAGCCTACTTTGCTTTCTGGCGGTGTTAGTAAAGAGAGCGGGCTGAATATTGCAGATTTACAAAATAGTAATTTATTTGGTCGTTATCAGACTGAAGCGCCTGTAGTAAAGAAAAAGGTCGTCACAGACGCACCCAAAAGTCGCTTGAGTGTTGTTCTTGTTGGTGTGGTTACTAGTAGTGAAGAGGGAAAGAATTTAGCCGTGGTGTCTAATCGTGGTCAACAAGCTACTTATGGTATTGGTGAAACGCTTGAAGGAACACGAGCAAAGGTTGTTCAGGTGCTCTATGACCGTATAATTGTTGATAACTCTGGTCGTAACGAGACAGTGATGCTAGAAGGGTTAAAGTATACTAAAGACCCTCAACCCCAACCTAAAACCAAAGCAATAAAGGCAGACGTGTCGCTAGATAAGTTAGAGGAAATTCGTTCAGTTATCCGCAAAGATCCCAAACAGATTTTCCAGTATGTTCGCATGTCTCAGATGAAAAGAGATGGTGAAGTGATAGGTTATCGCTTATCCCCAGGTAAAGATAAAGAGTTGTTTGAATCTGTGGGTTTAAAACCAGGGGATGTGGCGACCCAACTTAATGGCCAAAATCTCAGTGACCCAGCGGCAATGGGGGAGATTTTTAAAAACATATCTCAGCTTACCGAGCTTAATCTAACGGTAGAAAGAGATAGCCAATCTTTTGAAATTTATATTGAATTATAATGATGCGGATGCATGAATCATTCCGAGGAGTAAAAAGTGAACCATTGGCTTAAAAAAAGCGCTTGGCTTTTGGCAGGAAGCTTATTGATGTCTCCAGCAATGGCAGTGGCGAATGAATATAGTGCAAGTTTTAAAGGCACAGATATTCAGGAATTCATTAATATTGTTGGCCGGAATCTAGAAAAAACCATTATAGTCGACCCTTCTGTGCGAGGGAAAATTGACGTCCGAAGCTATGACATGTTGACCGAAAAACAATATTACAGCTTTTTTCTCAATGTTCTTGAAGTTTACGGATACGCTGTGGTTGAAATGGACAATGGCGTGATTAAGGTTATTAAGTCTAAAGATGCCAAAACTTCGGCCATTCCTGTTGTTGGTGATGGTGCTATTGGCGGTGATGCAGTGGTTACTCGGGTTGTGGCAGTGCGAAATGTGTCGGTTCGAGAGTTATCCCCTTTGTTGCGTCAACTCAATGATAATGCGGGTGCTGGTAATGTAGTTCATTACGATCCTGCCAATATTATTCTTATTACCGGGCGTGCGGCGGTAGTTAATCGGTTGGCTGATATTATCAAGCGAGTTGATCAGGCTGGGGATAAGGAAATTGAAGTTGTTGAACTTGATAATGCTTCAGCAGCAGAAATGGTGCGTATTGTTGAAGCTTTAAATAAAACAACGGATAACAAAAGTACCCCTGCTTTTCTTCAGCCTAAATTGGTAGCCGATGATCGAACTAACTCGATACTTATCTCTGGGGATCCACAGGTTCGCCAACGTTTGCGCAGACTGATCAAGCAGCTTGATGTTGAAATGGCATCGAAAGGTAATAACCGTGTTGTTTATCTAAAATATGCAAAAGCGGAAGACTTAGTTGATGTTCTGAAGGGCGTATCTGAAAACCTTGAGGAAGAAAAATCATCGGGTTCTAAAGCAGCGAAAAGCTCTAAGCGCACCGAAGTCATGATATCTGCTCATGAAGGTACTAATGCACTTGTGCTGACAGCGCCGCCAGATATTATGAATTCCTTACTGGATGTTATTTCTCAGATTGATATTCGCCGTGCGCAGGTGTTAATTGAAGCTTTGATTGTCGAATTGTCTGAAGGTGATGGTATTAACTTAGGCGTGCAATGGGGTTCACTAGAAACAGGCGCCGTGATTCAATATGGTAATACAGGCGCATCTATTGGCCAGGTTTTGGTTGGTCTTGAAGAAGCGAAGGATACAGAAAACTCAAATTTGACTTATGATCCTGATAATGCTGCTGCCAACAGTGCTGGTTATGTTGAGCAGATTACAACTGAAAGTGGTGATTATTCTACCTTGGCTTCAGCATTAGGTGGAGTAAATGGTGCTGCTTTAAGTGTGGTAATGGGTGACTGGACAGCTTTGATTAGCGCAGTATCTAGTGATACAAGTTCTAATATTCTTTCTTCTCCGAGTATCACGGTGGTGGACAATGAAGAGGCAAAGTTTATTGTCGGAGAAGAAATACCTGTACTAACAGGTTCTCAGACAGGGTCCAATAACGAGAACCCATTCCAAACTGTTGAACGTAAGGATGTCGGTATTCAGCTAACGGTAACACCACAAATTAATGAAGGTACTTCGGTACAATTAACGATTAATCAGGAAGTCTCCAACGTTCTGCCTGCTACCGCAAATGCGGCGGTGGATGTAAGTTTTGCTAAACGTCAGCTCAATACCACAGTTATGGTTGAAGATGGGCAAATGATTGTTCTGGGTGGTTTAATAGATGAACGTACCCAAGAAACCGAATCTAAAGTGCCGCTTTTGGGTGATATTCCCTATCTAGGCCGACTGTTTAAATCGACCAGTTCACAAAAGACTAAATCGAATCTAATGGTATTTATCAAGCCGACTATTTTACGTGATGGTTTGACAGCTGATGGAATTACGCAGCGCAAATATAATTTTATCCGAGCTGAACAATTGTATAAGGCAGAAGATGGCATCAAGTTAATGGAGGATGTTCCAACGCCAGTATTGCCTAAGTTTGGAGATGATATCCGACACCCTGCTGAAATTCAGGCTTTCTTGGATCAGATGGAAACTAAGTGATGGATGAAATAATCACATTTCGCCGCCTCCCCTTTAGTTTCGCCAATCGATTTAAGATGGTGTTGGAGCCTGGTGAATTAGGGGTTGTATTGCATTATGTCTCACCTTTAGCCTTTGAAGCTTTGCTCGAAGTTAAACGAGTGGTTGGCGAGCATTTTGATATTCAAGAGATATCGAAAGATGCTTTTGACGCCAAGCTTACAGAAGCATATCAGCGCGATTCATCAGAGGCACGTCAGTTGATGGAAGACCTTGGCGCAGATAATGATGACTTCTTTTCTTTGGCAGAAGACCTGCCGCAGGATGAGGACTTGCTTGAGTCTGACGACGACGCGCCTATTATAAAGCTGATAAATGCCATGCTTGGTGAAGCGATTAAAGAAGGTGCTTCCGATATTCACATCGAGACCTTTGAAAAAGCACTATCTATTCGTTTTCGTGTTGATGGTGTTTTGCGGGATGTATTATCGCCCAGCCGTAAACTTGCCCCTTTGTTGGTCTCTCGGGTTAAAGTTATGGCTAAGTTGGATATCGCTGAAAAACGTGTTCCTCAAGATGGCCGAATCTCATTGCGTATTGGTGGTAGAGCGGTTGATGTTCGTGTGTCGACGATGCCTTCTTCGCATGGTGAGCGTGTGGTAATGCGTCTGTTAGATAAAAATGCCACTCGCCTTGACTTGCATAGCTTAGGTATGACGCCTGCTAATCATGCTAATTTCCGTACTATGATAGAACGACCTCACGGTATCATTTTGGTGACAGGCCCGACAGGTTCTGGTAAATCGACCACCTTGTATGCAGGACTTCAGGAGATTAATAGTAATGAACGCAACATTCTTACTGTTGAAGATCCAATTGAATTTGATATTGATGGTATTGGCCAGACTCAGGTGAACCCTAAGGTAGATATGACCTTTGCTCGTGGGCTGAGGGCCATATTGCGTCAAGACCCCGATGTTGTCATGGTTGGCGAAATTCGAGATTTAGAAACGGCTCAGATTGCTGTTCAGGCATCTTTAACAGGGCACCTGGTTATGTCAACCTTGCATACTAATACTGCTGTGGGTGCAATTACACGTTTGCGAGACATGGGAATTGAGCCTTTCTTGATCTCTTCTTCCTTATTGGGTGTACTGGCTCAACGTCTGGTGCGGACCTTATGCTCTGAATGCAAAGAGCCCTATCAAGCTGATAGAGAAACCAAAAAACTGTTTAATGTTGATGAGCAAGATGATCTGACTTTGTTTAAGCCTAAGGGCTGTGAACACTGTAACAATAAAGGTTATCGAGGTCGTACAGGTATTCATGAGCTATTGGTTGTGGATGAACAGGTACAAGAAAATATCCATAGTGAAGCCGGTGAGCAGGCAATCGAGAAAGTTATTCGCCAATATACGCCAAGCATTCGTCAGGACGGTTTAAGTAAGGTCCGTCTGGGAGTGACTTCTCTTGAAGAAGTGCTGAGAGTGACTAAGGAAGGTTAATGGCGGCGTTTGAATATAAAGCACTGAATAAAAAAGGCAAAACTCAAAAAGGTGTCATTGAGGGTGATAATGCTCGTCAGGTTAGAGCTCGACTCAAAGAGCAGGGGTTGATGCCTGTTGAGGTCAGTGAAACTCGGCAGAAAGCCAAGAAGCAAGCCGACCAAGCAGGGTTAACTTTTAAGCGTGGTATTAGCACCCCTGACTTGGCGTTGATCACTCGCCAATTGGCGACCCTGGTTCAATCAGGTATGCCTTTAGAAGAGTGCCTCAAGGCGGTTTCCGAGCAATCGGAAAAACCACGTATTCGAAATATGTTACTTGCGGTGCGCTCAAAAGTGACAGAGGGTTACACTCTTTCGGATAGTTTGGCCGACTTTCCACACATCTTTGATGATTTGTTCCGCTCTATGGTTTCAGCGGGTGAAAAATCGGGTCATCTAGATGCGGTATTGGAGCGCTTAGCTGACTATGCTGAAAATCGCCAGAAAATGCGTTCTAAGTTGCAACAAGCGATGATTTATCCAGTGGTTTTGGTAGTTTTTGCGGTTTGTATCGTGGCATTTTTGTTGGCAGCGGTTGTACCTAAAATTATTGGTCAGTTCGTGCAAATGGGGCAGGAATTACCTCAATCAACTCAGATTCTTTTAGCATCTAGTGACTTTATTCAACATTGGGGAATACAGGTTCTTTTTGTCATCATAGCATTCATTTATTTGTTTAAATTTGCTTTGAGCAAACCCAATGTGCGATTGAGTTGGGATCGTAAAGTTGTACATATGCCCTTAATCGGCAAAATCTCACGCGGGTTAAATACGTCACGTTTTGCGCGTACTTTGTCAATTTGTACATCCAGTGCAATTCCTATTCTTGAGGGCATGAAGGTTGCTGTTGATGTGATGTCTAACCACTATGTAAAGCAGCAGGTATTGAGTGCCACAGATAATGTTCGAGAAGGAGCCAGTCTGCGTAAATCCCTTGAACAGACCAAGTTATTCCCTCCTATGATGCTGCACATGATTGCCAGCGGTGAGCAAAGTGGAGAGCTGGAGGGTATGCTAACTCGTGCGGCAGATACTCAAGATGCGAATTTCGAATCAACAGTTAATATCGCTTTGGGTATATTTACCCCCGTTTTGATTGCTTTGATGGCGGGATTAGTACTGTTTATTGTGATGGCTACCATGATGCCAATTTTAGAAATGAACAACTTAATGAGTGGTTAGTCATAGTAAGGTGGTTCTTCCATCTTGATACGAGTTTTTATTTGGAGAATGTAATGAAAGGAAATATGAGTAAACAGTCTGGTTTTACGCTGTTAGAGGTAATGGTTGTAATTGTTATTTTAGGTATTTTAGCCAGTTTTGTTGTACCTAACTTGCTTGGCAATAAAGAGAAAGCAGATCAACAAAAAGCTATTACCGATATTGTTGCGCTAGAGAATTCTCTCGATATGTATAAATTAGATAACAGCGTGTATCCGAATACAGATCAAGGCTTAGAAGCATTGGTTAAGAAGCCATCTAGCCCTGAGCCACGTAATTATCGTGAAGGTGGTTATATTAGACGCTTGCCGACTGATCCTTGGGGTAATGATTACCAGTATTTAAGTCCGGGGGATCACGGTAATGTTGATATCTTTACGCTTGGAGCAGATGGTCAGGAAGGTGGTGAAGGTATCAATACAGATATCGGCAACTGGAATATTCAGGATTTTCAATAAGGTAGAGGCGGCATAAGCTGCCCTCTTTTCCCTATGTGTCGAAATTACGAAACTCGCTTTCAAGCAGGCTTTACATTACTCGAAATCCTTCTGGTTCTGGTGTTGGTATCACTGGCGTCTGTCGCTGTGATATCAACGTTACCCACTAGTGCAAAGGATGCATCTGAAAAGCAAGCAAATTCACTTTATCAGCGTCTTCTTTTGCTCAATGAAGAAGCTATGTTGAGTGGTCGAGATTTTGGTTTGCGAGTAGATGAAAAAAAATCGACCTACTATCTGATGACACTAGAGAGTGAGGGTTGGAAGAAACTCAATGTAGATCAGATACCCTACCAAACAAAGCTCAAGGAGTCGTCTGCGATTTCTTTAACTCTGGGGGGAGGAGCTTGGGGAGATGATGACCGTTTGTTCAAGCCGGGTACTTTGTTTGATGATGATATGTTTGAAGACCTTTTTGAAAAGAAAAAACTTCCACCACCACAGGTATTCATTGTTTCTAGTGGAGAGGTGACGCCTTTTACCATTTCGATTTACCCACGGCAAGGTGATGTAGAACAAGATGCCTGGAAAGTGGTTGCTAAAGAAAATGGTCAGGTAGTGCTCTTGGTTCCGGGAGAAAGTCTGGATGAGAGCTAAGCGTGGAATGACATTGCTAGAGGTGTTGGTGGCATTGGCTATTTTTGCAACAGCAGCCATCGCAACCATTCGTTCGGTGAGCCAACATATAAATACTCTGAGTTATCTCGAAGAGAAAACTTTTGCAGCATTAGTTGCCGATAACCAAATGGCGCAAGTATTGTTGTCGGAAAGTAAACCGAGCAAAAAGAAAGGCAAACAGGAATTAGCAGGTCGAGAATGGTTTTGGTTGATAGAGCCTGTGAAAACTGAAGGTGATATTTTGCAAGCGTTTGATGTTAAGGTCTCGACAACGGAGAAAGGCTCTCCTGTCGTCACGGTAAGAAGTTATGTGCAGAAATAGAGCTCCTTTTATACAAGGTGGTTTTACGCTTATTGAAGTCCTAGTCGCAATTGCTATTTTTGCTAGTTTGAGTGTTGGCGCTTATCAAGTGCTTAATCAGGTCCAACGCAGCAATGCATTATCACTTGAGCGTAGTGAGAGATTAAAAACGCTGCAGCGTGCTTTGGTTTATATGGATGGCGATTTTCGTCAAATGGCGGTGCGCCAAACTCGAACTAATGGCGCAGAACCAAATGGAATGTTGCTGCAATGGAAAGAGTATCTTTTAGACTCTGATGCCAAGGGCATTATGTTTACCAGGTTGGGATGGCATAACCCACAGCAGCAGTTTCCCCGGGGGGAAATCAGTAAAGTCGGTTATCGGATTAAAGAGGATGTTCTTGAGCGCGTATGGTGGCGTTATGTAGATACTCCGGCGGGTCAAGAGGGTATAACTATGCCTCTAATAGATAAAGTAGAAGCGTTTGAAGTTAAATTTTTAGATGGCTCAGACTGGAAGGAAGAGTGGACTAAAAAAGAAGCGTTACCTAAGGCGGTTGCTGTTGAACTGGAATTAAAAGATTACGGTAAAATTGAGCGAATTTATTTAACTGCTGGGGGCAGCATCGATGTTTCTGATGAGAAAAAGCAATGACAGCTAGGCGCTCCCAACATGGTGTGGCCCTGATTGTTATTTTGCTTTTGTTAGCTGTTATGGTGAGCATTTCAGCGAGTATGGCTGATCGACTTTTTACTCAATTTAAACGGGCACAGAATCAAATAAATTACCAACAAGCATATTGGTACAGTTTAGGCGTTGAAGCATTAGCTAAATATGGGATCGAGCAAAGTTATAAAGATAACCCAGATAGCATTAATTTATCGCAAGAGTGGGCTAACGAATTTGATAGTCTTCCGCTCGATTATGGTACTGTGAGTGGTAAGTTAGTTGATGCGCAGGCGTGTTTCAATATTAACGCATTATCTGATATAGAGCAGAGTACAGGCTCGTCACAAGTCCCCTTTTTGGTTGCTAGGTTTCAAAATCTACTTGAAGAGTTACAGGTTGAGAATTACCAAGCTGAAACCATAGCTCAATCTCTATGGGAATTTACCGATAGCAATGACTCTGTTAATTCACCATCAGGGGCAGAAGATAGTTATTATGAGGGTTTATCCCCAGCGTATCTTAGTGCCAACACCTTATTAGCGGATAGTAGTGAGCTTCGGGCTGTTAAAGAAGTTAGTGGTGATGTGATGGAAAAAATCAGCTCTATGATTTGCGCGTTGCCAATCGCGGAGCTACGTCTGAATGTCAATACTATACCTGTAGAGCATGCGGCCTTATTAGTTGCCTTGTTTTATCCAAACTTGAGCGCATCACAAGCAAAAGAAGTGCTTGAGGGGCGGGGGCGAGATGGTTGGGCGTCAATAGATGACTTCCTGAACCAGGCGGTAATTAGTCAACTGAGTGATGAGACAAAAAAACAAGCGAAGAAGTACCTGAGTGTTGATAGTAAATATTTTGAGCTAGATGCTGAGGTATTAGTGGACAATTCTAGGGTGCGGCTGCGCAGCCTGTTATTTAGTGATGATAAAAAAACTGCAACGGTAGTACGCCGTCGCTTTGGAGGTATCGGTGAACGAGTTTCTAATCGTTCGGCTGAGCAAAAATAAAACAGCAGTAATTCAATGGCTGGTTTGGTCAGAGAGCCAACAAGAGGTGATAGCGAGTGGTGATTTGCAAGATCACCAGGACTTATCAGACCTTACCCATTACGCTGAAGGGCGTCAGCTTATTTTATTAGTATCAGCTGAGAATTTGGTATTAACTACGTTGGACATTCCCGCAGGGGCGAGCCGTCAGTTAGAACCAATGCTGCCATTTATGCTAGAAGATGACATTGCTCAAGATGTGGATGAATTGCATTTTACTGTACTTGCCAAGCAAAATGGGCAAGCTCATGTTTGTGGCATAGATTATAGTTGGTTAGAGGCCATACTTGCTGATTTCCTAGAGCTGGGATTTGTAGTGCACAAGATCTTACCTGATGCACTTGCTTTGCCTGTTGCTGAAGACATGGCTCTAATGGCGGTTGAATTAGATGGCCAGTGGTTGGTAAAAAAAGGCCAGTATCAGGCCGTGAGTGTTGATCAAGCTTGGCTTACTATTTTGGCGCAATCTAGTTGGGTTAAGCAAGGTGAGGATTATCTATCGCTAAAGGCTTTTTCTGCATTACCAGCTATTGGTTTGTCGGAAGGGCAGAACTGGCAAAATGAATCACCGCAGTTAGTCATGCAGTTGCTTGCTGAAGGTGCAGTGCAGAGTAAGATGAATTTACTCTCAGGGGAATTCAAACCTAAATCTTCATTTGGTCGCCATCTCAATATATGGCGTAAAACCGGGATAGCGGCTGGTATTTTAGTGGTTATGCTGAGTGTGAATAACTGGTTAGAAATAAAAAATGCAGAAGCACAAGCCCATGCATACCGAGAAGAGAGTGAACGTATTTTTCGCCAGATAACCAGCAAAAATAAAATTCCTACGATTACCTACCTCAAACGGGAGCTGAAGCGTGAAGAGAAGCTATTAGTGGGTGGTGGTGGCGACTCTGTATTGAACTGGATGATAAAAATGCCTAAAGCAATGAAGCAAGTTCCTGGGCTTAAGTTAACTAGCTTTAAATATGATGGCTCCCGTGATGAGGTGCGATTGCAAGCTCAGAGTAATGACTTCCAAACCTTTGAAAAGGCAAGGGAGCTAATGTCAGAGCAATTTACAGTTGAGCAGGGACAGCTGAGTAAATCCGGTTCTTTAGTGAACGGCACCTTTGTGCTTAAGAGTCTATAGGGGGGCGGATGAAACAGTTATTAATATCACAATTATTAACGCCAGTGCAGCGCTGGTGGATAAGCACCAGCCAGCGCGAGCAGCGTATGCTGATGGCCTGCGGTGCATTTTTGTGCTTAGGCATTATTTATTGGGGTGTGGTGCAACCAGTTAGCCAAAGGGCAGAGATGGCAACGCAGCGGATCCAAAGTGAAAAGCAACTGCTGAGTTGGGTTAAAGATAAAGCGAATAGTATTAGTCAATTGCGTGCACAGGGCGGGGTTTCTTCTTCAAGCTTGCCTTTAAACCAATCGATTTCGTCTTCGGCATCACGTTTTGGTGCTGAGCTTGTGAGGGTTCAGCCTCGTGGTGAAGAATTACAAGTATGGGTGCAACCAATGCCGTTTAATCGATTAGTTGATTGGATGACTTTTCTAAAAGAGAAGCATGGTGTGTCAGCGACATTTATGGATATAGATAAAGGCGATCAAGAAGGAACTGTTGAAATTAAGCGCCTCCAGTTTGTAAAAGGATAGAGTGAAGTGAAAAAAGTGATTCTGCTGAGTTTAGCTCTGTTTATGGTGTTCTTGATTAGCGCCATAGCACATGTGCCAGCTCAGGTTGTATTGAATTATTTACCGTTACCTTCACAACTTGTTTTAAGTGGGGTTTCTGGCAGCATGTGGAATGGGCATGCTGCAGGTGTTAAGTGGCAAGAGAATAACCTTGGTGCAATCAATTGGCAGCTAGCGCCGCTCAAGTTTTTGACCGCAAAAATTGAGGCTCAGGTGCGCTTTGGCCATGGTAGTGATATGAAGATTAACGGGCGAGGTACTGTTGGTATGAGCACTTCAGGTCCGTATGCATATAATTTAATTGTTTCCCTTCCTGTTGCAAAGGTCCTAGATATGGCGCCACCATTACCAATTCCGGTCGAATTAACCGGCCAAGTGGAGCTGAGTATTAAGTCTATGATCTATGATGCGCCTTATTGTCAATCGGGATCGGGGTCGTTAGTTTGGAATACGGATAAAGTCATCACTCCTCTAGATGAATTGACTTTAGGCCCAGTGGTGGCCAATTTTACATGTCAAAATAGTGAAATTACGCTAAATGCGGAGCAAAGTAGTCAGCATGTAAGTAGTGCTGCTGATGTCGTGTTGAGCCCCAATCGTACTTATCAAGCATCGGCATGGTTTAAACCAGAGGGCAACTTCCCTCAGGCTTTTTCTGAACAACTAAGGTGGCTACCAGAGCCTGATGGACAAGGCCGTTACCAGTTTACTTATCAAGGGCGTGTAAACTAGAGCTACTTATATTTTTGCAAATAGCCTTTATGGTAAATTTCCATCCTAGTATGTGGAAATACTCAAATCAGCTTTAGCCGTCGGAAAGCTGATTTGAGCTCTAAGCCCACCGATACTACGATTACTGATAGTCACGCATCCTTGGTGCTGATTGGCAATGCGTTTAGCTATTGCTAGCCCTAGCCCTGTACCTTCACTTCCACGTGCAGTATCTCCCCGAGTGAATGGCTCGAATAATTTGCCTATCTGGTTTTCTTCAATACCTGGGCCATTATCTTCAACACAAACCCACACCAGTGTGTGGTCGGCAGTGACGCCTGTGCTTATTTTAATCCAGCCGTCACCATAGCGGATTGCATTAATCACTAAGTTAGTAAGTGCTCGCTTTATGGCAATCGGGTTACCATGAGCTTGCTTGAGCGGTAAGTGAAAGTCGGTTTCAATTTTCACTTCATACCCACCTTCAGCAGAGGCGACCTCGTTGGCTATTTCATTGAGGTTTACCGAAATGAAAGCGCCTCTGTCTGCAGGTTTTAGGTAGTCCATGAATTGACTGATTATTTGGTTGCATTCTTCGGTGTCGCTAATGATACTCTCTGCAAGATAACTATCTTGTGGAGACATCATCTCAGTGGCAAGCCGGATGCGTGTTAACGGGGTTCTCAAGTCGTGACTAATGCCTGCCATTAGAAGTGTTCGATCTTCTTCAAGGGCCTGAATACCCTTAGCCATTTGGTTGAATGCTATGGTTACTGCGCGAATTTCAGAAGCGCCTTTTATTGGTAGAGGCGGTGGTATATTACCTTGCCCCACACCTTTAGCAGCCTTTTCTAAGGTGATCAATGGTCTGTTTTGTAAGCGGACCACCACCCACCCACCAGCAACAATCAGCACTACCATGATTAAGCTATTACGAAATAACGGTGCAAAGTCTTTTTCTTGTAACTCAGAGAGTGGAATACGTAGTAAAGAGCCAGGTAAGGAATCAATTTTTAACCACAGTACATAGCTCTCGGGGCCGAGCGTCATACGTACATCGGTTTGAGTACCTAACTCTTTGCTCATTTCTTCGCTCATTAGGTCAATATTCATACCTTGATAGTATTCGCTTGCGATTGGGCTATCATCGCTATGAAGAGTGACACCGAGCTGTTCAAGCACCCTTCTTCGTAATGGTGCATCCATTTGAAGTTCGTGCTCTGCATTTGCAGAGTCATCTAGCATAAGGCTTATTTCATGACCGAGTATCTTATTAAACTGCTGTAGGCTAGGCATTAAAGCGTAATTGAATACGGCGTAATAGGAGTATATCTGGCTGGCGATAAGTAAGGTAAAGAAGATAAATATCGATTGGGTAAATGAACTCGTAATACGCATGCCAAAGCCTTAGTCGCAATCAATCA
The DNA here is from genome assembly GCF_018860525.1 of Vibrio hepatarius. Lineage (GTDB taxonomy): Bacteria > Pseudomonadota > Gammaproteobacteria > Enterobacterales > Vibrionaceae > Vibrio > Vibrio hepatarius_B. The sequence goes on from NZ_JAHKPM010000032.1 coordinate 33,107, forward strand.
AAGGAATGTGAGACTTAGGCTCGCATTCTTACCGGATTATCCATTATGCCTCTTTACCATCGGGAACAAAAACATAACCTAAACCCCAAACAGTTTGTATATAGCGCGGCTTACTCGGATCGATTTCAAGCATGCGACGTAGGCGCGATATTTGTACATCAATTGATCGCTCCATCGCAGAGTATTCACGACCTCTTGCCATATTCATCAGTTTGTCACGGGACATGGGTTCCCTCGCATTTGTTACCAGTGCTTTGAGGACGGCGAATTCACCAGAAGTCAGAGGCATGGCTTCATCCTTTTTGAACATTTCACGTGTACCTAAGTTGAGACTAAATTCACCAAACTCCACGATGGACTCTTCGGCACTCGGAGCGCCGGGAAGTTCAATGGTCTGACGGCGTAATACTGCCTTAATCCGAGCGAGTAATTCACGCGGGTTAAATGGTTTTGGTAAATAGTCATCTGCGCCGACCTCTAACCCGACAATGCGGTCTATTTCGTCACCTTTGGCAGTCAACATTAAAATAGGAAGGATATTGTTAGCGTTGCGAAGCCGTCGGCAGATAGATAAACCGTCCTCTCCTGGTAGCATGAGATCCAGCACCATTAAATGGAAGTTTTCACGGGTCAATAGGCGGTCCATTTGTTCGCTGTTGGCAACACTGCGAACTTGAAATCCCTGTTCAGACAAGTAACGCTCTAGTAGTGCTCGCAAACGTGCATCGTCATCAACGACTAAAATCTTGTGCTTTTCTTGCATAAAATGAATCCACCTATTTGTAACCAGTGCTCAGAATGAGACGCGATTGGGCTCTTATCCCGACTAAAATGTAACATTCTTCTGCGTAAAGTGGTCAAAAGAATTGTTAACCATTGTTACCTTTTTATCCCTTTTTGGCTAATGTATACGCCATGCTCAATTTAGTAGTCCCATAACTTATGAAAACAAACTTGATCACGCGAGAAGGCTTCCAACGATTAAAAAAAGAACTCGACTATTTGTGGAGAGAAGAGCGCCCTGAAGTGACTAAGAAAGTGACTTGGGCAGCCGGCTTAGGCGATCGCTCAGAAAATGCTGATTATCAATATAACAAAAAGCGCCTTCGTGAAATTGACCGCAGAGTGCGTTATCTTCGCAAGCGTTTGGAACAGGTTAAAGTGATAGATTACGCATCTCAGCAAGAAGGCAAGATTTTTTTTGGTGCTTGGGTTGAGGTGGAAAACCAAGCCGGAGAGGTGAAAAAATTTCGTATTGTTGGTCCTGATGAAATTTATGGAGATGCGAAAGGATATATTTCTATTGATTCACCTATGGCTAGGGCTTTACTTAAGAAAGAAGTGGACGATGAAGTGATGGTAAGAACGCCTGAGGGAGAGAAAGAGTGGTTTGTAAACAGCATTGTTTATCAAATAGATGATGCTAATAATTAATAAACTAACAGCCGTGCCTATGTACGGCTGAAAGAGATACATTATTTCTCGTATCTAGGTTTATCTGTGACTATGTAGTTAGCTTCACTGGCGACCATAGTGCCATGTTTTAGGAAGTTTTTACCTAATATCATGCTGTAATGAAAGCGACTACGGTCTTGGAGATTGACTCGAACTTTCTTTTCTAGATCGCCAAGCTTAACCTGCATTTCAACCACAGGACGGACGTTGGCTTTCTCTCCCTTTTTTGCCTTGATACGCATAACATCAACGACTGGTTTGGTGAACTTTTTGCTCATCCCAACATCGTTTTCATAGATGAAGCTGACCATGTCCTGCCCATTTTTTTTAAATTGCTTGATTTTTTTAGCGTTGATTGAGCTTACATCGGCGCCAGTATCGAGCTTGACTGGGAAAGACATGCCTTCGACTTGCGCGACTTCAATGTGACCTACTTTAAATAATGGTTCGCTATCTAACAGGTGGTCTGAACGTGTATTAAGCAGCACGCCACCTTTGGCTATATTATGACCCAAGACAAAAAAAGGTTGCTGATGCTTTTCTTTGTCGAGTATATCGAGAGCAAAACGTATCGATTGTTTTTGATTACCAACTAAAAAGTCGCCTTCCACAACGGGGCGAACCGAATCACCTACTTTGAGTTTTTTAATAACGGCTTTCGTTAGTTTTTCCGCTTTACCTGTAGTTGTTGGTAGATAAAAAGTGACAACTTCTTGTTGATCTTTTTTAGTGAGTTCGAAACTTTCGACGCGAAGCAGTGGTGTTTTAACGGTAAAACTTGGGTGTGCAGGGAGGGTAATGTTATCTAATTTTATTGATTCTTGCGTTGAAATAACAAGAGGATCGGCTTTTAGTGCTGAGTTGAATGTTTGTCCATCTTCGAGCAAGTTTTCATTGTCAGTATCTATCACAAAGTGCTGACTGGCTAACTCTTTACCAATTCTTATTTGAGAGCTGAACTTACTTCGATCACGTAAATAAACTAGCCAGTATTGAGTGTGGGTTTTATCTATCTTGACAGGAAGGTAAACCAGAGGGCGTTCGCCGCTGCTCGTTTTGAGCATGCGAACTAAGGGGAGGGTCATGGCTTGACGCTTTTTATTTTCGCCTTCCAGAGAAAAAGAGACTTGTTTATTTTTTTTGTCTATTTGAATATTTAGCCCGTGGGCACTGGTATAGCGAGCTGTGGTTGATATGCTGGTTTTATAGGTTGTATCAGAGATGCGGACTAAGTCTTTTTTGCCAATCATTCTCGCGTTAGGTTGCTCTTGAAGGTAATCGTACCCCGCTAAAACCCAAGCATTGTCATTAAGGTAGGTCTTACCAATCAGGATTGGGGCCGAGAAGTGGGAGCGATCGGTTAAGTTAACCAAAGTTTCGACTTTTTTGTCTGCAATAGTTAAAGCAAGCTTTATCGCTGGGCGTAGAATTGGCGCTTTACTGGTTCGGCTGCGGATAACACTCAGCTTTTCGAGCTTTTTATCTACAGTTATTGCCTTGCCTGTTATGGGGTGTTGTATGTTAAAGGTAATATGTACCTTATAAGCATCGAAGCTATTTTGATCCCAATTTGCTGAGGCAAACTTTTCGGCGTCCCAAGTCCCATTCGTGCCAATTAAATCACCGAAAACTGCCCACATAAGTTGGTCATCTTTGAACTGTTTAAACTCTGGGTTGTTGCTGTATAAGTGAATATTATCAGCATGGATAGAGGTACTGTCGGCTCCTGTATCAATCTTGCCAGCGAAAGGGATTTGAGTAAGTTCTGGTATATCGCTGTAGTAGACATTTTCTATTCTACCCAGAACAGGTTTTCCATCAAGTTGATAAATGGGGTCTTGTGTGGTTGCAGCAATAGACTGCTGCCAAGCAAGTGGCATGGTGAGTAGAGTCCCTATTAGTATTAGGGCAGAAGAGGCTTTCTTCATCATAGTGTCCCGTGTGTGCGAAAGTACAGAAGTGAATCTGATATTCAGGGTATAAGTTTTTAATTAAGTCCAGTTTTGACATAAATTTGATGGATGTCTATCAGCAATTGGTAAATTTTATCAAGCTTAATTAAAAACGTTGCAAATTCTATCAAGGACCCCAATGTTCTATACACAAATTATCTCACTAAGAATGAAGAGAATCACCGGATGAGCCAAGCTATCTGCCAAATGATTGCTCAGGAACTTAATGTTCGCCTTGAGCAAGTTACTGCGACTGTTAACCTGATCGATGATGGAAATACAGTGCCGTTTATTGCCCGATATCGTAAAGAGGTGACAGGAGGGTTGGATGATACCCAATTACGTAACCTTGATAGCCGACTAATGTATCTAAGAGAATTGGATGATCGCCGTCAGACTATTCTCAAGTCGATTCAAGAGCAGGGCAAGCTAACCGGTGAACTGGAAACCGATATTCGCCAAGCAGATAGCAAAACGCGCTTGGAAGACTTGTATTTGCCTTATAAACCTAAGCGCCGCACCAAAGGGCAGATTGCGATTGAGGCTGGCCTTGAGCCTTTGGCTGAAAAATTATGGGACCAGCCAGACTATGACCCTGAGCAGCAAGCTTCTGGCTATGTCGACTTGAAAAAAGGTGTGGCAGATAGTAAAGCCGCGCTGGATGGCGCGCGTGCAATTATAATGGAACGAATTGCAGAAGATGCCGATTTACTTGAGAAAATACGTGCATACCTAATTCGCCACGCCGAACTTGAAGCTCGAGTGGTTGAAGGTAAAGAACAAGATGGAGAAAAGTTTAAAGATTATTTCTCCCATTCTGAAGTGCTTAACAAAGTTCCTTCTCACCGTGCGTTGGCTATGCTGCGTGGTCGAAATGAAGGTTTCCTAACTTTAAACATGAATGCGGATCCACAGCAGGAACAGAGCGTTCGCCAGTCTTATTGCGAAAATATCATTTCAGACCATTATGGTATTTCGCTCAGTCAGGCAGCCAGTGATGGGTGGCGTAAACAGGTGATCAGTTGGGCTTGGCGCGTAAAGGTGTCAATGCATATGGAAACCGAGCTAATGGGTGCAATGAAAGAGCGCGCTGAGATTGAGGCAATAGAAGTTTTTGCCACCAACCTCAAAGACCTTTTGATGGCGGCGCCCGCAGGGCCACGTGCGACGTTAGGATTGGATCCTGGGCTTAGGACTGGGTCTAAAATTGCGGTGGTAGACTCGACCGGTAAAGTATTGACGACAGAGACTATCTATCCACATCAGCCTCAAAATCAGTACGATAAATCGGCCCAAATAGTGGCGAGTTTAGTCGAAAAGTATGACGTTGATTTAATTGCGATTGGTAATGGCACTGCCTCGCGTGAAACAGACAGTTTTGTTGCAGAGCTAGTTAAACGCCACAACCTTAAAGTGCAAAAGATAATAGTCAGTGAGGCTGGGGCTTCGGTATATTCTGCCTCTGAGCTTGCAGCGAAAGAGTTTCCTCATCTAGATGTGTCATTGCGAGGCGCGGTATCAATTGCTCGCCGCCTGCAAGATCCTCTGGCGGAATTGGTTAAAATTGATCCCCAATCTATTGGTGTTGGTCAATACCAACATGATGTCAGTCAATCATTACTAGCAAAACGCTTAGATGCTGTCGTCGAGGATTGTGTGAATGCGGTAGGTGTGGATGTAAATACCGCCTCACCAGCTTTATTGACACGAGTTGCTGGTCTATCTAGCACTATCGCACAGAATATTGTTAATTATCGTGATGATTATGGTCGATTCGAAGCTCGTACAACGTTGAAGAAAGTTGCTCGTCTAGGCCCGAAAGCATTTGAGCAATGTGCTGGTTTCTTGCGTATCATGGGGGGGATGAATCCACTTGATGCCTCTTCAGTCCATCCAGAAGCGTATCCTGTAGTCAAAGCCATAGCAGAGAAAAACGGTAAGAAGGTTGATGCTTTGATTGGGGATACACAATTTTTGCGTGATCTACATGCGCTTGACTATACCGATGAACATTTTGGTGTGCCTACAGTGACTGATATTATCAAAGAGCTTGATAAGCCAGGCCGTGACCCACGTCCTGAGTTTAAAACGGCAACTTTTGCTGATGGCGTTAACAAGGTCTCTGATTTGGAACCAGGAATGGTTTTGGAAGGTGTCGTTTCCAATGTGGCTAACTTTGGCGCTTTTGTCGATATTGGTGTTCATCAGGACGGACTTGTACATATTTCGGCTCTGACAGACCGTTTTGTTTCTGATCCGAGAGAAGTTGTCAAAGCGGGTGATATCGTCCAAGTTAAGGTGATGGAAGTCGATATTCAGCGTAAACGAATTGGCTTGTCTATGCGTCTTACTGATGAGCCGGGACAAGACAACCGTTCGCAACGCTTAGCAACTCCGCGTAATAATCCAGGTCGTTCGTCGCCCAAGCGTAATGATGAGTCATCAAATAATGCGATGGGTGGTGCTTTTGCTGCCGCTTTTGCTAAAGCAAAAAAGTAACCTTGTATAGCAATATAAATCCCCGCAGTGCGGGGATTTTTGAGTAGTATTAAATGTACCTTACAATACTGCTATGACATCCGAAGGTGTGTTTGGCGCGACTGCATCACCATAATGAAATTTGATTATGGTTCTACGTTTTGCCATTCTCCCTTCGGTGATCGCTGCATCAATAATGTGCCTTGGTAACCGAAAGCGCATTGCATAGCCTTTACCCTGATCTTTACTGTAGCTTTCCAGAGCAATTAGCTTAAAAATCCTTTCAAGAACATCTTTAGGATCTTCGTAATAAATGGCTTTTATATCTTCTTGTTCACTTGCCTCATAGCTCGGGTGCTCGGCTGGATCCCAAGAAGATTGCTTCCGCCTTTTATCGTCAGCTTTGACTTGACGCTCAGCGTTGCTTTTAGTTAATGCCACCGTAGGGTTGACGGGTTCTCGAACCTTATTGTCTCGTGCAGCCTGTTCAGTTTGCACATTAACCGATGGAGCGATTAGCGGTACACTTACATTCGTAGGTGATACTAGCATTGCTTTACCTCCTCACGCTCAGCCAATAACGCATAATAAAACAGCGTTTTCTTGACTCGATTTATTTATCGGCCTTGATAACTAAAATTTTAGCTTATTGATTAAATCATTTTTATTTTAGCTCAGCAAAGCGAATAACTTGGTGGCAAAATTGCTCATTTTCGGTAATAAAAGGTGCGTGAGAAGAGGAATGAAAAACATGACTTTTACTCATGGGCATCAATAGATCAACATCCTTAGCGACCTGTGCCGGAACCAAGCCATCTAACCGTCCATACAAGCGCAATGTTGGTGTATCAAGCGTTTTAAGATCAAGCCTATGGTCAATAGTTGCAAGTAGTTCTAAGCCTGAAAGTAAAGAAATTGGGTTAGGCTCTGGTCTCGATAAAACGGCACGTTTGAGGTTTTTGACATCTTGGCGAGCTGAAGGACTACCCATAGCCTGAAGTGACATAAACCTTTCTATGGTTAATTTTATATCATCGATTAGTTGATCATTGAAGGCATTAAGTACCTTTGGTTGTATTCCTTTCCACTGCCTGTGTGCTGAAAATTTTGGTGAGCTGGCAACGGTAACCAATTTAGTGATACGTTGAGGATATTGAAGGGCGATGTGTGTAGCGATTAATCCACCGAGCGACCAACCTAGCCAAACGGCTTTTTCTGGTGCGCCATTTAGGATTTGTTGGCTAAGATCTTCCATCGTTTTGAACGTAAGACTATTGCTATGACCAAATCCTGGCAGATCGACAATATGGACTCTAAAGTGTTGACTTAATTGTTCGGCTGTTTGCTGCCAAACAGCGCCATTCATTCCCCAGCCATGGACAAGAACTAGGTCATTACCTTGACCAACACGTTGCCAGTATGGTGTTGTTTGTTTGATCTCATTTTGTACCACGTTTTCCATCCTCAAGAGCGGGTTTAAAAGGTTAAAGTAGTCTGATTGTATCGTTGGCAGGTATGACACCTATGTTAACCTATTGGATTAATAAATACACAACCTACCTGTTGCCTAATCATTGTGATTTATGTGGTTTAGCAATCGACAAGCCTTACCCGCACCCTCTATTTTGTCATTCTTGTCTAAAAAACTTTGCAGTTCAGCCCCGTTGTTTATGTTGTGGTCTTATTATGCCTGAGCAGGTGGAGCAATGTGGCAGCTGTCTAATATCATCACCTGCATGGTCACGTCTTTATTGTGTCGGTGATTATCAGGCACCGCTTTCGGGTTATGTTCATCGATTAAAGTATTTAGGGCAATTTTGGCACGCAAAAACGCTTGCTTTATTACTTGCACCTCATATTAGAGTAAAACCCGACCTGATTACTTTTGTGCCGCTTCACTGGCGCAGATTCTTGTACCGTGGTTACAATCAAAGTCAGCATCTTGCTTGGGAATTAAGTAAACATATGGATGTAGCCTGCAATGGATTGTTTTGTAAAGTTAGGGCAACAGCAAGACAGCGAGGTATGGTCAAGAAGCAACGAGTACATAATGTCAGGCAAGCTTTTGAGCTTGGTCAAGCTATTGATACTGATACGGATCATGTGGCGATTGTTGATGACGTACTGACCACGGGGAGTACTGTAGAGCCTCTATGTCAATTGCTGTATCAAAATGGGGTGAAAACGATTGATATTTATTGTGTTTGCCGTACCTCTGAGCCTGCGGATAACCTAAGTGATGCTAATTTGATCTAAAAGGCTAGATCTTGAGGAAATGAGGAGTAAAATGAGAGATAAATAGCCTACAAAATTACTCAGGTATTCGTCGTGTCAAACTCTATTATTATTACTGAAAATGCCCAGCAGCACTTTGCAAATCTTCTAAGTCAGCAGCCTGAAGGGACCAATATTCGTGTGTTTGTTGTAAATCCAGGTACTCAAAATGCCGAATGCGGTGTTTCATATTGCCCAGTGGAAGCGATTGAATCATCTGATACTGAAATTAAGTACCAAGATTTTTCTGCTTATATTGATGAATTAAGCCTGCCATTTCTTGAAGATGCCGAGATTGACTTTGTGACAGATAAAATGGGGGCTCAACTGACTTTGAAAGCGCCCAATGCCAAAATGCGTAAAGTTTCGGATGATTCACCATTAGTTGAACGAGTTGAGTACGCGATCCAAACACAAGTTAATCCTCAATTAGCAGGTCATGGTGGGCATGTCAATTTGGTTGAAATAACCGACGATGGTATTGCTATTGTTGCATTTGGTGGCGGCTGTAACGGTTGTTCAATGGTAGATGTGACTTTAAAAGAAGGGATAGAGAAAGAATTGCTTCAGCAATTTGAAGGTGAATTGACGGCTGTTCGTGATGCTACAGAACACGATCGTGGTGAGCATTCTTACTACTAATCACCAGTCAACAATGTAAAATAAAGTCTCTCATTTGAAAGGTTGACGGTAAAGTCAGCCTTTTTTGTTTTCAAAACAATTTGTTTTCTCATATATTAGTGGCTTAACCATAACTAAGGAGTAAGTTAGTGGCTAAGCGGATCCCTCCTAAAATCCTAAGTAAGCAAACCGTTGCTCAGTCTAAGCTATTCACTGTAGAGGCCATTGATTTACGTTTTAGTAATGGTGTTGAACGAACCTACGAACGCATGAAACCTAGCGGACGAGGTGCGGTAATGATGGTGCCAGTGACAATGGATGGTGATTTATTACTCGTGCGTGAATATGCAGCTGGCACAGACTCTTACGAATTAGGGTTTCCTAAGGGCTTAGTGGATAGTGGAGAGCTTCCCATTGATGCAGCTAATCGAGAGCTTAAAGAGGAAATTGGATTAGGTTCCAATCAGCTTACGTATTTAAAAGATGTTGTTCTCGCCCCTTCTTATTTTTCAAGTAAAATGACCTTGTTTATTGCAGAAGATCTATACTCAGAACAACTAGAAGGTGATGAACCAGAGCCTTTGGAAGTGATTCGTTGGCCACTTTCTCAAGCACAAGAGCTTCTTAATCACCTCGATTTTTGTGAAGCGCGCAGTATTACAGCGCTATTGCTTGCTCTACGTACCCTGCAACCATGATCAATGTAGAGCGTTGAAGGATTGACTATGCCAATGACAGACGACTTTTCCCAGCATTTACCAGCCGTAATTGATATTGCTCGCGCGGCAGGGCAGTTAACGCTTGATATCTATCAGAAAAAAGATTACGAAGCTTATACTAAAAGTGACCAAACACCTGTGACAAGTGCAGACATCGCTGCACACAAACTCATCTTAGAAAAACTCACAGAACTCACCCCAGAAACACCAGTACTTTCAGAAGAGGATGCCGATGTCAGTTTTAATAAACGGGCCAATTGGCAACGTTATTGGCTAGTTGATCCTTTAGATGGTACACAGGAGTTTATTGCGCGGAGTGGTGACTTTGCTACTATTATTGCGCTGGTGGAGGACCATCGACCAGTAATGGGCGTTGTGTATGGTCCAGTGTCAGGTGTAACCTATTACGCCTACAAAAATAAAGGCGCTTGGAAGATCCCAGATATGGATGAAAGCTTGCGCATTAATACTCTTAACCATGAAGGGCAGGCGAGCTCAATTGCTATGGCGATTAGCCGCAGGCAAGATATCAACCGTATTACCAGCCGAATGAACAGTCGCTGGAACTATGATTTAGTTCCATTAGGGTCTGCTGCCCTCAAAGCATGCTTAGTTGCAGAAGGAGCGGTTGATTGCTATTTACGCTTGGGGCCTACAGGAGAATGGGATACTGCCGCGACCCAGTGTATTGTTGAGGAGGCTGGAGGACGAATCCTGAGTACTCAACTAGAACCTTTGTCATACAATGAGCGAGAGACGTTGGAAAACCCTAACTTTATTGTGCTCGGTGATCAGAGCTTACCATGGGATGAGATTCTACAGGTTAAAGACTAGGGGCTGTTGGTCTTTTGTGATTAGACACTGAGGCTGCTTAAGCTTTAGAGTATATATCTTGTTCGCCCAGCCAACGTGCAATAATGGCTGCTGCGCTATCAGGGTAGTTATCGTGGATATGACGTGCGATACGTTGTACCTCCGATATTAAATATTGATCTCTCACCAAGTCCGCTATTTTAAAGTCAGCGATACCGGTTTGTTTTGTGCCCAACAATTCACCTGGTCCTCGGATTTCTAAATCTCGTTGTGAGATAACAAATCCATCATTGGTTTCTCTTAGTACTCCTAAGCGTTTTTGTGCTGTTTTGGACAAAGGTGAGTGATAGAGCAACACGCAATGGCTGGCAACGCTTCCTCGCCCAACTCTTCCTCGCAATTGATGGAGCTGGGATAGACCCAAACGCTCGGGGTTTTCAATGATCATCAGACTGGAATTTGGCACATCCACACCAACTTCTATTACAGTAGTGGCGACGAGTAAGTGCAGCTTGTTGTCTTTAAAGTCCTGCATTATGGATTGTTTTTCAGATGCCTTCATTCGCCCATGGACTAAGCCTATTTTTAGGTCTGGTAATTTAGCCTGTAATTCTTGGGCTGTATTTTCTGCAGCTTGCGCTTCGAGTAATTCTGATTCGTCAATTAGCGTACAAACCCAATAAGCCTGTTTACCTTCAGTCAGGCATGCATTACGAACACGTTCGACAATATCATTACGTTTAGTATCTGGGATTGCTACAGTTTGGACCGGGGTACGTCCTGGCGGGAGTTCATCAATAATTGAGGTATCAAGGTCGGCATACGCTGTCATGGCTAGAGTGCGAGGAATAGGTGTTGCAGTCATGATGAGCTGATGGGGATACGTACCCTGCTTTTCGCCTTTCTCTCTCAGCTCAAGACGCTGATGAACACCAAAACGGTGTTGCTCATCAATAATTACTAGTGCTAGATGGTGAAAGTTCACATGCTCTTGAAATAAGGCGTGGGTCCCGACTACCATTTGAGCTTGGCCACTCTTAATTTTGTCTAACTCTGCTTGTTTTGCCTTGCCTTTTAGTTTTCCGACTAACCAACCTATTTCAATACCCATAGGCTCTAGCCATTGCTTGAAGTTAATTGCATGTTGCTCTGCTAGTAACTCTGTGGGCGCCATTAATGCGACTTGATAATTATGCTCGAGTGCACGTAGTGCGGAGAGAGCTGCAACCAGAGTTTTTCCTGACCCCACATCTCCTTGTACAAGGCGCATCATCGGGTGCGGTTTTTCCAGATCTCGTTCAATTTCTGCCACAACTCGTGATTGTGCCCTCGTGGGTGAAAAAGGTAGCTGCTGCATGAATTTTTGTTTTAATTCGTCTTTCTCAGCAAGGTGAAGAGCGACATCTTTCTGGCTCTTACTGCGTACCGACAGCATGGAAAGATTTTGCGCCAATAGCTCTTCCATTATCAGGCGGATTTGCGCGGGATGTTTACCTTCATCAAATAGCTCTAAATCTATATCTGGAGTGGGTCGATGTATGATATGTAGAGCTTGATTAAGCGAAACTTGCTGGTTATAGAGGCCAGTAGGCAATAGCTCTTGTACGGCAGTTTTATCGAGCAGATCCAATGCTTGGTGGGTTAGATTACGAAGAGTCAGTTGGCGCAGCCCGTCAGTGGTAGGATAAACAGGGGTTAGGTTTTTTTCCACTTCAGTCGTTTGGTTGGGTGCATAGAATTTGTAGTCAGGATGAATGATCTCCAGTCCTATGCTGCCGCGTTTAATTTCACCATAGGCATGAACTGTTTTGCCTTCACTAAAGTTGTTTTTCATCGCTGCGGTAAAGTTGAAAAACCTCAGTGTAATAGTGCCATTACCATCACTTATCTTAATCGCTAGCATTCTGCGTTTGCCAAATATGGTATCGGCATTCATGACTTTGCCTTGCACGCTTGCCCATAAACCAGGATGAAGTTTGGCGATAGGGTAAACACGAGTTCTGTCTTCATAACGATGAGGGAGATGAAAGAGCAAGTCTTGAATTGAATGGAGACCCACTTTGGATAACTTTTCTGCGACTTTAGCTCCCACGCCAGTGAGAGAAGTCAAAGGAATGGCAGAGAGTAATTGAGACATGACACAGCTCGGTACGTTATTCACTAGCTAATTGACGATACTAGTTAACCACTGAGCTGTGTTTTTGTACAGGAAAACTTGGTAAGGGTACTGCCTTTTACTTCAAGATTGGTTTTAGCGCTACTTTTTTTGCATCTCGCGCCACCAATCTTCATCTGCGATTATTTCTCCCTGTTCATCGATTATCGGATACGGCAATTTTTTGCGTTTGGCGACTTTAGCTAATACAGGGTGTCCGCGCTCAAATAGCACCCGTTGAATAATGTCTTCGGTGAGTGCACTGACAGAGTTTTGATACATACCAGCTGCTTGTCGTTGGCGTTGGGCTTCATACATGAGTACAGCGCTAGCAACCGATACATTGAGTGACTGAACCATACCAAGCATAGGAATAATAATATCTTGATCCGCCAGCTGTTTGGCTTGCTCTGATACGCCCATTTTTTCGCCACCTAGTATGATAGCCGTTGGTTTGGTGTAATCAATAGAACGAAAATCTACAGCGGTATCGGATAAATTGGTGACTAAAACCTGCATATTTTGGTGTTTTAATGTACTGATTGCATCGCTGATGGTGTCATGAGTTTCCACTTCTACCCAGTTACGAGCTCCAGCTGAAGTATGACTGAGCGTTCGCATTGAATGGGGCCAAACAGCATGGATTTTATGGATTGCTGTCGCATCAGCAGTGCGAATTACAGCTGAAACATTGTTGGGCTTGTGGACTTCCTCAAGACAAAAAGTTAGATCAGTTTGGCGTGACTTGAGGACCTGTTGAATCCGGTTATAACGTTCTAAGTTCATAATGATAATAGGGTAGAAGCCCTTGAAGCGATGGTTCAAGGGCATTTTTGTGTAGTGGAAGCCTAGTTTTTACGACGCCGAACCTTTAGAGCATGAGGCATAGCTTTAATCTTACGCATTATACCAGCAAGGTGTACTCTGTCTTTGGTCGTCAGTAAGACAGTGACTGTGTATAAACGCCCGTCTTTCTCTTCTGTTGATAGACCATGGATGTTTGAACCTGTCTTTGAAATTACGTTTGTGAGCTCGGCGAGAACACCTTGACGATTTTGTACGTCAACATATAGTTCGGTAATAAATTCTTGCTCGTAATCCTCAGACCACTCGACTGCCATATACTTATCTAATTCTTTCTGGTAGCCGCGTACGTTTGGACAAGTTTCTCTATGGACAACCAATCCTCGCCCTGGAGAGACATGAGCAATAATGTGATCGTCAGGTATTGGGTGACAGCAATTGGCAAACGTGAGTAATAAGCCTTCAGCACCACGTATAGGCAGTTTTTTCTTTGGTTTACTGCCGTCTGATGATTGAGCTTCAGTCAGTTCATCGACATCGCCTAGTAGTCGACGTGCAATGACGATGCTCATCAACTCCCCAAGGCCAATATCTGCGAGCAGGTCATCGATACTATCTATCTTGAGTTCAGTCAAAACTTTATGGACATTATCTTCACGGATATCTGATAAGGATAGGTCGCCAAGGGCATGATTGAGTAAGCGGCGACCGAGAGTTATTGACTCTTCTCGGCGCATCGTTTTTAAAACTTGGCGTATTTTTGTACGGGCTCTTGATGTGACGACATAATTTAGCCAAGCGGCATTTGGACGAGCTCCTGGTGCACTAATGATTTCGATCGCCTGGCCATTTTTAAGTGACTTACTTAAAGGGTAAGGGTTACGATCTACTCTAGCGCCGACACAGGTATTGCCGACGTCTGTATGGACAGCGTAAGCAAAGTCCACGGCAGTGGCACCAACAGGAAGTTCAACAATTCGACCTTTAGGGGTAAAGACGTAAATCTCATCAGGGAACAGGTCAGACTTGACGTTTTCGATAAATTCGAACGAGTTGCCGGCGCTTTGCTGCAATTCAAGTAGGCTCTGCATCCATCGTTGTGCTTTGATCTGGGCAGTCGTACCAGAGCGATCGCTATTACCTTTATAAGACCAGTGCGCTGCGACCCCTTTATCTGCCATTTGGTCCATATCTTCAGTACGTATCTGTACTTCGACAGGCACGCCATGAGGGCCAACCATTGATGTATGAATTGACTGATAGCCATTGGCCTTGGGTACTGCGATGTAATCTTTCATTCGCCCCGGGCGCGGTTTATACAAGCTGTGAACCTGACCTAAAACGCGGTAGCAGTTGTCTGCGTCAGAAACAACTACTCGGAAGGCGTAGATATCCATAATGGTGTGAAAACGTTGTTCTTTCGTTTTCATCTTGTTATAGATGGAATAGAGGTTTTTTTCGCGACCAAAAACTCGTGCTTTAAGTCCAACCTCTGTTAAGCGACCTTCAATTTCATCATGAATACGCTGAATCATCTCTTTTCGGTTGCCACGAGCCGACTTTACTACCGCTTTTAACACGCGATATCGGTTGGGGTATAAGGCCTCAAAACCTAGCTCTTCAAGCTCAGTTTTAATGTTATGGATGCCCAAACGATGAGCAAGCGGTGAGTATATTTCTAGTGTTTCCCGAGCAATACGGCGCTTTTTATCTGCTCGTAGAGCACCTAAGGTGCGCATATTATGGGTTCTGTCAGCAAGCTTAATAAGGATGACACGGATATCCTGCACCATGGCAAGAACCATTTTACGAAAATTTTCTGCTTGCGCTTCTTTTCGATCACGAAACTTGAGTTTATCAAGTTTTGACACCCCATCGACGAGCTCTGCAACGGTTGCACCAAATTGATTTTCTAAATCTTCTTTGGTTGCGGCCGTGTCCTCAATAACATCATGCAGCAGTGCTGCTTGCAATGTTTCGATATCAAGGCGCATTTCAGCCAGAATTCGAGCAACAGCGACAGGGTGGATTATATAAGGTTCGCCACTTGAGCGAGTTTGCCCTTCATGGGCATCTTTCGCTACCACATAAGATTGACGCAGAGCCTCAACTTGAGGCTCTGGTAGGTATTCTTGGGCAACGTCTTTTAAGCTGTCGAATAGATACAAACTTTAGGCCCGGAAGATAGTTGTTAGAAGATATTCAGATTAACGGCTGTGAGCAATACTGCTTACGGCTGCTAGCTCTGCTGCTTCTTGTTCCTGTTGCTCCTGACGCTCGCGAGCATCAAGGATGTCTTTAGTGATTAGGCCTTCTTCAATTTCGCGTAAAGCGATAACCGTTGCCTTATCATTCTCTTCTGGCACTAGTGAATCTTTACCACCAGTTTGCATTTGACGAGCGCGGCGAGCCGCGATAAGAACTAGGTCGAAGCGGTTGCCAACTTTTTCAACAGCGTCTTGTACAGTTACGCGTGCCATGAGAACTCCAAATTAGTTAACTAAAAATTTTGTATGACGAGAAATTATACAGTCTCTATGTTCTCAGTGTCTAGTAGCCACTGAGAGTAATTAGTGATAAAGCACCTATGAGTGGCTTAATCAGCTAAAAGTGCATCAAGCATCACCTTATATTTGGCAGCTTGTTTGTCTTGCTTTAACCTTTCTGCTCTAATAATGGCCTTAAAATCTATTAATGCGTTATCGAAATCATCATTGACGATCACATAGTCATACTCGGTATAGTGAGAAATTTCAGATTTTGCTTCCGCCATGCGCTTTGCAATGACGGCTTCGCTGTCTTGCCCACGAGCATTAAGCCGTCGTTCCAACTCATCATCTGAAGGTGGTAAAATAAAGATGCTCTGTGCTTTGGGCATTTGTTTACGGATTTGCTGCGCACCTTGCCAATCGATATCAAGGAAGACATCAATACCTTTATCTAAATTATCTTCTATCCAAATGCGTGATGTACCATAGTAGTTGCCAAACACTTCTGCATATTCAAGAAATGCACCTTGTTGTATCAATTCTTCAAAGGATTCTTTTTGTACAAAGTGATAATGAACACCATCTTTTTCGCCTGGGCGCATGCCTCGAGTGGTATGTGATACTGACACTTTCATGGTGTAAGTCGGATTGGTCTCTAGCATTGCAGAAATCAAGCTGGATTTACCTGCCCCACTTGGTGCAGATACGATGTAAAGAGTGCCTTTTCCCATAGGTACATTTCCAAGTTTGGTTCGATCTTGCCAACTTTAAAAGCAGACATATTAAAGATAGCACTGACCGTGAGAAATCACTGAAGTGATTATGTTTTGGTCACAAAAAAGAGGCGAAGACTAGCATAATTTGCACGTCCGTAACAAGCTATCGTCTCCTGTTTATATCCCTAATAGTGATTAAGTTATGAGGGTAATTTGTAGAAATTAAATTGTGATGAATATTGAATTTAATGATGATTATCCTCTGCCATTTACAGTTTTTCATTCCATTTAATATTTTGCGCAATGGTATTCAATATTTGATTCAAAGGTTTGTATTATGGCTTTGTTCATTACTCAATCCAATGGTGAATTTGTCTCTCACTAGGCTAAAAAAAATTCTATATCTTGAGCTATACCTAGGCATGCGCTTTATCTGGCTCAGGTATTAGGCGCGGTATGAGCCATAACATTTTGCGTACCGAATGGGTTGAATGGCAACCCAAATGATGTCTACAAAATATACCTGCAGAATAAGTGTGTTACAGGGGCTGAGTCTCTTGATTCTAGGTTGGCGCAGGCACATAAAGGATTTAAATAATGGGAAACGTATTAAAACAAAATGAAAAGTTAGTTGGCGGTGATAAAGACGAACTTTTGGCTTCTACAGAGTACTATCAAGTACTTCAGCAGCAAACTAAATCGGCAGTTCAAGGTGTGGTCAGTGACGAAGTGTATCCATTGCAATTTCCTGCGCAGGGTGGTTTTCTTTATAATTGGCAGAATCTAAATAATCTCTTTAATCAAGGTACTTATGATTTAATGAGTGGTAATGTTGCCCCTGGTAATATCGAAGGGGCTGCAGAATTGGGTAGTTCTGGTAGTTTTGCTGTGGATTATGTCCAGGTGCTCAGTGGTATTGCTTACGCGTTAAACGAAGCTGATACCGCTAAGTTAAATAAAGTACAAGGTGATGCACAGGCTCAGCAGGCGACTATTGTTCAAGATTTTCAAACTACTTACGGCAACATTACCGAAGATCAACTTGCAGAAGCGAAGTCAGTTGTTGGGCAATGGGGCGTGAGCACTAAATATGACTATATCATTTCATATGTATTGGGTACTCAGTGGAGTGGTACGGCTGCAGCAAATAGAGCGCCGTTAACTTATGAACAAATGTCAACGGCACGTAATCTTAAAGACCTATTACCACAGCGCCCAGGATCCAGTGATCAAGTGATCAATGATGTTGCCATTTACCTTAATATGACTCAATCTGTCAATGCTTTGCAAACTCAAAGTCAAAATGGTTCATGGGTAGTTGCTCAGGCACTTCGTAATACTCAAAATCCATCTGAAGCAAATGGTGGAATGGAAACGTTTAACCCAGTAGATGGTAGCGTAGAAACTAAATTGCGTACTAAGTTTCAGATCAATAAATCTATGGCTGACATTCAGAATGACCTCAATAACGAGCAGCGTGTGATTGAGTTTAATTTGACGACTTCTGAAGCGTCTGGTTCTAGCATGAATGTGAGTGTGAATGGAAGTGCTGGAATTAGTGTTGGCTCTTGGCTCAAGTTCTCTGTTGGAACCAGTGCTTCATATGACATGTCAACGTTCGAAGGTTGCAGTCGTGATGCTGAAGTTACTGTGCAGTACAAAGGTTACTCTATTGTACCCATGAGCCCATTAGCATGGCAGCAAGATATTAATACTGGTTGGTATAATGGTGACATTATTCGCCAAGCAGTTGAAAACCAGGGTAAAGATGTCAGTGGCTTTAAGTTTGCGTCTTCTACGCCACCTCCATTTAATTTTGATTCTCTCAAAGAAGGTGGCAACTTTGGTCTTATCAATAACGTAATTATTAGTAATTACCCAACGATTACTATTAAGTACAAAAATGCTGACTTTAATAGTTTCAAACAGGCATGGAGTACTAAAACGTCGGGTAATATGAGCTTATTTGGTCTTATTTCTTTAGGCAGTTTTAGTGCAGGTGCGTCGAGTAGTCATTATGAGCAAGGTGCATCGAATAGTGAGTTTACCTTGACCTTTGCGCCATCGGAAGAACTGATAAGTGTACCTGAATTCCAAAAGCAGGGCTTTGTTATTGCTACATCAGTGACTAATCCAGGTGTTGCGGGTAAATAAGACTAAAGTGGGAAGGGGTCGTTGATCTAGATCCTTTCTCTATTGATTTAAGGTCTATTCAATTCAGGGCATGGCGTTTTATCTCCATGCCCTTTTATTTTTTATTGACACATTGTTCTGTCCCAAATTTTGTTTTTATTTGCAGCAAAAGCCTTGCAATTGTTTGGATAACCTTACAATTCAATCTTGTATCTAAATAACTCACTCAGATTTTAGGGCAATATCAGGAAAAGCACCTAGCATTAAAGGGGGCTGTTGATGTATTTGACGACAATTTAGAAGCCAAAGGGTGCCCACCTAAGCAAGGAGTTAGAGATTGTGTAGGCGAATTTATTATTTATTGCTGTTTTTCCTTCCCTTAACTGTTAATGCCGAGGTTGATTCCTCCAGTGACTCTTCTGTCCAACAAGTGGTTTGTGAGCGACAGGGTAGTAAGTGTGATGATAAACCTGACACCGATCCACAGCAGGTATCTAAAGAATACTATCAGTATTTGCTCAAGCAATTTAGCCAGGTATTGCCCGGCGATGCTGAGGGTTCTGCAGCAGTACTTGCAGACCCACTTCACAGCCGTTTCCCATATTGGTATCTCAACGAAAATCTTATTTTTAACCAGTATACCTATGACTATATAAGTGCTCGTGTTATGCCTGGTAAGGTTGAAGGTACGGTTCAGCTCTCTGACGGAAACGGTTTTAGCCATGCTTACTTACAGGTGATGTCAGCAATTGATTTTAGTTTAAGTCAACAAACTAAGCAGCAGTTGGCCGAGCAACAAAAAGAGCTGGAAACGCTTGCCAGTGATCTTGTTGATGTCTATGAATATGCCTTCAATACTATTACTCCTGAGAAGATTACCCAAGCTCATCAGACAGTTGAGCCTTATCAAGTAATGATTGAAACCAAACTTGATTATGTCGTTCAATATGTCGTGGGTTACCAGTGGAGCGGGCTGGTTGCACAAGACAAGCCCCCACTGAACTTTACTCAGCTTGCTGATGCTAAAAGCCTTACCCAATTACTGCCAGATATTCCTGCTTCAGGGGCTGGTGTATTGCAAAAACTCAGTTTGTATTTACATTCCTATCGTTTGATTAGTGCCGTAGGTAATGGTTTGCAGTATAACTCAGGTATGCTTAACGCTCTGAAAAACAATGTTCAGTTTCCAACCAAAGCTACAGGAGGGATAAGAACCTTTAATCCTGTTGATGGTAGCGAGTCAGATCAATTCCAGCCCGGGTATGATATTGGAGTGTCGCTTGCAAGTATTACCAACGCACTCAACGACGGTAACCGCACGATACGTTTGACACTAAGAACTGGCTGGAAAAAAGGCATGTCAGCCTCTAAGAACTCGGTTGGTACGATTGCTAACAAGATAATATTTGTGGACGAGTTAGGGCGCTCTACTGATTTAAATTCTTTGACAGAAAGTGGTCAAGTAATGGTTGATGTGGTTTATCAAGGTTATGTCTATCTACCTATATTAAGAACAAGCTTGAGTGCAGGAGGGCAGACTGGCTGGTATTTTAGTGATCCGATTTGGCAAGCCGTCAACAACCAAGCTCAGGATGAGACGGGTTATCAATTTGTATATCGTCCTTCTTTTAACCTTGGCTGCTTCAACCAAGGGGGAAATTTGGCCACTCTTACGGGGGTATTAATTGCGAATGCTCCCCAAGTGACGATAACGATTGACTATACAGGAGAGTCGTTGCCAGTAGCATTTTCTAATGGTTCTGGCCAAGGTAAACTTCTATTCGAAGGAGAAGTGCCAAATAATAGTCTTGGCCACCGAAACTATCATTATCAGATCGCTGAATATGATAATAAAGAGCAAGTGAAGACCCTAATCCTTACATCTGGTGCACAATTGGTTTCAGACAGTCCGTCAGCGAATAATACTAATGCATTGCAAGTCACTGTCCCGACAGCACTGAAAATGGCAGATGTCTTATTAACGACATTCAGGCACCCTTCAGCAGAAGGTGGTGGCAACTGCCAGATGTAAAAAAGCCCTAAGCCTTTAAATTTCTAGGCTTAGGGCTTTGATGAACCATATATGCGTTATTCAATATTCTGGATCTGTTCTCGCATCTGTTCGATAAGAACTTTTAACTCTACTCCAGAGGCGGTGATATCTGTGCTGATAGATTTAGATGCCAAGGTATTGGACTCACGATTAAACTCTTGCATCATAAAATCTAAGCGGCGGCCACACGCTCCTCCTTTTTTGAGGATATTATTGGCTTCTTTAACATGAGAGTCGAGACGATCTAGCTCCTCAGCAACATCAGATTTTTGAGCTAGTATAATCAGCTCTTGTTCAACTCGAGATGGGTCAAGTTCGACTCTTGCCTCCTCAAATTTTGAGAACAATCGCTCGCGTTGCCATTCGATAATTTCCGGCATACGCGCACGTACTTTGACAACTTCTTCGGTAATGGCTGACAAACGCTGCTCGATAAGTGCTTTCATATTTTCGCCTTCGCGACCACGAGCCTCTATAAAATCACTGATAGCCTCATCAAATGCGGTGAGTAAGTCTTTGTTGATCGCATCCATATCTTGCTCAGAGGTTGCCATCACACCAGGCCAGTTCATGATTTGAAATGGGTTGAGTCTGCTGTTATCGCCCGTCATGGTCATCACCTGGTTAGCAGCGTTGATCACCTGATGAGCTAAGGTTTCATTGATACTGAGCTCGCCTTTAGCGGCTGGATTAGCCTCAAAGCGTAATGCGCATTCAACTTTGCCGCGGGCGAGGCGCTTACGAAAACGCTCTCGCAAAACTGGCTCCAAGCCACGAAACTGTTCAGGCAAACGGAAGTAAGTTTCCAAATAACGTTGATTGACGCTACGGATTTCCCACACAGCATTGCCCCATTCACCTTTAACCTCTTTACGGGCGTAGGCGGTCATACTATAAATCATCGAATTTTCCTGTCTTCATCATCTATGAAAATAACGCGTGGCAAATAGTAGCAGAATACGCGAGATTTGGAATGCTATAAGGATAGGGTGCTTTTCCGGCACAGTGGTTTCTGCTAGAATCTCGCCCCAATCTGATTCGTCTTCCCCTATAGATAGACAACTAAGGTAGATGCCAATGCGTCCAAACGATCGCAAGGCGGACCAAGTTCGCCCAATAAAAATTACTCGTAACTACACTGCTTACGCCGAGGGCTCCGTTTTAGTTGAGTTCGGCAATACGAAAGTATTATGTAATGCGACCGTTGAAGAAAATGTGCCACGCTGGTTAAAAGGGCAAGGCAAAGGTTGGGTTACTGCAGAATATGGTATGCTGCCTCGCTCGACGCATTCGCGCATGCGCCGTGAAGCTGCCAGTGGTAAACAGGGTGGCCGTACTATGGAAATTCAGCGCCTCATTGCTCGCAGCTTACGTGCTGTAGTGGATCTTGAAGCCATGGGTGAAGTTATGGTTACGGTTGACTGTGATGTGATTCAGGCTGATGGCGGAACGCGTACAGCTGCTATATCAGGTGCGAGTGTCGCTATGGCTGATGCATTCCAGCACCTTGTCGAAAATGGTAAGCTGAAAGCAAACCCGATGAAAGGGCATGTTGCAGCTGTGTCGGTAGGCCTGTTGGGTCAAGACATTTTATGCGATTTAGAATATGTTGAAGATTCAGCTGCTGATACAGATATGAATGTGGTCATGACTGAAGATGGTCGAATGATTGAGGTTCAAGGTACTGCGGAAGGTGAACCTTTCAGTCATGATGATTTGATGAAGTTACTTGAGTCGGCAAAAACAGGTATTCGCGATATTGTCGCCGCGCAGAAGGCGGCATTAGAGCAGTGATTTGAAAATAGCTTCCAATTTAGGAAGCTATTTTTTTACCTTTTGGAAGGTGACACTGAGGATGTTGATAAATTATCTAGGCAACTAGGTCTTATTACGAAGAGAGAAAGTGATGAAAGCATACCAGCATGAATTTATTGAGTTTGCATTAGAGAAGCAAGTACTGAAGTTTGGCGAGTTTACTTTGAAATCTGGCCGCAAGAGCCCCTATTTCTTTAATGCTGGTCTTTTTAACACCGGTAGTGACTTAGCTCGTTTAGGGCGGTTTTATGCTGCTGCGCTGGCTGATTCTGCTATTGAATTTGATGTGTTATTTGGTCCTGCTTACAAGGGTATTCCGATTGCCACTACAACGGCAGTGGCGTTAGCGGATCACCATAATATAGATACGCCCTATTGTTTTAATCGTAAAGAAGCAAAAGATCACGGTGAAGGGGGCAACTTAGTCGGTAGTCCTTTGGAAGGACGAGTCATGCTGGTCGATGATGTCATTACTGCGGGAACGGCAATTCGTGAATCAATGCAGATAATCCAATCCAATGGGTCTGATTTAGCGGGTGTGCTGGTGGCAATCGATCGTCAAGAAAAAGGCAAGGGAGAGTTGTCTGCGATTCAGGAAGTTGAGCGTGATTTTGACTGTGCGGTAATTTCTATCGTTAGTTTAGGCGACTTAGTTACTTATCTTGAGGAGCAAGGCAATGCTACTGAGCATTTAGAAGCGGTTAAAGCGTACCGAGTTGAATACGGTATCTAGTTTAATATATTCAATATTTGACTAGCGAAAATAAGGGTTGATGTTTGAGTCAACCCTTTTACTTTTACTCTCAAATCTTGCCTATTAAATGTTAATTATCATAAATCGCTTGGCCATCTCGCTGAGTTTTTAGCAGAGATAGGTTCCACATATATTGTTCTGGATGAGGCCTAACTAGTTGTTCTATCGCTTGATTCATTGCTTGTGCATCGGCTTCTTCATCCCCCGTTGGGAAGTTTTCTAACGCAGGTAGAATATGCACTTCATACTTGCCTGTTTTATCGTTATAAGCAGGTAATACAGGGACAACCTTAGCTTTTGACAGACGAGCCATTTTGCCAAAACCTTTTAGTGTGGCTTTTTCTGTGCCGAAGAAGGGCACGAAAACGGAGTTTTCAGCGCCAAAGTCTTCATCAGGTAGCCAATAACCAAGGTAGCCGTCTTTAATCGAGCGCACAAATGGTTTTACTCCAGCATGTCTAGCAAAAATACGTCCCCCATATTGCATTCGTTGAACTTGCATTAGCCAATCACCAATTGGGTTTCGTTGAGGCTTCATAATGGTGGTGACTTTGTAGCCCTTGGCTGCCAGCATGACGGCAGGGTAGTCTACCGCCCAAGCATGGGGAGCTAAAATAATCACTTTTTCACCATTATCGAGTAGCGGTAGTATATTTTCCTCGCCAATCATGACACCTCGATCTTGGTTGTGTTTAGTTGAACGGACCAAGAATTCTGAATAGCCTAAGAGATACTGTGCTGCTTTGACAAAGGTTTCTTCTAATATTTGTTGCCGCTCTGAGTCTGATTTTTCTGGGAAACAATACGCCAAGTTTACTCGTGCGCGGCGAACCACTCGGCCATTTTTTCTAACGACAAATACGGATAGTTTACGTGCTAATGTGTCACGCCAACGATAGGGAATAAAGGCAAGCAAAGCAGCAAAGGCTATGCCTATCCAGGTGCCCCAATGTTTTGGGTGTAAAAACGCCCATTCAAAAGTTGGATTATGCAAATATTTGTCGATGCTATTTTTATCTGTGTTGCTCATTGAAATTAGCACCTATGCTACTGATACCTTGAGTTGGTAAGTGAATGATCGGGTAAGGATTTGAAACGTTTATGTAGCCACATCCACTGCTCGGGAGCGCGCATAATTATCTCTTCGACAAACTTATTCATGTATGCTGCGGATGCAGTATCATCTTGTTGTGGAAAGTCTTGCTCAATAGATTTATCAGCAATGATCTCGTACTTTCCTTGTTGGTTGCGAAAGCCTGAGCCAGGTACAATGGCACTTTTACTGGTAGAAGCCAGAATTCTTGTTCCTGTTGTTGTGCAGGCATCTTCGACGGCAAAGAAGGGAACAAATACCGATTTGTTGTGCCCATAGTCTTGATCAGGCAAGTAAAATAGTCTGTTCCCTTGACGCAGCACACGTACCATTTGTTTTAAATCACGGCGATAAATTAGCTGATTACCATTGCGAGTCCTACCTCGGTACTGAATAAATTCATAAGCAGGGTTACTGTGTGGTCGGTAAGCGCCAAACCCGGGAAGGCCCAGTACAGCGAATGCACGAGCGGTAATTTCAAGGTTTAAAGCATGCACACAGCACAGTAATACACCTTTCCCATCTTGTTGGTGTTTTTGCAGCTCTTTAATATCTTTAGCAATTAAAATACGCTTAAAGCGCCAAGTGGGCCAAAACCAAGTGATGCCAGTTTCAATTAGGGCCATACCTGTATTCTTGAAATTTTCCTCGACTATGTTGCCTACGTCTTTGGCTGACATGTCGGGAAAAGCAAGTTCGAGGTTGCGTTTGGCAATTTTTACTCTTGATTTGCTGATTTTCATCCCAAACGACCCGATTCCTCTACCTATTTTGAGAAGTAGGGTGTAGGGAAGTAAATTAACGATAAGGGCTAGCAAGCCAAATCCAAGCCATACCCCCCAATTTTTTGGGTGAAGCAGGCTAAAAGAAAACGTTGGTTTTTCTAAGCTATTTTTTTTGCTCATAGTGGTTGTTACTTAATTTGTGCACTCAGTAAGGCCCAGTATTGCTCAAAGTTGGCCGTTGGCTGGTATTTAAAATCTGAGCGGACAAAGCGATTCAAGCTACCTTCAACTTGCCCTAGCAACTGCGCTGCGAGGGTGGGTTCATCGACAGGAAACGCTTTCCCCTCTCTTAATTGACGTTCACGTAGAATTTGTCGAATCGAGGTTTCGATTCGTTCAAATAATTGATTAATACGTTCACGCAGACGTTCATTTTCGAACATCAGTGCGTGGCCAGATAAAATGCGTGTTAAACCAGGATTTCGCTCAGCGAAGGCTAAAATAAGCTGCAAAACTAGGCGAATACGCGTCAATGTGTCTTTCTCCTCATCCAGAATTCGGTTGATGCGTGACATCAAGGATTCTTCAATAAACTCGATCAGACCTTCAAACATGCGAGCTTTGCTTGGGAAGTGTCGATACAAAGCGGCTTCTGATACACCAACATGCTTTGCTAGTTTAGCTGTTGTGATCCGAGAGGCTCCATCGTGAGATTCCAGCATTTGTGCCAGTGCCTGTAGTATTTCTTCCCGGCGGTTGCTTTTTTTTGTTCCGGCCATGAATGAGTTCCTTGTTTGCCACTGTTAATGCCAATAAACATAGGCATTAGCCCAAGCTAGTAAACTAGGATGGGCGGAATAGACGACTTTTCTGAATGTTAGATTAGAGTCTGTTTATCTTGCGCGTTTTTTATTGCACTCGCGCGAGTAATGTTATTCGAACGTGTAGCAGGCCCGAGCGACTCAATTGCTTAGTTTATCAGCAATACGCATTAGTATTTGCTGAGCAATTTTTTGTTTTGATGCAAGGGTAAGTGACTGCTCACCTTCTTTCCAGTATAGAGTAACTGCATTATTGTTGCTGTTAAAGCCTTGTCCTTCTAATGAGACATCGTTAGCACAAATCATATCCAACTTTTTATTAATCAATTTAGTGCGTGCGTAATGTGCTACATCTTGAGTCTCTGCTGCAAAACCGACAGTGAATGGACGGTTGCGAGTCATTTTGGCAACGGAGGCTACTATATCTGGGTTTTTGACCATAGTAATCGTCATATCATCATTGCCATCTGTTTTCTTAATTTTTTGTTTGGCAACAGACTCTGGTCGATAATCAGCGACAGCAGCGCAGCTGATAAAAATATCACAATCAACTGAATGCTGCATAACGGTATTGTGCATCTCTTCAGCGCTTGCCACATCAATTCGATGTGTGTTTGCTGGCGTTTTGAGTGATACAGGGCCTGCAACTAAAGTTACAGATGCTCCCAGTTGCGCCGCGACTTGTGCTAATGCAAAGCCCATTTTCCCTGAGCTGTGGTTTGAAATGTAGCGTACAGGGTCGATGGATTCACGTGTTGGACCTGCTGTAATCAATACTGACTTTCCTGTCAGGGGCTGGTCTCCCCAAAACTGTTCGCATTTTTCTACTAATTGCATTGGTTCCAACATGCGGCCTGGGCCAATATCACCACAGGCTTGTTCACCCGAGGCTGGTCCCCAAATATGTAGACCTCGCCTTTGCAATGTGGCTATATTTTCTTGAGTTGCTAGGTTGAGATACATTTGCTGATTCATCGCTGGAGAGACAGCGATAGGGGCATCGGTTGCTAAAACTAACGTGGTTAGAAGATCATTGCCCATGCCAGATGCAATCCGAGCGATAAGGTCTGCGGTTGCTGGGGTTATGAGCACTAAATCAGCCCACTTAGCTAACTCAATGTGGCCCATTGAAGCTTCAGCTGCGGGATCGAGAAGGCTATCAGAAACTGGCCGACCAGAGACTGCCTGCATGGTTAGGGGAGTAATAAACTCTTTGGCAGCTTTGGTCATGACAACCTGCACTTCTGCGCCCCGTTCAATCAGTCGACGAGTCAAATCGGCACATTTATAAGCAGCAATACCGCCACCGATACCAAGTAGGATCTTTTTGCCCGCGAGTGTTTGCATGATGATCATCCTTTAAAAATACTGTGACTAGATTACCACGCAGCAGATTTAGACTCTAGAAATGGCACGGTTTGTTTTTAGTTTCACCATTTTTTGTTTTGTCTCCGTACTTATATACCTATTATTTACTGAAAATCTTTCACTTGCTCGAAGGCAAAATCATTTAATGTGATTAACTGCATGGTTGTAGCTATGCTGGTTTACTGTTCCCCAGATGAAGATTGTATCTATGTTACTACCTCGCGACTCCTTACCGCGGGAAAAGTTGTTAACCCGAGGAGCTCAGTCGCTTACGGATGCTGAGCTGTTAGCTATTTTTCTACGTACAGGCACTAAGGGCATGAATGTCTTGCAGTTATCAGATTGGGTTCTTAGGGATTTGGGGTCATTGCGTTGCTTGTTTTCTGCAAGCAAAACAGAACTCTGTCGGTATAAGGGACTCGGTGAGGCTAAGTATGTTCAATTGCAAGCAGCATTAGAAATGACGCAGCGCTACTTATATGAAAGCTTAGCGAGAGGGGAAGCTCTGACTAGCCCTGAACAGACCAAATTATATCTAGTCAGTAGATTACGCGATCGTTCTCGTGAAGCCTTTTATATTCTGTTTTTGGATAACCAGCATAGAGTAATTAAAGGAGAAGTATTGTTTGAGGGTACGATTGACAGTGCATCTGTTTATCCAAGAGAGGTGGTAAAGCGGGCGCTTGATCACAATGCAGCGGCTTTGATATTAGCGCATAATCACCCTTCTGGCGTTGCTGAGCCAAGTCAGGCAGACCGCCGAATCACGCGTCGTATCGTGGATGCACTGGCTCTAGTCGATATTCGTATCCTTGATCACTTTGTGGTTGGTGATGGGGAGGTGGTTTCCTTTGCAGAACGTGGATGGATTTAAATCACATTACTTGTTGTGAGTTGCGTGAATTCTGCTACAATCGCCCGACATTTTTTGAACTATTATCAGCTCTGCCTAAAAAAGATCACGAAAACCTTGAAAAAGGATCTGTTCGGGTCTTGAGCAATGCTAGTCAAGTTAGTATAATGCGCGACCTTTGATAGCCTTGTATGGGTTTCCATAACGGTATAAGACCTCTACATTCTTCTACGAGAAGAAATAGAGAGGTTCGGCCACCAAGGTTGATATCGAGCTGAAACGATTTTGGAGAAGACATTCATGTCACGAATATGCCAAGTAACTGGTAAGCGTCCAGTAACGGGTAACAACCGTTCACACGCACGTAATGCTACTAAGCGTCGTTTTCTGCCGAACCTACAAACTCATCGTTTCTGGGTAGAGAGCGAAAAACGTTTTGTTAAACTACGTCTATCTGCTAAAGGTATGCGTATCATCGACAAGAAAGGCATTGATGCTGTTCTTGTTGACATTCGCGCAAATGGCGAAAACGTTTAAGAGGAAATAGGCAATGGCAAAGAAAGGCGTACGTGAGAAAATCCGTCTAGTATCTTCAGCAGGTACTGGTCACTTCTACACGACTGATAAGAACAAGCGTAATATGCCAGGCAAATTTGAGATCAAAAAGTTTGATCCAGTTGTTCGCCAGCACGTTATGTACAAAGAAGCGAAAATCAAGTAATTGATTCTTCTTCTAGGCTTCTCTAGCGGAAGTCTATACTAGAAGCCCAGCATATTTGCTGGGTTTTTTGTTTTTCGTCAATATTTAAGTGTAGATCTCGCTTTAACTATCTATTTAGAGATGATTTGCCAATCAAAGCAAATTTCTCTTTCATTTCCCTCATGATTTTTTTCTGCTACCTTTTGTTACAGTAACTTAAACGGAAAACTCAACCCATGCGTGTTTCTACTTCGAGGCGTCGTCGCTGGAACAACATCATGATTCTAGGCATTATTGCCTTTATTATGATTCTTAATCTGCCAACCATTATTAAAACTTATTTAATTAATGATGACTCGACAGTTATTAGTGATGCTCATCCCTACCTACTAAATCCATCGGCTGAGTTAAGGGCGCTGCATTTTTCTGATTGGTCGTTGGAATACCAAAATGGACAATGGAACCTAACTAAGCAAAGCTATGTGCCTGCGGCTGAATTAGCTCAGCGCTGGATAAGCTTAATGGGCACCCAAGTCAGCGTGCAGACTTTTGATAGCCTTAAACCTCAGCTGAGTTCGCCGCGTACAATTGAAGTTTGGTATCAAGATCAAGAAGAGCCCCAGAGGATCACCTTCTATAAAACTCCGAAATTTTGGCTCTTAAAAAACTGGCAAGATCAATGGGTAGCGATTTCAGTTAAGCCTGATTATTTGTTACCTTAGTCGACTCTATCCAATAAGCATAAGAGTCCTATGCCTGAATTACCTGAAGTGGAAGTAAGTCGTCTGGGCATCACTCCACACCTAGCCGGACAAACAGTAGCAAAACTGACTTTTCGAACCCCTAAATTACGTTGGGATATCCCTCATGAATTAAAGAAAATGGAAGGCCAGGTAATACGCAGTATTTCTCGTCGAGCCAAGTATTTAATCATTGAAACTAATGTTGGCAGTGCGATTGTACACTTAGGTATGTCAGGCTCGCTGCGAGTGCTCGATGCAGAAATAGAGCCGAGCAAGCATGACCACGTAGATTTAAAGCTGACCAATGGAAAAGTGTTGCGCTATAACGATCCTAGACGTTTTGGTGCTTGGCTCTGGACTGAAAATGGTGAGCATCAAGCATTGGCTAAAATGGGGCCAGAGCCTTTAACAGAAGCATTTGATGCGCCATATATCATGGCTAAAGCAAACAAAAAGCGCGTTGCGGTGAAGCAGTTTATTATGGACAACAAGATTGTTGTTGGTGTCGGAAACATATACGCCAGTGAGTCTTTGTTTGGCGCTCGAATTCACCCTAGTCGTTCTGCTGGCTCACTTACTGATAACGAATGGGTAAGGCTAGTGAAGGAAATAAAGCAGGTTCTCGATACTGCAATTAAGCAAGGTGGAACCACGCTTAAGGATTTTGCTCAAGCAGATGGCAAGCCAGGTTACTTTGCACAAAAATTGCAAGTATATGGTAGGGCTAGTGAGCCTTGCCAGAACTGTAGTGGAACCATTCAAGAGCAGAAAATTGGTCAGCGTAATACGTTTTTCTGTGATAATTGCCAGCAATGATATCAGCGGCTTTGCCGCTGATTTTATATATGGTTTTTTCCTTTTAATGCATACGCTACTACTTCTGGTACAAAGTTAGTCACATCACCGCCATGAATAGCCACTTCTCGTACAATCGTTGAAGAGATAAACGCATGCTCTTCTGCAGGAGTTAGGAATACACTTTCCAAACCTGGCATTAATCTGCGGTACATATTGGTGAGACCAAACTCATACTCAAAGTCTACTGTAGTGCGCAAGCCTCGAATCAGAACATTTGCGTTTTCTTGTTTGGCAAAATCAACCATCAAGCCGGAAAAACCTTTAGAGTTAACATTATCTAAATGCTGAGTTACTTGCTGGGCGAAGGTTACTCGTTCATCTAATGTGAACATGGTGTTTTTACTAGGACTTGCTGCAACGGCTATGGTGACTTGGTCAAACATATCAGCTGCTCGCTCTATCAGATCTAAGTGGCCATTGGTGATAGGGTCAAAAGTCCCTGGGTATATTACTCTGGAAAGACGTTTTTTGGTCACTGTTATGTACTCAATAGATTTATTTATCTCGCTTAATGGTAACAAAAAGGCTCACGTTTACCCAACTTAGCCGTTATCATTGAGACAAAAGTTCGATCTCTTGAAATGTAATGAAAAAAATACTGGTTGTCCGAAACGATAAAATTGGCGACTTTATGCTTGCTTGGCCAAGCTTTGCCATGCTTAAAGCCTCTTTACCTGATTGTAAGATCACTGCGTTGGTTCCTAGCTATACTGTAGCTCTTGCCAAGCTTTGTCCTTGGATAGATGAGGTGCTTGTTGATCCGACAAGTAAGGGTACTAAACAAGCCCAGTCATCTTTGGTAGAGATACTAAAGTCTGAGTGCTTTGATGCTTCGATTAATCTATTTTCGACAATTTACAACGCCAAATTAGTCTGGAAAGCAAACATTCCGTATCGTTTGGCACCAGCGACTAAGCTGGCGCAGATTTTATACAATAAGCGTATTAAGCAGAAGCGTTCACAATCGGCTAAGCCTGAATACGAATACAACCTCGACTTAATAAGAGCTTTTTTAACTGATCTCGGCAAAGAGATAGTTGAGCCTAAAGCGCCTTATTTGTCTTTTTCATCCCAAGAAATTGACAACCAAAAGCAAAAGCTCGCGCAGCAATTTGATTTGAATAGAGAGAGACCTTGGCTGTTCGTCCATGTAGGTAGCGGAGGCTCTGCTAACAACCTTTCTTTATCACAGTATACCGAGCTGATTTGTGGGTTATCAGCAGAGTCAGAGGTCGTGCTAACCGCCGGCCCCGGAGAGGAACCAAAAGCAGCAGAATTACACAGTTTGTTAGAAGAAAAAGGCAGATATTCTGTGGTTTATGACAAGAACGAGGGCTTAATTGATTTTGCTCTTGCCATTGCTTGCGCCGATGTGTTTATTGCAGGTTCTACAGGACCGCTGCACATCGCTGCTGCTATCGACGTGCCAACTGTAGGGTTTTTCCCCAGTAAGCGCTCTGCAACACCGCTGCGTTGGAAGCCGATTAACTCCCAAGATAATCACATTGCTTTCTGTCCACCACAAGCGGATGATAAAGCCAGCCAGGAAGATATGGCCAGAATTGATATCAGTTCCGTTGTTAAAGACTTACAGCCATGGGTAAACAGCAAGTTGGAATAAAGGGCCAAAGGCGCCAACTTTTGCCTTTGGCTTGCTAAGCAAGACCGATTTAAAACGAGCTTGGCATCTTGTCTGTTTCGCTTCTAATCCAGAGATCGGCATATTTAACAAAGGTCGAATGCGCCGATAGTAAAGAAAGCAGCAGGCCTTGTTTACCGTCAAGGAATCCTGCCTTTAGAACATACATCTTCAAAAAGCAGCCAAGAGCATGCAATATGCCTTGTGAAATACTGCTCTGTTTGCCTTTTCTCTCTCTTTGCTCAGCCCACGCTTTGGCATACCCTGCTGACTTAACCAAATAGTGGTTCATGTCGTTATAGGTAAAATGAATAAGGTCGCCTTTTAGTGTTTCCACTTTCATTGCTTTAGATACTTGGACTTTTTCATGCACCAGTGCGTCATTGTATTGTGTCAGTTTGGTTGGGTATAAGCGTAGAACCTTGTCTGGGTACCAGCCACAGTGGCGGATATAACGGCCAAAGACCCAACTTAGCCGCGCAGTCTGGTATATGGTATCTGGTTGGTTAGCACTCACTGCTGATATGATGCTGTTTTTAAGTTCAGGTGTGACGCGCTCATCGGCATCAAGCCAAAGAACATAATCAGACTCTACGTATGACTGTGCTAATTGACGCTGCGGCCCAAAACCAGGCCAACTGGTATTAACAAAAAATTTATCGGTGAAGCTACGGGCAATAGCTTCAGTATTGTCCGTGCTGCCAGAGTCTAACACTACAATTTCGTCCACCCAGCTATGTACGGTTTCAAGGCAGGCTTTTAAGTGCTGTGCTTCATTTTTTACGATCAAGGCGACCGCAATACTTGGTTTACTCACACGGATACCTCATAGATTAGAATTACTTTTGCAGATTGGTAGTCAGATCCAGTTCGCTAGTCATTTTATCAAACATAGCGATGACTTGCTGTGGTTGAATACGCTGCATAGCATTTTTGTCTTTAACGCGAGCTCGCCAGTTAAGTTCTTCAAAAGACTTTCCTGTCTCAGCCAAGACGGCTTCCTCATAAGCTGAAACTACATATTGGCGATATTGATAGGGGCCAGTTCGCTGTGGATTGTGATGTGCATAGAGCCCAATTACTGGAGTATTCATAGCGTTGGCAATATGCGCTGGGCCAGTATCAGGTGCGATGACAAGATCGGCATTGTCGATGAGAGCGAGCATTTGTTTGAGCGAGCTTTTACCAACTTGATTATTGATGTCATATTTAGATTGGCTTTCTATCTCGGCGGCTAAATCCAGCTCTATTTGAGCAGGACTACCAGCCAAGACAACTTGCCAGTCTTGCTGAGTGACGTGCTGGATCAAGGTTAAGTATCCTTGCAGAGTCCAATTTTTGTATGCTTTACTTGCAGCAGGAACGAGGACAAGGCTTCTTTTCTCGGCATACAGTTGTTTTGTTGCCCAGAATTTGTCTTGATCTGAATAAGCTAGTGACCAAGTTGGTGTCATATCTGCAACACCTAACGTATGGCCAAATGCCAGCAAGCCATCGAGTACGTGCATCGAACTAGGAGAAGGGACTTTGACGTTAGTAAATAAAGTCTGAAAATCTTGGCTTCTAACTGCGTCAAAACCAAGTTTATACGTAGCTTTGATACCTAAGGTAGCAAGGCTAGCTCTAAAGGCGTATTGCATATGCAAAAGTGCATCAAATTTGCGTCCTTTCAGCGCTCGCCATAGCTTTTTATATCCTTGCCAGCCTTCTTTTTTATCAAAAACTATTATTTCTATACCTGATATTCCTTCCAGCAACTTTGCTTCAAGTTTACCAGTAACCCAGACAATCTTTGTTTGAGGCCACTGACGCTGAATCGCCTGCACTGCGGCAACGGCATTACACACATCGCCAATGGCGGATAAACGCAGAATGCACAGAGAATCAGGCGGAGATGAAAAAAGGCTCATAGATATTTCTTGTCACTAGCGGTGTTGAAGATTATGCAGAGCCATTCAATAAATGTAAAATACCAGTCAGCATTTATTCAGAGAAAACCAAGCATGAAAATGTTGCATTTTGATAACCAAACAATTTGGTACGATGAAACTTTGCTTAAAGATGACCCAATGCAGGTTTTCTCTCCTGAATTTTGGCAGCAGCAAGGTAAAGTAATTGGCAATGCTCAGGGGCGAGGCACCACCTGGTTTGTCCAAACGCAAACTATACAAGCAGCTTTGAGGCATTATCGCCGTGGTGGTTTGTTTGGTAAATTGATTGCCGATAGCTACTTATTTTTAGGTTGGGGAAAAACCCGTAGTTTTAAGGAGTTTGATCTGCTTAAGACCCTAATAAAAGCCGGTGTTAATGTTCCCAAACCTATTGCTGCAAGAGCGGTTCGTAGCGGGTTGATATACAAAGCTGATCTTCTGAGTGAAAAAATACCGAATGCTCAAGATTTGT
Source organism: Vibrio hepatarius (assembly GCF_018860525.1). GTDB lineage: Bacteria > Pseudomonadota > Gammaproteobacteria > Enterobacterales > Vibrionaceae > Vibrio > Vibrio hepatarius_B. The sequence continues at coordinate 67,541 of NZ_JAHKPM010000032.1, forward strand.
TTTCTATCTTGATTAAAGAGCCACTTCCAGCAGAATTGTATCAAAAAATTGGCCAGGAAATTGGTAAAATGCATAATGCTCAGGTCAACCATACTGATCTCAATATTCACAATATCCTGATAGATGACAGTGGAAAAGTGTGGATAATCGACTTTGATAAGTGCCTTTACCAGCCCGGCGATGCTTGGAAACAGGGTAATCTCGATAGACTTAAGCGATCGTTTGAAAAGGAATTAGCGCAAAAAACGATTCATTGGTGTAAAGCTGAGTGGCCTACAATTACATCTCAATTGTAAGTTTTATTCTCATCTCGCACAGAGGTCCTTCAAAGATTATAATGTGGTATTAATTTAGAAAGTGTAGTTTTAAATCCGATGCAATATGACGTAACACTTGCTCCGTCTGGGATTCACTTTAGCAGTGAAGATAATTTACTCGATGATGCCTTAGCGCAAAATCTGATGTTAGAGCACAGCTGCAAAAACGGCGATTGTGGAGTCTGTGAGGCCAAAGTATTATCAGGACAGATCTTAAACCAAGATGGTTGCGTTGTGACTACCGGTACAGTGCTGACCTGTCAATCTAAACCTCTGTCTGATGTGACTATAGAAGCAGAGTTTTTTTCAGAGTTGGCTAAAATTAAGCAGCAAACCCTGCCGTGTAAAGTCGCGAGTATCACCTACCCAACGAGAGATATTGCCGTTCTTAAGTTGCGTTTCCCCCCAACAGCCAAATTTGAGTTTGTAGCGGGTCAGTATTTGAACTTAATGTTTAAAGGCATTAAGCGCAGCTACTCAATTGCTAACGCAATGCACGTTAGTAAAGAAGTAGAGTTGCATATTCGTAATGTGCCCAAAGGCAAAATGTCCGAACATATATTTTCAAGTATCCAAGAGAATCAACTGATGAGAATTGAAGGACCTAAAGGAACTTTCTTTACCCGCCCTTCAAGTAGAAAGCTGATATTTCTTGCCACAGGCACAGGGATTGCGCCAGTAAAAGCCATGGTTGAAAGCCTTGTTGAAGAGGGTGATAGAAGACAAGTAAGGATATATTGGGGCATGAGAACACCAGGTGAACTTTATTGTAAAGATTTGGAAAAAATCATTCAGCCATTGGGCAATATATTATTTATTCCTGTCTTATCTCAGTCACCCGAGTGGGTGGGGCGTAAAGGTTATGTACAAAATGCGGTGATTGAAGATATACCAGACTTAGATAATTATGATGTTTACGCGTGTGGTTCTGTAGCAATGATTGACTCTGCGCGGGAATTGTTTTTTCGACATAACTTAACTAAGCAGCATTTTCATTCAGATGCATTTACTCCCGCAAAATAATATAAGTTGGAGCAATTAAATGAAAGCGATAATACTGGCAGGTGGTTTAGGCACTCGCTTAAGTGAAGAGACGTCTCTCAAGCCCAAACCTATGGTTGAAATTGGTGGTAAACCAATACTTTGGCATATTATGAAGCAATATTCCGCGCATGGTATTAATGACTTTATCATATGCTGTGGTTACAAAGGCTATGTAATAAAAGAGTATTTTGCTAATTACTTTTTACATATGTCAGATGTCACCTTTGATATGAAAAATAATGAAATGAAGGTGCACCGCAAGCGTGCTGAACCATGGACTGTTACCTTGGTAGACACTGGTGATAACTCAATGACCGGTGGCCGTTTGGGGCGTGTTTCTGATTATTTAAAAGATGAAGAGGCATTTTGCTTTACCTATGGGGATGGTGTTGGTGATATTGATATTACTAAAACTATTGAGTTCCATAAATCGCATGGTAAAAAAGCGACATTGACGGCAACTTATCCTCCTGGGCGCTTTGGTGCCCTAGATATGCAGTCAGGTCAGGTTATGAGTTTCAAGGAAAAACCCAAAGGAGACGGAGCCATGATTAATGGTGGATTTTTCGTACTGTCGCCACAGGTTCTTGACTACATAAATGGTGATGATTGCGTTTGGGAGCAATATCCTCTAAATCAGTTAGCACTGGATGGAGAGTTGATGGCATATGAGCATCATGGCTTTTGGCAACCTATGGATACGCTGCGTGATAAGGTTTATCTTGATAAGTTATGGCATTCTGGTGAAGCACCTTGGAAAGTTTGGGAGTAACTAATGAACCCTAAGTTTTGGTCAGGAAAGCGCGTGTTTCTTACTGGGCATACTGGTTTTAAAGGAAGTTGGTTATCCTTATGGCTCCAAGAAATGGGAGCTATAGTTAAGGGTTATTCACTTTCTGTACCTACTACCCCAAGCTTGTTTGAAGAAGCCAAGGTTGGTCAAGGAATGATGTCAGAAGAAGGGGATATTCGAGATTTCGCCTGTCTTCGCCAATCAATTCATGACTTTCAACCAGAAATTGTCTTTCATATGGCTGCACAACCATTGGTGCGGTTGTCGTATGATGAACCAATAGACACTTATTCAACAAATGTAATGGGTACTGTCTATCTGCTTGAAGCGATTAAGCAAGTCGGTGGGGTTAAGGCCATTGTGAATGTAACATCTGACAAGTGTTATGAAAATAGAGAATGGGTCTGGGGCTATCGAGAAAATGACCCTATGGGAGGATATGACCCGTACAGTAATAGTAAAGGTTGTGCTGAGCTGGTGGCTTCATCCTATCGCCAATCTTTCTTTAATGCAGATAAATACCAAGACCATGGCTGTGCTTTAGCCTCTGTTCGAGCGGGTAATGTTATTGGAGGAGGAGACTGGGCAGCAGATAGGCTTATTCCCGATTTACTAAAAGCATTTGGTGAAGTGAATGGTGTCGAAATCCGAAACCCCCATGCCACTCGTCCTTGGCAACACGTGTTAGAACCACTTTCAGGCTATCTATTGATTGCAGAAAAGTTATACCTTGATGGCCCGGATTTTGCCGAAGGGTGGAATTTTGGACCGAAAGATGAAGATGCATGGCCAGTTGAAAAAATAGTTAGCCAAGTCGCGCGATTATGGGGCAATGGGGCTCGATGGTCGTTGTGTAAAGACATTCATCCTCATGAAGCGCACTACCTCAAGTTGGATTGCTCAAAGGCGAAGATGCGTTTAAGTTGGACGCCCATTTGGAATTTAGAAACGACCTTAACTAAGATCGTTAACTGGCATAAAGCTTGGCTTAATGATGAAGATGTTAGGTCACATACAATAGATGAAATAAATCAATACATGGCCTCTAGGTTGGGTAATAAGTAATGTCGAAAGAGCAAATAAGAGCTAAGATTGCTGAGCTTGTTGAGCAATATGCTGAACTAGAGTATGCACCAAAAAACTTTGTCGGCGGAGAGAGCGTTGTACCTCCTTCGGGTAAAGTACTTGGCGCAAAAGAACTACAGTTTATGGTGGAAGCGTCTTTAGACGGTTGGTTGACGACTGGTCGATTTAACGATGCTTTTGAAAAGCGTTTAGCTGAGTATTTAGGCGTTCCTTATGTTTTGACAACAACATCAGGATCTTCTGCTAATCTTCTTGCGCTCACCGCGCTTACGTCTCCTAAACTTGGAGAGCGTCAATTAAAACCAGGTGATGAAGTTATTACTGTTGCTGCTGGTTTTCCAACTACTGTCAACCCAACGATTCAAAATGGATTAATTCCCGTATTTGTTGATGTTGATATTCCAACGTACCAAATTAAGCCTGAAATGATAGAGGCAGCTGTTTCTGACAAGACTAAAGCTATCATGGTTGCTCACACACTCGGAAATACCTTTGATCTCAAAGAAGCGCGACGTGTTGCTGATAAATATAATCTATGGCTGATTGAAGATTGTTGTGATGCACTAGGGTCAACTTATGATGGCAAAATGGTCGGAAGCATCGGCGATATCGCGACAGTAAGTTTTTATCCTGCCCATCATATAACTATGGGAGAAGGTGGAGCTGTATTTACTAAACACAGTGAGCTGCGCAAGCTAGTTGAGTCATTTCGTGACTGGGGCCGTGATTGCTATTGTCCACCAGGTTGCGACAATACCTGTGGTAAACGCTTTGATCAGAAGTTGGGTTCATTACCAGAAGGCTATGATCACAAATACACGTATTCCCATTTAGGCTATAACCTAAAGATTACCGATATGCAGGCAGCGTGTGGTCTTGCGCAAATGGATAGAGTTGAAGAGCTAGTTCAAAAACGCAAAGATAACTATTCCTATCTGCTAGAGGGTTTGGCTTCATGCGAGGAATTCATCATCTTGCCAGAGGCCACGCCAAACAGTGACCCTTCATGGTTTGGCTTCCCAATTACTTTACGGGAAGAGGCAGGTATTGAGCGTGTTGGCCTTCTCAAATTCATGGACCAATACCGTATTGGCACACGCCTTCTCTTTGCTGGTAATTTGACTCGGCAGCCGTATTTTGAGGGTGTTAACTATAGAGTCGTTGGCGATCTCACGAATACCGACCTCATTATGAACAATACATTCTGGATTGGTGTTTACCCTGGACTAGGTCAAGAGCATTTAGATTTCATTATTGAAAAGTTTGAAGAGTTCTTTGGTGTTAGTTTCTAAATAAACCTAACGAGTATTGGAAAGCCAATGAGAAATCATTGGCTTCTTTAACATATGAATATATCTGAATTAGACATTGCTGGTTGTTATTTGATTGATTTACCCAAGTTTGAAGATCATAGGGGTGAGTTTATTAAAACATATCACCCAAACCACTTCGAAGGTACGCCACTATCCGATTTTGACCTTCAAGAAGAGTTTTATTCTGTTTCTAATAAAAATGTACTTAGAGGGCTTCACTTCCAAGAACCACCAGCGGCACATAACAAGCTAGTGACATGTGTAGAAGGCGAGGTGATGGATTTTTTTGTTGATATTAGGAGCTCATCACCAACTTATGGCAGGTTGACAAAGGTGCAGCTTAATTCGAATCAGCCCCAGTTACTTTATTTGCCAAAAGGAATTGCTCACGGTTTTTTAACTTGTTCACAGCGAGCCACTCTACTTTATAAAACGGATCATGTTTACGAACCGGAGCTAGATAAGGGTATACACTGGTCAAGTGTGGGGTTGGATATTGACTCTAGCGAATTAGTGATTTCTGAACGTGATCAGGCATTTCCGTTATTAAGCGATTATAAGAGTCCATTCTAGTGAAGATATTAATGACTGGTGGCACAGGTTTTATCGGTAGCCAATTTATTAAGCAATTCCAATCAGACTACGAAATCCATGCTCTTGTTAGGGATGTGAAATCGGGCGTTGGCGATGCGGTGAAAAGTTACGTTTATGATGGTTCTATCGAATCAATTAAGGTCGCTCTTAAAGATGTTGATATTGTACTTCATCTAGCAACCTATTATACCGCAGTCCATCGAGAAGAAGATATTGCACCTTTAATCGATGCAAATATTTGCTTTGGTGCCAATTTACTCGAAGCTATGAAGCAAACTGGCGTTAGACGTATTGTCAATATAGGTACCACGTGGCAAAAGTTTGGTGACCGTGATCATAGCTATGCCAATCTATACGCTGCTACCAAGCAAGCTTTTCAAGAGCTTCTCAGCTATTACAGTGATGCGCATCAGTGGAGTAGTTTAAGTATCCATTTGAATGATACTTATGGCAAAGCTGATCACAGAAAAAAAATCATTCAGTTGCTTATTGAAACAGCCAAAAATGAGTCTTCATTAGATATGAGCCCTGGAAGTCAGCGCTTTGAAACCTGCCATATCAGTGATGTTTTAAGTGCAGTGCAAATCTCACTTGAGCGCGTAATGTCGATGGTAGAGACTCGAAATGAGGAGTTTTCGATTCTAACTGGCGATGATACCTCGCTAAAAGAACTGGTTGGCATAATAGAGAGAGTTTTGGAACAGCCGATTAAGATTAACTGGGGAGCGCGAGCCTATCGTGACAGAGAAGTTATGACCTTACCTGCTCAAACGTATAAAACCCTTCCAGGGTGGTATAAGCAAGTGTCCATTGAAGATGGAATCAAAGAGTTGATTTGATGAAAGATAATATGTTCTTTTTAGGCTCCACTGTTAATCATTTTGAACAATTTAAAGTGGTCAAATCTCATCTAGAGTTCAGCTATGAACCTATCGATATAGATGAATTGAGGGTATCTATCACCATTCCTACTTTTAGAAGGCCTCAGCTTTTGTTGGAGGCCGTGGAGTCTGTCGCTAGACAAAACACCACGGTTAAGTTTGAAGTTGTTATAGTGGATAACGATGATTCTAAAGAGTTTTCTCAGCAAATTGTTGAAGCTTTGAAGTCTTTGTCCTGCAATGTTAGATATTATGTTAATCATGAAAATATCGGTATGTTTGGTAACTGGAATCGTTGTATAGAGCTTGCGAACGCTAAGAAATTAACCATTCTTAATGACGATGACTTGTTGGACGAAAACTGGTTACCTGTTGTTTCTGAGTATGATCAATACAGTTTGGTAAAGCCAAGTAATAGAAGCTTTAATCATGTCAGTGAGATTGTACCTTATCTTGCAGGTAGTAAAATTGCGACCAAGGAATTGGCGCTTGAGGACTGCTTTTGGGGTAACATTAACCCCGGCTCTTTAGGGATGTTACTCGACAAACAAGCATGTCTTTCTTTGGGTGGCTTTAACCCAGATCTTTATCCAACATCAGACTACGACTTTTTGTGTCGATACATCAATAAATATAGTTCGGTAAAAATTACAGCAAATTTATCGCATTATCGCTGGGCTGAAAATGAAAGTATGAAGAAGGCTGTGTTAGAAAAGTTTATTTGCAATGATTTTGATATGAGGGCGGCTTTTTATAATCAGTCTCCGCTTATTTCATTCACTTGCCGTGTTCTTTCTGTTCGGTACTTCGAACGCTTATCGCGTTTAAACAAAGAGTTAGATTTTGGTGTAGTAAAGAAACATGTCAAACTTAGTGATTTGGATTTGAAGTTGATTGCTATTTTTCGTGTTCGTTTTTTTTGGTCAATGCTAAAAGTACTAACGAAAGTATTTCTGTAGAGGAATGTATGAAAGTTTTTGTTATCTCATTGACGTCTTCGATAGATAGAAGAGAGCGGATAGCTCGAATGTTAGAAGAATTGGAAGTTCCGTTCACATTCTTTAATGCTATTGACGGTCGAGAAGGTTTACCAAGCGATTTAGTTGATCGGCCCGATGATTTGCACCGCAGAGTTTTACGTAGCCGACCGTTAACACCTGGAGAAAGAGGCTGCTATGCTAGTCATTATCGACTTTGGCAGAAATGTGTAGAGTTGAACGAACCCATCTTAATTATTGAAGATGATTGTTTACCCACATCACATATGAAGCCTTCTTTGGCCCATTTAAAGCGCATGCATGAAAAGGGTTATGAGTACATTCGTGTTGAGCATCAGAAAGGGAAAGTAACCTTACTTGAAGAGATTGATGGCGGTGTTCAGAGTGTGTTTTGGCATAATAATTTAAGTGGCACAAGAGGTTATAGTTTATCTCCCCGTGGAGCTAAAAAGTTACTGGAGAAAAGCAAACGTTGGATATGTGCAGTGGATAACTATATCGGTGAGTCTTATCGAACGGGTATAAAATGCACCGGTATCATTCCTTATTTGGTGATTGATCGCTGTGATATGGGGACTACGATACAAAATAACGGACCTAAACTTAAACCCCCGATCTATTTCAAAGCGACGAGAGAGTTTTATCGTTTTTATCGCTTCATTCGTTTGTGTTGGTGGAATGCGAAAAAAGTTAGAGTCCGGTAACTTACCTCTTAAATTGTTTCCCTGTAAAGTCACCGATAAGGCTAGCAGGGTTACCTCCAATCACTGAATAGTTAGGAAAGTTTTTTGAAACTGTTGCGCTACTAGCTACGACGGACTCTTTTCCTATGTGTACACCCTTGGTAATCGTTGATCTGGCCCCTATCCACACTTTGTCTTCTATTTTTATCGTTTTATCTGGGTTTAGTATGGCGTTGCTTCTGTCGGTGATTTGGTGCAGATCTGAGTCCATAAATAAAGTGTGCCATGAAACTAAGCATTCTCTACCGAATATAATCTCTTGATTGCAGATAATAGTAGTCTCGCCAGTAAAATTACTTTCGCAACCTACCACTAACTTACCCTCAATATGTAATCGAGACCCAGTCCCAAGTTTAATATGTTCTCCTAGGTGTACTTCACCTCTCTTCCCGACGTTCCAAATCAAACGCGAGTATTTATTATCTGCAATTTGTACTCTACCAAAACCCAGTTTGATTTTTCCCGTTTTGGCTGAATTAGGAATGGTGATCCTGCCCCTAAGCTGCACGAACTTGGTACGGTGATTGATTAAAATAGGAAATTTAATAGCCTGATTGAAAGGAAGGTAGTAGAAGTTAAAAAGTAGAGTTTTAGGTATACAGCGAATATAGTGGTATATCTTGGAAAGCTTCTTAAAACTCATAGTGTATTCTCAAGTATGTAAGATAGGGTCTTTTTCAAAGCGCCACGGTTCTGTTCAACAACTTTGTATGCGGACATACCTTGTTCTGCTTGTTGTGATGGTGATTCGATAAGATCAATAATAGAGTTTGCTAGCTCTATGTCCGAGCGTATGACTTGGCACCCACCGGTAGAGATGAGCTGGTTAGTTATGTCTGTGAAGTTGAAATAGCTTGGACCAGTCAGGGTTGGCTTCCCTAAAGCCGCAGGCTCTAGTAAGTTATGTCCGCCTACCTTATCTCCTATTAAGCTCCCGCCCATAAAGCAAATGTCACTGGCTTCCAGTAAGATAAGCATTTCACCCATAGTATCACCAAGATAGACGATTGTAGCCTGCTCTATGGTCTCACCACTTGTACGAGATACTGTCAAAAACTCTTTTCTACTTAGGATTTCAACAGCTTTAAATCTTTCAGGGTGTCTAGGTACCAAGATTAAAATTGCATTGGCCACAGAATCTAACACTATCCTGTGGGCGGACAAAATAATGCTATCTTCGCCTTCATGTGTACTTGCCGCAATCCAAACAGGACGGTCTAAACCTAGTTTTTGTCTTAACTCCAAACCTTTGATTTTGATTTGTTCTTCAATGTGAATATCAAACTTAATCGACCCTGAAACAGCTAAGCTTTTCTGACGAGCTCCTAATTTAAGAAAGCGTTCCTTGTCATCTTCATGTTGGCAAATGATTAAGTCAATGCTATCGAGCATGTGTTTTACTAATGCTTTGAGTTTTAGGTATCCCTTGAGTGACTTTTCAGATAGACGTGCATTGACAATGCTAATGGATACACCAGCTTTTTTTGCACTTGCCAATGTGTTAGGCCACAGTTCAGTCTCAATAATAAGAAGCTGTTTGGGCTTTACTTTGTTTATGAAGAGTCGGACACAAAAAGAAAAATCGAGAGGCATATATCTATGTTCTGCGATGCCAGATATGACTTCAGCTTGCTTAGCTCCAGTTGATGTGGTGGTCGTTATGATGATTTTATGATCTGGTTTCGAAGTACTTAGCGCTTTAATTAGTGGAATTGCTGCCTGGACTTCACCCACGGATACGGCGTGAATCCATATTACAGGCAGATTATCTGGGTTGTTAATGTTTGGAGTCATGCCAAAGTGTTCTTTCCACCTTTTTCCCACACTTGGCTTACCTTGTTTACTTTTGTACAAACTGGGCAGAAAAAATGGTGTAATCAAAAATAGAACAAGGGTATAAAAAAAACGAATCACTTTAGTAAATCTTCTGGCTTTTTGTGGGTCCACTTTCCTCTGGGTTTATCTATGTACTGGAAATATTCATTGGTAAATGTGCCTTGAATAGCTACATATTTTCGACTTTTCGACTCGACCTCTTGGTCACTAATTGTATCAGTTAACACCATAGGGCCAGTCAAGTGGTAAACACCTTGTGACACTTTTTCTTGTTCTATGTTATCCACTATCTTGTTGATTGTATCGAGGTAAATAGGGTTGTTTGGCGCTGTAGCTAAGAAAAAATTGGTATAGTGGCCATTTTTGTCAAGAGTGAGATACAAAGCGTCATAATCTTGTTGGATGAGGCGTTTCAAGGGCCAGACTAATGTCGCATCTATATCCATATAAATACCACCACAAGCATTGAGAGTAACAAGACGCCACAAGTCAGCTTGAGCTGCGCCATCATTGAGTCTCATATACGCATCATAAACACGTGCTGGGGCATGCTGTTTTACGAACATTTCCCTTTCTTCAGTACTTACATATCGGTATTCAAAGTCCAAGGACATTAATCTGTTAAATAGATAATTTAGATAAACAGGAAGCGTGCATCGAGCCGAGTAATTTGTTTGCCAAATGATTTTGGTCACCTTACAAGGTGATTTAGAAACAATTTTTGCTTTTGATACTGAAGGTATTTTAAAGCGTTTATCAGGAAAGAGCCAGTGAAAAGGGTAAGATAACAGTTTAAAGAAATTACCCAACAAGCGTATTAGTCTTCCTGAAATTAATGCCAACAATTTACTCATAATTAATTTTTCTTCAAACGTTTTGTTATAATTTGGCAGATATGCTCGGTAGAAGGCGTTGTTCCACAAGGAGTCATTACAATATCGTGCCTTTCATAAAGCGGCGTGTATCTAAATGGTACGGTTGCGAAAAATGCGCTCACAGTCGGTGTGTGTGTGGCGATAGCAATATTACGCACACCAGTGTCTGGAGCAACCATGAGTGTCGCTTTGGCTGTGATGTCTACGAGCTCTTCTAATGGCAAACATGATTGAATTTTGAAGTTTTTATATTTGAGTAAATCTTGACAAAAATCTCCTTTCTCAAACTCATTCTTACCCTCCAAATAGACATGAGTGTAATCATGATGTTCATTTATCGCTTGTTCTAACAGTGAATGCATTTGCTCGTATGAGAGAATTTTCCTTGGTTGAGAAGCACCATTGAAGTACAAAATGTATGGGTTGTTTTTTTGTCTGAGTTCTCTGTTGTCTGGAAAAGCAAAATCAAGAGGATGGCTTGGGTTGTGTCCAAGCAGCTTGAGCATATCCAACATACATTCCACTTCTGGTTGAAAGTCAGATCGAAGAACAGCGGTATTATAGAGAGAACCTCTGTAGAACCACTTATATGGGAAGCCCATTTTTATTTTGGCTTTGCTTAATGCCATCATCCAATGTGATCTATTGGTACTGGCTAAATCAAATATGATATCTTGCTCACCAAGCTGTCGAATACTTGCAATCTTTTCTCTAGCAGTCGTTTTTTTCCCTGGTACTTTGCCTGGCATCACATGGACATGATCGACGAGGTCGTCTGGGATGCCATACATATAATTTGAGACAGGTACCAAGGTTATTTCTGCATTGGGAAAAAACTTCCGAGCTTCTACGATAAAAGGCCTAGTGATGACTTGGTCACCAAGAGCCGCATGGCGAATAATAGATATTTTTTTAATATTTTTAGGCTCGAAATCATTCTCTAAGTAATGACGAGCTTTTTTTGAGGCGTAAGCACCGCGCTCAAACCAAAGGTGTTTCATTATTTATTACTCGATAAAACTTTCTAAAGCGGAGATAACTTGCTCTGGCATCAGTTTGTTGAGGCAATCTAAATGCCCGAGTGGACACTCACGTTTAAAGCATGGCCTACAGTTGACGTCAGTATGCACCATCTTGAGCTTATCTGTTAGAGGTGGAGTATATTTTGGTGAGCTGGAACCATAAATTGCAACAATATTGCAGCTTACTGCAGATGACACGTGCATTAGCCCTGAATCATTTGAAACCACAGTATTGCATGCAGAAAGTAGATCGACTGCCTCTATTAAAGAGGTTTTACCAGCTAAATCAAAGCAGCTATCTTGCTCTTTGAGACTCAGTACTGATTTGATTGCTTGGGTTACTTGTTGATCTTTTGTGGAACCAAACAACCAAACGTATTGACCCTTACTAATTATGTATTGTGCTAATTTTGCGTAGTATTTATCGGGCCAGCGTTTGGCTGGGCCAAATTCTGCACCAGGACAAATGCCTATTATAGGTTTGTCATTTCTTAGCTTTAATCTTGATATGGCTTTAGCCTGAGACTCCAGATCGACCGTTAATTTTGGCTTTGGACATGTTGCCAAGAAGACCTCATTAAGCATATTAGCTTTGCTTGACGATAGAGCGACGTACCTCTCAACCATGTATTGGAAAACGTTTTTGTTTGGCCGCAGGTCGGTCAAGAGGCCGTACCGGAATTCACCTTTCCAACCGACTCTATTGGGAATAGAGGCAAACCAAGGAATTAGAGCTGACTTAGCTGAGTTTGGTAGTACGTAAGCGTGGGTGTAGTTTCTGTTTCTTAATTGTTTCGCTACGGTTCTGCGACCCCATATATTTAACTCCCCATGTCCAATAGGCATTTCAATCGCTGTATTAACTTCAGGCATGCGCTCTAGGATCGGCTTACACCAAGCTGGTGCCAGCACATCAATTTCGCAATCTGGATATTTAGCTTTTAGATTAGTATAAAGACTTTGCGACATGACCATGTCGCCTACCCAAGATGGGCCGATAATTAGGACTTTCATGTTAATGCTTAGATGAAGGGCTTAATAGGTTAACTCATTGCTCCATGATACTTCATTATGTACCACTTTGGCAGGATTACCGACAGCAATAACGTGGGCACCTACCGATTTAGTCAATGTTGAGTTTATGCCGATAACGGAATGTTCTCCAACATTGACTCCCTTGAGTATGGTAACGTTATCTGCCAGCCAGACCTTGTTGCTGATATAAATTCCTTTGGCGATATTAATTCGTTGATTATCTCGAATGATATCATGACCATCGCTTGTCATTATTTTGACGTTGCGAGAAAGCATGCATTCATTTCCGATAACTAAGCCAGTATCCGTTTCCCGAGAAGAAAGGTAGCACCCATGGCCAATAATAGTGTTGTCACCGATAGATAGTGTGCAGTTATTCCCATCGAGTTCGATTTCACTATCTCTCAACCTAACATTGGCCCCAATGTGTAATGTGTTGTTTTTTCCTTTAATAATTATCTTACACCCACGCAATCTGGAAGATGAATCTATTGAGATGTTATGCAAGCCTTTGATTTTAAACTTGTTTTTAACTCTTAGAGCAAAGCTAACCATTGTTGACCTCGTTGCATTCTTTGATTTCTTGTTGTGTTACTGCAAAAAGTAAAGCTAGCATAAAACCATAAAAAGTACTGATAAGGTTTTGCTGCAAAGCGACTTCAGTGAGGCAGCATATTGATATGGTGAGAACAAAAAATGTACCCACATAAGCAGCATTAGATTTCCTGCGGTAGTGGAAAAAATATAGAAGAGGGACGATTAACATAAAGCATAGAGCAACGATCCCCAAGACTCCTCCTGAAGCAATCTGCTCAAAATATTGGCTGTGAGCATGACCTCTTTTAACATTTGCAGTCCAATCGTTGATGACGCCCCGTTTATATAATTCTTGATTTAAATCCTCACGCTCAGAGTAGGTAAGTCCAATAACAGGGCTTAATTTTAGTGCTTCTATAGAGGCATCCCAGAGCATTAATCTTCCCCCTGCCGATTCAGAAGATGATATATCTCCACCTAGAATACTGTGAGTCTCTTGGGCGGTAAAACTAACTCTCTCTTGAAAGGCAGGGCTATTGCTATAGATAACGAATAATGTAGATAAACACGCAGTGGTTACAATAAAAACCTTTCTTAATCCGATTTCTTTGTATTCAAAGATAAAATACATACAAAGTGCGATTGGAATGGTAATAATAGCACCTCTTGTTAAAGTCATTAGAGTAGCAGAGGAAGCAAAAGCAAGGCTTAGTATCAAGAGTCCACGATATTTTTTAAGCTTCATCAGCGCTATAGATAAAACCGCTAATGAGCAGGCTAGATAACCAAAGTTTATGCTAAAAAGAAAACCATCAACTCTAGGTCTTCCTTCAATGAAAAACTGGTAGCCGGCGATTAAAAACGCCCCCAAAGAACCCAATATAGTTCCCCAAATCATAGGTAAAAAATATACTTTTTGGGTTGATAAATAATATTTAAAGTACAGATAGATAGGTATGCACAATGCTATGCGAGATGCACCTTTAAAGTACCGAAAGTTCCAGTTCTCAGATATAAATAATGGGAGGTTCGAGACGAAATATACACTTAGGCATATTATGACCAGTATATCTATTTTGTCTAAAAAAATGCGCTTTTGGACTTTAGCAATATTTATTATTGATAATAACAATGCTATCACAACCACGCCGACAGAAAAATTCTTAGTGATAAGCAAAAGACTTAATACTAAAAATATTAGTAAAGCGGAGAGCTCTTCTTTCTTATTTATAGTTTTAAAGAATGCCATTTTTATTCGTATAATGTTCTGTGAGTTTGGAAATATGCGCTTCCATTGAAAATTCATTTAGGGCTCTTTGATGTGCGAGATTGGAGTTTATGTCTCGCAGCGTTGTAGATGTCAAATACTTTTCAAGTTGTTTTGAAATGCTATCTGGGTCTGTCGGTGTGCAAAGCAAGGCGGTTTCCCCTAGCACTTCTGGCAGTGAGCCTGTATTTGCCCCAATAATTGCTTTTTGAGCCGCCATTGCCTCTATAGCGGTTAAACCGAATGCCTCATTATGATTCGGCAAACATACGATATCCATAATTGCTAGCATCCGTGATGTATCCTTTCGATACCCGACCAAATGAACCCTATCTTTGAACTGGAGTTCCTGTATACGAGCTTTAATAGAAGCGACAAAGTTGTTTTCAGAACCTTCAGAGACATCTAGCCCTCCTACTAATAGAAGGTGAAGGTTCGGATATGTATCTGTATCTTGCAAAAGAGAAAAGGCTTCAAGTAATTCGCCTTGCCCCTTCCCTATACAAATTCTGCCAACATTACCAATCACAAGGCTTTCGTTTGGTATGCTGAGTTCTTGTTTGATCTTTGCAACTTCATCTGCTGGAATAGTTGGCGATAAAGAAACATCGGTGCCCAACCAAAGTTGTGAGATTTTTCCAGCATCAAGAGGTAAGGCTTTTAAGTTTCGTCTATAGGTTTCATTGCTGATAGAGAAAACTCTATCAAGGTGAGAATATACCCATTTGTGAAATAGATCTGTCTTTGGCCTTGTTACGCCCATGTGTTCAGTAAAGAATGAACATCGCTTTGTAAGTAAAGTCAATAACGCTGGGATGATGATATCCCCTGATTTGTGACTATGAATTATGGAAATTTGCCGTTTATTTAGCCAATGATTTAATTTGAATAGTTGCTTGATAATAAGAGAAATTTTGCTATCAACCTCAAAGGTATCAATACCATGTTCTTTCATCCCTTTAGCAACCTGAGTTCCCCTTATACACAAGCCGTATACTTTGTATCCGCGTTTTAGAAACTCAGAGCCAACTCGAATTGGGTACATTTCAAGCCCTCCCCAACCATGGGAGAGGCAGATGTGAAGAATAACGGGTTTAGACACAAAGACTCTTTTGTTTAGCTAGCCGATTATTTAACATTATTTGTTAACTATTTGCATATAGTCTGCGACACCTTCTGCAACACCTTTGAATTGGTGTGTGCATCCAGCATGCCTAAGCTTTGCTAGGTCTGCCTGAGTATACTCTTGGTAGGCACCTTTCAGATGTTCAGGAAACGGGATCGTTTCAATATGGCCCTTGCCATGAAATTTGATTACTGCTTTAGCGACCTCTTCAAAAGACTCAGCTTTGCCTGTACCTAGGTTAAAAATGCCAGATACCTTATTGTCCATAAACCATAGGTTGACGTCAGCTACATCACTAATATAAACAAAATCTCGTTTGAACGATTCACTGCCTTCGAATAGTTTTGGATTTTCTCCAGCACTCATCTGGTTGTTGAGATGAAAAGCGACGGATGCCATAGAACCTTTGTGTTGTTCACGGGGGCCATACACATTAAAGTAACGAAAACCCGTTACTTGAGATAGTTTCTCTCCGTGTTTTTCCGCATCTTGCCATATGCGGCGAACATAGTTATCAAACTGCTGCTTTGAGTAGCCGTATACGTTGAGTGCACCCTCATGTTCTTTTTCTTCAATGAATTTATTTGTTTCACCATAGGTGGCTGCAGAAGATGCGTACAGGAAAGGGATGCTTCGTTCTAAGCAGAAATGGAGTAGCTCTTTGGAATATTCATAATTATTGAGCATCATATATTTACCATCCCACTCAGTGGTGGCAGAGCAAGCACCTTCATGGAAAATGGCGTCGATTGGCCCAAAATCATCACCAGCCATGATTTGCGTGAGAAAATCATCGCGATCCATGTAATCAGCGATATCTAGGTCGACAAGATTCTGGAATTTTTTACCGTTTTTTAGGTTATCTACGACCAGAATGTCGTTAATGCCCTTGCTGTTAAGCGCTTTGATGATGTTGCTGCCAATCATACCAGCGCCACCAGTTACGATGATCATAGTGACCTCAGTTGTACTTAAAGAGTATATTTTTTTAATTCTATCACCGTGCTTGTTTATTTGTAACCTGTCTTTCAATCCACTTTCTAGATATACTCCTATTAATTTTGCTAGTCACACCAAGTAAGGAATTATTGAGTGAGTAACATTTTGCCTTTAATCGGTCGTACCGAAGCCTTGTTTACAAAAGACATTGAAAGCCATGAAGCAGAATTATCACGCATTATTTCTGAGTCAAGTTTCCTTGTTCTGGGTGGCGCAGGTTCAATCGGACAAGCGGTCACTAAAGAAATATTTAAACGTAACCCGAGGAAGTTGCATGTTGTTGATATTAGTGAAAATAACATGGTAGAGCTAGTTCGGGATATTCGCAGCTCACTTGGCTATATTAATGGTGATTTTCAAACATTTGCTTTGGACATTGGTTCTCTAGAGTATGATGCCTTTATTAAGGCAGATGGTAAGTTTGATTATGTGTTGAACTTATCAGCACTTAAGCATGTCAGAAGTGAAAAAGATCCTTACACATTGATGCGTATGATTGATGTAAACGTCTTTAATACAGATAAAACCATTCAACAGTCTATTGACTCTGGTGTGAACAAATACTTCTGTGTTTCAACAGACAAAGCGGCAAATCCGGTCAATATGATGGGAGCGTCAAAACGCATTATGGAAATGTTCCTGATGCGTAAAAGTGAGCTAATGGCGATCTCAACGGCGCGTTTTGCAAATGTTGCATTCTCTGATGGTTCTTTGCTACACGGATTTAACCAACGTATCCAAAAGCGTCAGCCTATCGTTGCTCCCAATGACATTAAGCGTTATTTTGTTACTCCTCAAGAATCGGGTGAGCTATGTTTAATGTCTTGTATATTTGGTGAAAATCGCGACATTTTCTTCCCAAAACTGAGTGAGGCTCTACACCTCATTTCGTTTTCAGATATCGCTGTGAAATATCTAGAACAGCTTGGCTTTGAACCTCACTTATGTGAAACAGAAGAAGAGGCTCGCCGACTTGCACATACGCTGCCAGAACAGGGCAAATGGCCATGCTTGTTTACCGCAAGTAATACAACGGGTGAAAAAGACTTCGAAGAGTTTTTTACTGATAAAGAAGAGTTGGATATGTCTCGATTCGAAAATTTAGGCATCATCAAAAATGATCTTCTTTATGAGCAAGCGCTCCTTACTTTGTTTGAAGATAGTATTTTTAAGATGAAAGTTGAGCGAGTTTGGAGTAAAGAACAAATTGTAAAATTGTTCTTTACTATGCTCCCTGACTTCGGGCATAAAGAAATGGGTAAGTACCTAGATAGCAAGATGTAAGTGGAGCATTCAATGAAAGCGACATCGATAGTTGAATTTGTTAGGGATAAATACAAAACTAACGAATTTATTCCCTTACACGTCCCCACATTTGATGGCAACGAAAAAGCCTATGTGATGGAAACGATTGAAAGTACGTTTGTTTCTAGCGTTGGAAAATTTGTAGACGATTTTGAGCGTAAAGTAGAGGCTTATACTGGTGCGAGCAAAGCAGTAGCAACAGTAAATGGTACAGCGGCACTACATGCGGCATTGTATATGGCTGATGTTCAAAGAGGTGACCTAGTCATAACGCAAGCTTTAACCTTTGTTGCAACTTGTAATGCCCTATATCATATGGGTGCTGAGCCTATTTTTGTCGATGTGTCTCCGGTGAGTTTAGGGCTTTGTCCTAAGGCTGTTGATGCATTCTTAGAAGATAATGCTGAAGTTACAGATACTGGATGTATCCACAAAAAAACAGGGAGAAGGATAAAAGCGGTTGTACCAATGCATACCTTTGGTCATCCTGTAGAGCTTGACGAATTGGTTGTTGTTTGCTTGAAATGGAACATCACCTTGGTTGAAGATGCTGCTGAAAGTCTAGGCTCGTTTTATAAGGGCAAGCATACGGGTACTGTAGGTGAACTTGGTGCTGTCAGTTTTAATGGCAATAAAATCATTACTACTGGAGGCGGTGGTATGATTTTATGCAAAACTCAAAAATTAGGTACACGGACTAAGCATATCACTACGACAGCGAAAGTCGCCCATCCCTATGAATTCTTGCATGATGAACCAGGTTTTAACTATCGTATGCCTAACTTAAATGCAGCTTTAGGCTGTGCGCAGATGGAAGTCATCGAACAATATTTGAAACAAAAGAGATTGCTTGCAGAGAGCTACAAGGATTTCTTTAGAGGAACAGACTTCAAATTTGTTACTGAGCCAGAATATGCGCAGTCAAACTACTGGTTAAATGCGGTCATCTGTCCGGATAAAAAAAGTCGCGAAGAGGTGCTTAAATGTACAAATGATTCGGGTGTGATGACTCGACCAATTTGGCAGCTTATGCATAGACTACCGATGTTTAAGGAGGCGATTCGCGGTGAACTAGTTGTTTCTGAATATCTCGAAAAAAGTCTAGTGAATTTACCTAGTAGCCCTATAAGGAATTGAGAGTGAAGGAGCTTATTCTTGTCGGGGGTGGTGGTCATTGCGCTTCCTGTATTGATGTAATTGAATCACAAGGTACCTATAGGATTGTTGGCATATTGGATAATGCAAATAAGGTAGGGACTAGTTTGTCTGGATATCAAATTCTAGATACAGATGATGCTATACATGTTTATGTCGAATTAGGGTATCACTTTCTGATCACTGTAGGTCAAATACATTCTAGTGATACACGTGAGCGTTTATACTCGAAGCTCACAGCATTCAATGCAAAATTGGCAACAGTTATTTCTCCGAGAGCGTATATTGCCCGGACGGCTAAAATTGGTGATGGTGCAATCATAATGCATGATTGTCTTATCAATGCTCGAGCTGTTATTTCGGAAAATTGTATAATTAATACTAAATCCCTAGTTGAACATGATGCAAATATTTCTGCTCATTGCCATATTTCCACTGGCGCTGTGATTAATGGAGGCGCTAGGGTGGAGGAGGGCACATTTGTTGGTAGCAATGCTGTAGTAGTTCAAGGTGCAAATACAAAAAAACAGGACTTTGTTAAGGCCGGTAGCTGTTACTCAGCATGCCATAAGCTAATAGTTCCAATGAAAACAGCGGTATTAACAACAATATTTCCACTGAACGAAGGCTATATCCAAGACTTTTTCAATTCGTTGGTTGCTCAGACAATACAAGGTTTTGATATCATCCTGATAAATGATGGGTTCGGTGATTTAAGTTCTTTAAGACGTCAATACAATGAACTGAACATTATAGAGTTAGAACCAGCAAAAAATTTTGCTAAAAATCGTGAACGTATGTGTCAGTACGCGCTTGATGGACATTATGACGCTGCGATATTCGCTGATATCGATGACTATTTCTCTGATAATCGAATTGAACAATCACTACAGCTACTTGGAGATTACGATATTGTAGTCAATGATATGACGACGTTCTGTGACTCTGGGGTGATAGCAACTCAGATCCTATCGTCTAGAATATTAGATGGTCAAGAGATACCTATAGACTTCATTCGTGATAAGAATTTTTTTGGGTTGACAAATACAGCCATTCGTCTCACTGATGTTACCAAGGATAGTATGTGCTTTTCAAATGATCTGGTGGCTGTTGATTGGTATCTCTTTTCATTACTGCTGTATCAATCAAAGCGCGCTGTATTTACCAATAAAGCAATCACTTATTATAGACAACATCAAGCTAATACAGTTGGTATTGGGCATATGACTTTAG
Source organism: Vibrio hepatarius (assembly GCF_018860525.1). Lineage (GTDB taxonomy): Bacteria > Pseudomonadota > Gammaproteobacteria > Enterobacterales > Vibrionaceae > Vibrio > Vibrio hepatarius_B. The sequence goes on from NZ_JAHKPM010000032.1 coordinate 87,700, forward strand.
AGAGACTTAAACAAACTTTGAAGGTACGAGAGACTCACTATCGGCATATGCTACTTATTAGCGAGACCTATCAAGTGGAACTAAACGCGAACAATGAGTTGGTAGAGCAACTTAAAGATTCCACCGATAGCGCTAGTATACTAGGAATGAACCAAACAAATAGCGGCACACTACTGTGGTGGGAAGTCATTGCTAAAAAGGTTAAAAAATGAATCTAACAGAAAATAAAAGCGTATTTAATTTTTGTAAGCCATATATTATTGCTGAACTTGGTTCAAATCATAACGGAAATATGGATCTTGCTAAGAAGCTAATTGTACAAGCAAAAGAGGCAGGTGCCGATTGTGTTAAGTTTCAGAGTTGGTCAAAAGATAGTATTTTTGCTAGGAAAAAGTATGACGATAATTATTTTGTCGCTGATGATTATCGAGACCGAACTGATTACACGTTAGAAGATATCGTTGAAGAATACTCTATTTCAGAACAAGAGTTGCTTGATATGAAATCCTTTGCTTATGAGGTTGGGGTTGACTGTACATCGACACCTTTTAGTAAACGAGAAGCTGACTTTCTTGTTGATGAGATGAACACTCCGTTTATCAAGGTAGCTTCAATGGATCTCAATAACTATCCATTTCTTGAGTACTTGGCGAGAAAAGGAAAGCCGATGGTAATTTCTACTGGGCTTAGTGAAATGTATGAGATCGACAGAGCGATAAAGTGCATAGAGATGGCAGGCAACAAAGATATTCTAATTTTGCACTGTGTGGCAACTTATCCTCCGGTTGATAGCGATGTAAATCTTAATAACATTAAAACTCTAATGAATGCGTATCCTGAGTATTGCGTAGGTTTCTCAGATCACACAATTGGTATTGAAATTCCACTTGCTTCTGTCGCAATGGGAGTTTGTTTAATTGAGAAACACTTTACCTTGGATAAAAAAATGGAAGGGTGGGATCACAAAGTTTCCGCAAATAAAGATGAACTAGCTGCTATTGTAAGAGGTGCAAAACGAATCAATGAGGCACTAGGTACCTACCGTATTTCTGCACCTGAATCCGATGAAAAAAAGGAAGAGTTTCGCCGAAGCATTGTTTTAACACGAGCTTTGAAGACTGGAGACGTTATTCTTGATTCTGATTTGGACTATAAGCGTCCGGGTACTGGACTGAAACCAGAGATGACAGAGTATGTAGTAGGAATGACTGTTAATAAGGATTTAGCTTACGATCACATTTTAACGCAAGAAGATCTTGTTAAATGATTGCGATAGTACCTGCTCGTGGTGGCTCCAAAGGCTTAAAGGATAAGAACATCAAACCTTTATGTGGAAGACCTTTGATAGAATATACAATAGAGGCTGCGTTGGAGTCAGATTCGATCTCTGAAGTAATTATATCAACGGATTGTCAGAAAATTTTTGACACCGCAGTTAAGCGCGGGGCGACTGGTCACTTTCTCCGGCCTTCAGAATTAGCTAGAGATGAGTCTCTAGCTATAGATAATTATATATATACCATTGACCGGTTGGAAAAAGAGTATGGGTATAAAATAGACGCCTTTACAGTGCTTCAACCGACTTCTCCGCTACGTACAGCGAAAGATATCGATAACGCCGTTACTTTGTTTAAAAATAAAAAAGCTGACTCTGTGATCTCATATTGTGAGGAGCACCATCCAATCTCATGGCACAAATATATCGATACTGATGGAAAGTTAGAGAGTATTTTCTTGGATGAAACTCTTAACAACCGCCAAGATTATCGTCCTTCATTTTTCCCAAATGGTGCCGTTTATGTTTTCAAAGCAGGGTTGATTCGTAGTGGTAAATATCACAATAACAAGACTTTTCCATATATTATGCCTAGGGAACGATCTGTTGACATAGATACTCAAGACGATTTTGATTATGCAAATTTTTTACTGAGTAAGAGAGCTTGAAGAGGTTTGCCTTCTTCCTACCCAGTAAATAGGCATTGCATTAGAATATTAAGAGCGGTAGGTTTACTATTTTGATGAGATTAGCCAATTGAGTGATTACAATCCAAGTTCTAATTTATGATAAGAGCCATCCTAATTGGTGTTATAAAGAATTTTTGGAAACAACATTTTGAAAATTAAGAAGAGATCATGTTGCAGTTTCGATTTCTAAATCAATTTTGACATAAAGTTATATAAAAATGCGAGCAGGATTTATTGGATGTGTGGACTCTAGCCGAGCAGCACTGCAAACTTTATTAGGTGTGGAAGGACTGACCATTGCCACTGTTGTCACTAAAGAGAAGTCAACAGTTAACTCTGATTTTTGTGACATAAAATACATCTGTGAAGTAAATAATATACCTTATCAGATTGAGCTCCCGAATGCGCAAGAGGAAACTGCTGATTTTTTAGCAGGATTCGATCTCGATATTGTTTTTTGTATTGGGTGGAGTTACTTACTAAGCAAACGTGTGCTTGATGTACCTAAAATGGGTGTGATTGGTTACCATCCAGCTCAACTGCCAAGCAATCGGGGAAGACACCCAATTATTTGGGCTTTAGTATTAGGCTTAGAGGAGACGGCATCTACATTTTTCTTAATGGATGAAGGTGCTGACTCAGGACCAATAATTAGTCAGGTCCCAATACCTATTGAGGTTAGAGATAACGCAACGAGTCTATATAAAAAAATTTTAGATTCATCGCAAATTCAATTGGGTAAATTGGCTTCTGACTTAGTTTCTGGAACTATTAGTTACTCAGAGCAAGATCATTCTCAAGCAACTTACTGGCGGAAAAGAAGTCGTAGAGATGGTGTTATTGACTTTCGAATGAGCGCTGAATCCATTCATAATTTAGTTAGAGCATTAGCTCCACCTTATCCTGGTGCTGAGATGAAGTACAATGACCAATGCATTACTGTACAAAGAAGTGTTTTATCTTTCGAGGAATTCCCCAGAGATATAGAGCCTGGAAAAGTATTATCAAAACAGGGGAATGGCTTGTTAATTAAAACGTCAGGTACTGGCGCAATATGGCTTTATACCCCAAACGAAAATCAGTTAGAAGTTGGTGAACATATATGAAGACGGTGCTCATTGTAGCTCCACATGCTGACGACGAAACCTTGGGCTGCGGTGGAAGTATTTTGAAATTCATCGATCAAGGCTACATCGTGCATTGGCTTTTAGTTACTGGAATGACGGATAAAGCTGGTTTTACAGCGCAGCAAATTCGAGCTAGAAAGCTTGAGATAGAAAAAGTGTCGAAGGCATATGGTTTTAGTCAAACCCACCAGCTTGAATTTCCACCAGCTCAGTTGGAAACGCGCCCTAAAGGGGAAGTGATTGGCTCAATTAGTCAAGTTATCAACCGACTGGAACCAGAGTTAGTGTTTACAGTATATCGAAATGATGCCCATAGTGACCATGAAATTGTTTACGATGCGGTAATGTCTGCAACCAAATCATTTCGTTATCCTTTTGTAAAGAAAGTCCTCGCTTATGAAACGCTATCAGAGACTGATTTTGGTTTGAAACCTGAAGATGGTGGGTTCAAACCTAACGTGTTCATTGATATTACTGATTATTTGGAAGAAAAGCTTGATATCTTGGCTATGTTTGAATCAGAAGTCCATGACTTTCCCTTTCCTCGTTCTAGGGTTGCACTAGAGGCTTTGGCGAGAGTGCGAGGTGTACAATGCAACTCAGAAGCTGCAGAGTCATTTATGTTGATTAAGGAAATACTTTGAGCCCTAGGCAGCATAGATAAAACAAGAAAGCTAGAAAATAACATCAGAAGTTAGAGAGTACCAATTCAGTGAATCAATTATGTCCCAGTTGGATGCAAATGGTCTAGCGGTGAAGTTATTGTGTCATGAACGATAGACACAAGGAGGTATATTAACGATGAAGCATACGTTTTTATTAAAGGTTGAAAGCAAGCTAAATGAAGCCATAGAAGCATTAGATCGTGGTGGTATTGGATTGCTAGCTTTTATTGATAGACAAGGTGCTTTGATTGGCATTGTTACTGATGGTGATATACGTCGTGCAATCTTAAGACAAACAGATGATCTGCATGAGATTATCAATAGAGAGCCGTTGACTATGAGTTATCATGCGGTCAAGAGTGATGTTGTCGCAAATCTAAGGAATGCTCATCGGCGTCACATGCCTTTGATTGATGATAAAGGGAATCTGAAGTCAATCTTTTCCTTAGACGAAATTGAGTTTGTTTCAAAGGATAATACAGTCGTTATCATGGCCGGTGGTTTAGGGACCCGTTTAGGAAATCTGACTAAACACACTCCAAAACCAATGTTGCATGTAGGCGGTAAGCCAATGCTGCAACGTATTGTGGAGCAGTTTAGAGAGCAGGGGTTTCACCGCTTTATCTTTTGCCTAAACTATAAACGAGACGTTATTGTTGATTACTTTGGTGGTGGAAAAAACTTTGGAGTGACGATTGATTACGTCGTAGAAAAACAGCGTTTAGGAACCGCGGGTGCTTTAAGCCTTATAGATAAAAACCTAGAAGAACCTTTTTTGGTGATTAATGGTGATGTACTGACAGATGTCGATTTTGAAGAGATCCTTCAATATCATATAGATAGAAAAACACTAGCAACAATGTGTGTTAAGAGATTCGAATATAATATACCTTATGGCGTCATAAAAACTGATAATAAGAAAACAATTCAGCGGATTGAGGAAAAACCAACCTACTCGTTTGACGTGAATGCAGGCATATATATTTTTTCCCCTTCTATTCTATCTCACGTACCCAGAGATACATTTTATGATATGCCTACACTTTTTAATAGTTTAATTGATAAAAGTCTTAACCCTTCTATTTTTCATGTTGATAAATATTGGTTAGATATTGGTCATAAAGAGGATTATAGACAAGCTAATCTCGATATAGATGATTTGGTGTAAGTTTTGGGGACTAATAATCTGAACATGTGAAGTTATGTTAAAGGTATTTACGATTGATAGCTTCACATTAACTTTATTGCATCGGGTAAATTTCTGAAACTCGGAATGTTTATGAAACAAAAAAATAAAAAAGCTCTTATATGCGGTGTTAGTGGACAGGATGGCGGTTGGTTATCCAAGTTTCTTATATCGAAAGGTTACGAAGTTTGGGGTACGACAAGAAAAAAGGGAGATGCTCATTTGGGTAACCTTAGGCAACTTGGAATACAGAATCAGGTAATGGTTACTACAATGAATCCGGAGAACTACCAAAGTGTCTTCGAAGTTATAAAAGCTTCATCTCCGGATGAAGTTTATTACCTAGCGGGGCAGTCTTCTGTAGGAATGTCATTTGTGGAACCGGTTGAAACCATTAGTAGTATTGCTTTAGGAACTTTGAATGTTTTGGAAGCTTGCCGAAAGTACGATAAGAACATAAGAATCTATAATGCCGGATCTGGTGAGTGCTTTGGTGATACAAAAGGAAGAGCAGCCAACGAAAATACACCATTTAAGCCCCAAAGCCCTTATGCAGCAGCAAAAGTATCGGCTTACTGGTTTGTAAATAGCTATAGAGAGTCTTATGGAATGTATGCTTGCACTGGTATTCTTTTTAATCACGAATCGCCATTAAGACCGAAGCATTTTGTAACCCAGAAAGTAATTTCAACTGCCAGACAAATAGCTGGAGGAGATCACGTCCATTTAGAATTAGGCTGTCTAGATATTTCGCGAGACTGGGGGTGGGCTCCTGAGTATGTGGAAGCTATGTGGTTAATGCTTCAAAAAGACAATGCGGAGGATTATGTTATTGCAACAGGTGTAGCTAACTCTCTTGAGGATTTTGTTTGCACTGTTTTTAAACAATTAGGCATGGATTGGAAAGAGTATGTCAAAATTTCTAATGAATTCCATAGACCAAATGATATACGTTATAGTTGTGGCGATGCTACCAAGGCCAATATAAATCTTGGTTGGAAACCAAGCAAGAGAATGAAAGATATAATTCCTTTGATGATCAAGAAAAATAAAGTGAACTATAATGAATAGTGCCTTAGTAACTAGAAGATTCTTAGCATTATTATTTTTTTTGGCAAGTGCATTTTCTGTTACACCAATATATATTTATTTTTTTGGAAATAATGGAAATATATTTAGCTTGTTAATTTGCTTTATTTTATCTTGTTTGTTCATAGCCTTTCGAAAAATAAATTTGGTGCTAATTATCTATCTGGTATTTATAGTCGCTTTAGCTATAATATTGGCATTTTATTGGCTGGATGCAAAACTAGTATATTTTCCAATTTATTTTTTAATGTCTTCGATAGTTGTAAGTTATATTCGAGAAGATGAGTTAAGATATATCGTAGGTGTTTTTAGTAATATACTAATATTTATAATTATTTTTTCATTTATTGGCTTTATTTACTCGATTTTAGGCGGGGATCCTAATATAACGTTTGATTATAATGGAAGAAGAGTTTTCTTATACCTCACTACCTTAACCAACTGGTCACTATATGGTTTAATCCGGCCAGCTGGTATTTTTGATGAGCCAGGGGCACTGTCATTCTTTATCTGTTTTATATGCGCATCTAGGCATATGTTAGGTTTTTCTAAACAAAAAACCTGGTTTCTCATTTTAGGGGGAATGATTACGTTAAGTGTTGCTCAAGTAATTTATGCTTTTATACATTTATTACAAGAAGAAAGAAAGGTTAAGTACAGTATAAGTAAAGTAGTATTAATAGCTTCGTTTTTCCCTCTTTTTTTATTAGCTATATTTAGTGAACATCATGTAGTCGATTTGCTCTATGACAACTTTATTGGAAGGTTTATGTATGACGAGAACATAGGTATAGTTGGTAATAATCGAGCAGAGCACATCTCTAACTCAATTGACCTTATCAATTTAGACAGTTTTTTTTGGGGAGTAAGTTCAAGCTGTATTACTGATATTAATTTATGTAATAGTTCTTTTAAGAGTTTCGGAGAGAACCCCCTGTCATTACTAAATTTATTGGGGATTGGTTTATCTCATGTTTATTATTTGGTTGTTATATTTTTTATAATTTTTGGTTTAAAATTTAGGCATGACCTTTGTATTTTAGGCCTGGCATTATTACTTTTACAGCGGCCTAATATCATGAGTTTCGGTTACTCGTTAATTATCTGCTTGAGTATCAAAATTGTTATAGAGAAGTATCTGGTTGATGATGGTGTTCCAAAAAGAAATCAGCCTTGTGGGAGTTGGATATGACAGCTAGAAGTGTAAAAGCTTTTATTACTAACACGAGTTCAAATATAGTATTTTTTATTATCAACTCAATCATTGGTTTTGTCTCAGTTCCAATTTTCATTAACTACATGGGGAATGAATTTTATAGTTTGTGGCTTCTTAATATGACAGTTATGAACTATTTTATATTTCTTAACACTTCACTATCTGGTGGAATAATAAAACATGTTTCAGAAAGTGAAGAATTAGGAGATAAGAAACTACAATTTCAATGTATTAACTTTAGTCTTTTGATATACATAACTATAGGGTTTTTTATATCAGTATTTCTATATTCTTTTAGCCATACCCTAGCAGAATTCCTATCTCTCGATGAGGATAATGTCGATATTTTTATATCAATGATATCAATATCTTCTATTTTTGCTGTGATACTTTGGCCAATGAAGGTATTTGAAGCACTCTTTATTGGATTAATGAAGCAAGAAGTCCTGAATCTCGTTAAAGGAGTTATTACTGTTTCAACATCACTTATTTTGATACTTATGTTGTCACAAGGGTATTCTTTAAAAACCTTGCTATGTGTATTCTATATATTATTATCATCTATTGGCTTGGTTCTTATTTGTATATATAAAATCTATAACCCTGAATATAGATGTGATTTGAAAATCCCAAATAAAAAAATCAGAAAATCTATATTAAGCTTTAGTTTTAAGCTGATGATTTTAGAGTTTATTGCAATGTTATCATTCCAAGTTGATACATTAATCTTAGCTTATTTTCTTCCTATTTCCTATGTGGCAATTTATTCGATTGTCACTAAATTATTTTATGTACTGCAAGGTATTTATTCCTCTTTGCTCTCTAGTGTCCAACCTGTGATATTTCGAGCGTGTAAATCAAACGATACCACCTATATAAAGCTATTTTCAGAGAAACTATTTAGATACAGTTTGATATTTTATACTCCCATAATTTATTTGAGTGCCATTTTTGCACAGGATTTTATATTTTTATGGGTTGGAAATGAATATTCCGTCTATGGTTTATGGTCATCAGTATTTATCTTGCAATATGCATTAACACCGGTTGTCGGGGTGTTGGGGGTTGTCTCTATAGGAATGAATAAAATAAGACATATTCAAATATATGGGATTTTTTCTGCACTGCTTAATTTAACGTTGAGTATCGTTCTTGTAAAATATTACGGATTTGGCGGGGTAATTATCGGGACTGTAATTTCTACTTATATAGGTGTTTTTATTATTTTCCCATACTACTGTAGAAATATTGGTATAAACCCGAAATCTATAGTTGTAAAGAATTTATTTCCTTTTCTAGTTCTTGTGTTGATTATGGTGACTAATTTAGGCCTATATTCGTTAGTGGACATTAAAACTTGGTTTATGTTTTTATCGCTATTTATAATCATGACTGTTCCAACCATGATTATCATGTCACTCTTCTTGTACAAAGAGGATTATATGAAAATAAAAAGTGTGTTTTTGAGAAGAATTAGATGAAGAAAATTACTAACCGTATCAAAGAAGTAATCAGGGATGTACAATCCAATAAAATGGGTAATTCTAAGACACTGAATGCTTTTCACAAGCAACTCAGAAAAGAAAAGATAGTGCCTAATGGTGAAAAAATCTTGTTCTCTCATTCATTTAGTATTTATGAGCCCTCATTTATTCATGACAAAATAATGTCAATAGCGCTGAAAATGAGAGGCTGTGAAGTTTTCTCTGCATTTTGCGATGGTGTACAAAGTATCGAATGTAACGTGTATGGGGGAGTATGGAAAGATCACACGGATTTTGATTCTAGCTGTGCTCATTGTCAGAAGTGTTCATCAAAACTGTGGAGTGAGCTCGATAAGAAAAATATTTATAAATACTCCACATATATTACTGATGAAGATAACCGTGAAGTTGAAAACATAATGGGAAAAATCACGGAAGGAGGCTGGGTTGATTACAAAGATTCTAGCGGTTGGGAAATAGGTTTATGGGCGAAAGATATACTGGTAAATAATTATGTCGTTGCTGATAAATCTCTTATTTATGGGCATGAAGAACTCGGAAGGTCTCATTTAAAAAATCTGCTAGTTATTAAGTTCGCGATTAAAAAGATTATAAGTAAAGTAAAACCAACACGAATAATTTCTAATGACAGCTTTTATGGAATGTGGAAGCTATGGGAATTGATAGCCAAAGAGAATGGCATCCCTTTTTATTCCCACTGGAGCGGAACACGAGTCGGAGGCTGGAGCTATGCTTACAATGATGCCTCGATGAGCCTCAATTTTAAACCATCTTGGGAAAGCTATTCAAAACAGGAACTAACTCCAGATGAAGAGAGCCGTGTTAATCAGTGGCTAAAAGATAGAGAGGGTGGTCGAGATATGATCATTGATACAGCATCTTTATCGGATTATAAAGATGAGTACTTTGATTTTAGTTTGATAGACAAGACTAAGCCAACTGCATTGCTATCCTCCAATGTTGTGTGGGATTTAGCTGCGTTGAATAAAGAAGTATTTACTTCCTCTATGGGGGAATGGATAATCCAAACAATTAGATGGTTCAGAGATAACCCAGATTATCAACTTATTATTAAGTCCCATCCTGCAGAGCATTACCCAGAAATACCTCAGACAATTGAAACTGTTCAATCTATGTTAGAGAAGGTGTTCACTTTACTTCCTGATAATGTAATTTTCATTTCTCCTAAGGCTGCTGTATCTGTTTATCAATTATTGCCTTTTGCATCTATTGGCTTAGTGTTCACAACATCGGTAGGTATAGAGATGGCAGCAAGAGGAAAGTCAGTTATAGTAGCTGGTAAATCCCACTATCGAAGCTATGGCTTCACTTGCGATCCTGAAACGCTAGAAGAGTATTTCTATAACTTAGAAAGGGAGTTACGTGTAGGTATCTCAGACAACTCAGATGTAGAAAAGTTGGCGAAGAAATTCTTGAAGTTCAACTTTTTTCACTATTACACTAGGCATGGCCTAGTGTCTTTTGACCATTCAAAAGATAATAATGGAAGAGTAAACATACTAATAGACAGTATAGAAGATTTGAAACCAGGCCATAACGAGCACTTAGACTATATATTGGATTCAATTGTCAAAGGCGCGCCGATTCTTCGTTCAGATCGGTGGATAAAGGAAAGTTAATGTTTAATAGAATTTTAAATAGAGTAAAGCGCGACTATAAATATTGTGAACTTAAATTTGAGGTTTGGTTTCCCAGAGGAACATACAAATTTAGTAAATGTGATCTTGAGTTATATAAGACTGAAATTGGCGTAAAGTTAGATCCCCCAAAAGTTATTAATAAGGATTACCTTAATAAGGTATCATTTGATAAATCAGAAATTTTCTGGCCTGTAGATTATAGTCATGATGATTTACCTTGGCTATATCATGAAATTTTTGACGAATTTTCTGAGAACCCTTCCTCTTATGACCACCCAATGATGTCTCACACTGATAGAAGTTGGGTTATTGATGCTGGTTGCTGTGAAGGTTTTTATTCGAAGTTTATTTTCTCTAAAAATAGAGATTGCAAAGTTATAGCTATTGAACCGCTTCAAGCTATGAAGTCGGCCTTGGGGCAGAGCTTCCATAAGGAAATTGAATTGGGTCAATTTTTTTTGGAACAATGTGCACTAGGTAAGAAAAATGATGAAATGGATTTTGTATATAATGCAAGCAACCCATGCGATTCGTTTCTTGGGGTACAAAGTGATAGTAGTTGCAAATATAAAAAGAATAAGGTCCGCGTTACTACGCTAGACGAAATTTCTGCAACCCATGGATTGGATCTATCGAGAGGTTTAGTTAAGATGGATATTGAAGGCGCTGAGATGGATGCGCTGTTAGGTGCTGAAAAAACATTAAGAGATCTTAAACCTAACCTTGCTATTGCAGTCTACCATAGCTACGAGAATGCTTCCAAGTGCGCAGAGATAATTAAATCCATTAATCCAGACTATAATATCGAGTTTCGTGGAATGTACGGGTACTTCACTCCATCTCGTCCATATATACTCTTTGCTTGGTAAATAAAATTTTAGGAATACATAAGTGAAAGTGCTATTTACAAGTCCAAGTGTACAATACCCATCCGCAGGTGGCCCACAACTACGTATAAAAAACTCGATAAAGGCTTTGTCTGCAATGTGTGAGTTGCATGTCATATCTCAGACACCGAAGTATGATTTAGGTGGAGATGTAGCAGAAAATTTTTATGCTAAAATTGCATGTAAATTTGATTATGTGCCCTCAATAAGAAATTTATCGTTCAATAAGTATATAAGAAAGCTGCAACGAATAAAGCGTTCTACTTTTTGTTCTTTGTTGGATAAAGATGCGCGCTTTATTGTTGAGTATGCATATAAAAATGGGATCAGGTGTGTATGGTTCGGCTATGGGAATATTTCTTATAATTTGATAAAAAGAGTTCGAGAGCTAAACTCAGAACTTTTTATCGTATGTGATACAGATAGTGTTTGGTCTAGGTTTATCCTACGAGAAGTCCCATTTGAAAATGACCCGCAACGAAAAGAGTTAATCAAAAAGCTAGGAAGCGAGAAGGAACTTGAAGAAAAGAAGCTGGTTGACTTATCAAATATAGTAACAGCTGTATCGGAAGTTGATGCTAATTACTACCGTACTTTATCTTGTGTGAAGCAGAAGGTGAAAGTTTTCTCTAATGTAGTCGATATTGATGACTATGATTCTAATCTGAAAGAAGTCGGAGACTCCAAGGAAAAAACAATATATCTTGCTGGCTCTTTTAGTCCTAATTCAGCGATGGATAAAGCTGCGCGGTGGTTCATTAATGATATTTTACCTCTTATTGTATTAAAAATTCCAGAAGTACACATGAATATAGTTGGTTCGGGATCCATTGAAACCTTGGCTGATATTAATAATAAGAATGTGTCCATATTGGGAAAAGTTGATAGCGTGTTACCATATTTATCACAAGCAGCGGTTTCAGTCGTACCATTAATGTTTGAATCAGGTACTCGATTTAAGATACTAGAAGCGGCTGCTTGTCATATACCAACAGTATCAACTACTCTTGGGGCAGAAGGCTTACCTATAGAAGATGGGGTGCATCTTCTACTTGCGGATACAGCGCAAGATTTTGCCCTTCATACTATTAGAGTAATCAATGAAAAAGAATTAGCGAAAAATATGGCAGATGCCTGCCTCAATCTTGTATGCGAGTTTAACAGTGTTGAAGCATTAAAATTGGAAGCTAAATCAATTTTGAAAGAGGTTCTCGATGATTCAACAGGTTCATTATAACGACCGTTTATTGTCAGTGATAATTAGAAATAATTATCACTCTGAGGGAATAGAATTTTTTACTCCCAATGAATTTTCACAGCAACTAGCGTATATGCATCGCCCAGAAAACTATGTTATTCCCCCTCACACACATAACCCGGTTCCTAGAGATGTAAAATATACACAAGAGGTGTTGGTGATTAAAAGTGGTAAAGTTAGAGTGGATTATTATAGCGATGATCAAGTTTACTTGGAAAGTCATATTCTTCACCAAGGAGATGTTGTTCTATTAGCATATGGTGGCCATGGTTTTGTTATGCTTGAGGACAGCGAAATTATTGAGATTAAACAAGGCCCCTATGCTGGTGAGCTCGACAAGGTTCGTTTTGAGCCTGTTATGGATTGTGATGTGAGAGTCGTAAAATGATACCTGTAAACACCCCCCTTCTTGATGGGAATGAGAAGCGTTATTTAATAGAATGTATTGATAGTGGATGGATTAGTAGCGAAGGGCCGTTTGTTAACCAGTTTGAAGATCAAATGGCTTCATATATGGGGCGTGAGCACGCTATTGCGTGTGCTAATGGCAGTGCCGCTTTGGATATCGCTATCCAAGCTCTTTCGCTCCCTTTGGGTAGTGAAGTTATTATGCCTACTTTCACTATTATTTCGTGTGCTCAATCAATCATTAAAAATGGTTTGATGCCTGTCGCTGTGGATTGTGATCCCAGAACCTTTAATGTAAAAGTAGAGGATATAGCTAGTAAAGTAACCTCTAAGACAAGTGCCATAATGGTTGTACATCTTTATGGGCTAACAGTTGATATTCAGCCTATTTTGGATTTAGCTAAAGAGCGCAATCTAAAAGTTATAGAAGATGCAGCGCAGATGATTGGTCAAGAATATCGAGGAAAAAAATGTGGTAGTTTTGGCGATATTAGCACCTTTAGTTTTTATCCAAACAAGCTTATAACCACTGGCGAAGGTGGGATGGTTCTTACAAACGACATAATTCTTGATGAAAGAGCTCGAAAAATTAGAAACTTATGCTTCGGTCAAGAAAGGTTCATCCACGATGAAATAGGGTACAACTATCGGATGACAAATCTTCAAGCTGCTGTTGGAGTTGCTCAGTTGGAGAAAATTGAAAGAACCATTACCAGGAAAAGAGAAATTGGCAGATTATATAATGAAGCTCTGTCCGATATTGCTTCTATACACTTACCCATACCTAAAACTGAGTATTGTGAAAACATTTACTGGGTGTATCCCATTTTATTAAAAGATGATGAATATCGTGTCTCAGATATTATGAATATGCTGCAAAGTAAAGGGATTGGTACAAGGCCATTCTTTTATCCAATGCACCAACAACCAGTATTCAATGAAATGGGACTATTTAAAGCGGTAAGCCTACCCAATAGTGAAGCAATCTATAAAAAAGGTTTTTATATACCAAGTGGAATTGCTTTACAAAATGAAGAAATAGAATACGTGTCAGACGCAATACGAGAGGTTTTATTATGAGTCAATTTGGTAAATTATACTCTAAATTCTATGACTTGATGTATGAAGATAAGAGTTATTTATCAGAAGTAGAGTATGTTGTTTCCCTGTTGCCTACTGATGCAAGAAAAAAATCACTTTTAGATATTGGCTGTGGTACGGGAAAACATGCAGAGATTTTTTTTGATAAAGGGTTTTCAGTACATGGTATCGATTTGAGCTCTGAGATGTTAGACCTAGCAAGAGAAAGAAATAAGTCAAAGAGCAGCGATGACATTTCATTTAGTCTAGGAAATTCTAGGACATTTTCAATTGATAAAAAGTTTGATGTGATAGTTTCTTTGTTTCATGTCATGTCTTACCAAAATGATAATACGGCTCTCGCCGAAACTCTAAACCAGATTAAAAACCACTTGAATCCCGGTGGATATTTTATCTTCGATTTTTGGTATGGACCTGCAGTACTTAGCGACTTGCCAGCTACGAGAGTTAAGAGATTAAGTAACCAAGATATTAAAGTTACAAGATTAGCAGAGCCAGAATTAAAGGTTGCTAGTAATATAGTAGAGGTCAATTATGAAATACATATTGATGATTTACTATCAGGGGACAAGGTTGTAAAAAAAGAAACACACTCAATGAGATATTTTTTTGACCCAGAATTAGAATTGATTCTAAGCCAGTTGGGGTTTGAAGTCATTGATAAATATGAATGGTTAACTAATGAAGAACCAAAGCTGAGTAGTTGGAATGTTGTGTGGGTAGTTAAAGGATGAATGTCGGTGTTGTTGTTGGTAGTGGATTTGAGTCGGGGGGAGGTTTTCAATATGAGCATAGAACACTTTCTCTTATAAATAGTATTGGAGCGAATTATCAAGATTTTTCATTTAAGTATTACTGTCTAGAAAGTTCAACTATTCATGAACATGCCGCATTAAATTTAGATTTTATAAAATTGAACGAAGGTATGTTAAGTAAGTTACATCGAAGCTTCGTTTCTACAACTTTTGGGTTTAAATTATTAAATTCGTTTAATAAGCAAATATCAACTTTTGAGAAGAAAATTATCGAGGACGATATCGATCTTATCTACTTTCTATATCCTAACCCTTTGGCAAGTAGCTTAATTAAAACTTCCTATATATTTACCTTGTGGGATTTAGGCCATTTAGACTATCCCGAGTTTCCTGACATTTCCGGTGATGGGCAATTTCTTCTTAGAGAAGAAATGTATAAGTCCTGCTTAAGCAAGGCTTTTGCTGTGACAGTTGATTCTCATTACGGTTTTAAACGAGCTATAGATAAATATAATTTAGATGAGAGTCGTGTTGAAGTATTAAAATTTTTACCTTGTATAGATAGAGACTCTCATGAGTATATAGATATTAAATCTAAATATAAAATAGATAATAACTATATTTTTTATCCAGCTCAGTTTTGGCCACATAAGAACCATATCTATATTTTAGACGCGATATCTATTTTGCGTAAAGTCCACCGAGTTTCCATTTCGGTTGTTTTTTCAGGATCTGATAAAGGGAACTTGGACTATGTGCTCAACTACGCTAAAGATATCGGGGTTGAGGACTTAATACATTATGTGGGTTTTGTTGATCAGTCAGAGATGCCTTTTTTATACAAACAGTCGCTTTCTTTAGTAATGCCTACATTGCTAGGGCCAACCAATATCCCACCGCTAGAGGCATTACACTACGGTACAGCTGTTTGCTATTCTGATGTCCCTTCTTTTCGGGAGCAGTTAGGAGATGCTGCTTTTTATGTCGACTTAAACGACCCCAAAAGCTTGGTGGAAAAGCTGCTAAAGCTAATCAAAGGCGACTATTCCAAGGATTATATGGATGCAAAGGGCAAGGAAGTACTATCCAGCTGGGGCGAAGACGAGTTTATTGATGGGTTATTAAGAATTTTTAATAAATATTGTTATATTAGCAAGCGATGGGGTAGAAGAAATGGTCAGTAAAGGGGCAGTGGTTAACGTTGTATGTGCGACTTACAATCAATCAGAAGACTTAATTGAAACTATTACTTCCTATAATGACCAGTCTTACTCTAATAAAAGACTTATTATTATTGATGGTAGGTCAAATGATGGTATTCATTCTGTCATTGAAAGGTTTTGTGATTCTATAGATTATTTTGTCTCAGAAAATGATGAGGGTATCAGTGATGCATTTAATAAAGGGTTAGAGAGTATAGAACCTGGTTATGTATACTTTTTAGGAGCTGGTGATAAATTTTGTTCGAGTGAATCTTTGTCTCAGCTTTTAAGTGATGTTGACTACCAGCAGGATTTTTTGGTTTGCGGTAAAGTTAAAAGAGTTGATATTTTGACTGGTGAAGTACAAGGTATTAATCCAAATTTTAGTGAATTTAAAAAACGCTCTCTTTTATTTCGAATGTCTTTACCTCATCAAGGACTCCTGACATCGTCTTTGTTTTTTCATAAATATGGAAAGTTCAGTTTAGACTGTCGATACGCGATGGACTATGAGCATCTTTTGAGAGCCTATCACTCTTTCCCAAATGTTATATTGAAAGATGTGATGGTTGCAGAGTGGATGAGTGGAGGGGTTGGTGCTGGTAGAATCAGAGAGGTCCTAAATGAGTATGATTTGATAAAGAGAAGAAACAAGGTGGCGTCACCTACTTTGCTTTCATTGGTCAATGTTTTTATTCTTAGTAAGTATTATGTGAAGAAGGTCTTAAATGTATTTAAGAAATTATCCGGCTGATATACTAAAGGTTGTTCTGTCACTTTTGGTTGTACTTGGTCATATAAACTCTCCTTATACTTATTCTATTTTTTCTTTCCATATGCCATTTTTCTTCATCTTATCGGGATTTTTTCTCGATAAGAACGTTATTTTTAAAAATATAATAGTTAAGGACTCCAAAAGACTTTTACTTCCTTTCTTAGTTTTCTCTATACTTGGCTTTGTTACTGAAATATTGAAAAGAATTATTTTAAGTAGAGACTTATCTTCTATTTTTGAAGTGCTTATAGATGCTTATTTTTTTATAAATTCAGAAGCTGCATACTATGGGTTTGCTCTTTGGTTTTTGCCAGTGTTATTTTTGGGAAAACAAATGTCTTTTTATATGTTGAATCAAAGGTTTTTATTGTTTTCTTTTTTCCTTTCCTTTGTTTTAATGACAGAGCTTGATGTTGTTAGATACATTGTCAATCTTCCTTTTGGGGTGGGGAAAGCGTACTTTGTTTGTTCTTATATTATTTTTGGACATTTATACTTCAGATTCAGCGCGACAAATAAGAATGCGGCTTGGATTTTTTCGGTCTTATATCTACTTCTCTTTATTGATAAACTTCCCTATTTTGATATTGGTGGAGGGCAAGTGCCAGGAAATATATCACAAATTCTATTTCCAATTTTTTTGTTTTGCCTGGTTTATCCTTTATTAACATTGTTTAGGTTTAGTTTATTCTCAAAGGTGCTTTCATTTGTTACTCCTTCTTTGATGCTTATTTACCTTCTTCATCCGTATACAAATAATATCTCGTTTGTTTTCTTTAATGTGTTTTTAGGTGACAATTTATGGTATGCCACATTTTTCGGCTCTGTGCTTCTTTTATCACCAGTTATCTTTTTAAAGCATAAATTCAGTCATTGGAAGATATTTGAATATGTATGATTTAGTATTTGTAACTCATTTGCCTTCTTTTTATAAATGTAACTTGTATAATGAAATAGCAAAAGAAAAAAAAGTAAAAGTGTTATTCATTGGTCAATCTTCAGTCATCCGAAATTCTGATTTTACAGTATCTAATTATCACTTCGATTACGTTGTATTAAGTGATACTTCATTTGAAAGTAGATCTCGTTTTCATTCTTGTTTTAAGTTGGTGAAGGAGCTGTTGATGACAAATTATAAGCAAGTTGCTATTGGTGGTTGGGATTTGATGGAGTTTTGGGTAATTGCTCTTTTAAGCCCCAATAAGAAAAATGCTCTATGTTTGGAATCTAGTATCAATGATTCTAAGGTTGCTGGATTTCGCTCATTATTGAAGAAGCTATTTCTGAAGTTGATAAATCGAGTTTATTATAGTGGCAAGGCTCATAGGGCTCTTCTTGACGAGTTTAATTATACTAATGAGATGGTTAAGACTTTAGGTGTAGGCATTAGAAATAATAACCGTAATATTAAACGACCTATTGGTAGAAAATTCTTGGGGAACTTGCTTTATGTTGGAAGGTTGTCTCCAGAGAAAGGTCTGGAAAAGTTAATTAAAGTTATAGCGGAGTTAGAAGGATTCTCTTTAACAATAGTAGGTAGTGGTCCTGATGAATTGACTTTGAAAGAAGTGTCTAGAGGGTTTGATAATATTATTTTTGAAGGCTACGTGGATAACAATAGGTTGCCGGAAGTATACTCGGCGCATGATATATTTGTTCTACCTTCTATTTCTGAACCTTGGGGGTTAGTTATAGAAGAAGCTCTTGCTTCTGGGTTGCCAATTATTTGCTCAAATAAAGTTGGATGTATGCAAGACCTAGTTTTGGATACAAACCTAGGGTTGGCTTATGATATTTATGATGAAGGTGATCTGTCCAAAAAGTTGTCTTACTTAAAGGAAAATTATTATGAATATTCTTGTCGTGTCAGTAAGTATGATTTCAATGCATTAGAAGAGTATCAAGTTGAACAGTACAAAAAATAAAATCGAGGTATATTCTTTTTCTGATAGACGCGGTGGAGCAGCTATAGCTGCAACTCGGCAAGTTCGCACTCTGAATTTTGCAGAAGAAATACAAGTTATTGTGGCTGAAAAAAAATCAAATAATAAATTAGTGTTGGGCCCAACCAGACTACAGTTTGCTTTCCACTATATTTTAAGGATTTTTGAGTATGCTTTACTAACAGTTTTTTGTCGAAATGGAGTTGGTAAAAAGTCTCTTAATTTATTCTCATCTAGACATGTAAAAAAACATATATTGAAATCCCAAGCTTGTATTATACATATGCACTGGATTAATAACGACACGATTTCAATCTCTTTAATTAAAAAAATATTAAAAGATAACGACAATAGAAAAGTCATAATTACGATGCATGATGACTGGCTGTTTTCAAACTATGAACACTGTGTTTTGGAAGAGATTCAGCCAGAGAGGTACAATTTTTTCGAGGCGTTTTTCTACCGTAGAAAACTTCAATTAAATGCTCTTCTTAGAAAGAGTAATGTTATAGTTACAGCTCCCTCTCTGTATCTGAAGAATAAGGCTAATGCGAGTGAAATTTTCTCGAAGGTACATATAGATGTGGTTGGTAATGCAATAGATACTAACGTATTCAAGCCATTTAAGAAGTGTGATGTTCGTGTTTGTTTCCAGTTGGAGGATGTTGATTTCGTTATTTTATATGGGGCCTCTGGTGGTAAAAGTTACTTGAAAGGATATGACTTGCTTAAAAGTGCTTTGCAAAGAGTAAATAAAAAAGCTAGGAAAGCGGTATTGTTAAGTTTTGGTGGGGATAAATCTGGAGTTTCTGTTACTTGTGGCTTCAAGCACATAGAGTTAGGTAAGATCTATGAAGTAGATATGTTAGCAAAAGTTTATAGTAGTGCAGATGTAACGGTTGTACCCTCCAGGATAGAATCCTTTGGGCAAGTGGCCGCTGAAAGTTTATCATGTGGAACACCAGTGATTGCTTTTGATAACTCCGGCTTGACTGATATAGTTTCAGATCGAGAGTCAGGCTTTCTCGTTCCAGCATTTGATGTCGCGAAGTTCGCATCATCTATCGAGCTAACTATGGCACTAACGGATGACGAGTTACAAAAAATGGGCAAGTTGGGACGTGATCATATTCTTAAACGTTATAGTAATGATGTGATTTCTAAACAATGGCATGATATTTATAAAATGACGAATGGTAATTAGTATGAAAAAGGCTTTTATAACAGGTATTACAGGGCAAGATGGTTCTTATCTGGCTGAACTATTGGTTGAAAAAGGTTATGAAGTCCATGGTCTCATTCGCAGAGCTTCATCTTACAACACTGAACGTATTGATCCTCTGGTTAGCCATGGAGCTCGTATTCAACTTCATTATGGTGACCTAACTGACTCATGTAACTTGGTTAGATTAGTCAAGGACATTCAACCAGACGAAATTTATAACTTAGGGGCTATGTCACATGTTGCAGTCTCATTTGAGTCGCCTGAGTATGTTGCAGATGTCGACGCAATGGGTACACTTCGTCTACTAGAAGCAATACGTGTTAATGGTTTGGAAAATAGGACTAAATTTTATCAAGCTTCGACTTCGGAGCTTTATGGTGAGGTGAGGGAAATACCTCAACGAGAAACTACGCCTTTTTACCCTCGTTCTCCGTACGCCGTAGCTAAAATGTACGCTTATTGGATAGTGGTGAATTATCGAGAATCTTACGGCATGTATGCATGTAACGGAATTTTGTTTAACCATGAGTCTCCTCGCCGTGGAGAGACATTTGTTACACGCAAGATTACACGAGCTGTAGCTAATATTTCTCAAGGAATAGAATCCTGTTTAGAGCTCGGTAATATGGATGCCCTTCGCGACTGGGGGCATGCAAAAGATTACGTTCGCATGCAGTGGATGATGCTCCAGCAAGAAAAAGCGGAAGATTTTGTTATTGCGACAGGTAAGCAAATTTCTGTTCGTGAGTTTGTTCGTATGTCTGCTAAAGAAGTGGGCATTGAACTAGAGTTTTCCGGTGAGGGTGTTGATGAAGTTGGCAAGGTCATTGGTATTGATGAAGCTAAGTCTCCTAAAGTGAGTATTGGTGATGTAATTATTAAAGTGAACCCGCGCTTCTTCCGCCCAGCAGAAGTGGAAACACTGTTAGGCGATCCAACAAAAGCTAAAAGTGTTCTTGGTTGGACTCCAGAAATATCTGTTGAAGAAATGTGTTCAGAGATGGTTGCTGAAGATCTGTTGAAAGCGAAACAGCATATAGTGCTGAAAGAGCATGGCTTTGATGTCAGTATCTCTTTAGAGAGTTAACGGGGTAAGATATGACAACCAAAAGAGTCTTTGTTGCTGGACATAAAGGCATGGTTGGTTCGGCGATAGTTCGTAAGCTAGAATCATACAAAAATGTGCAAGTAATTACTTGTGAACGTCAAAACTTAGATTTAACCAATCAGGCTGATGTCGATAATTTTTTTACGAGTAACCTTATAGACGAAGTTTATTTGGCAGCTGCCAAAGTTGGTGGTATCCAAGCAAATAATATGTTTCCTGCAGATTTTATTTATGAAAATCTTCAAGTGCAATGCAACGTAATCAATTCAGCTCACAATGCTGGCATTCAGCGGTTACTCTTCCTTGGATCATCTTGCATTTATCCTAAGCAGGCTGAACAACCGATGAAAGAGGAATTTTTGCTTACAGGGACTCTGGAGCGAACAAACGAGCCCTATGCCATTGCGAAAATAGCGGGCATTAAGCTCTGTGAGTCATACAACCGTCAACACAATAGAGATTATAGAAGTGTCATGCCAACTAATCTATATGGTGAAAATGATAACTTTCATGCAGAAAACTCACACGTGATTCCTGCTTTAATACGTCGCTTTCATGAAGCTAGAATAAAAAAAGCCCGAAAAGTTGTTGCATGGGGAAGTGGAAATCCAAGGCGAGAGTTTATGTATGTTGATGATATGGCGGATGCCTCTATATTTGTCATGAATTTAGATCAAGCGATCTATAAGAAGCAAAGTGAGGATATGCTTAGTCATATAAACCTTGGCTCTGGGGTAGACTGTACCATTAGAGAGTTAGTTGAATCAGTTGCAAAGGTCGTAGGCTTTCAAGGTGAAATCGAATTTGATAACTCGAAGCCTGATGGTGCTCCTAGAAAATTGATGGATGTGTCAAAAATTAGAGAGCTTGGGTGGGAAGCATCAACAACTTTGGAAGAAGGATTGATTAGAACGTATCAATGGTTTTTAGATAACCAAGATGCCTATAGAAGGTGATTGTTGAGGCCGCGTTTTTAGTGCGCCATGATGGATTTCGGGCGCAACTCAATAAAATAGACTAAATGTTTCTGAATTTTACAGTCTCTCTTCGAAGCTTAATGATATGATATGTTGAATTGATTTTTCAGTATTTTCTTTGAACAAAGAGTTTATATGCTTATACCTGTGATTATGGCTGGTGGCTCTGGTAGTAGACTTTGGCCCCTATCTCGAACTAAATACCCCAAACAGTTTTTAGCGGTCACTGGCGAGCTGACTATGCTTCAACAAACGCTATCCAGAATGTCAGGATTAGATCATCAAGACCCCTTTTTAATTTGCAATGAATCGCATCGTTTCTTAGTTGCTGAACAATTGCGTCGGGTCAATTCTCAACATTCAGGTATTCTTTTAGAGCCTATTGGGCGTAATACGGCGCCAGCTATAGCTCTTGCAGCAAAATTTGCTGTTGAAAAAGATGAAGATGCATTGCTGTTAGTCTTGGCTGCTGATCATGTGATCCGGGATGATAAAGCGTTTCATCAGTCGGTTCTAACAGCATTACCTTATGCGAAAATTGGTAAGATGGTGACATTTGGTGTTAAGGCGACTTCACCTGAAACTGGGTACGGGTATATCAAGAAAGGGATGAGCATAGACAGTGAGGGTTGTTCTGGTGGTTATAGTGTAAGCCGCTTTGTTGAGAAACCTGATCTTCTCAAAGCTCAGCAGTACCTCTCAAATGGTGAATATCTATGGAATAGTGGTATGTTTTTGTTCAAGGCCTCGACATATCTCGAAGAACTTGGAATACACCGACTAGATATAGCATCTTCTTGTGAGCGGGCTTATCAGAGTCATTTTGAAGACCTAGACTTTATTCGTATGCCACCAGATTTGTTCACGCAGATTCCTGATGAGTCAATAGATTTTGCAGTAATGGAAAAAACAGACAAAGCTGTTGTTGTCCCAATGGATGCAAACTGGAGTGATGTTGGCTCTTGGTCAGCACTTTGGGAAGTGAATAATAAAGATGATCAGGGCAATGCTACTAGGGGAGATGTTTTAACTGAGCAAACTAATAATAGTTATATTTATTCCCAAAACAAGCTTGTTGCTACAGTTGGCGTTGAAAACCTTGTCGTCGTAGAGACAAAAGATGCGGTATTAGTAGCCCATAAAGATAAAGTTCAAGATGTAAAGTCGATCGTAAATCTGCTGAAACAACAAAATCGAACAGAGTGTCAGCAACATCAAGAAATATTTCGACCATGGGGCTCTCATGAAACTGTATCTCAGGGCGAGCGTTATCAAGTGAAACAGGTGTTAGTAAAGCCACAAGAGAAAACAGCTCTTCAGATGCATCACCATAGAGCTGAACACTGGGTTGTCGTGTCAGGTACGGCTAAAGTGACAAAAGGTAACGAGACTTTCCTTCTTACTGAGAATCAATCAACCTACATTCCAGTAGGGACCTCCCATTCTGTAGAAAATCCAGGACAGGTACCTTTAGAGCTCATAGAAGTTCGCTCTGGGGTGTACTTAGAAGAAGACGATATTGTTCGCTTTGATGAGCAAGCATCTAAGTTTGGTGGCGACTACTAACTACTCATTGAGATTAAATTATGGTAACACAACGAATCAGTAGCGAAGTGCTTAGTGCTTCTGGTGTTAAATTCGGCACTAGTGGTGCACGAGGTCTCGTAACTCAGTTTACATCAGACGTATGTGCTGCATTTACTCATGCATTTGTCGTATCAATGCGTGAAAGTTTTACCTTCACTCAAGTGGCTGTTGCAATTGATAACCGTCCAAGTAGCCTAGCAATGGCGCAAGCTATCATTCAAGCGCTTACTGATGCTGGTATAGAGCCCGTTTACTATGGTGTTGTGCCGACTCCAGCTCTAGCGTATACATCTATGCAAGATGGCATGCCGTGTATAATGGTGACGGGGTCTCATATTCCATTTGATCGCAATGGAATTAAGTTCTATCGTCCAGATGGAGAGATCACAAAGGCAGATGAGCAGGCTATCTTAACCGAGAAAGTATATTTTCGAGCTATCAATAAATTGCCTGAGCTAACGATTGATTTAAGAGCTGCTGAGCTGTATCGAGAGCGTTATGTTGATTTGTTTGATGGAGATTTCCTAGCAGATAAGCGTATTGGGATTTATGAGCACTCTTGTGCTGGAAGAGATATTTATCAAGGGCTTTTTAAGTCGCTTGGTGCCGAAGTTATCTCTTTAGAGCGTACTGACGAGTTTGTCCCTATTGACACAGAAGCGGTAGCTGAGTCTGATAAAGAGAAAGCTCGTTTATGGTCCAAGCAGTATAATTTAGATTTTATTTTCTCCACTGATGGAGACGGTGACCGTCCATTAGTTGCTAATGAGAACGGTGAATGGCTGAGAGGCGATATCCTAGGTTTTCTTTGCTCGAAAGCGCTTCAAGTTGATGCGCTAGCAATACCTGTTAATTGCAACACAATTATCGCGGAATCTTCTGAATTTAAAGCTGTTTCAAAAACTCGAATTGGATCACCTTATGTCATCGCTGAATTTCCTGAATTAGCTGAAACTTATCAAAGGATTGCTGGGTTTGAAGCTAATGGGGGATATATGCTGGGAAGTGATATCCCTGTGAATGGTAAACTTTTAAAAGCTTTACCAACGCGAGACGCCATTTTACCAGCGTTAATGTTACTTTTTTTAGCGAAAACATCATCTATTAAAAACTTGGTAAGCAGCTTGCCACAGCGCTTCACCCATAGTGACCGTATTAAAAATTTTGCTACAGAACAGGGGTTATCGATATTGGAGAGTGGCCGTCAAGATACTAAACAGTTATTAGAGGCTCTGGATTTGTCAGAGTTTAATGTTATTAGTGTTGATAGCACCGATGGTTTAAGATTAGAGTTATCCAACTGTACAGTCATTCATTTACGTCCATCTGGTAATGCTCCTGAAATGCGTTGTTATGCGGAAGCTGATCGAATGGAAGATGCGGTTGCTTTGGTTGAGAAAGTGTTAGAGGGCATCAGGTTAATTTAGCTTTTGATGACTTTAGAATCAGCGAATAACCAATAACAGAGCTATGTGTAAAAGCATGGCTCTATCTTTCTGAGCGTCAGTTTTATGATTTATACGTTAAATAACCCAATAAAGAACTTCTCTTGGGGAAGTCGTACTGCTATTCGAGACTACTTCGGTATCGATAACTCGACACTTGAACGCCAAGCGGAAATTTGGATGGGAGCTCACCCTTCCGCAAGCTCCCGTATATCTCAAGCTGGCGTTGATGTTTCTTTATGTGATGTTATTGCTAATAACCCGGACTATTGGTTGGGGAAGGGCTCCAAGGGGCGTGCCTCATCGCTCCCTTTTCTTATGAAAATTCTAGCTGCAGAAGAACCCTTGTCCATACAAGTTCATCCATCGAAAAAGGCTGCTGAATTAGGCTTCGCTGAAGAAAATGAGCAAGGGGTAGCGCTAGATGCTCCAAATCGCAATTTTAAGGATCCAAACCACAAACCTGAGTTTGTATATGCGCTCACTCCGTATCTTGCCATGAATGGCTTTCGAGAATTCGATCAGATTGTGGCAAATTTTGATGCTATGGGGCTCCCTACGTTGAAAGAAATCTTTCAGCCTTTTAAAAAAAAACCGAACTCATTGACTCTAGAGGTCTTTTTTACCGCATTACTCTCGTTAGAGGAAAAGTTGAAAGTACAGGTTATTAATGAGCTTCTAGGGGCAGTAAAAACAATAGATGAAGATCACTTTGCTTATCAAGCATCATCACTTATCTCTCGACTCTGTGGTATTTACCCAGAAGATATCGGTTTGTTTGGACCACTGTTGTTGAATGTCGTTGAACTTCAACCAGGAGAGGCGATGTTTTTGTATCCTGAAACCCCTCACGCATATATTCAAGGGTTGGCTATCGAAGTAATGGCTAACTCAGATAATGTCTTAAGGGCAGGCTTGACACTTAAGTATATTGATATTGAAGAATTAATTAAAAATACAAAATTTCAGCCTATTACTTTCGAAAGCTTGATTTTAAATCATCATGGTATCCAAAATAATCGAGAGGTGTACCCTGTTCCAGTTGAAGACTTTAACTTTGATGTATTGAAACTTCGGAATACAATATCTTTAACTACAACTTCACCAGAGATACTGCTGTGCTTGTCGAATCAAGTGACGCTTATTACGGATATGGAAAGTAGAGTATTGCGCGCAGGAGAATCTGTGGTTCTTCCGGCATCGTTAGGTAAATACCGCATATCAGGTAAAGGCTCTGTAGCTAGAGCTTATTGTTAGGTGACTATGAAAGTTTCAATCATTACCGTGTGTTATAATTCAGAGAGAACCATTAAAGATACGATTAAGTCGATTGCAAGTCAGACTTATAAAGACATTGAGTATATCGTTATAGATGGAAACTCATCAGATAATACAATGGAAATCGTACATCAGCATAGTAATGTTATTGATGTTATTATTTGCGAAAATGATAATGGTCTCTATGATGCGATGAATAAAGGTCTATTGCATGCATCGGGAGACTTGATCGGAATATTAAATTCAGATGATATACTAGCTAAAAAAAGCACAATTGCGAATATTGTTCAGCATGCAAGAGATGTTGAAGGTGTATATGGTGATGTCGGGTTCTATAATTTTTTTTTCACAAAAAAAACAAGACACTATTCATCTAAAGGATTCTATAAATCAAAGTTTTCTAGAGGGTTTATGCCTGCCCATCCTTCATGCTACTTCAAGAAGGAACTTGTTCATCGTATCGGTTTGTATAGCTTAGATTTTAAAATTGCTGCAGACTTTGATTACTTGGTTAGAGCATTTTCTTTCCCTGATACCAATATCTCATACCTACAAGAAGAAATCGTTAAGATGAGAGAAGGTGGCGTTAGTACTTCTGGTATATCGGCAAGCCTATTGCTCAATAAAGAAATCATACAGTCGTGCAGAAATAATGGAGTACCTTGCTCTTGGTTATCTGTGCTTAGTAAGTATCCAGAAAAAATAATGGGGTTAATATTTAAATGATTTTGATTACTGGCTCCAATGGGTTCCTCGGCTCCCGTATAGTTGAGTTGTGTCAAAACCGAGAATTATCGCTTCTTGACCGAGGGAAAGAGAACAAGCATAAAGCTTACCGATTTCAACGCGCAGAAATAAACGGGCACGATGACTACTCATTGGCTTTAAGTGGCTGTTCAACCGTAATTCATTGTGCTGGGCGCGTCCACCTCATGGTGGATAAATCTTGTGAGCCGTTAAAGCTATTTAGAGAGGTTAATACAAAAGGGACTATTAATCTCGCTAAACAAGCGATTGAAGCTGGAGTTAAACGGTTTATTTTTATAAGTAGTATCAAGGTTAATGGAGAGAAAACAAAGTATAATCATCCTTTTCGGATGGATGATGACCA
The DNA here is from genome assembly GCF_018860525.1 of Vibrio hepatarius. Taxonomy (GTDB): domain Bacteria; phylum Pseudomonadota; class Gammaproteobacteria; order Enterobacterales; family Vibrionaceae; genus Vibrio; species Vibrio hepatarius_B. The sequence goes on from NZ_JAHKPM010000032.1 coordinate 115,174, forward strand.
TGCTTCAGTTGATAATTACGGATTGTCAAAATCAGAAGCAGAACTTGAGCTACGACAGTTGAGTAAACTCACAGAGATGGATGTTGTCATCATTAGACCTACGTTAATATATGGTCCTGGTGTTAAGGCTAACTTCGCCTCTTTGATGAATTTGGTATCGAAAGGAATTCCTATGCCTTTTGGTTGTATTACAGGAAACAGACGTAGCTTGGTTTCTCTTGATAATCTTGTCGATCTTATTATCACCTGTATTGATAGTGAAAAGGCAGCGGATCAAGTTTTTTTAGTTTCTGATGACCATGATATTTCTACGTCGGAAATGGTTCGTGAAATGGCTGTTGCTCTAGGTAAATCAGAATGGCAATTACCTCTTCCTGTTTGGTGTTACATTCTTGCAGGTAAGCTGTTTAATAAATCAGATGTTATTGATAGATTGACTGGTTCTTTGCAAGTGGATATTAAATATACAAAAAAAACATTAGGGTGGACCCCTCCACAAACATTACAAGAAGGCTTCGCAAAAGCAGCTAAAGCTTTCCTACATACTAAGAATAATGGTAAAAAATGATTCGTTTTATTGATTGTTTCGCAGCTCTTTTAGGGTTGATTTTTTTATTACCTATACTAGTGATTGTTACTATGATTGGTTTCTTTGATACAGGCTCACCAATTTTTTTTCAAGAGCGAGTAGGACGTAACAAGAAACCCTTCAAGTTAGTAAAGTTCAGAACCATGTTTGTGGAAACTCAATCTGTAGCGAGTCATCTCGCCAGTGCGACTTCTATTACAAAGTTTGGTTCTTTTTTGCGCAGAACTAAGATTGACGAACTCCCACAACTGATTAATGTGTTCAAAGGTGATATGAGCCTTGTTGGCCCACGTCCTAACTTATTTAATCAGCAGGAATTAATTATTAAGCGGGATGCACTTGGTGTTTACGATGTGTTACCCGGTATTACTGGCTTAGCCCAAATTCAAAATATCGATATGTCCACGCCTGAATTACTGGCAAAGGTTGACAAGCAGATGATCGATACACTTAATCTAAGAGACTACTTTAAGTATATAATAAGGTCAGCTACAGGGAGTGGTAGTGGAGATGCGGTTAAATAGAAATGTGTACCACACTTACTCGTGGCTCTTGAATAGGGTAAGAATTAAAAAGAGTATTAGTATGGCTAGCCTAAACCACATTTGGGATTTACCTAGGACTTTTAAACGCATAATCAGCATCGTGATTGATGCTTTTTTTGTTGTTACTTCTTTTTATGCCGCTTACTGGAGTCGGATCGGTAACGTAGAGCCATTTGAAAGCTATTTGACTTGGTACGTAGTAATTGGAACCTTGCTAGTAACAGTTATTGTTTTTACTAGGCTTGGGCTATATCGAGCAATCCTCAGGTTTCTTACATTTCACGCTTTAGCTGTTGTTAGTATAGGCACTGTCATTTCCGCAGCTTCTATCTCCGTTTTAGCTTTTTACTTTGATGCTCCTGTCCCTCGCTCTGTACCAATCATTTATGGTGCTTTTTTATGTTTATTGTGTGGCGGATCTCGTTTAATTGTTCGGGTCTTAGTTTCACAAGTTAACGCTAAAAGTATGAAGCGAGTTTTAATATATGGTGCAGGAGCAGCAGGCCGCCAGTTGGCTCTAGCGTTACGATCTTCAGAGACACACAAGGTGATTGGCTTTATCGATGAGGATAAAACACTATACAAAACAATTATAATGGGCCTTAAAGTTAAAAGTATAGGCCGAGCGGAGAAGCTCATCGAAAAACACTCTGTGAGTCAGATTCTGTTAGCTGTGCCTAGTGCATCACGAGCACGTCGCAAAGAAATACTCGACTCTTTGGTTCATCTTCCAGCAGAAGTCCTTACGGTTCCAGATATGAAGGATATAGTTGAGGGTAAAGCTAATATTGATGAACTCAAAGATGTTCAAATCGAGGATCTTCTGGGTAGGGATTCAGTAGAACCTAACAAAACTCTCTTGGAATCAAATATAAAAAATAAAGTAGTGATGGTGACTGGTGCTGGCGGCTCAATTGGTTCTGAGCTTTGCAGGCAAATCATTCTTCAGCAACCCAAAGTTCTCGTCTTGTTTGAACTATCTGAGTTTGCTTTATACCAGATCGATAGAGAGCTAAAGGGCTTGTTAATTAATAAAAATATAGACCTAGAAATAATTCCCCTACTTGGCTCTATTCAAGCAGTGAGCCGTCTTGCTACTGTGATGAAAAGTTTTAGTGTTAATACCGTATATCACACTGCTGCCTACAAGCATGTACCTTTGGTGGAATATAATGTGGTAGAGGGAGTAAGAAATAATGTGTTTGGTACATATTACGCGGCTAAGGCTGCGATTGAGTCAGGTGTTGAGTCATTTGTATTAATTTCAACGGATAAAGCTGTTAGACCAACCAATATAATGGGAACGACCAAGCGTATGGCGGAGCTTGGCTTGCAAGCTTTAGCCGAGCAAGAAGGTAACAAAGAAAATGGTACTCGCTTCTGTATGGTTCGTTTTGGTAATGTTCTAGGTTCTTCTGGCTCAGTGATACCTTTATTTAAAAAGCAAATTGCTTGTGGTGGCCCTGTGACGGTCACCCACCCAGATATTATTCGCTATTTTATGACTATTCCTGAGGCTGCACAACTAGTTATTCAAGCTGGTGCTATGGGTAAAGGTGGCGATGTTTTTGTGCTTGATATGGGAGAGCCAGTAAAAATAGCCGATTTGGCAGTTAACTTAATTCAGTTATCAGGGTTAGAATTGAAAGATGAGAACAATCCTTATGGAGACATTGAGATTGAATTTTCCGGCCTTCGTCCTGGAGAAAAGCTTTTTGAGGAGCTTCTAATCGGAGACAATGTATCGCAAACCGAACACCCAAGGATTATGACTGCGAATGAAAGGTACTTACCTATAGATGAATATGGCATACTGCTAGATTCACTTGATGGTGCATGCCACAATTTCGAGTATGAAAAAATCAGGAAGCTGCTAATTGAAGCACCGACGGAATTTACCCCTACAGATGGCATCGGTGATCTCGTTTGGAAAAAGTTACATGCTCTTAAAGATGAATCTTTAGATACCGTTATCCACTGAAATATAGCCCCAAGTTAGGCCAAATTTCCTATAAAATCTGCTTCAGCACCCTATCTGCTTTAACACGAGTAATCTTGCGAATCAGTTTTTGGGCAGCTTCTGGGTAATCTTCAGCTTTCTCTAACTGTCTGTAGGTACAGATAAGTTGAGTGCTCTGAAGAATATTTTCTGCTTCTTTTTCAAATTGTGCCTTTAGGTGGTAGTGCTTATCTTGGATGAGAATGGCATTTTCTAGATCCAAACTCCAAGCTCTTGGGTTCAAGTTACTGCCAGTTATCAGCATATAGCGCTTATCAACCCATACACCTTTAAGGTGAAAACTGTTGTTATCATGTTTCCATAAATGGATAGATAGTTTTCGACTGGCAATGTGCGCTTCATTTGCTTTAGCGAATAGGCGCAAATTACGTTCATACAGGTAGGGTAGTCCACCAATGGTTTTAAATTCTTCTTCGGGGGAAATGTAGAAATCATTAGCAGTCTTATCACCCACGACAATAGTCACTTTTACTCCGCGTCTGATCGCTTTTCTCACTTCTCTGGCGACACTACGCGGAAAGTTAAAATACGGTGTGCAGATGAAAATCTCTTGCTTGGCTTCTGCAAGCAATTGATTTATTGCCTGGTTAAGCTTGTTGCGTTTTTTGCCCACTCCGACAAGAGGTGTTAGTGCAACTTGATCTTGCGAAATGGTTTGTGTTGGGTACTGATAGCTCGCTTTGGCCAATGATGCTCTTAACTGACGTATTTGAACTCTAATTTGTTTAGTGCTGGGTTGAGTGGGCGAAGCTAGATCATGAACGGCAGGATGCTCAATCATTTCTTTTTCAATGAAGCTGACCATGGTATTAGCAAGTGTTTTATTATGTAGGACTTGATAACGATCGAAGCGATAACGTTCTTGGTAATGTAGATAGATGTTATTTAAACTCGCTCCGCTATAGATCACTTGATCATCAATAATAAAGCCTTTTAAGTGCAATACGCCAAAGACTTCTCGCCCTCTAACTGGAATGCCAAATACTGGGATTTGGTAGGAGTATTGAGTAGCAAAACTCTTATACATTGTGGCATTAGTTTCACCGGGTTCTGCGCCAATTAACCCTCTCTGTGCTCTATGCCAATCAACACAAACTTTAATTTCAAGCCCCGGGTTATTTTGTTTGGCTTGGTAAAGTTCGGTTAAGATCTCTCTTCCAGCTTCATCATCTTCTAAGTAAAGTGCAACAAGGTAAATCCGTTTACTTGCCTGACGAATCGCTTCAATTAAGCGAGTTCGAAAGTCTTTAGCTGAAAATAGCGTTTCCAGTTGGGTTGGATCTTGAGCCAAAGTAGGAAGTTGTTCGAATAAATTCCTTTGAGTCATCATGTTGGACTAAGTGCCTTTACTTAAAATGGACGAGGATAGTAGCAAAATGCATTAGCAGTTCCTAGCGGTCAGCTCTTAGTTCTAGCTGCACAATTGTAAAACTTGCTATTCAATGGTGAGGACGTAAGCTAATTTCACCACCAATGTAAGTTTCGAGTCCATTTTCTGTTTCAAGTAATACAGCACCTTGTTCATTAATGCCATGTGATATACCAATAATGTCCCTTTGACCCATGATGAGCCTGACTGGGCGATGGATGAAGTTATCTAAACGATTCCATCTTTCTACAAACCCTTGCATGCCTTGTAGTTCGTAATCAAGTAAAGCTTTATTGAGTGTTTGGATCATGGTTATTGCAAGCTGGTTACGATCAATGTCCTGTTTGCCTGCTACTTCAGATAAGCTCGCCCATGGTTGTGTGATACCTTTAGTTTTCTCGGTCATCATCAAGTTGAGCCCCATACCGATAACAAGATTAGCTGCGCTTCCCGCTTGTCCAGACATCTCGACTAAAATGCCCGCCAATTTACGATCTTGGTAGTACAGATCGTTTGGCCACTTTAGCTTAACTCCTTTGAGATTAAGCTGTTCTAACGCTTCAACTATAGCAACGCCGACGACTAAGCTAAGGCCCATTGCGGCAGCTATACCAGCATCAAGTCGCCAATACATAGATAGGTACAAGTTAGATCCAAAAGGGGAAATCCATTCCTTGCCTCGTCGACCGCGCCCTTTGATTTGATATTCAGACAAGCAGACGGAGCCAGAGTCCAAAATATTGATTCTATCCAGTAAGTATTGATTGGTAGAGTCGATAATAGGTATGAGTTCGATATGATTGCTTGCTTGAGTTTGTATTATATCGTGATCGAGCAAGTGCATGGGTTTGGCTAGTTGATACCCCTTGCCTTGGACTCGAAAGATATCGACCCCCCAAGTTTGAATGCCTTTTATATGTTTGCTGATTGCAGCCCTTGATATGCCAAGTTTTTCACCAAGTTCTTCACCTGAATGAAACCCACCTTGAGATAATGATTTCAATATTGTAAGTTTGATTGAATGGTCTTTCATCATTGCTTCTCTATCAAGTTGGCAAGGTTTGTTTCAGCCTCCGAGCCTATAAAGCGAACTTCGTGTTCAAGCGGGATCTGATATCTTTTTAATACATCGGTATAAACTTTGGCCGCTAAATCCACAACATCTTCGCTGGTGGCATTATTTTTATTTACCAGTACTAGCGCTTGTTTTTGATGTACTTGAGCGCCTCCAATACTGATACCTTTTAGTTGGCATTGCTCAATCAACCAGCCAGCCGCAATTTTTACACCCTCAGAGACTGCATAGGCGACGATATCTGGATATTTTTTTTGTAGTTGATTTAAGTGTTGCTCAGAGATGATAGGGTTTTTGAAAAAGCTACCAGCGTTGCCGCTTTTTACTGGATCGGGAAGTTTTTCACTGCGAACTTGGCATACTCGTTCAAAAATTTGTTTAGCTGTTATCCCTTCAGTGGCTATAGATTGCAGTGGGCCATATTCAATATTTGCCTGCCAACTTTTCGTTAGCTTAATGCCTATAGCGACTATAATCACCCGCTGATAGAGTTCATGTTTGAAAATTGAATCCCTGTAGCTAAATTGGCATTGCTGAGCACTTAGTCTCTTGATAGTAAAAGTGTCTAAGCAAAGCACTTCCACATAATCACATAAATCTTTAAATTCAACGCCGTACGCACCAATATTTTGTATTGGCGCACTGCCAGCACAGCCGGGGATAAGCGCTAGGTTTTCAAGGCCAAAGTAGCCTTTTTCTACGCTCCATTTCACCAAATCAGGCCAGTTTTCACCACCTGCTACGTGCAAATGCCAATGATGCTCCGTTTCAGTAACGCTTTTTCCAAGCAGTTGATTGATAACTACCACGCCTTGGTATGGCTGAGTGAACAATACATTACTGCCTTTACCTAGTATTAATTTGGGTAAGCCTGACCATTTTGAACTTTGATAAACGTCTTTAATATCGTCAACGGTTTTCACTTCCACTAAGTATTGACAGGTTTGCTCTATCGAAAATGTATGAAAACGACTAAGGTCAGCATTGGATAAAATTTGCATTGGATTTATCGAGTAATCTAAACTGCCATCATTCTACCTTAATTTGCAGTTTGGTGATAATGAGTCCATTACATATAGAAGTGTTAGATCCAATGAAGTTGCCGATCGTGGCTCGTTTATATAAGGCTTATTACCCCTCAGGTAAAGCAAAAAAAGATGAACTGATACTAGTTGGCTACTTTGAAAACCAACTTACCTCGGCAGTAAGGTTGAGAAGCGTCGAGCAGTACCGTTTGCTAACAGGGATGATGGTGATCCCTGAATATAGAGAAAAGGGGTTTGGGCACCAGATGATGAATTACTGTGAGGAGCGGGTGTTAACTAATCAAGATTTCTGCTTTGCTTACCAGCATCTTGAATCCTTTTATGGTCAGCATGGTTTTCAAGCGTTGGAACCGCAGCAATTGCCTAGCCTATTAAACAATCTTTTTAAGCGATATAGCCTGACTAAAAAATTGGTTCCGATGCAATATTTACCTCATCTGTCAAACTAGTGCAGTGAAGTGCTTGCTATATTCATCTCATGAACCATAATGGTTTATGATCGGAGGTTTTTGGTTTTAAGCTGTTGATTTTATAGAATTTATAAAGAAAGGGCGTTCGGTTGTCTTCTCCAGCTAATTGATAGCTGGTATTGGGATATTTGAGAACATTTTGGGTGCTTCTAGTAACACTGTGTAGTATTGTAATAAAAAATTAATTTTTAGTCACTTAGAGATCAAGGATTACCAGTGAGAGATCAACAATATGCTTCATTAGCTAGTCAGCAATATGCACAGCCAACTCCTACTTCGTTTAGAAGTAATGATGACATTGACTTGAGAGAGTTATTGCAAGAGCTTTGGAGTGGTAAATGGGTAATCATTGCAGTGACTTTGGTATTTTCGATAGGCGCTACGCTGTATATGCTTAAACAGCCAAATATTTACGAGTCTCAATCGTCATTTATAGTGGAAAGTAGATTCTATGATTTCATAAACTTAACTGAGCGAAGTTTTTCTCCTCTGTTTTTTAGTGGTAGTGAGCTTAAAAAGCTAGTTTTATCTGACATTGATATAAGTGAAACGAAATTTGATGGCGTAACTTTGTCTTATGACAAACATAGTAAGCGGCTCTTGATATCAAACGTTTCTCAGGATCCTCAGGCTGCATTTGATGGTGTGACTTTGCTTTCTAATGCTTTGAATCGGGTGTTAAAAATAAATGAACTGGATAAGGTAAATATATCGATTAAAGCTCTTGCTAGCCAAAGTAAAAATGTGCCGGAGAAGACTAAAGACTATCTAGACGAATTGTTAGCACAGCTGCTTTTCAAAAAAGCATTACTAGAAGTTCCGGATTCAAAACTAGTGAGACAAATAAGTGAACCTGTTATACCTGCCTCACATACCAAACCTAAACGTGCTGTAATTTTTGTATTGGGGTTGCTATTTGGGTGCGTGCTAGGTGTTTTTATTGTTTTGATTCGCTTCGCTTTTTGTCGTGGAGACGACTAGCATGAGACTATGACATGATCGAGTCAGTTTGCTGTGGTCTTATATCTCAACTCCTAATTAGCTTATGTTCGAATGTAATAGCTGTGATAATTTTTCTCCATAGTTTATTAGTTGAACAGAGAATGCAAATCTAAGTTTGTAGGATGGAGCCGATGTAAGTAAATTACTACTTTCTAAAGAAGGTTGCCTTTGTTTAGTCTAGCGCTAACTGTTGCTGCTCCAAGCGCTCCTATTTCTCTTGATGTCTTGCATAGCGTCGAATGATTTCTTCATTAATACTTACACTATAGACAAAATAGCCCCTTTGCCAAAAGTGGTTACCCCACAGTTTATTTATCCTCAAATATGGAAACTTACTGAAGAGTTTTAAGGCTATTTTGCCTTTCAATACGCCCTTCAACTTGGACATGGATAGCTTCTGAGGCACTTTTATAACTAAATGAATGTGGTATATCTGAACGTTGAATTCTACAATCTCGTATCCAAGTTGATTACAGTACACATTGATGCACCGATAAGCTTCTTTTCCTACGTTGTTGTTCAACAGTCTAAAACGATATTTTGGTAACCACACTATGGGTATTGATATCTCCAAAATACGTGGGAAGCTTGATTATATCTACTCATGCTATTTTTTCTCTTTGACTTCGCTAAAAATCAAGGGACCGTTTAGTATGGGTAGAACTACAGGCAAAGCTTAATTGAATGGTAACCACCTACTGAAGTAGGCGGTTTCGGGCTGAAAATAAAAATATGGCGACAATAGCCGCCATCCTTTTTATCAGTTGCTAATTGGTCTTTGATACCAAGGTGAGCGGGCGTCTGTTTCATCAAATAGGGAATGTTTCTTACGTAACATTTGCCCCCCATCTCGAGTGAGTGGCTCCCAGCTTATGGTCGCACGGCTAGTACTTGGCTTGACTGTGAGTATATCGAATGGGATTGATATGTAGAAACCTTTGTTGTAGCTCCCTTCACCATATTCATCCGGGGTTAAGTTGGTCAGTGTAGCGTATGCGCCAACGATAATACCTGTGTCAAATTGCTTGGAAAGATCAATTCTAGCCCCTAAATCGCCTCCTAAGAACTTACCTGCGCTGACTTTTATTAAAGTGCTATCAAGGAAAGACCAAGTCGGCATATAGTAGCCAGTGACATGTCCTGTAGTACCTCGGCTCAATACATAAGCCTGGCATGAAGGAATGCGAGAATCACACTGTGCTTCGTCATAGAAGAAATAGTCATCTTGATATACCCCTAACCAAGAATCAGGGTCTCTCTGACTGACTAAATTGAAGTCCACTCCAAGTGCCCAGTTAGTATTTAATGGTCGATAGAGAGTTTCTCCCCCAATGCCAGCAAACATCATTTCCAAATAGCCACCATACATTTGGGTGTAAACTTCTTCCATTGGTTGCTCAAACCAAGTTAGCTGAAGATTCTCTAACCTAACCGGATTGTCATCGACATAGGCACGGAACATAGTTCTAACTCTTGGCGTAGAGTAATTCCTAACGTGAGGAGAATTTTCAACATAATTGAACTTGTCGTAATTATCGACAAGGTTGAAATATAAAGAGCCACCTAATTCTAGGTTATCGGTTAGCCAGTAATTAGACTTGGCACTTAAGCCGATACTATAGAGATAAAAAGATTCAGGCCCACCAATACTTTGTTGTAATACTGGGTCGATACCGTAATCCCAATTGTTTTTACTGGTGGCTATCCTTACCTTTGGAGTCGCTTCTGGTTCTAAATAGGATAGACTATCTTCAACGTTGGCATCTGGAGACATGTAATTGGATGCATTAACAAAGGCTTTCCTGTCTATATTGGTCTGAGTTAAGCCCATACCATTTTTTTGTTCAACAATTTGGATGAGTTGAATAGATTCATTGGCATGGTGAGTAAGGATAGTTGCAGCTCGATCAATCGCTTGTACTCGATCTCTATATTTAACTTGTTCACCTTTGAGTGTCACAACGTCTTTATCCAGCGAAATGGAGTTATTGCTATAACCTGCGTTTTGCTCAATTTGATTAGCAACGTTTTGCCAGTCGGTATTCTCTTCTGTTGGACGCAATTGGGCTTTGGAGTACAACTTATCTTCATCACGCCAGATTGGTTTTATATCATTAAAGTTAGTATATAGATTAAAGCCAAAAGTTAGGGTGTTACCGCGTTGGTAACTAAGTTTGGCATCTCCCCAATCCCCAAGACGGTAATTTATGCCAAAGTTCCATGGCGTACTTTGCACCATAGGTTTAGACGCATTTCTTGTATTGGGAAAATCTTCAGAGTAGTCGTTGCCTTCATACTCAACTTTAAGGCGCAGAGGTTGATAAGGTGTTTGGTATTCTACGCCGCCGAATATCGCCGAAGGCCCTTTAAACCAACGCTGAGCATCAAACTCACCGCCACTGCCTTTATAATCGCTTTGGCGAGTACAATAACTATCACTGAGTTTACAAGCTGGATTAGTCACAGTTCCACTTTGGCCAAGGTATCCCCAACCGAAACCGAGAGTAAAATCTAGACTGCCAAAGCGTTTTGTTGCAGCGAGATATTCGCCATCAAAAAGTCCCGTACCAGCAAAGTCCCTCACCCCAATAGAAGTTTCAGGAAGGTAGTAGCTTTCATCTAGCAGCTTAATTTTAAAATCAACCCCCCTGTCTGTGTAGAGGTTATCTCCACTATAATTTGCATCATTACTAAAGAGAACATCTGGTACTCTGGTGTAGCGAAGCGTGGTTTCTAACCAGTCCATTAACTGTAGAGAAACCATATAGTGTTGGTAATCGTTATTGACCGTGATACCGACATTAAACTCACCTTCTTTGGCCATTCTTCCTGTCGGTGTTTGCATTAACCCGGTGCCACCAAAGTCAGATTGAGAAACTTTCCAATCAGCTGAGGTTTCGGACCATGTGTTAGATGATAAAAATAGGCTAAGTAGAGTAACAAAGCTAAGAGTACAACGTTTGTTCATTGGCTGGCTTTTCTCATGCTGATGAGTTTGACAATGTCTTTTTCAAGGGAGTTGATAAGTGTAGAGTCGGTGTTAAAACCGACAAAGACAGAGGTGTTTGAAGGTAACTGCGTACCGTCATTATTCCAATAGGCGTAGCCAAGCTTTGATGTGTGTCCATCAGGATAAATAACCCAAGCAAAACTGTTGTTTGCCCCAGCCAATCGCTTAACTGTATTAACCGCTTCAGAAAGTAATGGGAAGTTTGAAACATCCACTGTGGAAGGTGTTTCTACTAAGCCTTCAATATATGAAATATGATTACGCTTTGGAAATATAAGCTCATATTTCCCTGAAAGAATAGGATTAAGTTTGTCTTGAATTAGAATTTCATCATGATCTAATGGGATAAATAATCGATAGCCAATATTCCAGCTTTCGATTTGTTTGATCATGGTATTAGCAAGTGCTGAATTTGGACCATCTAACAGACGGAGTCTAGTGATGATACTTGCTTTTAATTCGATTGCTTTCTGTTGTTGGTTTTTATCAAAAAGCTGATTGGCGATATAAAAGGCATCACTATAGTCGTTGGTGTTGTCTTTAATATCTTGAATAACGTCACTTAGACGCACTGGTTGAGTGTATTCAAATAATACGTTTTTGGCGGGAACTTGAACAACAAGTGCAGCTGCGAGAGTATTGAAGGATAAGAACAAAGCTAGCGAGGCTAGGATACGTGAGATCATGGTATTTAGCCTTTGTAGGGTTTGAGAACTTCGAGTTCAATCTTTAAGTGTTCAGGGATAGCCCATTGCTTGCTTTTTACAACAATGCCTTGTTGGTCAATCCAAAAAATATTTTTATAAGTTTTATTAGTATTTGAAACTGTTACAGTCTCTGCGACTTTTTGAGTTTCCTTCTGCCAAATGAGAGAAGTGATTAACTCTTTACCAATAACACTTGATTGAATACTTGCTTGCTGATTGAAATGGTAGCCCGGCTGCCAGTCATAGGACGCTTGCCAAGACATTGATTCCAAACCTGATACGTGTATTGGGCTTGAACCACTGAAATTAAGTAGGTTATGGCTTGGTAAGAGGAGAGTTTTTACTACGCGGCCATTTTCTGTTGCAATCATAGCGCCATCAGATGACAGCCACTTCAACTTCATGCTGCCCGTGCTCGGATTGAGTTCCGTAAAGGCCAAAACCATAAAAACTCTAGGCCCATCATTCACTCTTGCGTAAATGCTCGCATAGGGGAGGGAAGTTACTTTTTCTGAAGTAACAATGGCGTCAGGTAAGCCTGTAAAGGCCTCTTTTATTGTGGAGCCTGTATCTTTAATGTACTGGCTACATCCGGAAACGATGGCCAAAAGGCAAACAATTAGAAAACGAAAATGCTTCATAGCAACTGCACTGTTTTGTACTCAAATATAATGTGAGTCTTATTGGGGGGAGTAAAGTACCCTGAGATATCTACTCAGGGTATTTTCTAGACCAAGAGGTTATCTTGTTGTTCCGTCTGTACCGCTAGTACCGTCATTGTTGTTAGCAGCAGCTACAGCAACAGCTGTAATTGCTACGGCACCAACAGTGACAGCCGTAGCAGTTACTGTGCCCGTTGCCGCAGTCGTTGCTGCAGAAGCACCCGCAGCGCCGCCAGTTGAGCTAGATGAAGCAGCGACTTCTTCGCCTGCAGCTAATACGTTTGTAGACATACCAAGAGCAAAAAGAATTGCAAGAGCGGTATTTCTCATTGTGAATTTCCTCCAAAAAATAAATATAAAAGAGCGTATGAAGCGTATTGATAAGCACGCCCATTATAATTCTATGGGATACTTACAAAGATGTAAAAAGAATTACGTTTATAAATACATTATTTCTAAATAAAGTTTATTAATAAGAGTTCTGGTACTGTTAACTTAGAGGTTTTGATTCTTTAATTTAAGTGGCCTATTTTTTAAATCAATGGAGTCTAAGCACAATATACGAAAAGATTGAAAATAAAGTCAAATTCAAGCTTATTTTTGCATTGTTTTTTTGTTTCGATCTTGAGGATTTTTTTGATACTAATTTCTTAGGTTTTCTGATTGGCATAAAGTGAATTATTACAAGTGTTTAAATTTTAATTTGAAGTGCTTTAAATCAATGAAACTCTGTTGTTTGGCTACCGTTAAAATCGACATTCTCTTTTTTGAGACGCTATGTAAATATCCTTTTTATATTATTGACATGTTATTTTTCTTTGTTTTTCCATCGGTTACGGTTAAGCGATAGTAACGTTGAGATGTAAATTTAACCATTAGTAACTGATAGTAAATGATAGTAACTGATATATAATTTGTGATTTAAAGTAAATCGAGATAGTATACGCGCTTCAAAAGTTACACTTGAAATTTACCTGTGCTAAAAGGCGTTTCATCTTAAGTGGACTATAAATTTCAATTAGGTTGTTGAGCGGTGGTTATTAATAGAGTGGAGCTCTAAAGTGTTCGATTTTTACATCACCTAAACATTACCGCATGTTCTCGTTTATACGATTTGGTTCGCAATGAAGATTAAAATGTACCGTTGTTTAATTATGCTGATTCCAGCTTTGTTAGCAGGCTGTGCCATTCCTGGCTCTCATTTATCAACCAGCAACAAAAATCTAGTATCTCACTCTGTTGAGAATCAAAGTGGTGATATCTCTGACGTCGTAAATCTATATCCGCTCACCGCTCAAACGGTATCTAGTTACCAGGTAAAGGATATTTTGGTCCCTCAGTCTAATCCAGAGCTTGATATAGAAATAGCTAAATATCAGTATCAAGTGGGTGTGGGAGATATCTTAAACATCACTATATGGGATCATCCAGAGCTGACAATACCAGCGGGATCTTATCGCAGTGCATCAGAGGCGGGTAATTGGGTCCATGCGGACGGTACAATTTTCTACCCCTATATTGGCGTTGTAGAAGTAACAGGAAAAACAGTTGGTGAGATTCGTTTAGATGTTGCCGATCGGTTAGCTAAATATATTGAAAGCCCCCAAGTGGATGTCAATGTTGCCGCGTTTCGCTCAAAAAAAACCTATGTCACAGGTGAGGTTTCAAAGCCGGGTCAGCAGCCGATCACAAACATCCCATTGACTTTGCTCGATGCGATTAATCGCTCAGGTGGACTTTCTGAAAATGCAGATTGGCGCAATGTGTCCTTGACTAGAATGGGTGCAGAAGAACACATTTCCCTGTATGGATTGATGCAGAAAGGCGATCTCATGCAAAATAAATTATTACAACCTGGAGATATTATCCATGTCCCTCGTAACGATAATCAGAAAGTGTTTGTTATGGGTGAAGTCAATGAGCCGAAACTACTTAAAATAGATCGAGCTGGTATGACGCTTACTGAAGCCTTGAGCAGTGCTGGTGGGATCAGTGAATTATCTGCTGATGCAACGGGCGTGTTCGTTATTCGCAGTTCTGACGATAAATCAGATCGTATGGCTGATGTATACCAACTTAATATGCAAGATGCATCTGCATTAGTGGTAGGAACAGAGTTTGATCTTAACCCATATGATATCGTTTATGTGACAGCGGCTCCAGTTAGCCGATGGAATCGTGTTTTAGGGCAGTTCTTGCCAACGATCAACGGTTTTAATAACTTGAGTGAAGGTGTATTGCGTATTCGCAATTGGCCGTAGAAATTAATGTGACCCTTTATAGAGGCTAAAACTAGCCTCTATGCCTTAGATGATAAATAACTATGTTTAATAATATTCTCGTTGTATGTGTCGGAAACATATGTCGTTCACCAATCGGTGAGGCAGCCTTGCAGAAGCTATTACCCGGTGCAAATGTTTCATCAGCAGGATTGGCGGCGGAAAAGAGTCAATTGGTCGGTAAACCAGCTGATGATAAGGCCATTTTAGTGGCAGCAGAAAATGATATAGATTTATCAAGCCACCACTCACAACAAGTAAGCTCGTCTCTATGTGCTGAATTTGATTTGATATTAGTGATGGAAAAAAGACACATTGAAGCCATAACCTCCATAGCACCAGAAGTACGTGGCAAGACCATGCTATTTGGGCAGTGGATAGGTCAGAAAGATGTCCCAGATCCGTATAAGCAAAGTAAAGAAGCATTTGATTATGCTTATCATCTTATTGAACAAGCTGCGCAAGCTTGGGCGAAAAAATTATAGTAATTCAACTCCCAAATAGGTTTTAGGACGTTATAGATAATGACCACACAACAGATTAAGCAGCGCATGGATAGCGTTTCTGATGAGATTGATTTAGGCAAGTTATTCGGCATTCTTATTGATGGTAAGTGGATAGTGCTACTTGTCACTATGTGCTTTGCAATTGCTGGTGTAGCATTTGCCCTTTTATCCACACCTATTTACAAAGCAGATGCGCTTATTCAAATTGAGCAAAAAAGTTCAGGTGGTATTTCGGCCATGGTTGGGGATATGGGCGAATTGTTCGCGCAAGAGTCTTCAGCGGCTGCTGAAATTGAGATCATCAAGTCTCGCATGATACTTGGTGATACGGTTGATAAATTTAATCTTACGACAATTATTGAACCTGACTACTTTCCTGTCGTTGGTAAAGGTATTGCGCGCCTTACGGGATCTCAACCTCGTATTCAGGCGAGTCAATTCGAACTGCCAAGTGAAAGTTTAGCGTTTTCTTATCAAATTATTGTCACTGATCCTGACACGAAGTCTTATAAGTTGGTGCGTGATGATAGCCGTATTATTCTCTCTGGTCATGTTGGAGAGCTTGCGAAGTCTGGCGATTATAAATTGTTTGTCGCTGAATTGGATGCGGCGAACAATACAATATTCAATATTAGTAAGCGGAGCCCGTTAGAAGCGATCCAATGGCTAAAAGAAAATTTGTCTATCAACGAACGTGGTAAGCAAACCGGTATAATAGAGCTGTCTTTTACTGGTGAAAACAGGGCTAGAATCCAAGCTATTCTCAATGATATCAGCCAAAACTATTTTTTACAGAATGTGAAACGCAATTCCGCTGAAGCAGAGAAAAGTTTACACTTTTTAGAGCAACATTTACCAGTTATCAAATTAGAGCTAAATGGCGCTGAGGATACCTTAAACCGTTACCGTCAAGATAATGAGTCTATCGATTTAACCTTAGAGGCTAAGTCTACTTTAGAGGTGATGGTCAAACTTGAAGCGCAACTTAACCAACTAACATTTAAAGAAAGTGAAATTAGTCAACGCTTTACTACCGACCACCCTGCATATAAGTCTTTATTGGATAAACGCCAAGTTCTGTTTAATGAAAGAGATCGTTTAAATAAACAAGTGCAAAAGTTACCAAAAACTCAGCGTGAGATACTACGTATGACTCGTGATGTTGAGGTTAACCAGCAGATTTATATTCAGCTGTTAAATAAAGTCCAAGAGCTAAACATTATTAAAGCGGGTACAGTGGGCAATGTACGCATCTTAGATAGTGCCCAAGCTTTTGAACGAGTAGTAAAACCGAAAAAAGCGCTTATTGTAGTGTTAGCCACACTGCTTGGTGGAATGTTCAGTGTTGCCTTCGTATTATTAAAAGCTGCCTTGAATAAAGGTGTTGAAAATCCAGCAGATATTGAAGAGCTTGGACTGTCAGTTTACGCAAGCATCCCTAAATCTGTTTTACAATCGGAGTTTATCACTAAACAACGTAAGAGCGGTAAGAACAAAAATAAGCAAGCGAAGATGATTTTGGCTGAGAGTAACCCAGCAGATCTGTCGATAGAAGCTCTGCGTGGCCTACGTACTAGCCTACATTTTGCAATGCTTGAAGCAAAAAATAACGTACTAATGATTTCTGGACC
Organism: Vibrio hepatarius; assembly: GCF_018860525.1. Classification (GTDB taxonomy): domain Bacteria; phylum Pseudomonadota; class Gammaproteobacteria; order Enterobacterales; family Vibrionaceae; genus Vibrio; species Vibrio hepatarius_B. Next base: position 132,085 of record NZ_JAHKPM010000032.1, read on the forward strand.
GGCGCCTAACGTTGGTAAAACCTTTGTTTCGATTAACTTTACTGCTGTAGTAGCAAAAGCAGGTAAAAAAGTGCTATTAATTGATGCAGATATGCGCAAAGGTTATTTGCATCAGCCATTTGGGCTTAAAGCCGAAAGTGGCCTATCTGATTATTTGATTGGTGCGGTCGAGCATTCTGCAGTGGTAAAAAGTGCCGGTGTTGAAAATATGCATATTATTACCCGTGGCCAAATACCACCGAACCCCTCAGAGCTTTTAATGCATCAAAGATTTAAAGAATTAGTTGAGTGGGCTGAGCAAAACTACGACTTGGTAATTATTGACACACCACCTGTTCTTGCAGTAACCGATCCAAGTATTATAGGTCGCCATGTTGGAACTGCCTTAATGGTGACGCGCTACGGGAAAAACACAGTAAAAGAGATTGAAATAGCAAGAAGCCGTTTTGAACAGTCAGGCGTAAATGTGAAAGGTGTAATCTTTAATGCTGTAGAAAAGAAAGCCTCATATGGGGATGCCTACTATAGCTATAAATATTCCAATGACAACGCATAATTAACTAGTTTTTTAAGAGCTTAATTCTTTTAAATAGTCTTCTTAGAAAATAGATTCATTCCCATATATTTACAGAAAATTTGGTCATTTTGTTATTAATATAAAAATAATTATTTAATATTAAGCAAATTTGCATATTGAATAGATAAAAAATTTGGTTAAAAGTTTAAGCATTTGGGGGCTGTAACCTAAGGGCGGTAGCGTGCTTTTTTATTGCCCGATATTTTTCATTGATAGTTAAAAATAGATTAAACATTACAGGTGGCATTTATTATGATGAAGAATATTCAGAGCGATAATCAAAATAATCAATGGTTTCTAGTTAGGTGTAAACCCAAGCAAGAGCCGCGCGCAAGTATAAATTTTGCTAATCAATCGGTCACCTCATATTATCCGCTTGTTGATGTGGTTAAAGTACGTCGTGGTAAAAAGCAAGTTGTCCGCGAAGCAATTTTTCCCGGCTATATTTTTGTTTATTTAGATCCCTCATCTATTCTGGCATCAAAAGTGAAAAATACCTTTGGCGTCTACGACTATGTCAGGTTTGCCGGAAAGCCACAAGTTGTACCGGATGTTTTAATAACAGACTTAAAACAAAGGGCTGACCAATTGGTGGATGAGTCCATTCCGCCTGGAACTGAAATGTTAGTCAATGATGGATTATATAAAAATGCTAAAGGGATCTTTTTAGAATCTGATGGTGAAAAGCGCAGTATTTTATTAATAGAGATGTTAAGTCGACCGACCAAGCTGACCGTTGATAATAAAAATATCTTACCTTTGGAATGTTGATATTTTATGCAAGTCATCTTAGATGCAAATTGAATAATTTTTTAAAGCCAGAATGATCTTATATTTCGATGAAAGCTAGATTACTTTTTATATGTTACTCATTGCGACGGTTTTAAGAAATTACGCAACAGTAGGCTCTAGAAGGGATGGCGAAATTTCGACTGTCTCAAAATGAATAAAAGTTTCTTTGATGGGTTTGAATGTCTGAGATAAAAAGATCGAAAACAACGCCAGTTTTAGTTGTGAATTGGACTTTACTTTACTACAAACGTGGTTAATTAGAGATCGTCAAGCAAGAGCTGCTTTTTGAACGTTACTACTTGTCAATTTTTAAATCGAAACCACGCATTCGACTTCGGTTCGTTCGACTCGAGGTGTCGGCGATTTTGTGCGATTAGGTAGACAAGCAAAAATAGTATCACAGGTTCTTATCGAGTCACTCCAACAAAAAGAAATCGATTCCCCTCAAAAGAACTGTTACCTAAATCGGGTGAAACAGTGGCTATTTAAAATGCTCAATTTTATCGTATTGAAGCTATCTATTTGGAGAATGACTCCGAAGTACGTTCAATTCTGTTAATGAAAGCTCTAAATCGTTCAGTGAAAATTACGGTCGCGAATGCAGGTATTTACCTAATACAGTCAGTTGAGTAGAAATAAAACTCGACTTTCGCAAAAGCGAACTCCTTGCTATTGCGCAAGTACGTACTTTGCAGTACCAATGATGTGAGTGCTTTAAAGAGCTTTATAACGGGAAAAAGATGAGATACATTGTGCGTTTTTTTGCCTTTGGGCGCCAGACCTAAAAAATCATCAATATGCACATTTTTTAAGGCTTCGTGGTTTGTTAGGCACTCTATTTTTCAATATGGTTAGCTAGTAGCATCATGTAATTGATAATCAATTTGTAGATTATTTTCAGTGTAATACCTCTATAGAAAAATTGGAGGTCCAACAGTGAGTAACCAACACCGGTTTATGCATTTTGATGTCATCCCGATTGCCGCCAACAAGGCAAAGTCGAACACAAGTTAACTGATATCACTTTGTTAACAATTTGCGCGGTACTTTCCGGTCAAGTACGGTTCTATTTTTTAAATCAGTTTGGTGATTTTAGTCATAGTGTAATTTCTACATCGACAATAACAAGAGCTATGGGAATGATTGATGCTACTCGCCTACAGAAATTTTATTGAATTGATGAAGGATTATACTGAGCTTACTAAGGGTGAAGTGATTGCCAATGGCGGTAAAACCGTTAGGGGCTCTTATGATGACTCTCGCGGCCTTAGTGCTATTCACATGGTGAACTCTTGTGCGACGGAAAATGGTGTCATTCTTGGACAACATAAAGTTTATCGGAAATCCAAGGAGATCATTGCTATTCCAGAGTTAGTGTAACTGTTTGATATATTTGGTTGTTTAGCCACTATTGATGTAATAGGATGTCAAAAGAAAATACCTCAGAAAACACGTGATAAGAATGCCGATTACTTACTGGCGGTTAAAGGTAATCTAGGACTTTTAGAGCTAGCGTTTAATGATTAGTTCGATATGAGTATGCTGCAACAAAATCACGATGGTGATTCGTATGGCATCTAAGGTAAGTCTCATGGTCGTTTGGAAAATAGACTGGCCTGAACGAATAGTGCTTTGAGTGTTTTAGGTGATGTTGGACTTGAATGGCCAGCGCTAAAAACAATGGGTATCGTTGTTTCTTTACGACAAAAGGAAGAGGTCGTGAAGGAGTCAGAATTCACGGTTAGATACTACATTTGCTCGAAGTATTCAGCTCTTACACGACAGAGGAAATCAACAGGATGAAAGAATTGGATACTTCGTTTTTTTCTCAATTTGTGTAGATGACTATGCTTCTATTATTTAATTAAGTAATTTTCCCAATAAATTATAATATTTAGACTATTTATATCTTACTAATTTATATAATTAATAAAAACGTCAATAAAGGTGGTGAGGTTGTTAAAATTTAAAAATATTTCAATAATTATAATAGGAAGATTAATTCAAATATTAGTACTCGTAGCCACGTTAAAGTTAGTGACAAAGTTTTTAACTAAAGAAGAAGTTGGTATATACTACTTTTACACGGGAGTAGTAACGTTACTCATAGGGCTTTTTATTACACCTATTGGAACTTACTTTAATCGGAATATTTTCAAGATTAAAGAAAATATGGCAAATGGAGTGGCCTTTCTGCTTTTAATTCGTTTCTTGTTAATCCTGATTGCTGTCGCTATTTCTTGGACAATTTATATTCTTCTAGATTTTAAAAAATATATAGAAATTAAAGATTTTTTAATATTAGTTACCATTGCTTTAATAGGTTCGAATTATATTACATTGACAAATAGCCTAAATACACTTGCCAAAAACGTAAAGTTTACAATAACTCTCTCATCAATTGTTGTTTTTGGACTTATAGCCTCTGTTCTTTCTATATACGTAAATGATTTTAAGGCATATTACTGGCTTTTAGGCCTTTATATCTCTCAGGTATTGTCTATCCCCATAGTGATCTTCCTTCTGGTTGAACAACCGATAAATAAATTTGAAAAATACCTACTAAAAATAGATTATTTAAAAATAATAAAATTTATCACTCCTCTGGCATTTGTCTCCTTAGTTATTTGGTTACAGACTACGGGGTATAGGTACATAGTTGAAGATAAATTTGGAGTGGAAAACCTTGCCTACATAGCACTAGGTTTATCTATATCATCTAGTATCTTTTCTGCTTTCGAATCTGTATTGACGCAAGTTTTTAAACCAAACTTTATTAAGAAGATATCTTTAGATGAATCACCTGAAAATAGAGTAAAGCAATGGAATATAATGTTAAACAACATCATGCCAATATATATATTTTTAGGCGTTTTCATCATAAGTAACTATGAACTTTTTCCTTATTTTCTTTTAGGAAGTGATTATAGTTCTGTTGGACTATACATAGTGTTGGGAGTGTTTATTGAGTTCTTTAAGGTGTTTAAAAACCATATTGGATTAATTGGTCATGCAACCTATAACACTAAGTCATTGATCATGCCTAATATAATCCCGGCACTTTCATTAATCCCCATTACGTTTTTTGTTGATAGTGAGGGTATGTACCAGATACCTATCTACATTCTGCTTTTCTTATTAATAAGCATTTTTTATATATTTAAAAGTATTGGTAAAAAATTTGAAATAAAATTGAAAATAATACCAAACTTAGTGATATTAGTATCTTTATTGTCTGTATCATCAGTTATTGGTGTTTTATTTACAGATATTATTACAAAAATAATTATAAGTTCATTTTTTTATTTGTTAATTTTTTTCTTATCAGTTTATCGATATAAAATAATCAGGTTTTAAATATGTTTGACTTAATAATATCAGAAGATAATATTTCTGATAGATTAGAATGCACCATTAATAAAACTTTCGAAGTTGAAGTTACAGATAATAAGTTAAATTTTATAAATGAAAAATTTAAGTCCTTGAACTTTAAATATAAAATTAACAGTTCTTCATTCTATCTTTACATAACTTCACCAAGCCAGCGAGAGTTTAAATCTACTGAATTATCAAAAGATGGGTATTCTTGTTCTAAAGGTGTATTTTATAGTGATAATGATTTTGATTATAAACTATTAACTAGTATGTTTTTATTTAAAGATGAATTAGAAGGGCAGTTTCAATATAAATTAAAAACAGACATACCTGGTTTTGATGGTTGGAATAGTATGGAAGAATTTTTCTTCCATTTAAATAGAAATTTAGAGTGGTTAGTATTAAGAAATTATCAATTTTTACCATATAACTTTTTCGGTAATGATCACGATATAGATTTATTATGTAGTGATCGTGAATTATTTGTAAACGTTGCAAATGCTAGAAAGAGATCAAGTGGAATCAGTGGATACGAGGTCAAGATTGAGGGCAAATTTATTGATCTCGACATTAGATTTTTAGGAGATCAATATTACGATTTAAATTGGCAAAAAAGAATGCTAAGAACTAGAGTTTTTTCTAATGATATAGTTCCTATTCCTAATGATGAAAATCATTTTTTTTCTTTACTTTATCATCTATTATTACAGAAAAAAAATTTCACAAAGACTAGTATTGAAAGGTTATCCTCAATATTAAAAAAAGGTGATGGATTTATTAAAAACTGTAATGAGAGACAGCTTCTATATTTATTAAATAACTACATGAATGAAAATGATTATGAATTCTATCTACCTCATGATTTAAGCCTACCAGTAAATTTGAATTATAGAAAATTGAAAATGAAGAATAAAAAAAAGCATAATATAAATCCATCTTTATTTAAGATGATAAAACGCTATTTACGAATTTTAATATTGAAGTATTAAGAGAATATTATGTCAGAACAACATTTAATAAATAGAAGCACTGGTAAGATAAATGATATCCCATTCAATGAGATTTTATCATGTAGTAGGTTTGATATAGGTTTTAAATTAGCGTATTTAAGAGATTTTACTAATGGTATTGTGGAACCATCCAACGCGAAGGAGCAATATATTGAGCACATTAGGATTTTGACCTCTGGTGAGTTTGAAGAGTTGGGGTCAAATAAAAGCGGGGTTGAATCTTACTGTAATAGTTTTGAAAGCTTATACAATTCTATAAATGAGAATTGTTTTGACAAGAATAAAGGCTTGGTGCCTATTAATCAAAGCAACTCACTTATAAATGGAGCACATCGTGCTACAATATTAAGCTATCTAGGAGCTAATATTCCTGTCAGAGTAATTGAGCATGAGAGTTTAGATTATAGTTTTAGTCATTTGAGTGAAATGGGTATGAATCAAAAGCAATTAGATCTTGCTGCGTTTAACCTTGTAGAAACTTTTAATAATATATATATTGCTTGTGTATGGCCAAGTTCTATAAATAAAGTATCTGCTATCGAAAGTATCTTAGACGATAAAATAATATATAGGAAAGAACTGAAATTTACTGATATCGGTAAGAAAAATCTAATGTTACACTTATATCCTAAAGAGAATTGGATTGGTTCTGTTGAAGATGGATATAAAGGTTTATACAATAAAATATTTCCTTGTTTTGAAAATAAAAGTTCGGTAGTTTTTTACTTTATTAAAGGAGAATCGCTTAATAGTATATTGAAGATAAAAGAGGCAATTAGAGCAGTTGTTAAAAAAGGTAAGCATGCCTTACACATAACTGATAATGCCTCTGAAAGCAAATTGTTAGCCAGAACAATTCTTTCAAAAGATGGCTTGGAAATGATGAATAAAAACAGTAACTGGATTGAAATTTCAAACCTAGAAGCGATTGAAGACAAAGGTATATATAGTAATACTTGTGTTCTATTTGGTGTTAAATATGATGAACTACTAAAAATAAAATATAATATCTCTGATCTTAGGTACTTTCATAATTACCCTTTCCTCTCGAGTGAGGTTTTGAATAGGGCGGGGTTAGGTTTAAAAAATCTCGATAAAGCTACTAGTAAAGAAAAACTAGCCAACATTTTATTGAAAAATAAAGCTGTTTTAAAATGGAAATCTCGTGATTTTTTTAAAAAAATAGGCTTATTTTATATAATTTACAATTTATATAAGAGGGTAAAATGAATTCATTAGTTAGTGTTATTATTCCCGTATATAATGGAGGGCTATATTTAAAAGATTGTATTGAATCAATATTAAACCAGACTTATAGAAATATTGAGGTAATTATTATAGATGACGGCTCTACTGATTGCTCGTTAGATATAATGCTGCATTATCAACAAATAGATTCAAGAGTAGTAGTTATATCGAGGGAAAATAAAGGGCTAATATTTTCCCTTAATGAAGCTATTTCGGTCGCAAAAGGAATCTTGATCGCTCGTATGGACTCTGATGATATAGCACATTTGGATAGAATCACTAAACAAGTCAATTTTATGGATGGAAACGTAGAAGTTGATCTATTAGGTTTACAAGCTATAAAAATAGATAAAGATGGTATTGAGATCGGGCGATTGAAAAGACCTACTGGAAGTAAAGCCATCAACACATTTTCTTTAATTAACTCACCAGTTATTCATCCTGGCGTAATGATTAGATCTTCAGTATTGAAAGCTGGTTTCTATAATTTTAATGACTTGTATGTGGAAGACTATGCTGCATGGCTTCGTTTAAATAAAGGTTATAACATAGCTAATCTGGATGAAACATTATTGAGTTACAGGGTTCATGAAGAAAGTATCTCTCAATCTAAAAAAACTGAGCAATATTTAAATTCATGTTTGATTAGAGAAAAATATTTTAATAACGATATTTTTAATTTTGGTGACGATCTTGAGAAAATATCTAAACAGATACCAACGTTATATGTTATGTTTAGATTCTTCTTACGTAATATTTATAATTTAGACATTATTCAATATTTTAAATATGTGCTGCTCGTTATGAAGAAAAGGTGATTTATATGCATAAGACCATATTTCATGTTTTTTTAGTCTTTTTTCTTATATTTTCTTTTCGTATACCTTTTTTCTATAATTCTGCTATACTAGCTTTTATTATATCAATACCATTTTGTGTATTAAGGAGTGACTTCTACACTCAGACACTGAAGAGTGATTTATTAGTTTTATTATTACTTTTCTTTTTAATAGTATTAACAACCTTGCTTGTGGTTATATTGCATTCTACATATGATTTTGACAAGCTTAATGCCTTAGCCTCTCAGTTTGTTGTTATTTTTGCTTGTTTGCCTCCTGCTTATGCTATTGCTAGAACATCTAAAAATAAAAAAAATAAGCTTTTATATATATCAAAAATAATTTCAATCAGTTTTTATCTTCAATCTTTTATAGTGATCCTTTCTCTACTTAGCTACGATTTTTGGAGTATCATAAAAATTTTTCAAGCTAGTGATCAAGCTGATATTTATGAAAAGTACCAAGGAGTCCGGGGATTATCTTTAGCTGGCGGTCAGTTCTTTTCCCTTTCAGCCGTTTTTGTTCTTGGGCAATTGTTTATTGCATACTATCTTTTAAATAAAAGTAAAGTTAGTTACTTTGATATTATTCTTTTTATAATAGTTTTCTTTTGCGGCTTAACTGCTGGGCGTACATCGGCTTTAGGGGGAGTGATTGCTATTTCCTATTGGCTACTTAGTTGGAGAAACCATAATTCTAAAGTAATATTTACAAAGTTGTTTGTCGTTTCAATGCTTTCTGCATTGCTGATTGTGCCTTTGCTTAAAGTGTTGGGTAAGTATGATTTTGTTATAGATGTCTTTATACCTTTTGCATTTGAATTTTTAGTTAATTATTTAGAAGGGGACGGTCTTTCTACTTCGTCATCTAATGTTTTGTTTAGTATGTACCATGGTCTTTCATTAGATGTTATTCTTTTAGGGCTTGGTAGATATATAGGAGCTGATGGTGCTCCATTCATGCACTCAGATCCTGGCTATATGCGTAATATGTACCTATATGGTTTGTTTTTCTCTATGCCAATATTTTTATTTTTCTTCTTTAATGTCAATATCTTTTTAAAGTTTTATAGAGATAATATCGACAAAAAATTTTTGTACTTTTTTGTTGGCTGTTTTTTATTACTTCATGTTAAAGGTGAGGTTATAAGTCATTTAATAACTACACAGTCACTGCTGTTTGTTGTTGTTTTCTATGGTATGTATTCAATTAGATTTGGTTTTTATAATGAAAGGTAGACTTATATTTAAAAAATTAAGTTTTGTCATAAAGCTATTTGTTTTTTTACTCAAGATGTTTCCTAAAAAATTAAACTTGTTTGTGCTTGACTTATTCTCTTTCCTTCCAGGAAAAATTGGACTATTCGTAAGATACTTATTTTTGAGCTCGGTGGTCCAATCTATAGGAAGTAATGTTTATATAGGACGATGGGTTGTTTTTAAAAATACAGATACTTTATCGATAGGCAACAATGTCAGTATTCACGATAATTGTTACATTGACTCAATAGGCGGTATTTGTATTGGCGATGATGTGTCAATAGCTCATGCCGCTTCGCTCATAAGTTTTGAACATACTTGGAATGAAAAGTCCACATCAATTAAATATAATGATCTAAAACTCAATAGTATAATTGTAGAGCGCGATGTTTGGATAGGTTGTGGTGTGCGTATTTTAAGTGGTGCTAGGATTGGGCAAAGGGTTGCTATCGCTGCAAATTCAGTTGTAAAAGGTGAGTTGAATTCCAACTCATTATATGTAGGTTCACCAGTAAAAAAAGTAAAGTCATTATAATGGATTGTTTATTTGTTCATGATCATGTATTCCTTAAATATAATAATAATTATTATTCGAAAGGGAAGCTAACTTACACAACATTATCCAAATACTTAGATTATTGTGATAGCATCACGGTTGTCTCTAGGTTTAAACTCGTGGATGGCCCCCCTGACGAAAAGTATATTTCTTGTGGGCCCTCCGTTAAAATTATTGGCTTACCGGCACCTTTATCGCGTGAAGGAATTTTAGATAGAACTTCTATTTTAGATGTGATCACTAGTGAAATAGAAGATAAAGATTTTTTGATCGCTAGGCTCCCTAGTGAGTTAGGAATTATTTCTTCAGATATCGCTAGAAAATTAAATAAGCCATATATTACAGAAGTTGTAGCCTCAGCACTAGATTGCCTTTGGCACCGTGGTGATATTTTGGCTAAGATTTATGCACCAATTCTAGAATGGAGAACCAAAAGAGTTATAAGAAAAGCTAGTCACGTACTTTATGTTACCTTAGATTACTTACAATCAAGATACCCAACAACGGGCCTAACCGTGGGTTGCTCTGATGTCGAAATAGAATCGCAAGAATTCATAAAAAAAAGTATCAGTCATAAAAAGAAAATTGTATTGGGTGTTATTGCAAATCCTGCATTAAAACTTAAAGGTATCGCCAGCTTAGTGAAAGCTTTAGATTTTATAGATTATAGTATTGAACTCCAGATTGTTGGTGGTTCAGTGGATTCCTTTTTTGAATTAAGAATGGCTTCTGATTATCGTATAAAACAGATAGGAGTTATTGCTGAAAGAGAACAGATTTACAAGTGGTTTACAGAAATAGATATATATATACAACCTAGTTTCACTGAGGGTCTTCCCAGATCAATAATTGAAGCAATGTCATTTTCTATACCTATTTTAGGCTCTAATGTCGGTGGAATCCCAGAGCTCGCTCACCCAAGTATGTTATTTGAACCTGGTAATTCTATGGCTCTTGCAAAAATGGTAAATGAAATAATTAGTGACTTTGATACCTATAATAATTTGAATTTTTACTCATGGAGTCAAGCCCAAAAATTTACTACGGTTAGCAAAACGAGAGATGACTTTTTCAATCTTTTTATAAGTTCTTTATAGATGAGTGGGAAGTATACATCAATAGACTCGCGCGTATTAAATATTTCAAATAAATAATTAAAAGGTGTGTAATGAATTGTATTATTATTACAGCTAATACCAGTTGGTATCTATATAACTTTCGTAAAAACACAATAAAATCTTTACTGAAAGCAGGGTATGCTGTAACAACAGTTGCACCAACCGACGTTTATTCAACGAAACTTAAAGAACTTGGCGCTCAGCACCACCATATCGATATTGATCAAGGTGGAACTAACCCTATAAGAGACATCTTAACGTTTATTGGGTTCGTTAATTTGTACCGAAAAATTCGCCCAGCAGTTGTGTTGAACTTTACACCAAAGAACAATATTTATAGCACGCTAGCTGCAACTTTATTTGGTGCTAAGTCTATCAATAATATAGCTGGTCTAGGGATGGTGTTTATTAATGAAAACCTAACGGCAAAGTTAGCTCGTTTTCTTTATAAAATTAGCCAACCTAAAGCGCACACTATTTTTTTCCAAAACGAAGATGATAAAGCATTGTTTGCGAAGCATAACCTTGCTCCTTTAGAGATTACCGATCGTGTACCAGGATCTGGTGCTGATCTATCTCGTTTTGTAGTATCACCTAGCCAAGATGATGGCACCGTGCGTTTTCTATTGATAGCACGAATGCTCTATGACAAGGGTATCGGCCATTATGTAGAAGCGGCGCGTGAGCTAAAAGCTCAGTATGGAGATAGTGTTGAGTTTCGCCTCTTAGGCTTCCTTGATGTGAATAATCCTTCTGCGGTATCCAAGCAAGATATGCAATCTTGGGTCGACGAAGGGATTGTCAACTATTTGGGAACGTCTGATTCGGTTGAGAAAGAAATCTCGCAAGTTGATTGTATGGTGCTGCCTTCATTTTATCGCGAAGGGGTGCCTAAATCGTTACTTGAGGCCTGTGCGGTGGGTAAGCCTATTGTGACGACGGATAATGTTGGTTGCAGGGAGGTGGTCGATGACGGTATTAATGGTTATTTGTGTAAGCCTCGCAGTACACCAAGTCTTGTAGATAAGCTTGAGTTAATGCTTACCCATTCACATGAGCAGCGTTTGGAGATGGGCTTGCACAGTCGCTTTAAGGCCGAGAATGAATTCGATGAAAAGATTGTCATCAACAAATATATACAAGCCGTGAAATCTGCACTGAGTTAATTTTTTAATGATTATATTCCGAGGGTTTAACCTCCGGTATTAAAATAATAAGTTGGTTAAAATGAAAATTGCTATTGCTGGTACAGGTTATGTTGGCCTGTCTAACGCGATGTTATTAGCTCAACACCATGAAGTTGTAGCTGTTGATATCATGGCGAAAAAAGTAGAGATGCTTAATAACAAGCAATCTCCGATTGTTGATACGGAAATTACCGATTTTTTCACAAATGAATCGCTTAATTTTACTGCGACACTGGATAAAGAATTGGCATATTCCAATGCAGACTATATAGTCATTGCTACACCGACAGACTATGATGTAGAAACCAACTACTTCAATACCTCTTCAGTTGAAGCCGTTATCCAAGATGTGATGGCGATTAACCCAAATGCGGTGATGGTGATAAAATCTACCATTCCTGTAGGCTATACCGAGCGTATTAAACAAGAGTTAGAATGTGAAAACCTGATATTTTCTCCAGAGTTTTTGCGTGAAGGTAAAGCGCTATACGATAACCTGCATCCATCTCGTATTGTGGTGGGCGAACGTTCTGAACGCGCGACAGTATTCGCGAACCTTCTGTTAGAAGGGGCGGTGAAGAAAGACGTTGAAATCCTGTTTACAGACTCGACGGAAGCGGAAGCGGTAAAACTGTTCTCAAACACCTATTTGGCACTGCGCGTCGCTTATTTTAACGAGCTCGACACTTACGCTGAATCTCACGGCTTAGACACGCGTCAAATTATTGATGGTGTATGTTTAGATCCACGTATTGGCTCGCACTATAACAATCCTTCGTTTGGTTACGGTGGCTACTGTTTACCAAAAGATACCAAACAACTGCGCGCGAATTATTCAGACGTGCCTAACAACATTATTGGTGCAATTGTTGATTCAAACACCACTCGTAAAGATTTTATCGCCGATTCAATCATTAAACGTAATCCTATACGCGTGGGTATTTACCGCCTAGTGATGAAATCGGGCTCTGACAATTTCCGTGCTTCTAGTATTCAAGGCATCATGAAGCGCCTCAAAGCCAAAGGTATTGAAGTTGTGGTGTTTGAGCCAGAGCTAAAAGAAAAAGAGTTTTTCCGCTCATTGGTGCTAACAGATTTCGAACAGTTCAAATCAAGCTGTGATGTGATTGTATCTAACCGGATGGCTCAAGAGCTGGCGGATGTACAAGACAAAGTGTATACACGCGATCTATTTGGCTCAGATTAAGGATTAAAACAATGAAATATTTGGTAACAGGCGCAGCGGGTTTTATCGGCAGTGCGGTAGTAGAGCAGCTCACGACGAAAGGTCATCAAGTTATTGGTGTCGATAACCTTAACGATTACTACGATGTGGCTTTGAAAGAAGCTCGCCTAGCGCGTATTCAGCATGCCAATTTCAAACTGGTGCAGTTAGACATTGCCGATCGCGATGAAGTGGCTAACTTGTTTAAAGCGGAACATTTTGATCAAGTGATCCATTTAGCTGCACAAGCAGGAGTGCGTTATTCAATTGAAAATCCACATGCGTATGCCGATTCAAATCTAGTGGGTCACTTAAACATTCTAGAAGGGTGTCGTCACAATAAAGTACAGCATTTGGTTTATGCCTCTTCAAGCTCGGTGTACGGCTTAAATGCGAAAACGCCGTTTGCAACGTCCGATTCGGTTGATCATCCCGTTTCATTGTACGCAGCGACCAAGAAGTCGAATGAGCTGATGGCCCATAGCTATTCTCATCTGTATGACATTCCGACGACAGGCTTGCGTTTCTTTACGGTTTATGGTCCATGGGGTCGCCCAGATATGGCGCCGTTTATCTTCACTAAGAAGATTCTGGATAACGACACGATTGATATCAATAACAATGGTGACATGTGGCGTGATTTTACTTACATCGATGATATCGTAGAGGGTGTAGTTCGAATTTCCGATGTTATTCCACAGCCCAATAAAGGCTGGACTGTCGAAGAGGGGACTCCTGCAAGTAGCTCTGCTCCGTATGCGGTATACAATATTGGTCATGGTAGTCCGATCAATCTTATGGATTTTATTAAAGCTATAGAAGATGAGCTCGGAATAGAGGCATCGAAGAATTTTAGAGATATGCAACCCGGTGATGTTTATCAAACTTATGCAGATACCGAGGATTTATTTTCTGCTACGGGTTATAAGCCTATGGTTGGCGTAAAAGAAGGCGTTAAAAAGTTTATTGATTGGTACAAAGAATATTATAACAAATCAAACTAAATTATTTATTGGTTGGATTTAATGAAAATAGCGGTTATCGGAACAGGTTCTGTCAGCCTGTCTAACGCTATGTTGTTATCGCTATTAAAATTACCAGAGGTAGGTATTTATCGCTTGGTTATGAAGTCGGGATCCGATAACTTTAGAGCATCTTCAATACAGGGAGTAATGAAGCGGATTAAAGCTAAAGGTATAGAGGTGGTTGTTTATGAACCCGCTTTAAAGGAAAAAGAGTTCTTCCATTCTCTCGTGCTAACTGATCTTGAGCAGTTTAAATCCGCGTGTGATGTTATTGTGTCTAACCGCATGGTTGAAGAAATTCAAGATGTCGCAGATAAAGTCTATACGCGTGATTTATTCGGCTCAGACTAATTCGCATAACGCAATTTATTTTTAACATCTGAACTTACTCATCTATAAAAAGGTTCTGATTTTCTACAAATCTACGTAGTATAGTCAGGACCACGTTTTTATCTAATCTCAGCATTAACCCTCCCACATCTTTATGATATTTAATAGCATGATATTTCTCCATTTTTTATCATTGCTATAATATTAAGTATTATCTTAAATACTTAATATCAATTACTAAATTATCTAAAATAATAAAACGTGAAATTAAGCTAGGCATTTATGCATGTTATTGACTGTTTTGTTTTTTAAATATTGTTACTAGTTTGTAATGATGTTCTCACTTTTGATAATGTTGATATTATCTTTAATTTTTTATCAATAACTAAGTTATTACCATATACACAATATTATTATTTGAGTAGAATGGATATTCAACTAACAAATATATTGCATTTATGTTACTAGAATTTTCACTGGTTAGCTCCTGTTCGCTAATCTATCTTTTTTTGATGAGAAAAATTGCAATTGCTATAAACTTGGTAGACAAGCCGAATGTGAGGAAATTACATTCAGGATCTATACCACTCGTTGGTGGAATATCTATTTGTATGGCTGTTATCCAGTTTTTGTTATCAAACCCGAATGTCATATCCCATAGTTCGTTATTTTCTATGTGTATTTCTACACTTATTATACTTGGCGTTTTGGATGACAAATACGATATTAGCTTTAAGGTTAGGCTCTTGGTCCAAGCGATATTGTCTATAGCTATGATTTATGCATCAGGTATTAAGCTTGGTAGCATTGGAGATATTTTTGGCTTTGGTGATATTTATCTTGGGGTATTCAGCCCTATTGTTACCGTATTAGCTGTAATTGGCGCAATTAATGCTTTTAATATGATGGATGGCATTGATGGTCTGTTAGGAAGCCAGGCTATTATTACATTATCTGGAGTAGGTTTATTGGCCATGCAAAATAATACGGCGGGTTTAGCTTACTTAAGTGTTGCTTTTATTGCTGCTTTGCTCCCTTATATATTAATGAATCTTGGCGTATTTGGAATAAAACGGAAAGTCTTTATGGGTGATGCTGGCAGTATGATGATAGGTTTCACCGTCATTTGGCTTCTGCTCGAAACGAGCCAAGTAACAGCTGAACATTCTATGCGTCCAATCACCGCACTTTGGTTGGTTGCATTGCCTTTGATGGATATGGTAACCGTGATGTGTAAACGCATACTTCGTGGTGATTCTCCATTTAAACCAGATAGAGAACACTTACACCACATATTGCAGCGTCTTGGTCTAAGCTCTCGTCAGGCACTTTTGGTAATTTCTTTGCTTGCAACATCTTTTGTCGGTTTTGGTGTGTTTGGTGAGTTGACAGATATCTCAGAGCCAGCCATGTTTGCCGCATTCTTAGTTTGTTTTGCAGTATACAAGGCACTAACTGATTACATATCCAAAGCGAGTACAGAGGCCACGTATTCACATCAACTGGATATGCAATAGAGTTGTTTTGCATAAGCAGTAGGTTCTTTCTTAATGACAGACTAGATATCTCTGGTTTCACAAGTCTGTCTAGCTACCGTGGAAACATATAGCTCATTCCTCCATCGGTTTGCATACTCCCCTTTTTTTTTAAACTAGTATTCTGGTTAGAGTGCTACCAGTATCCGTTCTCTAAAAGTCTCCTTTCATTTGCTCTAGTACGAATTCGCACAACCCCAGCAAACCGTCTATATTTTAATTGATAGAATTATTACTTTGTTTGGGGATAGTATGAACTTACCATTAATCAATCAAACTCTTCCTTCGTTCGATGAGCTCATCGATCTTGCAGAGACCAACCCTGAGGGCTTTGCTCAATTCAAGCATGAAATGTGCAAAGAGATGATTATGTCGGCCTCTGAAGAAATGCAAGATAGGCTTTGGGCTCAGCAAAGTCATATTGATCGAGTAGTTGATAATTGTAAAAATCCGAATCATGCCAATGTTGTGTTGATGCGAGAATTGGTTTCTCAGATGGTTAAGTTTCAGGATGTATTGGAAGGTGATACTGTTGAAACTGAAAATAACATTACTGCTCAGATCATTCCCCTTGCAGACTGGCGATGAACTAAAGAAACATAAGAAGTAGCCAAAGTTCATCGGAACGTATTCCTATGCACTTCTCTGAGCTCGATCACAAAAATATCTCTCCTACCCCTTGGATTTCTTTAAGACATCCCACATATAGATAACACAAGACTTTGACGCCTTGTGTTATCGCACTAGGTATTTATCCAACAACATAAAAATCTCAGGAGAGACGACCGATGAACATTCGTCCATTACATGACCGAGTTATCGTAGAACGCCAAGAAGTTGAGTCAAAATCAGCAGGTGGTATTGTTTTGACTGGTTCTGCTGCAGAGAAATCAACTCGCGGTGTGATTTTGGCTATTGGTAAAGGCCGCATTCTAGAGAATGGCACAGTTATGCCTCTCGATGTTAACGTAGGTGACACAGTGATTTTCGCTGAGGGTTACGGTACGAAAACTGAAAAAATCGACGGTAAAGAAGTCCTAGTTATGTCTGAAAGTGACATCATGGCTATCGTTGAGCAATAAGCTAGCAATCATTGAGTAATTTTACTCAGATTCAACTGTTAATCGAATAAAACTAAAGAATTTTAGAAAAGGAAACTAAAGATGGCTGCTAAAGACGTTAAATTTGGTAATGATGCGCGTATTAAAATGCTAGAGGGCGTCAATGTCCTAGCTGACGCAGTAAAAGTAACTCTAGGCCCTAAAGGCCGTAACGTTGTTCTAGACAAATCTTTTGGTGCACCAACTATTACTAAAGATGGTGTATCGGTAGCTCGTGAAATTGAACTTGAAGATAAGTTCCAAAACATGGGTGCACAAATGGTTAAAGAAGTCGCTTCTCAAGCAAATGATGCTGCTGGCGACGGTACTACTACTGCGACGGTTCTTGCCCAATCCATTGTTAACGAAGGCTTGAAAGCGGTTGCAGCCGGCATGAACCCAATGGATCTTAAGCGTGGTATTGATAAAGCTGTTATTGCAGCAGTGAAAGCGCTTGGTGAGCTTTCTGTTGACTGTAAAGGCAGCAAAGAAATCGAGCAGGTAGGTACTATTTCTGCAAACTCAGATACTAGCGTAGGTAAAATTATTGCTGAAGCAATGGAACGAGTTGGCCTAGATGGCGTGATAACTGTTGAAGAAGGCCAAGCTCTTCAAGATGAACTCGATGTAGTAGAAGGCATGCAGTTCGATCGTGGTTATCTATCTCCGTACTTCATCAACAATCAAGAATCTGGTTCTGTTGAGCTGGAAAATCCATTTATCTTGCTGATTGATAAGAAAATATCAAACATCCGTGAGTTGCTTCCTACTCTTGAAGCAGTCGCGAAAGCCTCTCGCCCTCTTCTGATTATTGCGGAAGATGTAGAAGGTGAAGCGTTAGCAACACTCGTTGTCAACAACATGCGTGGTATTGTTAAAGTTGCTGCAGTTAAAGCGCCTGGTTTTGGTGATCGTCGTAAAGCTATGCTACAAGATATCGCTACCCTAACTGGCGGTACGGTTATCTCTGAAGAAGTAGGTCTTGAGTTAGAGAAAGTGGTATTAGAAGATCTTGGTCAAGCGAAGCGTGTTGCGATTACTAAAGAAAACACCACTATCATCGATGGTCTAGGCGAACAGTCTATGATTGAAGGCCGTGTTGCTCAAATTCGCCAGCAGGTTGAAGAAGCAACTTCTGACTACGACAAAGAGAAGCTGCAAGAGCGTGTTGCTAAGCTTGCCGGTGGTGTTGCTGTGATCAAAGTAGGCGCTGCGACTGAAGTTGAAATGAAAGAGAAGAAAGACCGCGTTGAGGATGCATTGCATGCGACTCGCGCAGCTGTTGAAGAAGGTGTTGTTGCTGGTGGTGGTGTAGCACTTATCCGCGCTGCTTCTAAAATTGTTGACCTTGAAGGTGACAATGAAGAGCAAAATGTCGGAATTCGTGTTGCATTGCGTGCAATGGAATCTCCAATTCGCCAAATCACGCAAAATGCAGGTGATGAAGAGTCTGTCGTTGCGAATAACGTCAAAGGCGGTGAGGGTAGCTACGGTTATAATGCTGCAACAGGTGAATATGGCGACATGCTAGAGATGGGTATCCTAGACCCAACTAAAGTGACTCGCTCTGCGCTTCAATTCGCAGCATCTATCGCGGGTCTTATGATCACCACAGAAGCTATGGTGACTGATAAGCCACAAAAAGATGCACCAGCGATGCCTGATATGGGCGGCATGGGCGGAATGGGTGGTATGGGCGGCATGATGTAAGCCCTCATCACTTAGCTGAATGAAAAACGGAGACCAGTGTCTCCGTTTTTTATATCTTTAAGTATGGTAAATCTTTAAACATATTAAATCTATAAATATAGCCATTACCCTAAGATGAAATCTTTGTGTTTATAAAACAATTTCTCTTAATTGTGGGTCTTTACGTTCAAGATAGTGGGTCGATTTGATGCGCCTGATTGTACGGCATCTTCCTCTTATGAGCAGTGTTTCTGTAGTCGCTATATTACCCTGTCGAGTGATCCCTTCCAGTAGATCTCCCTTAGTAATACCTGTGGCGGAAAAAATAACATTATCACTTTTAGCCATGTCCTCCATAGCCAGGACTAGGTTAGCCTCAACGCCCATTTCTTTGCAGCGGTTAAGCTCATCGGCGCCGTAAATGCGGTTTTCTTCGCTATCACCTTTCACATGATGGCGGGGTAGCAATCGTCCATGCATATCTCCATCGAGAGAGCGAATCACAGCAGCAGAAATGACGCCTTCAGGAGCGCCGCCAATGCCATACATGACATCGACTTCACTCTCTGGCATACAGGTTAAAATTGACGCTGCCACATCACCGTCGGGTATAGCAAAAACTCGCACACCCATTGCTTGCATCTGTGCTATCACTTCATCATGGCGCGGTTTCGCAAGGGTAATAACGACTAATGTATCGAGCGTTTTATTCAGTGCTTTGGCTATGTTTTCCAGATTTTCTATAAGGGGTTTATTGAGGTCTATACAGCCTTTAGCCCCGGGGCCAACAACCAGTTTTTCCATGTACATATCAGGTGCCTTGAGAAAGCTTCCTTTTTCTCCTGCGGCCAACACAGCTAATGCATTCGATTGCCCCATTGCTGTCATTCGGGTGCCTTCAATTGGATCGACAGCAATATCAATCTCTTCGCCACCTAGCCCCACTGTTTCGCCGATGTACAGCATGGGTGCATCATCGATTTCCCCTTCTCCGATCACTATCTGACCATTTATTTCAGTTTGGTTTAACAAAATGCGCATGGCTTCAACGGCTGCACCATCGGCAGCATTTTTATCACCGCGTCCCAACCATTTGTAACCAGCTAAGGCTGCGCCTTCTGTTACGCGAGAAAAAGCCATCGCTAAATCACGTTTCATATTTGCTCCAAATAAAAGTAGGGCAGAAAAGGGTAATCTGAGCGAATTTTAGCATAGTTGGATCTGGTAAAAAAAGCGCTAAAAATGTCAGGTAAGAGTTGAAATTACTCTACAAACTAGACATGTTAGACTAACTCTATGGCTAACCCTTGCCTGTTTGTTGTGCTGTGCAAATGACTGATATTTAAATTAGTCTTAGAATGTACTATTTATCGAGATAGGTTTTGTGATGGAAAGATTTCAATTTTGCCAAGTTTTCATCTTCACAGTTTTGCTTTTTGTGGTGTTGTTCTGCTCTGCTTACTTGTTTGATGTCTATTTGTTCTTTCCTTTTTTTGCTTTGTTTGCTTACAGTAGCTTAATTGGTGGATTACTGTGGGCTTTAACTCTCGCTAAAAAAAGAAGTGAGTGTATTGCCACTGCGTTAGGGTTAATTTTTCTTGGTACATTTGCTTCTGTAGATATTTTACTTGCTAGTAATGAAGCGATAGAAATGTTCATGAGGTGGTCTAATCATCACTTTTCCAGAGAGATTCTGCACAGTCTGACACAAGTATTGTTAGTGTTAGTTAATATATTTACTGGTAGTCTAGCGGCCAATGTGCTTTTCCACGGTTTATGTAAACCTTTGCAAAAATAGTCGGAACTAGAATAATAAACTGGCAGGCACTAAGAGCCTTATGGTGTAAAGGAAGCTTTAACTGCCTATATTTCGATGAGGCTGGTTTTACCACTTTTGTTATTCACCCATATAGTTGTATTATTGGTAAGTTAGCTAGATCTAACTTCATAAAAGTATGATGAAAACACATAAAAAATGTGCGGTGAGTCCTTCTCCGTCAGTGTATTGTCAAGGTATGCTGTTTTTTTAATCGAATGGTGTAAAAAATACAATATAGAGCGTGTTTCTCACTCTCTGCCTGAGTAGAATGAGAGCATAAGGTGGAGTACAGCGCTTCACGATAATCGGATAATACAAGGTAGGCCAAGATGTCTTTTGAAGTACTAGAAAAACTAGAAACAAAAATACAAACTGCAGTTGATACAATTGCACTTCTGCAGATGGAAGTCGAAGAGCTCAAAGAAGAAAAACAGAAGCTTGCCGTAGAGGCTGATGAGTTACGTTCGAGTCGCGAAGAGATGGAGCAGAAGGCGGAACAAATGCAACAAGAACAATCTGCTTGGCAGGACCGTATTCGTAACCTGTTAGGTAAAATGGACGAAGTCGAATAATGACGACTGTGCAATAAAAAGGGTTGACCATGGTCAACCCTTTTTATTATGTACGTTATTGATGACTTAATATTGTGTATTGCTATTGATTCTCTTATACCTTAGGCCTTACACCTAGTGTATGACAAAGTGCATAAGTCATCTCGGCGCGGTTGAGTGTGTAAAAGTGAAAATCTTTGACGCCTTCACGGCTTAAAATCCGAATCATATCTATTGCTTGGCTTGCGCCGACTAACTGCCTGGTGGTTGGGTCATCATCTAAGCCTTCAAACTGTTTAGCCATCCAGCTTGGTACTTTTACGTTGTTTTGCGCAGCAAAGCGAGAGGCTTGCTTAAAGTTAGAGACTGGCAGGATTCCGGGCACGATTTCTACATCAATTCCTGCTGCGACACACCGATCACGAAATCTTAAATAGCTTTCGACATCAAAGAAAAACTGAGTAATCGCACGATTCGCGCCTGCCTCTACTTTACGTTTTAGATTGAGAAGATCAGCTTGAGCACTTTTTGCTTCAGGGTGGACTTCTGGAAAGGCTGCGACAGAAATATCAAAGTCGTGGCGCTCTTTAAGTAGAGTGACGAGGTCGCAAGCATACATCTCAGGTTTTCCACCGCCTGGTGGTATATCACCTCGCAGTGCGACGATACTTTGAATGCCATTGCTCCAGTAATCTTCTGCAATGTGGATTAACTCTTCTCTGGAAGCATCAATACATGTTAGGTGAGGTGCCGCAATAAGGCCTGTTTGAGTTTTAATTTCTTTAATTATGGAGTGAGTACGGTCACGCTCTCCTGAGTTGGCTCCGTATGTTACTGAGACAAACTTTGGCTGTAGCGTCTTTAATCTATGAACTGAGTTCCATAATGTTTCTTCCATCTTTTTGCTACTAGGCGGAAAAAACTCAAATGACACATTGATATTGTCAGAAAGCTCCGCGACGTTCTGGTTTAAGGCATCGATATGGCCAGCGTGTGTGTATCCCATCTTACTTTCTCCGTGTGGTTTAGCATGACCACAAAATGCTAAATTTCAAATTGACGTTTAGACGTCTATATGTCTAAAGAATGTAATGAATACGATGTAAAGTCAACCATGAGATCATGAATTTTCTTCAAGTCAAATATTAGTCTTTTTCAATTATAGGCCGCTGGCTTTTATCTAAATGGGCAAAACCCCCTAAATGGAATAATAAAAGCGCAGCCAATGGCTGCGCTAAAAGATTAAAGTAAACTTGCGAGTAAGTTGAGATCGGATTGTATTGCTCCAGCTGTCACTTCTCTACCTGCCCCTGGCCCTCGAATGACCAAAGGGTTGTCTTTATACCATTTACTTTCTATAGCAAAGATATTGTCGCATGGTAATAAATTGGCCAGCGCATGGTTTTTATTCAACGCTTCAACACCTACAGTCGCTAAGCCATTTTTCTCCAGTCGGGCCACATAGCGAAGTACTTTATCTTCGTTTTGGGCTTCTGCTAGCCGTTCAGCCACGATTTCACTTAATATCTGGCCTTTATCGAGAAAGTCATCAAGTGTTAACCTTGCTAGCTCTTTTGGAACTAGACTCTCGACTTTTACTGCCTCAGGTTCAAGATCTAGCCCTGCTTCGCGAGCCAGAATAACAAGCTTTCGCATTACATCTGAACCATCGAGGTCATGGCGAGGATCCGGCTCTGTTAAGCCTTGCTGCCAAGCAAGTTCAACGAGTTCTGCAAAAGGAACACTGCCATCATATTGCTGGAACAACCAGGATAACGTGCCGGAAAAAATACCTGACAATGCATGAATATCGTCACCACTTTCACGAAGATCTCTGACGGTGTGATTAATTGGTAAACCAGCCCCCACGGTTGCGTTGTAGAACCAGTGGCGATTAATCTTGGCAAATGCACTTTGAACTTGGTGGTAGTATTGACTTGAAGCAGAACCGGCGACTTTATTAGCAGATATTAGGTGCATACCTTGTTCGGCAATATCCGTATAGCGCTGTGCAAGTTGATGGCTAGCGGTAACATCTAGTACAACGACATCATCATAACCTTGAATAGCACCGAGTTTTTTAATCCACTCATCTTCATTGTATCCAATCGCTTCCTCTTCATAATGATGAGTAATATTCGTTGGATCAATGCCTTCTGGGTTGAGCCAGTAATTTTGACTATCTACTATGGCAATCAGCTCAAAGCTAATGCCATGGCGTTTTTCTAATTTATGTTTTTGTTTCGCAAATAGATCAAGCCAACTTGAGCCAATATTTCCTTTGCCACACAGAGCTATACCTACTCGCTTATATGCTTGAAAGAGTTGGCCATGAATGGCTTTGACTAGGTTTGATGTGTTGGTGCTACGCAATATAGCCACAAGACTCAGCCCAGACTGGGACTCAGCGATAAATTCGACAGGTGCGGATTTGAGTTTTTGGTAGAAGCCATAGCAATGGTTAGCATTCTTTGTCACGCCCGCGCCAACTGTCGCAACTAAAGAGAAACCCTCTTTGAGCTTTATTTCAGCTTCGATAGCGGCATCTTGTAGGTACTCTAAAGCGCCACCAGCAATTTCTGAGGTATAGGCGAGGCGAAGTGTTTGCTGATCATCTTGGGCCTCAAAAGTAAGAGGGTCGAGTTGAGCTCGCTTAAGGCTTGTCAGTGTTTCCTGTTTTAGCCGTTCAAAATCATGCCCAGAAGAAAAGTGAAGCTGAATTAATAGAACTTCATTTAATGAGGAGATGATTTTTGCGCCTCGCCCTGAGGCAAGTACTCGTTCAATGCGTGTCGAACCTGCCTCTGGGTCATAACTGCAGCGTAAGTGGAGATCCATAGAACTTTGTGCGACGGGTTGTAGAGTGCGGCTATGTAGAACAGGGGCTGCTAAACGGGCGAGTTCATTGGCTTCATCTAAGCGTAGCAAGGGTAATAGGCAAGCATCGGAAACAAGACGAGGGTCTGCGCTGTATACACCGGCGACATCACTCCAAATTGTGACTCTTGAAACTTCTGCCAGACCGCCGATAACGGTTGCTGAATAATCCGATCCATTACGTCCAAGTAAGATAGTATGACCTTGTTCATCCTGAGCCATAAATCCAGTAATGACGATACGATGATTAGCGTGCTGAGCCAGAACTTCTTTGATTAAAGGGTAGGAAGTACCTCGGTTGACTTCTGGTTGCGTTGATGCTTCTGCACGGAGAAAAGCACGTGAGTCTTGGGCAATGGCCTGTAAACCATTTTGATTGAGTAAATTGGCGAGTAGGCGTGCCGACCATATTTCACCATGGCCAAGTACCGAGGCTTTTTGAGCGGTATTTAATGGGGCGGTGAGCTCACCTAAAGTACTAAACTCATCGTCGAGAGTAGCAATAAGATTGGTTTGTGCCCCATCTTGAAAGAGTTCGTTAACTAGTTGTATTTGGAATTGGCGCAGGGATTGAAGAACGTCGTGAGCGAGACGACCATCTTTATTTAAGGCATCCAGAAACTCTATTAAGTGGTTAGTTGTTTTTCCTGCGGCTGAGACCACTATCAGATCATCAGGATTAGAATACTCTTTGATTATATTGGCTACTCGGCGATAACAATCTGGGTTTGCCAGACTACTTCCACCAAATTTATGTAACTGCCGCTGTTGGCTCATAGGAGCGACTCCTTGGTTTTACTAAATGCTTGTTCTAAATCGTTAATCAGATCTTCAGCGTCTTCCAGGCCGACAGATAAACGTAAAAGCTGTTGAGAGACTCCCGCCTTTTCAAGAGCAGTTTCTCCCATGGCTCTATGCGTCATGGAAGCTGGATGGCAAATCAGGCTTTCAACGCCTCCAAGTGATTCTGCGAGCGAAAATAGCGTCAGCTCACCTACGAAGAATTTTAGTTGCTCAAAGTTGCCCGAAAACTCGAAACTCAGCATGGAACCAAATCCTGATTGTTGTTTCTTGGCAATGCTATGCCCAGGGTGATCAGGGAGACTAGGGTGATAAATTTGCCCGACGAAAGATTGTGATTTGAGATAGTCTAAAATTTGATTCGCACTTTCTTCGTGTACTTTCATTCTTGCGCTAAGAGTACGAATGCCGCGCAATGTCATATAGCTATCGAAAGGGGTACCGGTTGCCCCTATACAGTTTCCCCACCATGCTAAATCGTCACAGTGCTGTTTGTTTTTGGCAATGATTACCCCGCCAATGACGTCAGAATGCCCATTAATGTATTTGGTGGTAGAGTGAATAACAAAGTCAGCCCCTAGCTCTAATGGTTTTTGAAATACAGGTGTTAAAAAGGTGTTGTCAACGCCAACTTTAGCTCCAACCTTATGGGCTTTATCACACACATTGGCGATATCAACTACGCGAACCAGTGGGTTTGAAGGGGTTTCTAGCAAGATAAGTTTCGGCTTTTGCTCAAGGGCGGCATCAAGAGCTTGTTCATCCGACTGGTCAACAAAAAGAACATTAAAATCACCTTTTTGAGCACGTGTGTTAAATAATCGATAGGTTCCGCCATAGCAGTCATGTGGAGCAATAATTATGTCATCTGGCCCAAGAAAAGCTGAGATCCATAAGTTAAGTGCTGATGTGCCACAATTGGTTACCACAGCCCCTTCACCCGACTCCAACTCAGAAAGAGCTTGTTCTAACAATCCACGATTTGGATTCCCTGAACGGGTATAATCGTATTTCGGTACTTCACCAAAGGCTGGAAAGCCAAAATTTGTTGAGAGGTATATTGGTGGCACAACAGCATGATATTGGGTGTCCGATTCGATACCAGTACGAACTGCTATTGTGGCTGCTTTTCGGGGGCTCATAAGTGTTTCCTTTCGAACATTAGTAACCTATTTGGAAATAACACTATACCTTTTCATCAATGTTAGAGATATGTTATTCCAATCAACTCTTTTTACTTTACCTTGAGTTTTTTTGGGCGTCAATACATCTAGACGTCTATATATCTTTGCTTATGGACATAAATCCCGCTAAAATTACCTCTTATAATTTTATACATAATCAATCATTAAAGGTGCGCAATGGCAGATTGGAACGGTGAGTATATTAGCCCGTATGCTGAACATGGGAAGAAAAGTGAGCAAGTTAAAAAGATAACGGTATCTATCCCATTGAAAGTATTGAAGGTTTTGACTGATGAGCGTACTCGTCGCCAGATTAATAATCTACGCCATGCGACCAATAGTGAACTGCTTTGTGAAGCTTTCCTGCACGCCTACACAGGCCAGCCATTACCGACTGATGAAGACTTAAGAAAAGATCGCCCCGATGATATTCCGGCAGAAGTGAAAAAGCTCATGACTGAGATGGGAATTGCGTTTGAATCTTATGATGAAGAATAAATTTTTAGCCAAAGTGATTGTAATTAATATCGGTATTGGCTTACTAGATTAACAAAGGTTGGTACGGGTTTACCTTTGCTGTGCTCAAGATAAAAAACCGCTGGCTTTTTAGTCAGCGGTTTTTTGTAAGCAAAAACACTGCTATGGCTGCATATAGTTCTCAGGCATATCGATACGAGCGACACCTGATTCTACTGCGGCATTCGCAACAGCTTTGGCTACACGTGGTAATAGGCGTGGGTCCATAGGCTTAGGAATAATATAATCTGGTCCAAACTGAAGCTTATCGACACCTGCAGCTTTTAGAACTCCAGCAGGTACGTCTTCTTTAGCCAATTCTCTGATAGCGTCGACGGCAGCAAGCTTCATGGCATCATTAATTTCGCTGGCGCGCACATCTAAAGCGCCGCGGAAAATGAATGGGAAACACAGTACATTGTTTACTTGGTTTGGATAATCACTGCGTCCAGTGCCCATGATAAGATCATCGCGAACTTGATGAGCGAGTTCTGGTTTGATTTCAGGATCTGGATTAGAACAAGCAAACACTATGGGTTTGTCTGCCATTAACTTAAGTGCTTCAGGCTCAAGTAAGTTTGGCCCAGAGACACCCAAGAATAGGTCGGCTCCTTCTATTACGTCCTCTAGAGTTCGTTTATCTGTGTTGTTGGCAAATAGTTGTTTGTATTGGTTGAGGTCATCACGGCGGGTGTGTATCACTCCTTTGCGATCAAGCATGTAAATCTTTTCTCGCATTGCGCCACACTTTATCAATAGCTCCATACATGCCACAGCTGCGGCACCTGCGCCTAAGCACACAATTGTGGCTTCTTCGAGCTTTTTCCCTTGTAGTTCGATAGCGTTGAGCATGCCTGCCGCTGTGACGATTGCTGTACCATGTTGATCATCATGGAAGACGGGGACATCACAGCGCTCAATAAGCTGTTTCTCGATTTCAAAGCAATCGGGTGCTTTAATATCTTCTAAGTTAATCCCACCAAAGGTATCTGCAATGTTGGCGACCGTATCGATGAACTCTTCAAGTGTACGGTGCTTTACTTCAATGTCGATAGAATCTAAACCTGCAAAGCGTTTAAATAATAGCGCTTTCCCTTCCATGACAGGTTTTGATGCTAGAGGACCTAAGTTACCAAGACCTAGAATTGCTGTACCGTTCGAGATGACAGCGACCATATTGCCTTTTGCGGTGTACTTGTAGACATTGTCGGCGTTTTGAGCAATTTCACGTACAGGTTCTGCAACGCCAGGACTGTATGCCAGTGCTAAGTCGCCGGCGGTTTCAGCTGGTTTAGATAGCTCTACGGAAATTTTGCCTGCTATTGGATGTGCATGGTAATCCAAAGCTTGCTGACGGAATTGCTCTTCAGGAGAAAGTACTTGGCTATGGTCATCGGACATGGGTGTAGATACTCGTTAATAATGATTTAGATAGGGAGAATTCATTCTAGATTAAGTCAATCAAGCTGCAAAGGTGAGAGTGCGGGCTAAAGTGACAAAATAGCCTAATTGATAGGAGATAAGACCAGATAGTGAGAGATAGCTCAACTGAATGGTTGCCTATGACAAGCTATCAAGCAAAATATATGGCAAAAACAAAAAAGGACGCTTTAGCGTCCTTTTCATCTTCTAAGAAGTAATTTCTTACTTAGAAGCAAGAGCACCGAAGCGCTTGTTGAATCGATCAACACGGCCGCCAGTATCAACGATACGTTGCTTACCAGTGTAGAATGGGTGACATTTATCACATACATCTAGGTGGATTGACTCTTTAGTCAGAGTTGAGTTGAACTCAAAAGAGTTACCGCAAGAGCAAGTTGCTTTAACTGCTTTGTATTCTGGGTGGATACCAACTTTCATGGGAAAACCTCTATATAGGCCGTGTCGCTATCCGATTCTAAGCCGGACACCACACGTAAGTTAAAAAATTTAATTTTGGATACCGCTGCACTTTGGCAAGCCATATCACTCAGGCGCGACATTCTAATGAATAGAGTGCTCAGGATCAACCAATTTACTCATTAATTTGCTACTTTTTTAGCCGCTAGGCAGAGCGGATGACCAACATAATCCAGTTACTTTCCCGCAGGTCACTTTTACCTTAGACTAATCACGTTTCTTCTCTTCAGTATTATTCCTATATGCGCCCAACTATAGCCAGAGTAGCTCTGCCGGTTCCCCTTGATAAGCAGTTCGATTATCAGATACCTTCTCATTTGATTCCTATTGTCGGTGGAAGGGTTATGGTGCCATTTGGGCCCAAGAATATGGTTGGGATTGTCATTGCCTTGGGCCATGATTCTGAATTTGATTTGGCCAAACTTAAGCCACTTAAGCAAGTTTTGGACCTAGAGCCGATATGGAGTAATGGTTTGTACGAACTTCTTCAGTGGTGCGGAAAATTTTATCAATATCCATTGGGTGAGACACTGGCGAATGCTCTACCAGCATTATTGCGTAAAGGAAAGCCTGCGACTTTAGCCCCAATTATTGAGTGGTGCATCACGTCAGTTGGGCGTGATCAGCTGATGCAAGGTTTTGGTCGTGCAGTAAGGCATGCGCAGGTGATGAAGATACTAGAAAATGGTCCTACTTCTCATCAATACATGATAGGTCAGCAAGTTACTCCAAGCGTATTAAAGAAATTAGCACAAAAGGGCTGGATAACATCGATTGAGAGTAACCCAAAACCTCAATGGGCAGATAGTGTTGAGGCCATAGTGAATAAGCCCGCATTAAATGAAGAACAAGCCATCGCTGTTGCAACCGTGAATAATTCCCAAGGGTTTGGCTGTTTCTTACTTGAAGGAGTCACTGGTTCAGGTAAAACAGAAGTTTACCTTAATCTTATAAAACCGGTACTAGAGCAGGGAAAACAAGCTTTAGTTTTGGTGCCAGAAATTGGCTTAACTCCACAAACAATCAATCGATTTAGAAAACGCTTCAACTTACCTGTTGCTGTAATCCACTCTGGTTTAAATGACAGTGAAAGGTTAAATGCATGGCTAAGTGCGAGAGATAAAGCTGCGGGTATTGTCATTGGTACTCGTTCTGCGCTGATGACGCCTTTTGCTGACCTTGGCATTATTATTGTTGATGAAGAACATGATGCTTCGTATAAGCAGCAAGACAGTCTTCGCTATCATGCTCGTGATGTCGCTATAATGCGAGCAAGTAAAGAAAATATACCGATTGTGCTTGGCTCTGCTACACCAGCTCTCGAAACGTTGCATAATGCATTATCTAGAAAATATCACCATCTGACCCTGTCGTTACGAGCAGGCAAAGCTTTACCAACCGTGAACAAAGTGATCGACGTTAAAGGGCAGTATTTAGAAAGTGGTCTTTCTGCTGCTTTAATCGCTGAGATGCGAAAACACCTTGAAGCTGGTAATCAGGTTATGCTTTTTCTCAATCGTCGTGGCTTTTCACCCGCTTTAATGTGTCATGATTGTGGTTGGATTGCTGAATGCAAAAGATGCGATGCTTATTATACGTATCATCAATCTAGTGATGAAATACGTTGCCACCATTGTGGTTCTCAGCAAGCTACGATAAGACAGTGTCATGGCTGTGGTTCTTCTCAACTGGTTACTGTAGGTGTTGGTACTGAGCAGTTGCATGAGCAGCTATCGATACTTTTCCCAGATTATAAAACGATTCGGATTGATCGTGATAGCACTAGACGTAAAGGCAGTTTAGAGTCGGCCCTTGGTGCCATCCGTAATAAGGAATATCAGATTTTAATCGGTACTCAGATGTTAGCAAAAGGGCATCACTTTCCTGATGTGACGCTTGTGGCTTTACTTGATGTTGATGGCTCCTTGTATAGCAGTGATTTTAGAGCCTCTGAGAGGTTAGCGCAGTTATTTATTCAAGTCGCAGGTCGAGCTGGACGTGCCAGTAAACCCGGAGAAGTACTACTTCAGACCCATCACCCTGATCACAGCTTACTCCAAACATTGATTACTAACGGATATCGGCATTTTGCTGAGTCTGCATTACAAGAGCGGCAGATAGCCAACTTGCCTCCCTATTCGTTTTTAACGTTAGTTCGTGCAGAAGCCAATCAATCTCAGGATGTTGAGAACTTTTTACGTCAGGTGCGCTATACACTCGAAGTGCACCCTTTATTTAAACAGGATTGTCAGATCCTTGGACCTACACCAGCTCCTTTAGCAAAAAGAGCGGGCAAGCATCGTTGGCAATTGATGCTCCAGACTAAGAGTCGCTCGATAATGCAAAAGTTGCTTATGAGTGCTAAACCCGCGATTCAGTTGTTACCAAATTCGAAAAAAGTGCGCTGGTCATTAGATATTGAGCCGCAGGATTTAAGCTGATTTCAGCTTTTTCATTTAATTGTGATTCATATCTCGCAGCTAGTCTGATTTTTGTTAATCACCCCGTAATATTCTGCGCTGAAATGAATAAACTATGAATTGATTTGAATGATTTATTTTAATGATACGCGATAGATAAACGATTTGTCGGGAAGATAATCGTCTTGATAGGGGGGCAGCCTATCACTATCGATTCAGGTAGCTCAAGGCGCTACCATGTTTAGAATATAAAGAGGGTAATAAATCTATGGCGACAATGAAGGATGTTGCTCAGCTGGCTGGCGTTTCAACTGCGACGGTATCGCGGGCGCTGATGAATCCGGAAAAAGTATCTTCAGCCACAAGGAAGCGAGTCGAGGATGCGGTATTAGAAGCAGGGTATTCACCCAATTCACTGGCACGTAACCTACGTAGGAATGAGTCTAAAACTATAATCGCTATCATTCCAGATATCTGCGATCCCTACTACACCGAGATTATTCGTGGGATTGAGGATGCAGCTGTGGAGCATGGCTACATAGTGTTACTTGGTGATAGTGGGCAACAGAAAAAACGAGAGAGCTCTTTCGTTAATCTGGTTTTTACCAAACAAGCAGATGGTATGTTGCTGCTTGGAACTGATTTACCATTTGATGTCAGCAAGCCAGAACAGAAAAATTTACCGCCAATGGTAATGGCATGTGAATTTGCGCCAGAACTTGAGCTACCTACGGTACATATTGATAACCTAACTTCAGCATTTGAAGTCGTAAATTATTTGACTCAAATGGGGCACAAGCGCATAGCTCAACTATCTGGACCAGAGTCCGCAGTTTTGTGCCAGTTTCGCCACCAAGGGTATCAGCAAGCGCTCCGTCGAGCGGGTATTACCATGAATCCCAATTACTGTATTCAGGGGCGCTTTACATTTGAAGATGGTGCCAAAGGGATTAGGCAGCTATTAGCGTTGCCTGAGCCGCCTACTGCTATTTTTTGTCATAACGACGCTATGGCGATTGGAGCCATTCAAGAAGCGAAAAAATTAGGTTTACGTGTACCTTCGGACTTGTCGGTAGTAGGCTTTGATGATATTCACTTTGCGCAATATTGTGATCCGCCACTGACGACAATTTCGCAGCCTCGTTATGAAATTGGCCGTCAAGCTATGTTGATGATGCTAGATCTATTAAGAGGACAGGATGTTAGAGCAGGCTCTCGATTGCTCGAGACTCAATTGATTATTCGAGATAGTGCAGCACCTCCCCGAAATTGTTAGGGCTGATTTCTAAGCTGTGCTTAAAAGCGATGCATTTTGATGTGTCGCTTCCATTTCCCCGCTGTTATCGGGACGCAATCTGCATTACCATAGCAGCAGAGGTTGCAGACATAGACATACAGTAGTGGCAAATAGAGATTACGTAAAACGCGGTCGTGGTAATAGTGGAAGAAAAACACCGCGTAAAAAACCGTCCACTAGCAGAAAACCTTGGCGTAGTGGTCTGTTGGCTTTGAGCTTGGCTGGTGGGTTTGGTTATGGGCTTTATATTTTGAGTAATGATCCAGAGCCGCCTCAACCTGTCGTGCAGCAGAAGCAATCTAAGTCAAAACCAAAAAAAGTTCTTCCGCCTCCCCCTGAAGAGAAGTGGGATTATGTCGAATCTTTACCAAGCCGCGAAATCGAAGTGATAGCTAAAGAGCAAGTGGTATCTGAGATTCCATATATTATGCAGTGTGGGGCTTATACCAATGCAGCGCAGGCTGAAGCTCGTAAGCTTGATATTGCTTTCCAAGGTTTAAATAGCAAAATACGCAAAAAAGAAGGCAGTAAATGGTATCGAGTTGTTCTAGGTCCATACAAATATAAGCGTGATGCTGAAAGGGATAAGCACAAGCTGCAACGTGTGAAGATAGAGCCTTGCGCTATTTGGAAGGATACGCAGTAATTAACTGGACTTTGTTTGATTGTTAGCATTGGATGCTAAAGAGTCGCAACGTCATTTAGTATTCTCGATTGAAACTCTTCCTTCCCTTGAATTTGTCAATTAATAACCTCATATATTATCTAACATTGAAATTAAAATACTTATGAGGCTCCACTCGTGACTACTATTGTATCTGTACGCCGAAATAATAAAGTCGTCATCGCTGGTGATGGACAAGTGTCACTGGGTAACACTGTAATGAAAGGTAACGCACGTAAAGTTCGTCGCCTATACAACAATAAAGTGTTGGCTGGTTTTGCTGGTGGTACAGCTGACGCATTTACTCTTTTTGAGCGTTTTGAAAGTAAGCTGCAAATGCATCAAGGTCACCTGACTAAAGCAGCAGTGGAGCTAGCAAAGGATTGGCGCAGCGATCGTGCGTTGAGAAAGTTGGAAGCCTTGCTGGCTGTAGCAGATGAGACTGCGTCTTTGATTATTACAGGGAACGGTGATGTTGTTCAGCCAGAAAACGATCT
This sequence comes from Vibrio hepatarius, assembly GCF_018860525.1. Taxonomy (GTDB): domain Bacteria; phylum Pseudomonadota; class Gammaproteobacteria; order Enterobacterales; family Vibrionaceae; genus Vibrio; species Vibrio hepatarius_B. The sequence goes on from NZ_JAHKPM010000032.1 coordinate 165,475, forward strand.
GATTGCTATAGGTTCTGGTGGTAGCTTTGCCCAAGCAGCAGCGACAGCATTGCTTGAAAATACCGACTTGGATGCAGGTGAAATTGCTCAGAAATCGCTAAAAATCGCAGGTGATATCTGCGTATTTACTAACCAATATCACACTATCGAAGAACTAGAAACTCCAGCAGAGAAGATTGAATAAGCAAAGATAGTGGTTATAAGAACTAAAGGAATTCTATTATGTCTGAAATGACTCCTCGTGAAATTGTTCATGAACTAAATCGTCATATTATCGGTCAAGATAACGCCAAACGCTCTGTTGCTATTGCTTTGCGTAACCGCTGGCGACGAATGCAGCTGGAAGAAAGTCTGCGTGTTGAAGTTACCCCAAAGAACATTTTAATGATTGGCCCGACTGGGGTTGGTAAAACTGAAATTGCCCGTCGTTTAGCTAAGCTTGCAAATGCGCCTTTCATTAAAGTGGAAGCAACCAAGTTCACAGAGGTTGGTTACGTTGGTAAGGAAGTGGAAACGATTATTCGCGACCTGACTGATGTGGCGATTAAATTGACTCACCAGCAAGCGATGGAAAAAGTCCAGTTTCGAGCAAAAGAGCAGGCCGAAGAGCGTATTCTTGACGCGCTTTTACCACCTGCACGTGATGCTTGGGGGCAGAATGAACAAGCTGAGGAGAGTTCCACTACTCGTCAGTCTTTTCGTAAAAAGTTACGAGAGGGTAAATTAGACGATAAAGAAATTGAAGTTGATGTCTCTGCTCCGCAAATGGGTGTAGAAATTATGGCACCTCCAGGTATGGAAGAAATGACCAACCAACTTCAAGGAATGTTCCAAAACTTGGCGGGTGAAACTAAGAAAAAACGTAAGCTTAAGATTAAAGATGCGTTTAAAGCTCTAACCGAAGAAGAAGCTGCTAAATTAGTTAACCAAGAAGAGCTCAAAGAACAGGCGATTTTCAATGTTGAGAACAATGGTATTGTATTCATAGATGAAATCGACAAGATTTGTAAGCGTGGTGAAAGCTCTGGCCCGGATGTGTCTCGTGAAGGTGTTCAGAGAGATTTACTGCCGCTTATTGAGGGTAGTACGGTGTCAACTAAGCATGGCATGGTTAAAACTGATCATATATTGTTCGTTGCCTCAGGTGCATTCCAAGTCGCAAAACCCTCAGATTTAATCCCTGAATTACAGGGACGCTTGCCTATTCGCGTTGAGTTAGAGGCGCTTTCAAGTGACGATTTCAAACGTATTTTAACTGAACCTAAAGCTTCTTTATCAGAACAGTATGTTGCGCTGATGAAAACAGAAGATGTTGATATTGATTTTACCCAAGATGGTATTGCTCAAATTGCTGATGCTGCTTGGACAGTTAATGAAAACACTGAGAATATCGGAGCTCGCCGCTTGCATACTGTCATGGAACGTTTGATGGACGAAATTTCTTTCGAAGCAACAGATAAAGCGGGTTCTAAACTCACTATTGATGCTGAATACGTAAGAGAAAAATTGGGTGACACTGTTGAAGATGAGGACTTAAGTCGCTTTATTCTCTAACCCTTTAGAGAATTCAATACGATCTGAGTAATGCCGATCACATGATCGGCTTTTTCTTGCCCAGAAAATTTGCACTGACTCTCAGCGTTTATTTCGCTCACCTTTTTCCTCCCACGGCATACCTATTGATCGCTATATTGGAATGATATTCACAGTGTAAGGAAGCCTTATGTCGAATGCCGAATCTCATTATCCATTGAGTGATTTTATTGAATTACCGGTAGAAGAGATGTCTGATCGGGCAAAACAAAACTATCAGCAACTTAAGCGCCGCCATTCTATTCGCAACTTCTCAGATCGAACAGTAGCAAAAGATATTATAGAGAATTGTATACGTGCAGCCGGGACAGCACCTAGTGGAGCAAATCATCAGCCATGGCACTTTGTGGCAATTCATAATAGCCGGGTTAAAGGGGACATAAGGCAGGCTGCTGAGGAACTTGAGCGAACCTTTTACCAAGGGCGGGCTGGCCAAGAGTGGCTCGATGCATTAAAACCTTTGGGCACCGATGCTGATAAGTCATATTTGGAGAAAGCACCTTGGCTAATTGCTGTATTTTCTAAGAAAAAAGGGGGTATCAATAATGATAGAGAGCAGGCGAACTACTATGTGCATGAATCTGTAGGTATTGCTACGGGGTTTCTACTTCAGGCTTTGCATAATTCTGGGCTGGCAACACTAACTCACACGCCAAAACCGATGAGCTTTTTGACTGGAATATGCCATCGTGACCCAGATATTGATAGACCTTACATGTTAATAGTGACGGGCTATCCAGATGAAGGGGCAACAATACCTAAGCACGCATTAAACAAGAAAGCATTAGATGATATCGCGACTTTTATAGAATGAAAGTATCAAACGATAGATGGCGCGAAAGCGTTTGGGCCTACCGTCTCTATACAAGTTCATATCGAAAGAGCTTTAGGCCCGTATTGGTATCTTGCTATACAATGACGATAAAAATTACAGCTAAGGCTGAGATGATGGCTGAAAGTGCATAACAAGCAATCTTACCTATTAGACCTGCATGTATTTTTAGATCGTGCATTCCATGATGGATGCGGTGCATAGCATGCCACATTGGCAATGCGAGAGTGGCAATGATAAATAGCCCGCCAATGAGACTACTAGCAAAGGTCTGGACTCGGTCATAGCTTAGTGTATTGGATTCGATAATTCCCATAGGCACTAATACTCCCAAGACTAGAATTGTGACTGGAGTTATCATGGCGAACCAAGTTCCCCCTGCACCAAATAAACCCCACCAGATTGGTTCATCGGAACGTTTTGGAGTGGTGTCTACAGAGAAGTTAGGTTTCATAGTCATAGCTCCTTACACAATAATAAGTACAGTCAGTGAAATGAATGCGACGATTGCCCATTGAGTAAAAACAATCATCCTCTTATTTAAAAGCTTACCTTTTATGCGAATGGGCATAACCTGAGGCATCATACTAAAGAACGTATGCGCATGAAGTAGACTTCCCGCTAGCGCAAGAATATTAATCGTAATAACAATGGGATTGCCCATAAACTCAAGCCAAGTGTGCCAAGCGTCCACTCCTTTTACCAGAGCACCTAAGCCGAATGTGAGGAATAAGGTGAATAACACTAAGGGCAGAACTGTCGCCTCTCGAAGCATATAAAAGCGATAGAAAGGGTGATCTTTCCACCAAGTCCGAGTTATTTTACGGACGTAGGGTTTGCGATTACTCATCTTTCAGCCTCCTGCACTAGTGTTTTTCCATCAGGCTTTAGCATTGCAATGACAAAGTCCATTGAGGATTCGACCTTGCCTTGATTGACTGCGGCAGCTGGGTCAACATGTTTTGGACATACTTCAGAGCAGTACCCCACAAAAGTACAGCCCCAAGCGCCATTGACACCATTAATTATTGCCATACGCTGTGCTTTACCGTTATCACGGCTATCTAAGTTATAACGATGGGCAAGAGTTAGCGCGGCAGGCCCGATAAATTCGGGGTTTAGCCCAAACTGAGGACAAGCGGCATAACATAATCCGCAGTTAATACAGCCAGCAAATTGTTTATATCTGGCCATTTGTTCTGGAGTTTGTATATTGGTGCCGTCTTTGGGGGTACGATCATTGCCGATAATGTAAGGTTTGATCGCTTCTAGTCGCTCGATAAAAGGTGTCATGTCGACGATTAAGTCTTTTTCGATTGCGAAGTTAGCTAAAGGCTCAATTTTTATGCCTTCAGGGTAGTCGCGCAGAAAGCTTTTACAAGCCAATTTAGGAACGCCATTAACCATGATCCCGCATGAGCCACAGATCGCCATTCGGCAAGACCAGCGGAAAGATAGGTTTTTATCCACATTATCTTTGATATAGCCTAATGCATCCAAGGTAGACATGGTGTCATTAAAGGGAATGTTAAATGTTTGCCAATATGGCTGTGTGTTTTGTTCTGGATCGTAGCGTAAAATCTCAATTTTTTTGATTGGACAATCAGTCATTACATACTCTCCTGTAATGAATTCTTATTTTCTTGTGCGGCGGCTTTTTCTGCCGCTTCGCCGTATAAGCGAGCTTTAGGCTGTGACTTGGTAATAGTAACGTCGCTGTATTCGATATTGGGCGCAGCATCCTTATTATAAAAAGCCAAAGAATGTTTGAGAAAATGAATGTCATCTCGCTCAGTGCATCCATTGTCGAGGCGTTGGTGGGCCCCACGTGATTCTTTACGTAACATTGCTGAGTGGACCATGGCTTCTGCGACCTCTAATCCATAACCTACCTCGATGGCATGGAGTAGGTCGGTATTAAATACCTTGCCTTTATCTTTTATGCTCACGCGCTTGAAACGTTCTTTTAGCTCGGAAATCTTATCAATAGTTATTTGCATCAAATCATGTTGACGATATATACCACAGCCCGCTTCCATGGCATGGCCCATTTCATCGCGTATCTGGGCCCAGTTTTCGTCACCTTCCTGGTTCATTAAGGCTTTTATTTCTAGCTCAACTGATTGAATTTGTTCAGATATAGATGCTTGGTTCCAGCCCTTGAATTGAGCAACGTGTTTGACCGCTTGTTCACCTGCAACACGTCCGAATACTACAAACTCAGCCAATGAGTTAGAGCCTAAACGATTGGCGCCATGAAGCCCGATAGATGCACATTCTCCAACAGAAAATAGACCTTTAATCCGAGTTTCACATTTTTGGTTTGTTTCGATGCCACCCATGGTGTAATGGACGGTGGGGCGGATAGGAATCGGTTCTTTTGCTGGGTCAACATTGACATAAGCTTTGGCCAATTCACATATAAAGGGTAAGCGTTCCTGAAGGTAGTCTTCGCCTAAGTGGCGTAGGTCTAAATGGACAACATCACCAAGTGGATGTTTGATGGTGTTGCCTTTTTTTTGTTCGTGCCAAAACGCTTGCGAAACCTTGTCACGAGGACCGAGTTCCATGTATTTGTTCTTAGGTTGGCCGACAGGTGTCTCTGGCCCCATGCCATAATCTTGTAGGTATCGATAGCCATTTTTGTTAACGATAATGCCACCTTCACCACGGCAGCCTTCCGTCATTAAAATACCTGTGCCAGGCAAACCTGTTGGATGGTATTGAACAAATTCCATGTCTCTTAATGGAACACCATGACGGTAAGCCATTGCCATGCCATCTCCTGTTACAATACCCCCGTTAGTATTACAGTGATAGACACGACCTGCGCCTCCTGTTGCCAGAACAACAGATTTGGCTTTAATTGCTATCAGTTCACCTTCTGACATATGGATAGCGACCAGTCCTTGAATATCCTCGCCGTCAACGAGCAAGTCAACGACAAAGTATTCATCAAATCGCTTGATGTTTGGGTATTTAATCGAGGTTTGAAACAGGGTATGCAGCATATGAAAGCCAGTTTTGTCGGCTGCAAACCAAGTGCGCTCAACTTTCATACCTCCAAAGCGACGTACATTGACCTCTCCATTGGGTTTTCTGCTCCAGGGGCAACCCCATTGTTCCATTTGGATCATTTCATGAGTTGCATTTTTTACAAAATATTCAACAACGTCCTGCTCGCATAGCCAATCGCCACCTCCAATAGTATCGTTGAAGTGATTGTCTAAACTATCTTCATCCTTGATTACTGCTGCTGAGCCACCTTCTGCTGCGACAGTATGAGAGCGCATTGGATAGACCTTGGAAATAAGTGCAATGTCTAAATTAGGGTTTTCCTCAGCCGCTGCAATAGCAGTGCGAAGACCAGCGCCGCCAGCCCCGATGACTGCGATATCTGTGGTGATGGTTTTCACAGTTATTCTCCAGTATGAAATTGCGAAGTTATCCGCTTGTTATTTATTAAGGATAAATCCCTATAAAAGTTGAGGTCAGTGTAAGAGAGAGGTAAGCGATAAAAATTGATGTAATTAGGTTTTTGCTTCGATAATGCACATGCAGGTATAAAAAATATCCGTAATGTGAGTGCTATCACGACATGATTTTACTCAACATATGATGAAATGATGCGTTGAAGTGCAGTGATGTGAGAAAACCACTTTAGCCCTTAGCCTCGCCTGGATTTCTATAAGGAGTTGCTTCGCGGTATTTTGTCGCTCCGTTTTCTCCAGCCCTCACCTGTATTGAAAGTAAATGACTGCCAGACTTGCAAATGAAGAGAAAGGTGATAATTTCCCATTCAAAGTAGATATTCATGAGTAGTCAGAAATGCATAAAACTTGGCAGCCGGTAGCGTCGTTAGCTCAGCTTAAAGGCCGAGCGAAATTACTACAGGAAATTCGTCAATTTTTTACTGATAGATCTGTGTTAGAGGTTGATACGCCTGCGCTTAGTCATGCAGCGGTGACAGATATACACTTACATGCCTTTGAGACAAATTTTGTCGGGCCAAATTATGCTAGAGGGCAAGCTGTGTATTTAATGACTAGCCCTGAGTTTCACATGAAACGTCTTTTGGCCGCAGGAAGTGGCTGTATTTATCAGATTTGTAAGTCTTTTAGGAATGAAGAAAGTGGGCGCTACCATAACCCTGAATTTACCATGTTGGAATGGTATCGAGTGGGCTTTGACCACCACCAGTTAATGGATGAAATGGATCAGCTTATGCAGCTGACTCTTAAAGTAAAGCCAGCCAGGCGTATGACCTATCAAGAGGCTTTTCTTGGCGTGTTAGGTGTCTGTCCACTAGAAGCTACAATGTCTACGTTAAGAGAAATTGCAAATAATCTGGGGCTTGGCGATATAGCTCAGGATGAGAAAGACCGAGATACCTTGTTGCAGCTGTTATTTAGTGTGGGTATTGAAGCTCAAATTGGTCAACAGGAACCAGCTTTTGTTTATGATTTTCCTGCATCTCAGGCTGCACTTTCAAAAATTAGTCTCGAGGACCCTAGAGTCGCAGAACGGTTTGAAGTGTATTTTAAAGGTGTTGAGCTTGCAAATGGGTTTCATGAGCTTGATAGCGCAGAGGAACAACTAAAACGTTTTGAAGAAGATAACCATAAACGTGAGTGTTTAGGTTTGCCGACTCAACCGATTGATTATCGTTTGATTCAAGCTCTTGAGGCTGGTTTTCCTAAGTGCGCGGGTGTTGCTTTGGGGATAGACCGACTTATGATGTTAGCTGCTCAAGAAGAGCACATTGAACAGGTAATAGCCTTTCCTTTTTACCGGGCGTGAATCTATAGGTTATATCTCGCTAAGAGAGGCCATCCTCGTTATAATAGCAGTCTAAATTTACATTTCAGGACCGCTGCCAATAAGCGGTTCTAGTATCGAAGAGCGCAGGATATGCAAGAGTACATCGCATTTTTTCAAGAAAATTTGATCCTTTCTTTGGTTTGGGTAGGCATATTTGTTGCCCTTATCATGAATATCGTGAAAACAAGTACAGCGGCTTATAAAGAAATTACAGCATCACAAACCACATATCTAATGAACCGTGAGAAAGGAGTTGTGATTGATATCCGTAGTAAAGATGACTTTCGCACGGGTCATATTACGGACGCAGTTCACATTTTACCTTCTGATATTAAAGCCGGTAACTTAGGTAAACTTGAAAATTACAAATCTAGCCCAATTATCGTTGTATGCAAGACAGGTCAGACAGCGCAAGAGAGCGCTAACCTTCTGGCAAATGCTGGATTTGAAAATGTCAGTTTGCTTAAAAATGGTCTGATTGCTTGGAATGAAGCAAACCTCCCATTAGTGAAAGGCAAAAAGTAATTTTCAATGGTTTTTGAGCGTCGCTTGATAAAGCGGTGTTTGTATGAGAGAGGTGTGACATTTTTGATAATGGCACCTATGAATAAAACTCTCGCTAAGCCTCTACGCAGGCAACTCGATTAGTAAAGGATTTTAAAATGGCTGAAGCAGCACCACAACAAGAAGCTCAGAACTTCGCAATTCAACGTATTTTTCTTAAAGATGTGTCTTTTGAAGCACCTAACTCACCAAACATGTTTCAAAAAGAGTGGAATCCAGATGTCAAACTTGATTTAGACACTCAGAGCCGTGAGCTTGGTGAAGGCGTGTATGAGGTTGTATTACGTTTAACCGTGACAGTTAAAAATGAAGAAGAAACAGCGTTTTTATGTGAAGTTCAACAGGGCGGAATTTTTACCGCTGATAAAATGGAGTCAGGTCAGCTTGCTCATTGCTTGGGTGCATTCTGCCCAAATATTCTTTTCCCTTATGCTCGTGAAACCATCTCAAGCTTGGTCGTAAAAGGAACCTTCCCGCAACTTAACCTTGCGCCAGTGAACTTTGATTCATTGTTCATGAACTACTTGCAGCAACAAGCTCAGGAAGAAGGTAAAGTAGAAGCCTAACTTTCAAGGCTATTACTGAAGTTCAATGAAATGCACAGAGCGTCACATGAGTGATGCAATGTGCATTTTTCATTTGCGACGTACAATTTTCATATACAACGTACAATGTTGTGTAATGGTACTCACTCTTCTGATGATTCGTTTACTATCAGATGGAATGTTTAATTTAGGCTCAACACGCATGATTCGTTGGTCTTCAATACTAATCAGGTAAAATCATGACAGATACATACACCATGAGCAGCGACAGTAAAAAGATAGCAATGACCGTACTTGGCGCAGGCTCCTATGGTACCTCTCTCGCAATATCATTGGCGAGAAATGGTGCAAATGTAGTCCTCTGGGGGCATAACCCTGAGCATATGTCACGCTTACAATTAGAACGCGCTAACCATGCATTTTTACCTGGAGTTGAATTTCCGCCATCCTTGATTGTGGAAGCTGATTTAGTAAAGGCAGTGCAAGAAAGTCGAGACTTGCTTATCGTCGTTCCAAGTCATGTTTTTGCTGAAGTATTGGCTAAGGCTAAGCCTCATTTGCGCAAAGATTCTAGGCTCTGTTGGGCGACTAAGGGTCTCGAGCCAGAAACAGGTCGTTTGCTTCAAGATGTTGCTCAAGAAACCCTTGGTGATAGCTATCCGTTGGCTGTACTTTCAGGACCAACATTTGCGAAAGAATTGGCTATGGGAATGCCTACTGCGATATCTGTTTCTTCACCAGATGAAGGTTTTGTTGCTGATCTTCAGGATAAAATACATTGCAGTAAAACCTTTCGAGTGTATGCCAATAGTGATTTTACAGGTATGCAGCTTGGTGGGGCGGTTAAAAATGTTATTGCCATTGGTGCTGGTATGTCTGATGGTATTGGTTTTGGTGCTAATGCTCGCACTGCACTTATTACTCGTGGGCTAGCAGAAATGACTCGACTTGGCGTCGCACTTGGAGCTCAACCAGAAACCTTTATGGGGATGGCTGGGCTTGGTGATCTTGTGTTGACTTGTACAGACAACCAATCGCGTAACCGCCGTTTTGGCTTGGCATTAGGAGAGGGGAAAGGGGTGCAAGATGCTCAGGATGAAATAGGTCAGGTTGTTGAAGGGTATCGCAATACGAAAGAGGTATGGTTGCTGTCAAAAAGAGTGGGTGTTGAATTACCAATTGTTGACCAAATATATCAAGTACTGTATCAAGGTAAAGATGCGCACCTTGCTGCAAGGGATTTACTTGCCCGTGATAAAAAAGCAGAAGCTTAGAGGTCGATAACGGTTAAGGCAAAGGCATCTAGATGTATTTGGATGTAAGGTTGAGAAATGAAACATTGTGAAACACAGAAAATTTGGCAGACGATAGTGGAAGAAGCTCGTGACTTATCTGAGCAAGAGCCGATGCTGGCAAGTTTCTATCATGCCACGATCATTAAGCATGATAGCCTAGCTGCTGCCTTAAGCTATATTTTAGCAAATAAACTCAACACGGCATCAATGCCAGCGATGGCTGTCCGTGAAGTGGTTGAAGAAGCTTTTAATGCTGATAACTCCATCACTGAGGCTGCTGCTTGTGATATTTGTGCCACAGTGAATCGTGACCCTGCTGTTTCTATGTATTCTATGCCTTTGATGTACTTGAAAGGATACCATGCTCTTCAGGGATATCGTGTGGCCAATTGGTTATGGAACCAAGGGCGAATAGCGCTTGCGACCTATCTGCAAAATCAAATCTCCGTTGCTTGTCAGGTGGATATCCACCCTGCTGCAAGTATAGGCCAAGGTATTATGCTTGATCATGCGACGGGAATAGTCATTGGTGAAACGGCGATTGTCGAAAATGATGTATCGATTCTTCAGGATGTTACTTTAGGTGGTACAGGTAAGGCATGTGGTGATCGACATCCGAAAATACGTGAGGGTGTGATGATAGGTGCTGGTGCCAAGATCCTTGGTAATATCGAGGTTGGTGAAGGTGCTAAAATTGGTTCTTGTTCTGTGGTTTTACAACCAGTACCACCTCATACTACGGTAGCTGGTGTCCCTGCTAAAATTGTTGGGCGCCCTAAGACTGATAAGCCTTCTCTTGATATGGACCAACAATTTAATGGCCGTTCTCAAAGTTTTGTCGGTGGTGATGGTATCTAAGGTCTTTAAAATAAAGGGTTGACTATAAGATCAACCCTTTAACTTCTTTAATCATTTTAGGCTAGTGCATCGAGCTCTGAAAGTGTTTCTTCGGCCCATTCTACCCATGCTTGGCGTACTAATAGATTGCGACGCAGTGTCAAACGTTCAAGACGCTGTTGTTTGTCGAGTGTCGCAGGTGCTGAGTAATAAGCATTCTCGATTTCTTTGTAATGCGCAACAAGCTTACGTGATTCTTCGACTAGTTCCCCAAGTTGCTTGCGATAAGGTGCGGATGGTTGTACAGCGCAAGCCATCAACTTAGCACAAAACTCATCACGAACTGTTGGATGGGCTGTTGGTTGATCGAACCAATCACCAAGAGCAACGCGTCCTGCTTCAGTAATTGAGTAAACTTTGCGGTCTGGTTTGCCTTCCTGAGGCTCTAAAACACAAGTAACTTGCTGGTTTTGAGCCATTTTGTTGAGCTCGCGATAGACCTGCTGATGACTTGCTTTCCAAAAATAACCAATAGTGGCTGAGAATTCTTTGGTGATATCATATCCAGTTGCATTGCGTGTACTGAGAACTGTTAGGATAACGTGTGGTAATGACATGTCTTTAATCCAAATGGTCAAATAAATACTTAATAACTGCTTGATTACTGTTGTGCTTCTATGGCACTTATCATCAGTAAATATTTAGCAGCGCCAACAAAGTTGGCCATGTCACCTTAAAAGCCGTTTTATCACCTAGAGCGATTTATAATTTTATTGTTCATCGCAAAGGAGCAATATTATATCTAAATAATAAGCATAAAGTGGAATAGAAAAACTAATTGAGCTAAAAAACTGATAATTAGCTCAATAAATTATTATATCAGATTATTATTCTGTTTTTCTTGTTTTTTTTGTTGGTATTTGTTTTATTATTCTTGTTGTTTTGGTGTTTTTAGCATCGGATGCATTGAGGATGCCTATGTTGGCAGCCTCAATTTATCCTTTTTATGGGTTTTTAGCCTGTATTTCGCATACCAGCGGCTATACCAGCAATGGTGACCATCAAGGCCTCTTCAAGTTCTGGAGATGCTGAGTTGTTCTGGCGGGTTCGATAGAGTAATTCTGCTTGTAGCATGTTGAGTGGTTCTACGTAGATATTGCGTAAGCGAATTGACTCTTGCCCCCAGGGATCGCTTTGCATTAGATTCTCATTATTTTCGACATTTAATACTGCTTTGATGTCTTTACTCAATTGCTCGCGCAAATTATCTCCGAGAGGAAGTAGCTTAGGTTCGACTAAGCGCTCATCGTAGTAGCGAGAGATCTCCAAGTTACACTTAGTGTAAACCATTTCTAGCATCCCTAATCGTGTGGAGAAAAATGGCCACTCACGGCACATTTCTTCAAGTAACACTTGGTGTCCACTGTCGATTGAATGTTGAATGGCTGCACCAGCTCCGAGCCAAGCGGGCAGTACTAAGCGGTTCTGACTCCATGAGAAAATCCACGGAATCGCACGCAAGCTTTCTACGCCACCGTTTGGGTTTCGTTTCGCAGGGCGAGAGCCCAGAGGTAATTTACCTAGTTCAAGTTCTGGTGTTGCTTGGCGAAAATATGCAACAAAGTCTTTTTGGCCTCTAACCACATTTCTATAGGCTTCGCAGCTGACCTTAGAAAGAAGATTCATCTGATCGCGCCATTCTTGTTTTGGCTCAGGTGGTGGTAACAAATTGGCTTGCAAAATAGCACTAGCGTAGAGGTTAAAGCTATTGACAGCAACGTCAGGCAAGCCTAGTTTAAAACGAATCATCTCACCTTGCTCTGTTACTCTTAACCCGCCTTTTAAACTTTTGGGAGGCTGAGAAAGTAATGCTGCGTGTGCAGGAGCACCACCACGACCTATTGTTCCGCCTCGGCCATGGAATAGGGTCAGTTCAATACCCTCCTCATCTGCAACTTTTACCAATGATTCCATCGCATGGTATTGAGCCCATCCAGCAGACATAACCCCGGCATCTTTTGCTGAATCAGAATACCCTATCATTACCATCTGTTGGTTTTGAATGAAGCCACGGTATAAATCAATTCCCATCAACTGTTTGATGACTGACTCGGCATTGTTCAAATCGTCGAGAGTTTCAAATAGTGGGCAAACATCCATTCGGTATGGGCAGCCAGCTTCTTGAAGTAGCAGATGTACTGCTAGGACATCTGATGCTGTACGTGCCATTGATATCACATACGCACCAAATGCTTCACGAGGCTGTTTTGCTATGATTTGGCAGGTGTCTAGCACTTCTTGCACTGGTTCTGATGGTTGCCAATTTCTCGGTAGCAATGGCCTTTTAGAGGCGAGTTCATTGGTCAGGAAGGCGATTTTATCTTGTTCGTTCCAATGATTATAATCACCAATACCCAAATAGCGTGTAAGTTCAGATAAAACATCAGAATGACGGGTACTTTCTTGGCGAATGTCTAAGCGGACTAAATGGACACCAAACGCTTTGATGCGTCGAAGTGTATCTAAGAGGGAACCATCCGCGATAATACCCATCCCACATTGATGAAGAGACTGATAGCAGGCGTACAGTGGTTGCCACAATTGCTCTATTGTCTGTAACGGTGCCTTAGCGGTAAGGCTATGGCCTTTAATTTTCTCATCAAGGGTTTGCTTGGTTTCTGTCAGTAGAGCGCGTAACTGTTTAAGAATGGCTCGATAAGGCTCATGCTCGTCTTCGCCTGCTAATTGACGTACCACCTCATTGCAGCGTGTCATTGATAGTTCGCTAATTAGGTCATTAATATCACCAAGGTAGAGATCTGCGGCTTTCCATCGTGACAGTAGCATGACTTCACGGGTAATGGTGTGTGTTACAAATGGGTTGCCGTCACGATCCCCTCCCATCCATGAGGAAAAATGAACCGGCCGAGCATCAATAGGTAAGCCTTCTTGCAGGTATTCACGCACTCGGCTATCAAGTTCTCGTAGAAAATCTGGAACGGCTTCCCACAGCGAATTCTCGACAACAGCGAAGCCCCATTTTGCTTCATCTAGTGGCGTCGGACGTTGCTGACGAATTGTATCAGAATGCCAACCTTGGGCTATTAGTTGTTCAAGACGCCGTTCTGTTTTAAGGCGTTCTTTACTCGAGATTTCATTTAATTCTAATTTTGACAAGCACTTATTGATTTTAACCAACTTATTGATCATAGTACGGCGCGTTATTTCTGTTGGATGCGCTGTGAGGACTAATTCAATGTTGAGTTCACGAACTGCCTGAGCAGTATCGAGTTTACTAATTCCATTGTTGCTGAGTTTTGAAAATAATGTGCTAATGGTGTCAGGCTCGCAAACATGTGCATCATAATGGCGGGAAATCGTGTGGTATTGTTCCGCCATATTGGTTAGATTCAGAAATTGGTTAAAGGCATGAGCAACGGGTGTGAGTTGATCATCGGGTAGGTTTTTAATTTCATCAATTAGGTTTTCTCTATCTGATTGATTACCGGCAAGAGCAGATTTTGAAAGCTTACGAATTGTTTCTACTTTTTCCAAAAGGGTATCACCATGAGCATCCTTGATGGTGTTACCAAGCAAGTGTCCTAGCATGCTAACATTGCTTCGAAGAGCAGAGTATTTTTCGTTCATTATTATCCTACCTTGTAAAAAAATTACATCCATTGTTCCTTGTTGAATAGACAATCTAGCGAAAAATATTAATGAGAGTCAAATGCTGTTGGCTAAGTTTGCAAGTATCAACAAGGTTATGTGATTTATTCCATAGTGTGTTTTTGTTGATACATATTGAAATTTAATTACAAGATGGTGGTGGGTGGCTGGAAAAGATACCAGCCAGATTTAATCTAGAAACAGTATTTGTACATTGCCTTAGAAAGCACGTTTATCGTTGGCTCTATAAACTCAAATGCAAGGAATTCATCAGGCTGGTGAGCTTGTTCAATAGAACCTGGGCCTAGGACTAATGTAGGACAAAGTTGCTGAAGGAAAGGGGCTTCTGTGCAGTAATTTACAGTTGTACTGTTGGTGCCGCATATCTCCTCTACACCAGTGATAAATGGTTGATTGTTTTGGCACTCATAGCCAGGGATGGGCTCATGCAGTGCGGTGATTTCGATTCTTCCGGGCCACTTTGCTTCGATGTCTTTTAGAGCTCCGCGTAGCATATTGTCTAAACTGTCCAAGCTAATTCCTGGTAGAGGGCGTACGTCATAGTGCAGTTCACAGCAGCCACAAATTCGATTAGCACTATCTCCTCCGTGTATATGCCCGAGATTTAGAGTTGGGCTTGGGATCGCAAATCCAGGATGATGATATTCCTTAATCAGTTTATCGCGCAGTTGCATCATGGCAAATAGGATTTCATGCATAATCTCAATGGCATTGACGCCAAGGGCTGGATCGGATGAATGCCCAGATTTTCCTGTTACCCGAATTGAATTAGCCATGTGTCCTTTGTGGCCACGTATTGGGACTAGGCTTGTCGGTTCACCGATAATACAGTAGTCAGGTTTTATCGGGGTATTGTCAGTAAAATGCCGCGCACCAAGCATAGTGGTTTCTTCATCGCAGGTCGCTAGTACGTACAGTGGCTTAGTTTGCTTACTCCAGTCGACTTTTTTTACGGCCTCAAAGATAAAAGCAAAAAAGCCCTTCATATCCGCTGTCCCTAAACCATAAAAGCGATTATCAGCTTCAGTGAGTTTGTGAGGATCAAAATTCCAGCGGCCTTGATCAAAAGGGACGGTATCACTGTGACCTGCGAGTAGTAGCCCGCCTTCACCCATTCCTTTTTTGGCGAGTAAATTAAATTTCCCCTCTGAGACTTTGATTATGTCAATTTCAAATCCTATCGTTTGCATCCAGCAAGCTAGTTTGTCTATGACATTAGCGTTGCCTTCGTCCCAACTTGCGTCGGTTGAACTAATTGAAGACGTTGATATCAGGCCCTTATAGACCTCCATAAAGCTAGGTAATTGCATATTAAGTTCGCTTTGACTGTTGACATGAATGATTAATGAAGGTAAAAGACATAATAAATCATTTTTAATGAATAAAAAACCGTTAAGTGTGGTGTTTTTTAAATTTATAATCACGAATGATGGTAATATTTAAAGGTCTAATTGAATGTTCGATATGCTCAAAACCACAATTATTGGCGCTAGCGGTTACACCGGGGCTGAACTCGCACTTATGGTTCATAAACACCCACAACTTACCCTATCTGGTTTGTATGTCTCAGCCAAGAGTGTAGATGCAGGAAAGTGCATTTCCCAGTTACATGGAAAGCTATTAGGTGTGATGAGGCAATCGGTTGAACCTTTGAAAAATCCAGAATTGGTTGCTTCTCAAAATGATGTGGTGTTCCTTGCTACCGACCATCAAGTCAGTCATGACTTAGTACCTATTTTTCTTGAAAATGGATGCCAAGTCTTTGACTTGTCAGGTGCATTTAGAGTCAAGCAAGAAGGTTTTTACGAACAATTTTATGGTTTTCAACATCAGCATCAGGATTGTCTCGAGATTGCCGCCTACGGCTTGGCTGAATGGAACAGAGACAGCATTAATAAAGCTCAGTTGATCGCAGTGCCGGGATGTTATCCCACGGCTTCACAACTTGCCATTAAACCTTTAGTCGATGCTGAACTTTTGGATATTCAACAATGGCCAATCATAAATGCAACCAGTGGTGTGTCCGGCGCAGGTCGAAAGGCATCTATGACTAATAGCTATTGTGAAGTCAGTTTAAAACCCTATGGAGTCTTTAATCATAGACACCAACCTGAGATTGCTAGCCATCTTGGTACTGAGGTTATTTTTACGCCTCATCTTGGTAATTTTAAGCGGGGTATTCTTGCGACGATAACGATGAAGTTAGCTGAAGGTGTCAACGAGGAACAAATCGAACAGTCATTTAGTATGGCCTACAAAGACAAGCCTGCTGTACGTTTATTATCGTCGGAATTACCAAGCATTCAGAATGTAGAAAACACCCCATTTTGCGATATCGGTTGGAAGGTTCAGGGCGAACACATCATTGTAGTCTCTGCGATTGATAATTTGCTCAAAGGTGCTTCAAGTCAAGCGATGCAATGCTTAAATATCCACTATGGATTTCCAGAGCTAACAGCCCTTGCGTAAATCGGTGGGTAAAAAAGGAAAAATAATGACAAATAAAAAACAAACTCCATTAGTGATTAAGCTTGGCGGTGCTGCATTGTCATGTACAGAGACCTTAAGTCAGGTGTTTTGTGCAATTGCTGACTATCAAACTTTGGCTCAGCGACCCATTGCGATCGTTCACGGAGGTGGCTACCTGGTGGACGAGCTTATGGCTAAGTTGCAATTGGAAACGGTGAAAAAAGATGGCTTGCGTGTAACACCATACGAGCAAATTCCTTTGATTGCTGGTGCCTTGGCAGGAACAGCAAACAAAATGCTTCAAGGGCAAGCAATTAAAGATGGTTTGAATACTATTGGTTTATGCCTTGCCGATGGTGGTTTATGCCAAGTACATGAATTAGATCCACAACTTGGGGCTGTTGGTAAGGTTACTCCTGGAGATTCGACACTACTGCAAGCGATTTTTGAAACGGGTGCTTTGCCTATTATCAGCTCCATTGGTTTGACAATTAACGGGCAGATGATGAATGTCAATGCTGATCAGGCGGCGGTTGCTGTTGCAGGCGCAATGGATGCTGAACTTGTGCTGCTATCAGATGTTAGTGGTGTGCTTGATGGTAAGGGACATCTTATCAAGAGCCTAAATGAGCAAGAAGCGCAAAATCTTATTGATGGGCGTGTTATTACCGATGGCATGGTTGTCAAGGTGAATTCTGCTCTGGAAGCTGCTACGACTCTTGGGCGTTCAATTGAGATAGCCACTTGGCGTTACCCAGAAAATCTCGCCAAGCTATTTGCTGGGCAAAGTATCGGAACTCAGTTTTTACCTAATAATTAGATAGTTACCTACAGCACTGACCGCCATGTGCAGCGCTGAGATTTTGGAGAGAGAGAAAAATGAGCAAAGTAAGAATAAATAAAGTTGTCGTCGCATACTCTGGCGGTCTTGATACCTCGGTGATCATTCCGTGGCTAAAAGAAAATTATGATTGTGATGTGGTAGCCTTTGTCGCAGATGTAGGCCAAGGTGATGAAGAGTTGCAAGGTATTGAAGAAAAAGCAAAAGCGTCGGGGGCATCTGAGTGCTATATCGCTGACTTAAAAGAAGAAATGGTCGCAGATTATATTTATCCAACGTTAAAAACTGGTGCGTATTACGAAGGTAAATACTTGCTTGGTACATCAATGGCTAGGCCAATTATTGCAAAAGCTCAGGTAGAAGTGGCACGTAAAGTAGGGGCTGATGCTTTATGTCATGGGTGTACTGGAAAAGGTAATGACCAGGTGCGTTTTGAGGGAGCATTCGCGGCATTAGCCCCAGATCTTAAGGTTATCGCGCCTTGGCGAGAATGGGATCTTGTTAGTCGTGAAGAGTGCCTTGATTACTTAAAAGAGCGCAATATTCCATGTAGTGCTTCATTGACGAAAATATATTCGCGTGATGCAAATGCTTGGCATATTTCAACAGAAGGTGGTGTTCTTGAGGATACCTGGAATGCGCCAAATGAAGACTGTTGGGTTTGGACGGTCGATCCTGAGCAAGCGCCTAACGAGGCAGAATACGTTACTTTGAAGGTGGAAAAGGGTGAAGTTGTCGCTGTTGATGGTGAAAATATGACACCATACAACGCCCTAGTCTATTTAAACCAGAAGGGCGCTAAGCATGGTATTGGCCGTATCGACATTGTTGAGAATCGTTTGGTAGGTATGAAGTCTCGTGGCTGCTACGAGACTCCTGGAGGGACCATTATGATGGAAACCTTGCGTGCGGTTGAGCAATTGGTCCTCGATAAAGCTGCTTTTGAGTTTCGTGAAGAACTTGGCGTAAAGGCTTCTCATCTTGTTTATGATGGCCGTTGGTTTACTCCTTTATGTAAGTCAATTTTGGCAGCTTCAGAGGAATTGGCTAAGGATGTCAATGGAGAAGTGGTTGTTAAGCTTTACAAGGGTCAAGCAATAGTGACCCAGAAGCATTCAGAAAACAGTTTATACTGTGAGAAGTTTGCAACTTTTGGTGAGGATGAAGTCTATGATCAGAGCCATGCAGAAGGGTTTATTCGTCTTTACTCGCTTTCTAGTCGCATTCGAGCACTTAATAGCCAAAAAAATTAACAGTCAATAATAAAAGAGCCCATTTGCCTTTGCAATTGGGCTTTTTTATTTGCCTATAATACTGTCACTTTCATGTTGTCTTGAATAAATATGTTAAAATAATGAATTTATACTTTATCTTTTGTGTAATTTGCCGTAACTTTGAGCCAAAGATAAAACTGGGTTGAACCCAGAGTGATATAGATAACGTAATGGTTCACAGAGTGAGTGAACACTGGTAATCAGGAGAGACGCAATGGCATTATGGGGTGGAAGATTTACCCAAGCAGCAGATACAAGATTCAAAGAATTTAACGATTCATTGCGCTTTGATTTCCGATTGGCAGAACAAGACATTGTTGGATCGATTGCTTGGTCCAAAGCACTTCTGTCTGTAGATATTATCAATGAGCAAGAACAACAAAAACTTGAACTAGCACTAAATGAACTCAAACTGGCGGTTATGGAAGATCCCCACCAGATTCTAAGCTCTGATGCAGAAGATATTCACTCTTGGGTTGAACAGCAATTGATAGGCAAAGTTGGGGATCTAGGGAAGAAGCTCCATACTGGTCGTTCTCGTAATGACCAAGTCGCGACCGATCTCAAGTTGTGGTGTCGTCAACAGGGTCAGCAACTACTCATGGCTTTAGACCGCCTCCAATCTCAAATGGTAGCCGTAGCAAAAGCCCATCAGAACACCGTCCTACCTGGTTATACTCATCTACAACGTGCACAGCCTGTGACCTTTGCCCATTGGTGTTTAGCTTATCTAGAAATGTTTGAGCGAGATTATTCTCGTTTGCAAGATGCAATGGAACGTTTAGATACATGTCCGCTTGGCTCTGGAGCCTTGGCTGGTACTGCCTATCCAATTGACCGAGAAAAGCTTGCGCACAACCTTGGTTTTCACCGCGCCACGCGAAACTCACTTGATTCGGTTTCAGATCGTGACCATGTTATGGAATTGATGTCAGTGGCGTCGATTTCTATGTTGCATCTATCTCGTTTGGCTGAAGATATGATTTTCTATAACTCTGGTGAGTCTAACTTTATTGAGCTTGCTGATACGGTGACTTCTGGATCATCACTGATGCCACAAAAGAAGAACCCGGATGCGCTAGAGTTGATTCGTGGTAAAACTGGTCGTGTCTATGGTTCACTGGCTGGAATGATGATGACGGTGAAAGCTTTGCCACTTGCGTATAACAAAGATATGCAAGAAGACAAAGAAGGTCTGTTTGATGCTTTAGATACTTGGAACGATTGTATAGAAATGGCGGCATTATGTTTTGATGGTATTAAAGTTAATGGTGACCGGACACTAGAAGCAGCAAAGCAAGGTTATGCAAATGCCACTGAACTAGCGGATTATCTTGTGGCTAAAGGTATTCCATTTCGTGAAGCTCACCATATTGTTGGTGTCGCTGTTGTTGGTGCTATTGCTAAGGGATGTGCTCTCGAAGAGTTATCCATTGAAGAGCTAAAAGAATTTTCATCCAGTATTGAAAAGGATGTTTATGGCATCTTAACTATTGACTCGTGCTTGGAGAAACGCAGCGCATTAGGTGGGGTATCGCCAAAACAGGTATCTCATGCGGTTGAACAAGCAGAAGGCCGTTTGATTGCACGCGATGCTTACGCAGTAAATGTTCGTCCGGCTCGCTTAACTGATACAGAATCTCTAGAAGGTATGGTTGCTTACTGGGCGAGTATGGGGGAAAATCTCCCACGCTCTCGCAACGAGTTGGTACGTGACATAGGATCATTTGTCGTTGCTGAACATCATGGTGAAGTAACCGGATGTGCTTCTCTCTTTGTATATGACTCAGGTTTGGCAGAAATTCGTTCTTTAGGTGTTGAGGCTGGCTGGCAAGGCCAAGGGCAAGGTAGTGCAATTGTGCATTACTTGGTTGAGAAAGCGCGCCAAATGGCAATTAAAAAGGTGTTTGTTCTGACTCGAACCCCTGAATTTTTTATGAAGCTGCAATTTTTGCCTACATCTAAATCTTTGTTGCCTGAAAAGGTATTGAAAGACTGTGAACAATGTCCTCGTCAACATGCTTGCGATGAAGTAGCACTAGAGATTAACTTGGTTGAAAAGTCGATAGCACGGGCAAATGTTGCGTAATTAGTCGAGTCGTTTTTAAAAAGATCAAAAAAGATCGCATTTTTGTGGAACCTTATGAAAAAAGCAGAGTCTATTTATATACCACTGCTTTTTCTTAGAATTATCTAAGAGAGCCCCAAAACCGAAATTGGCTTTGGGGCTTTTTTTCGCTTCAATTTTGCGGAATATGTTAAGTTTAGTTTTAAACCTTTCGTTTGTTATGTCGCCATGGCAAGACGATGAAGCGTATCCAAAGGTGAAGAAATAGTAACCCATGAACCGAAGCCCCTGCGACTATTAACGAAATAGATTCGATAGATTTAGGGTTACTTTTTCCTGCATACCACCAAATTATCCAACTAATAACGGATAGGCAAGTGAGCTGTATAATGCAGCGTTTACATCGGCCTATTTTTTTCCAAAACCAATTTCCATCACAATATTTGCATGTCATATGTATGATTTCTGGATAGTAAAATTGAGGTAATGCATCAAGCTTAGTTGAAAGTCCTTCTCGCAACTAGTTGTTTTTCATAAAAATAAAAACGAGCCAGTGGCTCGTTTTATCATTATCGATAGTATTTAGGTTAGCAGCCAGGACCGCAATCGAGGCAGTGCCTGATCATCTCTGGGCCTAAATGCAATTTGGCATTCAGATCACGTAGCGCGGTCCTTACTCCCTCTTCTATCACTGGGTGATAAAAGGGCATATCAAGCATTTCGGATATTGTCATCTTGTTTTGGTGTGCCCAAGCGAGTAGGTGGGCTAAATGTTCTGCGTTTGGTCCTATCATCTCAGCTCCGAGGAAGCGACCAGTCCCTTGCTCACCGTAAATATGCAAAAGCCCTTGATTGCGTAGTATGACTCGAGAGCGACCTTGATTCTCAAAAGAGACTTCACCTGTCGCAAAGCAGCCACAATTTCCTAATCGTACTTCAAGCTGCTTGAAGCTTTCGCCTACCATAGCTATTTGTGGGTCCGAGAATACGGCAGAAATAGATGAGCGGCGAAGTCCAGCGCGGATATCGGGATATCGCCCTGCGTTATCACCCGCGATACGACCTTGATCTGCGGCTTCATGAAGTAAAGGAATTTGGTTGCTTGCATCACCTGCAATAAATATATTACCTACAGATGTTTGTAGCGTGTAATGATCCGCCGTTGGCACTCCACGATCGTCTAACTTAACGGATGTATTTTCTAGCCCTAGCTTGTCTACATTAGGTCTACGACCTGTTGCGGCAAGAACGTAGTCAACAATGAATGTCTCTAGCTCACCACCATGGTTGATAAATTGTATTTCAACTTTATCTTCACCTGAACCATCAGAGGCTGAAATACGCTTCATTTGTTCCACTTTGACGTTGGCATCGAGATAAAACTCTTGTTTGAAGGTTTTATCTGCATAGCTCATCACTTCAGGGTCTGTGAGAGGACCGACTTGACCTCCAAGGCCGAATAGCTTGACTTCTACACCAAGACGATGCAACGCCTGACCTAGCTCTAGTCCAATTACTCCAGGGCCAAATACAGCAACTGACTTTGGTAGGTCATCCCATTCAAAGACATCATCGTTAATGATCAGGCGATCTCCCAGTTCATCCCAAGCACTAGGGTAGGCAGGACGAGAGCCTGTAGCGACTATGGTGCGCTTGGCGATGACTTCTGTATGATCATCGATACGTAACTTGTTGTTATCAATAAACTGAGCATACCCACTAATTTTGTCTTGAGCTGGTATTTCATCGACACTTTCGAGGACAAAACCGACAAAACGATCACGTTCTCGTTTGACTCGGTCCATAACTTCGCGACCATTGATGATTATGTCGCCTTGTGGGTGGATACCAAATAGGGGAGCTTTTTCAATCTGGTGGACGCTTTCGGCTGCTGCAATAAGCAATTTAGATGGCATACAACCTACTCGAGCGCAGGTAGTGCCATAAGGACCACCTTCAATCATCACTACACTTGATGTGTGCGCCTTAGCAGCACGGTAGGCCCCAAGACCTGCTGTACCGCCACCGATCACTACAACATCGACATTAAGCTGTTTCATTTTAGATTCCTGTCTTAAGAACCATTGAAGTGATACATCACTTCGATGGTGATATTGAGGGGGAGCTTGAATTAGTTTAGGTAGGAATCCAGTTCTTCGCTGCCACCAATATGTTTACCACCAATAAAAACTTGTGGCACAGTGGCACGTCCGGAAATTGCACGTAAGCTGACGGTGGTAGCATCTTTACCCAATATGACTTCTTCATACTGAAGGTTGTGGTCTATCAAACTCTGTTTTGCTTTAACGCAAAATGGGCAACCAGGTTTGCTGAATACGGTAATTGACTCTTGCACTTTGTGCTCTGGGGCAATATAGGCGAGCATAGTGTCAGCGTCAGAAACTTTGAATGGGTCGCCAGGTTCATTAGGCTCAATAAACATTTTCTCAACAACCCCATTTTTTACTAACATGCTGTAGCGCCATGAGCGTTTTCCAAAGCCAATATCATTTTTATCGACCAGCATGCCCATACCATCAGTGAATTCACCATTACCATCGGGTAAGAAGGTGATGAATTCGGCTTCTTGATCCGCTTTCCAAGCATTCATAACAAAAGTATCATTGACAGAGACACATAAAATTTCATCTACGCCATGCTCTTTAAAAACAGGAAATAGTTCATTGTAGCGTGGTAGATGGCTAGATGAACAAGTTGGGGTGAAGGCTCCTGGTAAACTAAAGACAATCACAGTTTTGTTTTTAAAAACGTCTTCACTGGTGACGTTTACCCAAGCATCGCCTTGACGAGTTGGGAATGTGACTTGCGGTATACTGTGGTTTTCTTTCGATGTATGCATTGTGGTTTCCTTTGATAATATTGAATAAGGTCTATCAGCAGTGAATGTGATTGATGTTGATGAGGCTATTATTTTAAATTTACTTTGATAGCTCCAATCGTTTAATGCTATGGTATCGATAGGATTTTTCTATTTTATTTAGGTAGCTGAGAATGAACATTCGCGATTTTGAGTATCTGGTGGCATTAGCAGAGCATAATCACTTTCGTAAAGCGGCAGAAGCGTGTTTTGTTAGCCAGCCAACCTTAAGTGGTCAAATTCGTAAGCTAGAAGATGAATTAGGTACAGCTTTGCTTGAGCGAAGTAGCCGTCGAGTATTATTTACTGATGCTGGCCTTCAGTTAGTCGGGCAGGCGAAACGAATTTTGTCGGAGGTAAAAACATTTCGAGATATGGCGAGTGGTCAAGGTAAGGCGATGACAGGCCCTATGCATATTGGTTTTATTCCCACGGTTGGTCCCTATTTGTTGCCCAAGATTGTTCCTGTGTTAAAGGAGAAATTTCCTGATCTTGAGTTATTTTTGCACGAAGCTCAAACTAATCAATTGGTCAGGCAACTAGAGGATGGAAAACTGGATTGCTTGGTGTTGGCTTCTGTTGCTGAGACGGAACCCTTCAAGGAGATTGAAGTGTATGAAGAGCCTCTTAGTGTTGCCGTTCCATGTGATCATGAATGGTCAAAACTAGATGAAATCGATATGTTGGAACTTAATGGTAAAACAGTACTTGCATTGGGTGATGGACATTGCTTGAGAGACCAAGCCTTGGGCTTTTGTTTTGCCGCTGGGGCAAAAGATGATGAACGGTTTAAAGCGACGAGTCTTGAAACGTTACGCAACATGGTTGCTGCAGGTGGAGGGATCACTTTGTTACCTGAACTTTCAATACCAAAAGAAAAATATAAAGATGGTGTTTGCTATGTGAAAGCGATCAATCCCGTGCCTTCTAGGAGCATTGTGGTTGCTTATCGTCCGGGCTCTCCGCTCAAAGCTCGTTTTGAACAGTTAGCAGGAACAATAAAGCAGCAGTTAGAAAGGCAATAGATTTGGATATTTTAATATCCAAATCTATTGCTTGAGGTTTTGGTAGTCGTATTCCTAAGTTCTAAGAGTTTAATCCTGCGATATAAATACTTAAAACAGTTCTTCGTTTTCTGTTGAGGTATAAATGGTATCCATTACTTCATCGCTGACGTAGTCGACTGGTTCTGTGCCTTCAACGAAGTATTCAAACATTGAGCTTGAATCAAATTTGTTGGTTAGTAGGCCAGAGTTACGATCTATCCTTACTCGAACAATATTGGCAGGGATCTCTTTTTCTTGAGTGGGTACATCAGTAAGTGCTGCTTTCATAAAGTCAACCCAAGCCGGCTGAGCGGTCTTTGCACCAGCCTCCGCACCAGAAATTTGCTCTTTATTAAGGTTGCTATTAGGTATGGTTCGTCCTAGCTTACGGGTGTGGTCATCAAAGCCTACCCAAGAGATGGCAACCATTCCAGGCCCATAGCCATTGTACCAAGCATCTTTGGAATCATTGGTTGTACCGGTTTTTCCACCTATATCACGGCGTTTTAGTGCTTGTGCTCTCCACCCAGTTCCATTCCAGCCAGTTTTTTCGCTCCAGTTTCCTCCTCCCCAGATATTGCTATACATCATTTCTCGCACTAAAAATGCGGTTTGTTCAGAAAGGACTTTTGGAGCGTATTGAGCGGCTTGATTAGCATTATTAGGGTCAACGTCTTGTTCTAAAAATTCATTATCTAGGTTATCTAAATCATTTTCTGAGCAGGACTCACGGCAAATGAGTTTAGGCTCAGCTTCAAATTCTAGATCACCAAATGGGCCTTCAATTTTACTTATGTAATAGGGTTCTACGTAGTAACCCCCATTGGCAAATACAGAATAGCCTTGAGCCATTTTCATTGGTGTTAAGCTACCCGCCCCTAATGCTATGGTTTCTGAGCGTGGTAATTGATCAAGATTAAAACCAAAACGAGTCAGATACTTGCGTGTTTCATTTAAGCCAACTTCACGCAGTACTCGTACTGCCATAACATTTTTTGATTGTGCAAGACCAATCCTTAAACGGGTTGGGCCTATGTAGGTAGGCGGTGAGTTTTTTGGTCGCCAAGCTGTTCCTTGGCTTTTATCCCACTGATTGATAGGTGCATCGTTGACCAAGGTTGCTAACGTTAGCCCTTTATCTATTGCTGCCGAGTATATAAACGGCTTAATACTTGATCCGACTTGTCTTACTGACTGTGTAGCACGGTTAAATTTGTTATGTACAAAGTTGAACCCCCCAATGAGAGAAAGTACTGCACCGCTCTCAGGGTTCATGGCCACAAATGCAGTGTTGGCATTAGGGACTTGGCTCAACTTCCAGCTCGTACTAGTTTCTTGGCTTTCTTGGTGTTGAATTTCTCTCTTACGCACCCAAATTTGCTCTCCAGTAGCGAGAACTTCAGTTGCTGAGCTTGGTGCAGGGCCTTGACGTTCGTCAGTTAAGAATTTACGAGCCCATTTGATGCCATCCCACTCAAGTGTCTGGTAGCCTTGATGTTTAACCCATATTTGGGCCTGTTGAACGGTGACGTCAGTAACAATGGCTGGAGTGAGTTCTCCGTATGTCGGCACCTTGGCTAATATTTCATCGAATTTTTCTGTATCGAAGGGCTTTTGACCTTGTGACCAAAGAGTTTTCTCTGCGCCTCGATAGCCATGTCGCTCATCGTAGGAAAGTAAGTTATTGATTGCTGATTGATTAGCAGCAGACTGCAATTTAGAGTCCACAGTCGTATAAACGTTCATACCGGAGGTGTACGCATCTTCTCCGTATTGTGCAACCATCCAAGATCGAGCAAGCTCGGCGACATATGGAGCCTTGAGTTCAATTTCAGCGCCGTGATAGCGTGACATTATCACTTCACTACGGGCTTGTTCGAATTCGGCTTTAGTGATGTATTCTTCATTTATCATGCGCTGTAGTACGACATTTCTACGATTTGTTGCACGCTGAAGTGAATATATTGGGTTCATTGTTGATGGAGCTTTCGGCATTCCGGCTAACGTTGCCATTTCACTAAGCGTAAGATCCTTAAGATCTTTACCAAAGTATGTTTGCGCAGCAGCGCCAAAACCATAGGAGCGATAGCCTAAGAAAATCTTATTGACATACAGCTCCATAATTTCTTGTTTACTTAATAACTGCTCAATATGAATGGCGATAAAAATTTCTTTTATTTTGCGCATGATCTTCTTTTCATTAGAAAGGAAGAAATTACGGGCGAGTTGTTGTGTGATGGTACTCGCTCCTTGCTTTGCTGAACCTGAAATCGCTACGACAAGTGCTGCTCGAGTGATGCCGATAGGATCTATCCCGGGGTGCTCATAGAATCGACTGTCTTCTGTCGCAATTAGTGCTTCAATTAGATGTGGTGGGATTTCATCATAGGTCACTGGAATACGACGTTTTTCACCAAACTGTGAGATGAGTTTGCCATCTTGACTGAATATCTGCATGGGTGTTTGCAGTTTGACATCTTTTAATGTTGCTACATCGGGCAACTCAGGTTTGACATAAAGATAGAAACCAAAAATGGTACCAATCCCAAGCAGTGTGCAAACCAATACGAAAACAAACAATCGCTTTATGAACTTCACCGGAGAATCCCTGATTAATTACGCTTACGTTATGCAAACTCGTACAGTTTAAGCTAAAAACGTAGCTCATATGTGTTTATGCGCCCACTAAATAAATGGAATTAAATTAGTGGGCTACGTTAACCTGACGGAGCTGAGCAGCATGGGCCAATCATTAATTACAGGCGTTGACATTAACCACCGGTATATTCGAGCCGTGGTGTTAAAGCCTGGAAAAAACACTTGCAAACTGGTTTGTTATCACCAAGTAGCTATTGACGACGATATTCTTACTGATAACGACAGGTTAAATTATCAGGAAATTGTAAAGAATCTAAAAGAACTAAGAAAGGCTTTACCCTTATTTAGTCGTAAAGTGTGCCTAAGCATTCCAGATAATGCGATAATAACTAAGCAATTACAGTTAGATAGCGGATTAAGTGAAGAGGAATCTCTTTTTGCTATTGAACAAGCTTTTTCGCAACATTCTTTAATTGAGGTTGACGATCTCTATTTTGATTTTATTGTTTTACCTAACCATGATGAAAATAACAAGCATACATATCAAGTTTATGCCACTCGCAAGTATGACATTGATGGTCTGATGGCTGCCTGTTCTCAAGCGAAACTAACTCCCTTACTCATCAATCCATACTCCTACAACCTTAGCCAGCTTTGGCGACAAGCTGTTGACTATTATCAACAACATAATTGGTTACTTATTGATTTTAATGGTTCTCACTTGTCTATGTACTTTGAATCCAAAGTGCAGGGGAGTGTTTATCATCATCTTGAGGTGGGAGACGAAAAAAGCACAATTTTAGACGGATTAAGGAGCCTCTATCGTCATATTCAGTTACTTAATATACAACCTAGCGGGGTATGGCTTACTGGAGAAAGTAGGTTAAATCCAGATCGAATATGTGAGTCAATACCAGAGGCGAAATTTGATTGTGTATTTTTAAATTTGCCCGAGTTAGTAAGATTTAAAACCAATCATCAAGTTCAGACACTTGGTGAATATTCTAGGGCTTTGAGCCTGGCCTTAAGTGGTATCAAATGGCTGGAGCAAGTTTATGAGTTATAACATCAACCTTATCCCATGGCGAGAAAAACGCCGTGGATATCAGATTCGTATTTTAATATCTCGTTTGTGTGTCGTCACTATAGTGGGTGCTCTCACCTGTATTTATTTAGCAAAATATCTAGCTTCAAAAGTGGAGAAACAACAAGAGCGAGTAGCTCTACTTAGTGAGCGAAGTCAATGGATTGTTGAACAGAAAGAGCGAGGAAAGCTGACCCAACAGAATATAGAGCAAATAGAATCTGCTATAAGCACTTTAATTCGGTTCGATGTTCAGCGTTTCCGTTCTTTAGATTTAATGCTTATGTTATCTGAAACCATACCTGAGAGAGTGTATCTCAATCAAATTAGTTTAACTGGCAACCAGGTTCAACTTAAAGGGATAACCGCGACTTCCGCAAATCTTAGTGAGCTGCTAACTCTTTTAAATCAATCGCCTGGTGCTAATGCAGTTACCGTGCAGCAATTACGTGGCAATGACTCAAGTACTCAGCATAATTATCTGTTTTTTACCATCTTGTTTGAATTGGTTGAGCGTATTCATGAGTAATAGACAATATTTTTCTTTACTTTCTCTTGCTAAGTTGAGCACATCGGTTCAGTGTCTCTTTTTTGCTGGTTATCTTATCTTTATCTTTGTCGTTGCTTTTTTTGTATACCTTAATCCACAGCTAAAGGTACTGGAGTCTCTTGGAGAAAAAGAGATTCAACTGATACAGGTTCTAAATTCAAATGATAATAAGGTACGATTAGATAAACTTTCAGGAGAACTCGCCGACTTAAAAAAGACCGAAAAACGCTTGCGAGCCCAAGTCACTCGTTCAGAGAGTTTACCCCAAATAGTAAAGCGGTTAAGTCAAATAGCAGAGCAACATTCTTTAGACTTGTCTAGCATCGTTCAAGGTGACAGCAATAGTACTGATATTGCTCCCATCTTAGGACTTCAGATTGAACTCCATGGCCATTACTCGCAGGTGGTTGATTTTTTCCGTTCGACGGCTAAAAGCCCTTATTTGATTTATTTCGATAAGCTTCAATGGAGCCGTGTCGATAGACATGATAATGCGCTACATGTGCAAGGTAATGTGTTTTTTTTAGCGGAGAGTTTAGGGAATAAAAATGCGAGTTGAACTTATTATTATTCTCAGTGGCTTGCTGCTGGGCTATGAGGTCAACTCACTATCTTTGGAAGCAAAAGGTGACATGACTTCTCATCTGAATTTGGTGATTAAGAATGATGTTATGGGCCAATCCATACAAAATTATAATTATCTGAATGATATAAAACTACCGCTGAAACGCGATCCTTTTTCGGTTCCTTTGCTATTGTCTGAACCATCACCCTGCGATTCAATGACCGCTAAACCTTCTGTACATGCTGCGATTGTTTTCCCATTAGAAAAACTGCGACTGGCAGGTGTTATTTACCGACAAAGTGAATATATCGCTATGATAGAGCTCCCTGATGGCATACTTAGAGCTGGCGTAGTCGGACAAGAAATTGGTTTAAATCAAGCTATCATCACCAATATTTCCTCTGATGAAGTCCAGATAGGTCAATGGGAGGCTCAACATGAGGTGTGTCGATTGGTGAATAATATCAGTCTTACCATTTCCGAGTAGGACATACTTATGATGCATGGCGTGATAAAAAAAATTACGATGTTGATAAGTATTTCTTTGCTTTCAATTGTATATATTCGTGCTGAAACTATCGTTGCCTTTCAATCTGATACATCAGAAGATGATCGCCTTGGCCGAAAATTATCTGTTAACTTTCAGGACATCCCAGTTCGAAGTGTATTGCAACAGCTTGCCGAATATAGTGATTTTAATTTAGTTGTATCTGATTCTGTATCTGGAAAAGTGACGCTTAGGCTTAAAGAGGTATATTGGTCGCACTTACTTGATATGATTTTATTGATTAAAGGGCTTGAGAAGCGTCGAGTTGGTGATAGTTTGCTAGTATTACCAAAATCTGAACTAGGCATGCTTAATAACAAGCTTTCTCATAACTCAGAATCGATTGAGTCAGTCATTATTGCCATGCGCTTTGCTGATGCGGCGGATATTGCTGATATACTTGGCAATGAGGCTACAACCTCCATGTTGTCTGAATTTGGTTCTATATCGGTAGATGTAAGAACTAATTCTTTACTGATTCGAGATCAAATGGCTTATATTAGTGCGATGAAGCCTATCATAGCGGCGCTAGATGTACCGGTTAAGCAAGTACAAATTGAAGCGCGTATAGTCAGTTTAAGCGAAGGGGATGTACAAGAGCTTGGTGTTCGCTGGGGACTAAGCGCGATGAATGGTGGTTATTCTCTTGGAGGGTCAATCGAAAATAACCTATCCAATATTAGTTTATATACGGAAAGTGAAGCGGCTCTTGATGAATTTCTTAATGTGGATCTTGCTGTGACTTCTAGTACTGCCTCGACAATTGCCTTGCAAGTCGCTAAATTGAGTAGTGGTATCTTGCTTGACCTTGAGCTGTCAGCGTTGCAAAGAGAAGCTCGTGCTGAGGTGATATCTAGTCCACGTTTGATTACAACCAATAAGCAACCTGCCTATATTGAACAAGGTACGGAAATTCCATATTTGGAAGCAGCATCAAGTGGAGCGACAAGCGTCAATTTTAAAAAGGCGGTTTTAAGTCTTAAAGTAACGCCACAAATTACGGCTGACAACCGTTTAATTTTAGATTTAAAGGTTACGCAGGATAGGCCTGGCCAAGTTGTGAAAACAGGCACAGGTGAAGCCGTGGCTATAGATACTCAGCGGATAGGTACCCAGGTGCTTATTAATGATGGTGAAACAATAGTATTAGGAGGGATTTATCAACACAGTGTGTCGGATACTGTTGAAAAGGTGCCACTTTTGGGAGACATTCCAGTGATAGGAGGCCTATTTAGGCGGAGCTATCAGCAAATGGGTAAGAGTGAATTGCTTATTTTTGTTACACCAACCGTGATTGTTCCCTAGGCCCAAGCGGTGGATTAAATGCTTTTATATTGCATAAAAATCAACCACAAAAGGTGCTTAGGCCCTAGCAAATTAAAAAACAGATGAAAATAAATTTGCAATAGTGTCACCTTACCTAGATAATTTCGGGTCTTATCACGAATTATCTGTGAGGAATTGGTGCTGCAAGCATATCATAGG
This sequence comes from Vibrio hepatarius, assembly GCF_018860525.1. Classification (GTDB taxonomy): domain Bacteria; phylum Pseudomonadota; class Gammaproteobacteria; order Enterobacterales; family Vibrionaceae; genus Vibrio; species Vibrio hepatarius_B. The sequence continues at coordinate 197,057 of NZ_JAHKPM010000032.1, forward strand.
CCAGAGATTTCTGGTTATCTTGTGGCGATGTCATTGAATTAACGTTGTAAATTACTGCTAAACATGGCTGAAAAACGCAATATTTTTCTTGTCGGCCCTATGGGTGCTGGCAAAAGTACAATTGGTAGACACTTGGCTCAACAACTTCACATGGAGTTTGTCGATTCGGATACCGTAATTGAAGAACGCACTGGTGCAGATATCGCTTGGGTATTTGATGTCGAGGGCGAAGACGGCTTCCGTGTACGTGAAGAGGGGGTGATAAACGATCTGACGGAGGAGCAAGGAATTGTTCTTGCGACGGGTGGTGGTTCTATTAATAGTAAAGAAAACCGCAATCGTCTTTCCGCGCGCGGGATCGTTGTTTATCTAGAGACAACGATCGAAAAGCAACTTGCACGCACAAATCGTGACAAAAAACGTCCTTTATTACGGACGGATAGTCCACGTGATGTGCTTGAGTCGCTGGCTGGTGAACGTAACCCTCTTTATGAGGAAATTGCGGACTACACAGTGCGAACTGACGATCAAAGTGCAAAAGTGGTAGCCAACCAGATTGTAAAAATGCTAGAAGAACGTTAACACGTTAAATATTAGCAACTGGAGAATACCCATGGAAAGGATTACGGTCAGTTTAGGTGAGCGTAGCTATCCAATCTTAATTGGTGCCGGATTATTTAATGATCCGGCCCACCTTTCATTTTTGCCGGCAAAACAAAAAGTGGTTGTGATTACCAATGTCACAGTCGCTCCTCTGTATGCTGATAAAGTGCTAACCCTTCTTGGTCACTTTGGTTGTGATGTCTCTGTACTTGAGCTGCCAGATGGTGAGCAATATAAATCACTGGAAACTTTCGATACTGTGATGAGTTACCTTCTTGAAGGTAACTTTTCTCGTGATGTCGTCATCCTTGCCCTCGGCGGCGGTGTCATTGGTGACTTAGTAGGTTTTTCTGCGGCGTGCTATCAACGCGGGGTTGATTTTATCCAGCTCCCGACAACATTGTTGTCTCAAGTCGATTCGTCTGTTGGAGGGAAAACTGCGGTCAACCACACATTAGGCAAAAACATGATAGGGGCTTTCTATCAGCCTAAATCAGTAATCATTGATACAGATTGCCTTGCCACGTTACCACGCAGAGAATTTGCTGCTGGTGTCGCTGAAGTCATAAAGTATGGGATTATTTACGACAAGGTATTTTTTGCCTGGTTGGAAGAAAACCTTGATAAACTTTACGCGCAAGATGAACAAGCTTTGACTTATGCTATTGCACGCTGTTGTCAAATCAAAGCGGAGGTGGTTGCGAAAGATGAAAAAGAGTCTGGGCTTAGGGCTTTACTAAATCTAGGGCACACATTCGGCCACGCGATTGAGGCAGAGTTGGGCTATGGTAAGTGGTTGCACGGTGAAGCCGTCTCTTCTGGTACTTTGATGGCCGCTAAAACCGCTCAACTTCAAGGTCTTATTACACAGCAGCAAGTAGAGCGAATTCTCTCTATACTAAAGAAAGCGCAATTGCCTGTACATACACCAGATACGATGACTTTTGACGATTTCATGAAACATATGATGCGTGATAAGAAAGTACTTTCTGGTGAGCTGCGCTTAGTGTTACCTACTGGAATTGGTAGCGCCGAAGTTGTTAAAGGTGTGCCTGAATCGATTATTCGACAAGCAATCGATTTTTGTCGCAATATATGAGTTGTTTGCTTTAGACAGTAGGCTGTTATTAGGATGGTTTGAATGAGCTTAACGCATGAATCCCGTGTGTTGGAGTTAGATACTCAAGTAGAGCTGCTTGAGCGTATGCAATTACTGACTAATTTTGGTTCGAATCTAGTCACTGTTGGTGGTGCTTTAGGATCTGGTAAATCTTGGTTAGCCCAACGTTATTTGGAAGCTTGGGCCACCGACAAAAACCAATCCTTGTTAATGTGCCACCCTAATCAAGATGATCAACAGCGGCGCACAATGATCTTGACGCAGCTTTTTTCAGAGCCGATGTTTGATCCCACCGACCCTTTGACTGAAAGCTTTTCTCGCCAAATTAATGAAGAAGGCTGTGATGTTGTCATTGTTATTGATGATGCTCAACAGTTGAAAGAATCATTTGTTTCAGAGCTGTGGATGTTGATTCTTGAAGCGCAAGACAACCCTGCTTGGACAGTTAATGTGGTTTTATTTGCTCAGTCTAATTCACTTGATGTGTTACTGACGCGCTTGAGTTATGGTCAAGATCATAAGCCAATAGATTTAGAGATAGATCCATTGAGCCAAGATGAAGCCGATCGATTTTTTGAACATCTAGTGATTCGCTTTGTCGAAGATGAGAAAGAAAAGCGCGTGCGTAATGCATATCGTACCGTTGCCCTACAGCCGGGTGACATTATGGCTTTAGGGGACCATAAAGTGGAAAAAAGGATCATTATTCGTTCAATAATTGGCTCACCAGTCAATATTGCACTACTTGTTATTACTCTGCTTCTCCTCATAGGAGGAGGTTATTGGTGGATGATGTCTCAGCCTTCGCCAGAGAAAAAGTCACTTCAAATGGCAGATGAGTCTGAAGAGGCAGTACTACCTGGATTATCTGAAAATAGCGAATCTGATATTTCGTTACAAAAACCTGACTCTGTATCTGAGGCTGATACAGATAAAATGGTAGTATCGATGGACGATGATTCAGAGGCTTTGCCTCCTAAGGTGACAGAACAAACCTCTAGTGTAGGTAATGCTCATGATGGTCAGCAGCGTGTTGTGATCACTTCTGAAGTTGTTGATGCGTTAATAGAAGGTAAACCTGAAAAGGCCGACACATTGGCGGTCGAGAAACCGGTTTCTAATCCCAATATTCGTATTTTGCCTGCAAAGAAAGAGAGCGCTTCACTGACTGAAACGCTTGTATCTGAACCCGAAAAGCAGATCAAACCCGTGGTAGCGTTTTCTTTTTCCAAAAGTGAGTTAAAGCGCTTATCTTCAAGGAGTTACACATTACAATTGGCAGCAGTTCAATCTCTAGAAGAAGTGCAGACTTTTTTGGATAAACACAAATTGGCAGGTAGCGTATATATCTACCCAACTTTACGCAGTGAAGCTGAGTGGTTTATCATCACTTATCAAAACTACCCAACAATTCAGGTTGCCAGAGATGCTGTAGAATCCTTGCCAGCAGATTTACAGCAATTGGAGCCTTGGGCGAAGTCGCTCAGTCAAGTGCATCGAGAGATTGAACGAGTGAAATAACGCTGAGTTGAGACAAAAAATATGTTACATTTCGCAGCCTTAATTTTGGTTGATTGATTTAGAGCATTAGATGAAGAAGCAGCGTGCCTTTCTGAAATGGGCTGGTGGAAAATATGGACTTGTTGAAGATATCCAGCGGTACTTACCAGAAGGGCGGAAGCTAGTTGAACCTTTTGTTGGAGCTGGTTCTGTTTTTCTTAATACAGATTATGAGCATTATCTTCTTGCAGATATTAACCCAGATCTAATTAACCTTTACAACTTACTGAAAGAAAACCCTCAAAAGTATATATCTGAATCGAAACGTTGGTTTGTTGCCCAAAACAATCGTAAAGAGTTTTATCTATCGGTTCGAGCAGAGTTCAACGGCACTGATGATGTTATGTACCGTTCACTAGCTTTTCTTTATATGAACCGATTTGGTTTTAACGGTTTGTGTCGTTATAACAAAAAAGGGGGATTTAATGTCCCTTTTGGTTCGTATAAAAAACCGTATTTCCCAGAAGCTGAATTAGAGTTTTTTGCAGATAAAGCTAAAAAGGCTACTTTCGTATGCGAAAGTTACACGGACACATTTAGGCGCACACGCAAAGGGAGTGTGGTCTATTGCGATCCGCCTTATGCGCCTTTATCAACCACAGCTAACTTTACTTCTTATTCAGGTAACGGATTTACGTTAGATGATCAGGCTGCGCTTGCTGATGTGGCAGAAAAGGCGGCTAAAGAGCGTCATATCCCTGTTTTGATTTCTAACCATGACACCACTTTGACACGTCGTTTGTATCATGGTGCAGAGCTCAATGTTGTTAAAGTGAAGCGCACCATTAGTCGCAATGGAGCAGGAAGAAATAAAGTTGATGAGCTATTAGCTTTGTTTAGACCAAGCGATCACCGTTAGCGACATTTCGCTTATCTAAGCTATCTTATGTGCTTTTGCTTCGGTAGAATGTGGTTAAATTGGTCTTTTGAGTTTGCCTACATTAATTAGAGGTCCGGTATGAAAGATTTCCTTATCGCTCCATCCATTTTATCTGCTGATATGGCACGTCTTGGTGAGGACGTTGATAAAGTCCTCGCTGCAGGGGCAGACGTGGTTCATTTTGATGTGATGGATAATCATTACGTACCTAACCTCACATTTGGTGCTCCTATTTGCCAAGCGTTGCGTGATTACGGCATTACTGCGCCAATTGATGTGCATTTGATGGTAAAACCTGTTGATCGCATTATTCCAGATTTTGCCAAAGCGGGCGCTTCTATGATTACCTTTCATGTCGAAGCTTCTGAGCATGTTGACCGCACCTTACAGCTTATCAAAGAACACGGTTGTAAAGCAGGTGTTGTATTGAATCCAGCCACACCTTTATCTCACCTTGATTATACTATGGATAAACTCGATATGATTTTACTTATGTCAGTTAATCCTGGTTTTGGTGGGCAATCATTTATCCCTAAAACGCTTGATAAACTCAAAGCGGTGCGTCGCCTAATCGAACAGTCTGGACGCGATATTCGGTTAGAAATTGATGGTGGGGTTAAGGTCGAAAATATCAAAGAAATTGCTCAAGCAGGCGCGGACATGTTTGTTGCAGGTTCGGCGATTTTTAATCAACCAGATTATAAGCAAGTGATTGATCAAATGCGTGCAGAGTTAGCAAAGGTAAGGTAGCTTAGATGAGTAATATAAAATTGATCGCGTTTGATCTCGATGGCACTTTACTTGATAGTGTGCCAGATCTTGCTGTAGCTGCAGATCAGACAGTACAAGCCCTTGGTTTTCCTCGTGTTACCGAAGAACAAGTGCGTGACTACGTTGGTAATGGTGCTGATGTGCTTATCGCGAGAGCCTTGAGTGCTAGCATTGAAGTTAACCCCGATTTAGATCCTGAGCTCCAAGCTAAGGCTCGTCAGCTGTTTGATGATTATTATGAGAAAACTGGACATCAGCTGAGCCACTTGTACGCAAAAGTTAGGCTAACTCTCGAGCAGCTTCATCAAGCAGGTTTTGTGATGGCTTTGGTGACCAACAAGCCGTCTAAATTTGTTCCTGATGTATTGGAAAAGCATCAAATCGATAGCTTTTTTAGTGATGTTATTGGTGGTGACACTTTTCCTGATAAGAAGCCAAACCCTATTGCCCTTAACTGGTTACTTGAGAAGTATGAGTTACAGCCAGAGCAGATGTTGATGGTTGGAGATTCAAAAAATGATATTTTAGCTGCAAAAAATGCTGGCTGCTTATCATTTGGACTTACCTATGGCTACAATCATGGCGAGCCGATCTCGGATTCAAAGCCAGACTTTGTATCAGATTGCATTGCTGATTTGCTCGATGTTGCTCAGGTTTGTCCGCCGTTGTAACAAAAGATCTTCCAAAATACTCGTTAATGAGTACACTGAGTACGCCGCGTGGTAGACAAGCTATGCGGTTTTTTCATTTTTTAGATTAAGAAGTCAAGGAATCATTCTCATGAGCAAGCCCATTGTATTGAGTGGTGTTCAACCCTCAGGTGAACTAAGTATCGGTAACTACTTGGGTGCTCTACGTCAGTGGCAACAGATGCAAGACGATTATGATTGCCAATACTGTGTGGTTGACCTTCATGCGATTACGGTTCGCCAGGACCCTAAAGCACTGCATGAAGCGACGCTAGATGCATTGGCGATTTGTCTGGCCGTTGGTGTTGATCCACAAAAGAGCACGCTATTTGTTCAATCTCATGTACCAGAGCATGCGCAGTTGGGCTGGCTTCTTAATTGTTATACCCAAATGGGAGAGCTGAGTCGAATGACCCAGTTTAAAGATAAATCTGCTCGATATGCCAATGATGTGAATGCGGGTTTATTTGGTTACCCTGTTCTGATGGCGGCAGACATTTTGCTGTATGGAGCTCACCAAGTACCTGTGGGTAACGATCAGAAACAGCACCTAGAATTGGCGCGTGATATCGCGACTCGCTTTAATAACATTTATGCGCCAGATGCGCCGATTTTCACTGTACCTGAGCCTTATATTCCCACAGTGAATGCACGTGTTATGAGTTTGCAGGATGCAACCAAGAAAATGTCCAAATCAGACGATAATCGTAAGAATGTTGTCACGTTATTGGAAGAACCAAAATCAATTATTAAGAAGATCAATAAGGCTCAAACTGATACTGAAACACCGCCACGTATTGTTCATGATTGGGAGAATAAAGCAGGTATATCTAACTTGATGGGACTTTATTCCGTGGCAACTGGAATGAGCTTTGAAGAAATTGAAGCGCAATATAAAGGCGTTGAAATGTATGGTCCATTCAAGAAAGATGTCGGTGAAGCTTTAGTCGCAATGCTAGAGCCAATTCAATCGGAATACCACCGTATTCGCGCCGATCGTTCTTATATGGACAGTGTTATGAAGCAAGGAGCTGAAAAGGCTTCCGCACGTGCGGCGAAAACCTTGAGTAAGGTCTATCAAGCTGTCGGTTTTGTTGCCCGTCCGTAGTATTAAAATCTTAAAGAACATTCAAAAAACGGACTCATTCGAGTCCGTTTTTGTCTTTTGTTTAACTGATATTTACTGAGCACCTGCAAAATCCATTTGACGCCAAGCTTCAAACGCAATGATGGCCACTGCATTAGACAAATTTAAGCTGCGAGCATCTGGCATCATTGGAATGCGTATCCGCTGCTCCATAGGTGTATTTTCAATCAGTTCGGCGGGCAACCCACGTGTTTCTGGGCCAAATAATAGCACGTCGCCTTTTTGATATTGGGTATCGACATGATGACCTGTCGTTTTCGTTGTGCAGGCAAAGATACGAAACTCGCTTCGTTGCTTTTCTAGGTGTTGGATAAATGCTTGGTAGTTTTGATGGCGAGTCACTCTCGCAAGATCATGATAGTCCAACCCAGCCCTGCGAACTTTTTTTTCTTCCAAATCAAAACCAAGTGGCTCAATTAAGTGAAGGTTGGCACCACAGTTGGCACATAAGCGAATAATGTTACCAGTATTCGGGGCAATTTCTGGTTCATACAAAGCGATATCAAACATTGTGTTGGTCTTGCGCTATTTGGAATTAGGCTGGAAATTATAAGGCGGCTTGGGGGAGCCGCCAAGTGCGCAGATTGAGTTTTGCTATTTATTTTGGGCAAGAGCTTGGATGTAATTCTCGCTAACGGCATCCCAATTAACTACATTCCACCAAGCTTCAATATATTCTGGTCGACGGTTTTGATAGCTGATGTAATACGCATGCTCCCAAACATCGAGAGCCAAGATGGGTTCACCTTGAACAGTAACAACGTCCATTAAAGGATTGTCTTGATTACTAGTGGAGGTAATCTTAAGCTGGCCATCTTTGACAATTAGCCAAGCAAAGCCTGAACCAAAAGTATTAATAGCGGCTTCAGTGAACTGTTGTTGAAATGTTTCAAAGCTGCCAAATGTCGAAATAATATCATCATTAATCTTGCCTGTTGGTGCTCCGCCTCCATTTGGTGTCATGCAGTTCCAATATAGAATGTGATTGTAGAACCCTCCACCATTATTACGTATTGCTGGGGGGTGTTGTGACATATTGGCGAATATTTCATACAAAGAAGTAGATTCTAATTTAGTGCTTTGGATAGCTGCCATGAACTTATCAAAGTAAGCCCGGTGGTGCTTGCTATAATGTACTTCCATGGTTTTAGCATCAATGTATGGCTCAAGAGAATCATAGGGATAAGGTAAATGTGGAAAAGTATGGGTCATAGTCAATCCTCCTTATTTAGAGGATATAGATTAAATGATAATGAGATCCATTATCAACTGTGATCTTGTAAGGTTATTCTATCCACTCAGAGGGAGAGTGATTTCCATACTTAAGCCTCCAAGCTTGCTACGTTGTGCTCTTATTGCCCCACTGTGCTGACGAATGGCATTTTCTGTAATCGCGAGACCCAGGCCAGTACCTCCGCTGTGACGATCGCGAGCGGTAGATACCCGATAGAAAGGGCGAAATATGGCGTCTAACTCCTGTTCTGGAACGCCTTTGCCATTGTCATCTACAGTAATGGTGAGTCGGTCATATTCCACTATTAAAGAAACTTGGATGAGATCTTTACCATAGTAGATAGCATTTCGCACAATGTTTTCTAGTGCGCTCATAAGGAGTTTGGGGTTGCCAGAAATTACCCGTTCTGGGATATCTGTATAGATAAGAGATTTACTCATCTGCTGAGCTTCAAATTGAGCATCTGATAGAATAGCTTCCCATAAGCTGCTGAGAGGTTGCTGCTCTCTTGAAACATGGCTATCTAATTGCATTCGTGATAGATCTAGTAGTTCGCTAATCATCTGCTCTAGTCGCTGAGCCTCTGTGTTAATGCGATTAAGTTCAACACTATCTCCCTGTTTTCGTGATACCAGAGCGGTTGCCATCCTCAACCGTGTGAGAGGGGAGCGTAATTCATGTGAAATATCAGATAATAGCCTCTGTTGGCCTGAAATCATTTGATTTACTGCTTCAACCATTTGGTTGAAGCTCTTACCTGCTTGTCTAAATTCCGAGGTTCCTTTTTCTAACTCGGGGTCGACACAAAATTCGCCTTTTGCGACTCGTTTAGCTGCACGCTCAAGTTTGCGAGCTGGTTGGCTTAGCGCCCATGCTAACCACAACAAAAGAGGTGTACTGACTAGCATGACGGCGAATAATAATTGAAATGGTTTATCGAATAGGCGTAATAGAAAAGGTGGAGGTTGATTCCACTTTACCCCGATGTAAAGTAAGAGCTCATTTTGCGCTAGCGTGATTGGCAAAGGTCCTGCAACCATGTAATGTCCATACAGCCGCTGTTTGGGCTTTTCTGGATCTTCGATGCTGGTAATAAAGTTTTGTACGGCTTTGAGTTTAAAATCTTTTCGGTCTTGGGTGGTTAAAATATTACCCTCAAGATCTGTAAGCACAAAGCGTGGACGTGGATCTCTCGGTGATCGGCGTGGGCCCTCCAACTGAAAAATAATCCGCCTAAGATCTTTTTCAGGAGCAAAGCGCTTTTCAATTTTTTGTTTGGCTTCGAGCAGTTTCGTATAATGAGTTGCAGGTATATCTCTTGATCTTCTGGGATCTAAGTGAGGTAAAGACAGCACTGCAACTAAGACTAAAAACATAGTGAACCAAAAGATAGCGAAAATACGCCCGTAAAGGCTAGTGATCTTAGGTAGGCGCATTAGTTTTCCTCAACTAATAAGTAACCACGCCCGCGCAAGGTTTTAATGCGTGGTTTTCTATCTTGTCTTTCAGGGAGTTTTTTACGTAAATTGGATACATGCATGTCGATAGCTCGATCAAATGCTGCGAGACGTTTACCAAGTACATCTAAGCTGAGTGTTTCTTTAGTGAGTGTTTCACCGGGATGTTGCACGAAGTGACTTAGTAAAGCGAACTCAGTTGTGGTTAATTCAAGGTATTTCTCTTGGCAGTATGCTTCCTGTTTGCCAGGGAAAACTTTGATATCTTGGTACTCAATACAATCAATACTTTTCGGATTGGTTTTTTTTGATTGAGTTCGACGTAAAACTGCGCGTATACGAGCCAGTAACTCTCTATCACTAAAGGGTTTTGGGAGATAATCATCTGCCCCAAGTTCAAGGCCAATCACTCTGTCTATTTCCTCACCTTTGGCAGTCAGCATCAATACTGGGGTCTCCCACTGCTCACGTAAGCGCTTTAGTGTTTCGATGCCATTGAGCTTTGGCATCATCACATCTAAAAGTACCAAATCAATATTTTTGTGTATCGCCTCGAGTCCGGCCTCACCATCATTGGCTTCAGATACGCTATAACCTTCTAGTGCTAATACCTCTTTCAGTAAAGCAGTGAGCTCTGTATCATCATCAACCAACAGAATATGTGCCATACAATGTAACCTCGATTGTTTCCTTTCACTTAATAGTACTGATTAATTAGGTTGAGCTTTAGTTTAATCTTGCCTCTTTACGATTTTTTACTCTCCCTAGACGTCACTTTACATTACCAATCCTATGCTAGAGTCAGAGCTGCCAAGCAGCAAAGTTTATTTCTTTGATAGGAAAGGTTTGAATATGAAAACAGCGAAAAAGTTAATATTAGCTATGGTTATATTTCCATTGACTCTTGGTTCTGTGAGTGTATTTGCCAATAATGGCAAGGAACATGGTAAGAAAGGACATAAAGAATTCACTCTTGATCGTGGTCTGATGCGTGAGCTGGATTTAACACAAGAACAGCAGGCACAACTGAAAGACTTGCGTGAAGCGATGAAAAAAGATTTTAAAGCGCAATACCAAGAGAATTTTGCAGTTCATCAAGAAGAGAGGCAGGCTCATAAAGAAAAAATGCAAGCATTGCTACTGGCCGACTCATTTGACAAGGAAGCAGCGCACGAGCTTGCTAAAGTCATGCTTGAAAAGCAGACAGAACACAACGTTAAATTGTTAGAAAAACAGCATCAATTATTGAGTGTTTTGACTCCGGAACAAAAAACTAAATATATCGAAGTGCAGAAGGAACGTGATGAAAAACGGGCTCAAAAACGGCAAGAACGTTTAACGAAAAGTTAATGTGAAGTTATGTGTTTGGCGGCCTTTGGCCGTCTTTTTAGTTTCATTTTTATTCAACTCGTGACGAGGTTATACTTAACTTAAAGCAATGCTTTGAAAGCCTTTAACTTATGAAACACGAATATGCACGTTTAGTCACTCTTGCTGCTTGGACGGCAACAATCGTTGCGACCATTCTACTTATTGCCAAGTTGGCAGCATGGTGGGTCACAGGATCGGTAAGCTTATTAGCTTCTTTGATTGACTCCATGCTTGATATAGCCGCTTCTTTGGTTAATCTAGTGGTAGTGAGGTATTCACTTCAACCTGCTGATAGAGAACATACTTTTGGACATGGAAAGGCTGAATCTTTGGCTGCTCTTGCTCAAGCAATGTTTATTTCTGGCTCAGCAGTGTTTCTCATTCTAAATGGCGTTGAACGCTTTTTTAGGCCTCATGAACTTCAGTCTCCGGAATATGGGGTCTATGTGAGCCTATTTGCTATTTTAGTAACGTTCGGTCTAGTCGTATTTCAGAAACATGTAGTGAAAAAAACCGGTAGTCAGGCGATTGCTGCAGACTCTCTTCATTACCAATCTGACTTGTATATGAATGCTGCGATTATGTTGGCTTTAACTTTAAATTGGTTTGGTGTTAATCAAGCTGATGCCGTGTTTGCTATCGGTATTGGTCTGTACATTTTATATAGCGCAGTGCGGATGGTGCGTGAAGCGACTCAAACGTTATTAGACCGTAAACTCCCTGATGATGAATTAGAAGAGATAAAAACTCATTGCCTCTCTGTTGAAGGAGTTTTGGGTGTACATCAACTGCGAACTCGTATGTCTGGACCAACTCGTTTTATTCAGCTTCATTTAGAGCTTGAAGACCAAATGCCACTTATCGAAGCTCACCGAATTTCAGATATGGTTGAGCATAAGCTTTTAGAGCGCTTTCCACATGCTGATGTCTTGATTCATCAAGACCCATATTCGGTGGTACTTGGCCCAGAAAAAGATCAAAAAGCGCACAGCTGGTAATAGATTTAGCGAGAGTAATTTGACCCTTTAATGATCTTTGCAGCGATTCGATAATTTGCAGCTATCCTGATATGTATCAAATCTTTGTTTGGGATGAACTGTAATACTCTTACATAAGTAGCAAAGTTACATATTTTGACGCAAATAAAAGTAGTATTCCTTGTGCTTCAAGGTAACATATTGTGTAGATAAAAGGATCTTGTCAGTAATAATCATGAAAATTGCTGACGTAAAAATTGAAATAAGATTCCCAAAAAATTGAGGGTGAGCATGATTAAAAAGATCGGTGTTTTGACAAGCGGCGGTGATGCACCGGGAATGAACGCAGCAGTTCGTGGTGTGGTGCGTACGGCGCTATCGGAAGGTTTAGAGGTCTATGGTGTTCAAGACGGTTACCTTGGCCTGTATGAAAATAGGATCAAGAAACTTGATCGTTCAAGCGTTTCTGATGTGATCAATAAAGGTGGGACCTTTCTTGGCTCAGCGCGTTTCCCAGAATTTAAAGATGTTGCAGTAAGAGAGAAAGCGATTGAAAATCTGCAAAAACATGGGATTGAAGCTTTAGTCGTTGTTGGCGGTGATGGTTCCTATATGGGAGCTAAGAAGCTGACAGAAATGGGGTATCCATGTGTTGGTTTGCCAGGCACTATAGATAATGATATCGCAGGTACTGATTACACCATCGGCTATCTAACAGCACTTAATACAGTGATCGATGCTATTGATCGTTTACGTGATACTTCATCGTCACATCAGCGTATCTCTATTGTTGAAATCATGGGCCGCCATTGTGGTGACTTGACTCTTATGTCAGCCATTGCTGGTGGCTGCGAATACATTATTACTCCAGAAACTGGTTTAGATAAAAAAAAGCTTATCAGTAATATTCAAGATGGTATCAAGAAAGGTAAAAAGCATGCGATCATTGCTTTGACTGAGCTGATGATGGACGCTAATGAGTTAGCTAAAGAGATCGAACAGGCTACTGGGCGGGAAACACGAGCAACGGTACTTGGACACATTCAACGTGGTGGACGCCCAACGGCATTCGATCGTGTTTTGGCATCTCGTATGGGCAACTATGCGGTACACCTGTTAATGAAAGGTCAAGGTGGTCGCTGTGTTGGTATTCAAAAAGAGCAGCTTGTTCATCATGATATTATTGATGCGATTGAAAATATGAAGCGCCCAGTGCGCGAAGACCTTTATCAGGTTGCAGAAGAACTATTTTAGTCGTTGCTAGTTTTTACTCAAAAGCCAGTGGAATCCACTGGCTTTTGGTCATCAAAATAGTGGTTGAAAATTTATCAGTAAACTATTTATTCAAGCTGAAGATCGAGAGGGACTTTGCTCGCTCTACCACCAATTTCCCTAGTTAGTTTAGGTACCAAGTAACCAGATGTTTGTTCAATCACGCCTGACATAATTGCTCTTGCTCTATCATCAGAGATATAAAAGTGTGCCGCGCCTTGAACTCTATCGAGAACATGCATGTAATAGGGAAGCACCCCCGCATCAAATAGAGCTTCACTTAATGACACTTGTGTATCAACATTGTCATTGACTCCTTTGAGCATTACCCCTTGATTGAGCAAAGTGACACCTACATCTCGTAAACCATATAACGCTTTTTTTAAATCCGGATTGATTTCATTTGGATGATTAATATGAGTGACCAAAATGACTTGCAAACGAGTGCTGGAAAGCAGCTCTTTTAGCGCCAGAGTGATTCGGTCTGGAATGACGACAGGTAAGCGTGTATGAATTCGTAGTCGTTTGATGTGCGAAATAGCACTTATATTTTCAATTAGCCAATCCAGCTCTTGGTCTTTTGCCATCAGAGGATCGCCGCCAGATAGGATCACCTCGTTCAGCTCTGGGTGATCTTGGATATAGGCCAGACTTTGCATCCAAACTGATTTGCTGCCTTTGTTTTCATCATAGGGAAAATGGCGTCGAAAACAATAACGGCAGTTAATCGCGCAGCCTCCCTTCACGATCATTAGTGCGCGACTGCGGTATTTGTGTAACAGCCCAGGTATAGAATTATCTTGCTCTTCAAGAGGGTCGTTTGAGTAACCTGTGTGTACTTCAAATTCTTCTTCTAAAGGCAATACTTGACGTAATAAAGGATCAAATGGGTTTCCCTTTTCCATTCTATTAATAAAACTTTGTGGTACACGCTGAGAAAATAACTTTCTGGCGGCAAATCCGCGTTGCCATGGAGAGGGGTCAATCTCAAGAATTTGTAGAAGTTTTTCAGGATCCGAGATCCCATTCGCTAGTTGTTTGACCCAGTTTTGCTCAACAGAATCAACTTTTCGGGTTATGATATGCTGCATTAAATTTAACTCGAAGAATGGTAAGAGGAAAAAATGGCTACGGTTAGCACAAATGAATTCAAAGGTGGTCTCAAAATTATGCTTGATAATGAGCCTTGTGTCATTCTCGAAAATGAGTATGTCAAACCAGGTAAAGGCCAAGCATTTAACCGCGTTAAGATCCGTAAGCTGCTTTCAGGTAAGGTACTAGAGAAGACATTCAAATCTGGTGACACTGTTGAAGTTGCGGATGTCATGGATATTGACCTAGATTATTTGTACAACGATGGTGAATTCTACCACTTCATGAATAATGAAACATTCGAGCAGTTAGCAGCAGATAAAAAAGCACTGGGTGATAATGCGAAGTGGTTGGTTGAAAATGATACTTGTATGTTAACGCTTTGGAACAGTAATCCTATCGTGGTTACGCCACCTAACTTTGTTGAACTGGAAGTGACTGAAACCGATCCTGGATTAAAAGGTGATACTCAAGGTACAGGCGGTAAGCCTGCTACTTTGTCTACCGGTGCTGTGGTTCGTGTTCCCTTGTTTATTTCCATTGGTGAAGTGATTAAGGTAGATACTCGCTCAGGTGAATATGTAGGTCGCGTTAAATAACACTTATTTGGTTTATCCATCTAACAACAAAGGCCACTTAAGTGGCTTTTTTTGTGTTTACACTGTTTTTTTGATGTATCACAATGGTTGCTGTTCACCATAAAGATACACTGTTGAGCATGAAGAAATCGTTAGATATATGGCTCAATGCCGCTCGACCTAAAACATTACCACTCGCTTTCGTTTCGATATCAACGGGAAGTGCGCTTGCCTATTCTTCTCATCAAGCTTCCTTGGTGATAGCGCTGCTCGCTTTTTTGACCGCGACACTACTACAGATATTATCGAATCTGGCCAATGATTATGGTGATACGGTTAAAGGTACCGATAATCATATGCGTCTTGGTCCTGTGCGTGCTCTTCAATCTGGAGCGGTGACACGGGCTTATATGAAGCAAGCGATAATGATCACTATTCTTTTGACCGTATTATCTGGGCTAGCCTTAATTTTTTATGCCCTTGATAGCTTAAATAATATTCTGGCTTTTATAGTGCTGGGTATATTGGCAATTATTGCTGCAGTAGCGTATACCGTTGGTAACAAACCTTATGGGTATGCAGGCCTGGGGGATATTGCTGTCTTTCTATTTTTTGGTTTACTTGGTGTGATAGGTACTTTTTTTCTTCATACTGGCCTGGTTACCCCTCTACTAGGGCTCCCCGCTATCGGCTGTGGACTACTGGCTGTCGCTGTGCTTAATATCAATAATATGCGTGATATCGAAAATGATAAAGAGTGTGGTAAGCGAACGGTTGCTGTAAGGTTAGGGTCTCATAATGCCAAACAATACCATGCATTATTGTTAGTAGGGTCTTTGTTAGCATTTATTAGTTATTTAATACTTCAGCCAGTATCTTTATGGTTTAGTTTCCCCTTCTTGTTGAGTCCTTTTATGATATATAAGCATGGCAAGTCAGTGTGGGATACACAGCGGCCTAAACAAATTGCTCCTATGATGCCTGTTATCGTTAAATGTTCTCTGGTGACAAATTTATTGTTTGCAGGAGTGGTTATAGCTCAAACTCTGGTCAGTTAATTGAGACTTGCCATTGCAATGACTTAATGTGCCTATATACTCGATTGAGATGACGAACCGCATGGGAAGGAACACTATGGAATACAATACGTCGGTTTTATGCGACATATATTCAGAGCAAGTGGATGTGCTAGAGCCAATGTTTAGCAACTTCGGTGGTCGTGCCTCATTTGCCGGACAGATTACTACTATTAAGTGCTTTGAAGATAATGGTTTGGTTCGGGAAGTTCTTGAACAAGATGGCCGAGATCGAGTGTTGCTTATTGATGGTGGTGGCTCATTACGTCGTGCATTAGTGGATGCTGAACTAGCCTCGATAGCAGAAGAGAACGAATGGGAAGGGGTTGTGGTATACGGTTGTGTTCGTGAAGTGGATGAACTTGAAGATATGAGCGTCGGTATTCAAGCGTTAGCCTCAATCCCTGTTGGTGCCACATCACAGCGGTTAGGTGAGGTTGATGTTGCGGTGAATTTTGGGGGGGTAACCTTTCTTCCAGAAGACTTCTTATACGCAGATAACACAGGTGTTATTCTTTCCCAAGAGAGATTAGATGTTGATCTTGAAGTTGGAGAAGATGAACTACTAGCCGAGTGAGTGGGTTAGTATTTCTCGATTACATTAGATGGTTTGCAATAAATAGCGCCGCCTTAATTGTAAGGCGTACAAGTAACCCAGTATCCCTCCTAGCATATTACCAAGGGCAATGCCGATAAATAGCCCTTCGATCCCAAGCCAAGAACTGCCTAGCCATGCCCCTGGTAATATAAACAAAAATAGCCTCATAAAGTTCCACTGAAATGCTTTTAAAGGTTCGTGTAATGCATTGAGCCCAGACACAAGCAACATGACTATGCCCTGAAAACCATAACTAAATGGTACAACTAATAGATAGTGCCAGAGTAAACTTTTAACCGATGGTTCTTGAGATAAGAGTGATGCCAGAGGAATACTAAGTGGAATAATGGCGATAAAAACCCCCATTTGAAAAATAAGGGCAAAGCGCATGCTGATAAATAAGCCATCAAAGCTGCGCTGGTGGTTATCAGCTCCGACATTTTGCGCGATGAAGGGGGTAAGGGCTGACGTCAATGCCATTAAGACTAGAATTAAAATCGACTCTACCCGCTGGGCAGCTCCAAATGCTGCGATTGCCGCTGTGCCATGATTGGAAATCAAAAGCATCAATAATGCGCATGATAACGGAATCATTGCATTGGAGAGCGCTGCAGGAGTTCCAATCTTAAGAATCTTTTTCCAGTCGCTAATAAGATAACGTGCACAAGGTGGTGCCAGCATACGCTCACGCCGGATGAGAATATACAATGACCAAATACATGCACCTAACCAGCTTAGTGCACTGGCAATTGCAGCCCCTTGAATGCCAAGCTCAGGAAAAGACCCCCAGCCGAATATAAATAGAGGATCGAGTACACCATTAATGATACCAGCGAGTATCATGATCTTGGCCGGCGTTTTGGTATCTCCTGTTGCTCGTATCACACTGTTACCAGCCATAGGGATAACCAGTAGTGGAATGCTGAGGTACCAGACATGCATGTACTGATCAATTAAAGGTAGTAGTTCTTTGGGAGAGCCCAACATAGTGAATAACGAGTGGATAGTTGCGAGGCCTAACCCAGATGTGATGGTAATTAATACTACGGCAAGTAATACACCATGAGTTGCAAAGCGGGCAGCGCCCACCGTTTTATCTTGACCAAGCAGATGCGCAATGATCGTTGATAGACCGACACCTATACCCATGGTAATACAATTTAGAGCGAAGGTAACAGGGAAGGTATAGCTAATTGATGCTAGCGCTTTAGTACCTAATAAAGAAATAAAAAAAGTGTCTACTAAATTAAACATTAGAATAGAAATCATGCCGAATATCATCGGAATGGTCATCTGTCTGAGCACTTGTGGGATAGGGCCAGTTAGCAGGCCATGCTTATCTTGCATCTCGAACAACAGCTCTAATGGACGAAGAAAAGGGTAGGATACTTGATTGAGGAACAAGACACAAAAAAGGCCAGTAGATACTGACCTTTATCTTATAAATTAAAGCACTATGCTTTCGCAGTTGCAGCGGCTTTAGCAATGGCAGCGAAGCTTTTAGCATCAAGTGATGCTCCACCGACAAGTGCACCGTCGATATCTGGTTGAGAGAAATAAGCTTGTGCATTCTCTGGCTTGACACTACCACCGTATTGAATGATGACTTGCTCAGCAACAGCAGAATTTTTCTCTGCAATAAGAGCACGAATGGATGCATGGATACGTTGTGCATCTTCAGCAGTTGCCGCTTTACCTGTACCGATAGCCCAAATTGGCTCATATGCGATAATTGCACCGTTCAATGATTCAACGCCATACGTATCGATTACGGCATTGATTTGGCGAGCGCAAACTGCTTCTGTTTCACCCGCTTCATTCTGAGATTCGGATTCGCCGATACAAAAAACTGGCTTAAGGCCATTTTCTTTTAAGAAGTTAAATTTCTTGGCAATGAATTGGTCTGATTCATTATGGTATTCACGTCTCTCTGAGTGACCAATAATGATATGAGTGGCACCAAAGTCTTTGAGCATTTCAGGAGACATGTCACCAGTAAATGCACCGCTATTATTAAGGTCGGCATTTTGTGCACCTAGGATGATGTTGTTAGTTCCTTGTGCGATCAGTTTTTCTACCTGATCGATATAAAGTGCTGGTGGAGCTATAGCCACATCAACACCGTCGATGCCTTCAAGTTCGGTGTTTAGGCCAGTTATCAGCTCATTCACCATCGCTTTGCTACCATTAAGCTTCCAGTTACCCATGACTACAGGACGACGCATAGGAATATCTCCGTAATTAATAAATTAATGTAAAAAATCTTCGTAAGAATATAACAGATAAAACTAGCGAGATCATGATTAGCGTCATGACTTATTGGCTTGGCGTAAGTGATCTATGAAGCAGTTTATGTGTAGTAACCTCGGCATTATAAATTGAAGCTGATAGTGTTTATTGGTTTTTGGAACAATAAATCGCAACCGTCATAGTTATATGGCTTGTGTATATTTAAAACTTACTAAGGAATACTATGCCTAATTTAGTCATGGAATACGCTCATACTGTAGAGAAAGTGGTGGATGTAAGAAATCTTCTTAAATCTTTGCATCATGTGGCACTTAGCTGCGGTTTGTTTGATGCTGAATCGGTAAAATCTCGCTCTTTCCGTTGCCAGGATTGGTTAATAGGCGATACAGGTAATAATGAGGATTTTATTCACGTTAGTTTTGATTTACTTGACGGAAGAACGCAACAACAAAAACAGCAGCTATCGTGTCAGTTAATGGAAGTTCTTCAAGCGCAGGCTGGAGAAGTACATAGTTTAACAATTAATATCCGAGATATGGATCGGGAATGTTTTCAAAAAGTACTCAACTAGCTTGAGTGAAAATGGGATTAACTCTGGCGATGGCTGACTATATGGCTTTTAAACTAGGGTGGCAAAAATGGGCAACCCTAGTCCTTTTTGATTAGCTACTTTCTTAGCAAGATTTCTTCTACCGTGTGGTCTTGCCCCTTTTTCAAGATGAGCTGGGCTCGTCCTCTTGTGGGGAATATATTTTCTCTAAGATTGATGCCATTAATGGATCGCCAGACATGATGCGCTTCTTCTGTCGCTTCTTGCTCACTGAGTTTTGTATAATGACTAAAGAAAGATCCAGGTTCAGTAAAGGCCCCTAAGCGGAAATTGAGAAAACGTTCAACATACCACTGCTCAATAACATTACTCTCAGCATCTACATACAGAGAGAAATCAAGAAAATCGGAGACAAACACTCTATGCTGATCATCTTGGTAGTCCATTCCACTTTGTAATACATTAAGTCCTTCAATAATAAGTACGTCAGGTCGATCGACGACTTTAACATCGTCAGTAATATCGTATGTGATATGTGAGTACACAGGCACTTTTAGGTTAGGTTTACCCGCTTTGACATCGGATACAAACTCGATAAGACGTTTAATATCATAAGATTCAGGGAAGCCTTTTCGGTGTAGGATTCCTTTATCGTCTAATTCTTTGGTTGGGTATAGAAATCCATCTGTTGTTACGAGCTCTACTGTGGGGTGATTATCCCAGCGAGAGAGTAACTCTTTAAGTAGCCGTGCCGTTGTGCTTTTTCCTACCGCGACGCTTCCTGCAACTCCAATGATAAAAGGTGGCGCCTTTTCTGAGTTATCAAGAAAGTTATTGAGTACGGAGTTACGACTCTGCCTTGCTGCTACATATAAGTTAAGTAGACGAGAAAGTGGTAGATATATTTCAACTGCTTCTTTCATAGTTAGGCTTTCATTCACACCCTGTAGCTCAATGAGATCTTGCTCAGAAAGTGTCATGGGCACAGAATTACGTAATTCTGCCCAATGCTGGCGAGTAAAAGAGAGATATGGAGTCATAGTCTTCCTAACTGAGGTTCGCGGTAAGAGCTGCGAAAATACAATAACCTAAGCGAATTGCCAAACATAAGGGGCGAAAATAGGTTATTTTAGCGACTTGTTTGCTCGAATTTTCAACAAACAACCGTAAACCCAGTAAAAAAACGTTTTTTTTTGATTTACCTATTGCAAGGTAGCGCATCCTTCACTAGAATGCGCTCCACTTATGCCGACTTAGCTCAGTAGGTAGAGCAACTGACTTGTAATCAGTAGGTCACCAGTTCGATTCCGGTAGTCGGCACCATTATATTTTTTTTGTTTATAATGGTTTGAAAATTTGGGGGGGTTCCCGAGTGGCCAAAGGGAGCAGACTGTAAATCTGCCGGCACTGCCTTCGATGGTTCGAATCCGTCCCCCCCCACCATATTATTTAGGAATAGCTCACAGAGTTACGCGTTGCGGGCATCGTATAATGGCTATTACCTCAGCCTTCCAAGCTGATGATGCGGGTTCGATTCCCGCTGCCCGCTCCACTCTATTATGAGTGCTGATATAGCTCAGGTGGTAGAGCGCATCCTTGGTAAGGATGAGGTCGGCAGTTCGAGTCTGCCTATCAGCACCAGCTCTAAAAGCAAACTTTTCCTTTTGATATATACTTTATCACCAATACTTTTTGGTTGCGTGGTCATCAAAGCCACCTCAATCCGTACCTAGAGGGACAACTCATGTCTAAAGAAAAATTTGAACGTACGAAACCGCACGTAAACGTTGGTACTATCGGCCACGTTGACCACGGTAAAACCACTCTAACTGCTGCAATCTGTACAACTCTTGCTAAAGTGTACGGCGGTGTTGCGAAAGACTTCGCATCGATCGATAACGCTCCAGAAGAGCGTGAGCGCGGTATCACAATCGCTACTTCTCACGTAGAGTACGACACTCCATCACGTCACTACGCACACGTAGACTGTCCAGGACACGCGGATTATGTTAAGAACATGATCACAGGTGCTGCACAGATGGACGGTGGTATCCTAGTTGTTGCTGCAACAGATGGCCCAATGCCACAGACTCGTGAGCACATCCTACTAGGTCGTCAGGTTGGTATCCCATACATCATCGTATTCATGAACAAATGTGACATGGTTGACGATGAAGAGCTACTAGAACTAGTAGAAATGGAAGTACGTGAACTGCTTTCAGAGTACGACTTCCCAGGTGATGACCTACCAGTTATCCAAGGTTCAGCACTAGGAGCTCTAAACGGTGAAGAGCAGTGGGAAGCGAAGATTGTTGAACTAGCAGAAGCTCTAGATTCTTACATTCCAGAGCCAGAGCGTGCAATCGATCTACCATTCCTAATGCCAATCGAAGACGTATTCTCAATCCAAGGACGTGGTACAGTAGTAACAGGTCGTATTGAGCGTGGTATTCTAAACGTAGGTAACGAAGTAGAAATCGTTGGTATCAAAGAAACAACGTCAACGACTTGTACAGGTGTTGAGATGTTCCGTAAACTTCTAGACGAAGGTCGTGCGGGAGAGAACGTTGGTGCACTTCTACGTGGTACTAAGCGTGATGAAGTAGAGCGTGGTCAAGTACTAGCGGCGCCAGGTTCAATCACTCCACACACTAAGTTTGAGTCTGAAGTATACGTACTGTCTAAAGATGAAGGTGGTCGTCACACGCCATTCTTCAAAGGTTACCGTCCACAGTTTTACTTCCGTACAACGGACGTAACGGGCAACATCGAACTACCAGAAGGCGTAGAGATGGTAATGCCAGGCGATAACATCAAGATGGTTGTAGAGCTAATTGCACCAATCGCTATGGACGATGGTCTTCGTTTCGCGATCCGTGAAGGCGGCCGTACAGTAGGTGCTGGTGTTGTTGCTAAGATCTTCGACTAATTCATAGGAATT
>NZ_JAHKPM010000040.1 GCF_018860525.1 Vibrio hepatarius
CTCACCGGGCAATTCGACATCACTGCTTTCATCAATCAGTTCATCCAGTAAATCTGTACTCTCGTCCGAGACATCTACAGAATCTTCAACCAAAGCTTCATCTAGCAGGTCTATTTCACCGGGTAATTCGACATCACTGCTTTCCTCATCATCAGATTCATCGAGTAGAGAATCAAAATCTAAGTCATCTCCAGAATCACTCTCATTAAATAAATCATCTAACAAAGATTGATCTAATTCATCGGTCCCTAAGTCTTCTGATTCACCATCATCAGCTAACAATGAATCCAATTCATTCTGAGATATATCATCGGTATCATCAGATAAATTAAATTCATTGCCGTCTCCAACAACCTCATCTAGAGCTTCGTCATCAGGTTTTTCATCCAAGTCTGCTAGAGATTCGTCTAACTCACCGTCATCACCAATACCGGCAAATGGATCTTCACCGTCTTCACCGTCGAGATTAAAATCGAGATCATTTTCTTCAAGATCAGCAAATACATCTTCTTCATCTGAGCTTTCATCTTCGATCTCATCCGAAAAAAGCTGGTCATCATCAGAAGATTCACCAAATAAATCGTCATCTAATAAGAGTTCATCCTCAACATTTTCATCTATAGGTGGGGGAGCTACTGGTGTAGCTTGGGTCACTGACTCAGGGGCCTGTTCAGTAGTGACTGGCTGTTGCTCTGTCGTTTCATTCTTACGGCGGCCAAGTAACATCATGACCACCAGGCCAATCAACAAGCCGGGTATTATAGCCATTACAGCAACGAAGGCTGTACTTGAAAGTAAATCATCCAATGCAGAAGGTTTTAGCCTTTGTTCCTCTGCTAACCTCTCACGTTCAGCTTCTATAAGCTTTTCAACTTCACTACGAATACGAGACTCATCACCAAGTTCATCCTTGAGTACATCAACTTCAGACTGAACGTCAGCCAACATGAGTCTTAACTTATGATTTTTTTCTTCTAGAGCAAGTAAATCACCTTCAGAATTTTCAAGTTGTTTTTCTAGTGAACTCACTTGATGTTTATGTTCTTTTTGGACAATTTTTTCCAAACTACTATTAGGTTTTACAGAGTCTTCAGCAGCCATTGGCTTTTGACTTGTCTCTTGAATCTGTTCATTTGGAATCATCTCACTTGGAACTACTCGGGCCTCTTGAGGCTGTGAGCGACTAGCAACTGGAGCACTATTGCCAGATAAACGCGCTTGGTGTGCGGCCATTATGTTGACCGCTCCTTGAGTAGAGACGCTTTGAGCCTGAGCAAGTGACGGTATTCGAAGCGTGCTGCCTGGTATCAATTCATGGATGTTTTGATTAGCAAAAGCTTGTGGATTCAATTGATAAACGGCTAGCAACGTTTGCTGGACAGTAACACTAGCTGAAGGACGTAAACGACTCGCAATAGACCAAAGAGTTTCCTGCGAGGAGGTAGGCCCGTAAAAACGCGAAGGCTCATTAATATTACGCCTTTGTTGAGGCGCAGAGTCAGAATAACGAGGTGAAGCTTGCAACTCACCAGTCGGTCCCGTTAAACGAATACTCTCTGCACCAACAATCGATGTCTGAGTCACGGCCACCAATGCAACTGGTAGCAATAGACACTTAAAAATTCGAAGCATAGAAGGCTCAGCTATGTGCTCTATAAATTTTACTGTAATGATCTGTTAAATATATCGGATAAACACGCTAAAACTATAGGCGCATAGATAAAAAATGTGTTGCTAGCGCCATATTCGCATCAATATCTAGCTAATTTTGTAAATTCGATTAAAAAAGCCTCACGTAAACGTCAGGCTTTGCTAGTGAAATTAATCTGATTAACCGAGCGAAATGAAATCTACTCTATTAATAGTAATCACGAACCAGCACTTCGGCGATCTGCACAGCGTTAGTGGCTGCCCCTTTACGAACATTGTCTGCTACCACCCATAAATTGATACCGCTGTGGTGACTAATATCATTACGAATACGTCCAACCATCACGTGGTCTTTACCGCCAGCATCGCGAACCTGTGTGGGAAAGTCCTCACCATGAAAAACTTCCACCCCTTCAGTGTGTTCAAGTAGATTTATGACATCCTGAGCATCTATTGGAGCGCGAGTTTCAATGTGGACAGCTTCAGCATGACCGTAAAACACTGGTACACGTACACAAGTCGGATTAATCATGATAGACGAATCATTAAAAATCTTCTGCGTCTCCCACACCATTTTCATTTCCTCTTTGGAATAACCATTGTCCATAAATGAATCTATTTGAGGAAGGCAGTTAAAAGCAATTTGCTGCGAAAATTGCTCATTTTCTGCAGGTAGCCCGTTAAGCAATGTTGCCGTTTGACCTGCAAGCTCATCAACACCCGGCTTGCCCGCTCCTGAAACTGACTGATACGTCGCAACGTTGATACGATCTATACCAACCGCATCATGAATTGGCTTTAAGGCTACGAGCATTTGAATTGTCGAACAATTGGGATTCGCGATAATATTACGATTACGGAACTCAGCAATAGCTTCAGGGTTAACTTCAGGTATAACTAGTGGAATATCATAGTCATATCGAAAGTTAGAGGTATTATCAATAACAATGACCCCCTCATCCGCTGCAATTGGAGCCCACTTAGCAGAAAGCTCACCACCAGCGGAAAACAAACCGATATGAACCTGAGACCAGTCAAAACTATCAACATTTTCCACTTTTACCGTCTTTCCATTAAAGCGGTACGTTTTCCCTTCGCTACGCTCACTTGCCAAAAGGAAAATATCACCAACAGGAAACTTTCGTTCCTGAAGAACTTCCAAAATAGTTTCACCTACCGCACCAGTAGCGCCTAAAACGGCAACATTATATTGTTGACTCATTAACTTACCTCAATTTGAAAACCTAATTTTGCTAGTGGCCGAAGATTTGTTTCTTTATTGCCTCGTAGCGTCAGTGCACTATATTCTCTACGATCCCAATAGTTTTTACGCATCCTATCAAAAGCGCCATTATTGCCAATCTCACGCCGAAACAAGGAGTCATCTTTGCGTACATCGTAGATAAGCTGCGTCAAGTTATGCAACGTTGTTTCATCCCACGCCCTCTCCAGTATTAATTCTGATACAGGCGCTTTAGGTAACAACTCATTTTCATGCGCACATAAATTATTATTCAAGTACTCACAATAACGATTAAAAATCATTGTTGTACCACGGGCCTTACCTTCAAGGCCATACCCTGCAATATGAGGAGTCGCAAATGCTAGCAGAGGCAGAAGGTCCATATCAACCTCCGGCTCAAATTCAAACACATCAAGGGCCGCAATAAAGCCATCTTGCTTGTATAAGCGAGTTTTCAGAGCAGTATTGTCGATCACAGGTCCCCTAGCAGCATTGATTAAAATTTGATCTCCTCGTAACTTGTCCAAAACATCTTGATCGAAGAGGTGGTGAGTAGGATATTCACCATCATGAACAATTGGAGTATGGATACTAATGATATCAGCTTGTTCAAGTAGCAGGTTAAAAGAAGTAAATGTACGAGAATCACCAGCACCTTCTTTAGGAGGATCATTTATAATCACTTTAATCCCAATGCCTTCTAGACACTGCTGCAAATAACTACCAACTTGACCAGCTCCAATAATGCCAACCGTTTTGTCAAAAATAGAGAAACCATACTGCTGCGCTAGCACCATAATTACGCTAACAACATATTCAGCAACACCCACCTTGTTACACCCCGGTGCAGCGGTAAAGAAAATACCTTTTTCTTTTAGTAGAACCTTATCAATATGATCCATACCGGCTGTTGCGGTACCAACAAATCGAAGTTTATTCGCTTTAGCTAATAGAGTTTCATTGACTCTCGTCACGGAGCGAATCATTAGTGCATCAATATCAACTAGGTCATCTGCTATTAATGTGCGACCCGGCTTTAAAATAACTTCCCCTATTTGACTGAACAGCTGCTCAGCATAAGGCATATTTTCATCTATTAGTATTTTCATAGGTTAACAAAATTATTTTTAAAAATGACACGATTGTGCAAAAAAGCATTGTGCCTGTCGAGTATTAGCTAAATTTCAAAAAGAAAAACTAACCAAGGTAACAAAGAAAATGCCCAACATAAGCTGGGCACAGTAGCAAAAATCAGTATATCTAAAGGTCTTTCACAACCTCAGTATTACGCTTGATATTTTTTAATCACTAGAGTCGCGTTTGTTCCGCCGAAACCAAAGCTGTTTGACATTACGGTTGTCAACTCGGCTTCGCGCATATCTGTTACTATATCTAGGCCTTGCGCAGCGTCATCTAAACTTTCAATATTAATACTCGGTGCGATAAAGTTGTTATCCAGCATTAAAGTTGAGTAGATAGCTTCATGGACACCAGCAGCACCCAAAGCATGACCTGTCATCGCTTTAGTTGCGGATATAGCAGGGCTATCATTGCCAAATAGCTCTTGGATAGCTCCAAGTTCCTTAACATCGCCCACAGGCGTAGAAGTACCATGGGTATTGACATAATCCACGCCATCTACATCTTGCATAGCCATTTTCATACAACGAACAGCACCTTCACCTGAAGGAGCAACCATGTCATAGCCATCAGAAGTCGCACCATAGCCCACGATCTCGCCATAGATTTTCGCACCTCGAGCCAAAGCATGTTCCAACTCTTCAACAACAAGCATACCGCCACCGCCAGAAATAATAAAACCATCTCGATCAGCATCATAAGTGCGTGATGCTTTTTCTGGAGTTTCGTTATATTTAGTTGATAGTGCACCCATAGCATCAAACATCATAGTTTGTGACCAATCTAGCTCTTCACCACCACCCGCAAATACAATATCTTGTTTACCAAGTTGGATAAGTTCCATCGCATGCCCGATACAATGCGCAGAAGTTGCACACGCAGAGCTCATAGAATAGTTAACGCCACGAATCTTAAATGGTGTTGCAAGACAAGCCGAAACAGTAGATGACATGGTCCGTGGTACCATGTATGGACCGACTCGTTTAACACCTTTTGCTCTCATAGTGTCAACGGCCAAAGCTTGATTCAAGGCAGAAGCACCTCCAGAACCTGCAACGATCCCCGTTCGGTCATTAGACACCTGCTCATCAGTTAAGCCTGCATCTTGAATTGCTTGCTGCATCGATAGGTATGCATATGCAGCCGCATCACCCATAAAGCGCATCTGTTTACGGTCGATAGACTCTGCTGGGTTAATTTTTAAATCACCCCAGACTTGTGAGCGTAGACCTTGTTCTTTGAACTGCTCAGAGGCAGTAATACCAGATTTACCCGCTTTAAGAGACACTAAAACTTCTTCGACGTTGTTACCGATACTTGAAACAATACCCATACCGGTGATTACGACTCGTTTCATTATGACATTCCTATAATTCAAAAATCAGCTAGATAATAACTAAGTTGTTCATGAAAAGTGGTCAGCTTTCCCTGAAAACCGTACAATCGATATAAGTTTATTGTAATCATCACAAAAATTCACACATTATGACCTCAATTACCAATGCTCAATTGGGCTGGAACGCTGTAGGTACTCCAGTGTCAGACCAGTTCGATGATGTATATTTCTCCAACGTTAATGGTCTTGAAGAGACACGCTACGTTTTCCTCCAACAAAATAATCTACTCCAAAGATGGCAAGATTATGACCAGCGCCGTTTTGTCATAGGAGAAACAGGCTTTGGTACAGGTTTGAACTTCCTTGCCGTTTGGCAATGGTTTGAACAATTTAGAAGTCAAAACCCAAATGCGCCACTAAAAGAGCTGCATTTTGTGAGTTTTGAGAAATACCCTCTTAGCCAAGAAGACTTGATCAAAGCGCATACAGCTTGGCCAGAACTAGAGCAATATGCTCGACAACTACACCAGCATTATCCCATAGCTGTTCCAGAATGCCACCGTATTATTCTTGCAGATGGTGCGATTACGCTTGACCTATGGTTTGGCGATATAAAAGATTGCATGCCTAAAGTCCCCGTCAATAAAAACGGAATGATTGATGCGTGGTTCTTAGACGGTTTTGCACCAAGCAAAAACCCCGATATGTGGAGTCAGACACTATTTGATAACATGGCGAAACTCGCCAAACGAGACTGCACATGTGCCACTTTCACCGCTGCCGGCTTTGTTAGGCGAGGGCTAATAGAAGCTGGATTTACAATGAAAAAAGTTAAAGGCTTTGGCACTAAGCGAGATATGATAGCTGGTTATATGGTACATAAAAAACCATACACGAACTATAAGCCTTGGTTTCATCGTAGCCAAAGTCACTCTTCCCAATCCATTGCAATTATTGGCGGAGGAATTGCCAGTGCAACACTGGCAAAGACACTCGTTCGTAGAGGACAAAAGGTCACTTTATATTGCCAGGATTCAAAACCAGCTCAAGGCGCATCTGGTAATCGCCAAGGTGCTTTATACCCTTTACTTAATGGCTCACACACAGGTGTTTCAAGAGTATTCGCACCAGCCTTTCTATTTGCTCGTCAATTCATAGAACAAGTTGCACAATCTGTATCTTTTGATCATAGCTGGTGCGGTGTCACTCAATTAATGTGGAACGAAAAATCACGAGCTAAGCTAGAGCGAATGCTCAGTGCCAATTTCACTCCTGATCTCGTACAATATCGCAATTCCAAACAAACAGATGAAAACGTTGGATTACCTGTCGAAGTTGATAGCGTTCACTACCCACAAGGTGGCTGGTTATGCCCTGCACAGCTTACACAAGGGCTGATTGAAGAATTATTACAGCATCCAATGTTTACAGCTCACTTCAATACAAAAATAAATGATATTGCCATAAATGAGGATAAATTTAGCTGGACTATAAAAAGTAATGAGCAAACATTCGTTCATGAAACTGTTGTAGTTGCTAATGGGCACCTATTCGGTGAACTCAAGCAAACTCAGTCCATTCCTCTCGGCCAAGTTAAAGGCCAAATCAGCCATGTACCCACAACAAATGATTTAAGTCGATTAAAAAACGTTCTTTGTTATGATGGCTATTTAACTCCAGTCAATCTAAACAACGGCCATCACTGCATTGGTGCTAGCTATGATAGAGAAAATCTCGACAATATCTTTGACCCTATTGCACAGCAGGATAATGCTAACAAGTTACGAAAATGTGTTGTGAACCAAAGTTGGCCTCAACAAGTTGATACCTCAGAAAACCTATCGCGCCAGGGTATTCGTTGTGTCAGCAGAGACCATCTACCCTTCATAGGAAACGTCGGCGATCTAGAGAAAACAAAACTTGTTTATCGCGATTTAGTAAAGACTAAAGCAATAAACGTTGAGGATGTTCCGCATCATACCAACCTCTTTTGCATGCTTGGGCTAGGCTCTCGTGGGTTGACCTCTTCTCCTCTATTAGCGGAAACACTCGCATCGCAGATTTGTGGCGATCCTCTTCCTTTGCCAATTGATGTGTTAGAAGAATTGCACCCAAGTCGAATGTGGGTAAGAAAACTCAGAAAAGGCAAACCAATCAACGATGGGTGAGCATTTTACTAATATATGTACATTATGTGTGGGACTCTACTCTTTATGAGTCCCAACTAAAGTCAATATCAATAAATGAATATAAGAGTATTTCTAATTTCAACTGAGTTTCAAAACCGCAGATTTTAATTCTTCATTCAATGAAGGATTAGTCAGCTTTTTCAGCCCTAGGTCAAAATTATCGTAGAAGCTGGGAATAGATAGAGATGCTTTTACTTGCGCGCCAAAATAAGGGGCTGACCCAGTAGCTGCCGCCAATACGCTCGCAGCACCACCTGGACCTGGAGAAGTAGAAAGGTATACAGCTGGTTTATTAGCAAAAACATTGCGCTCAATACGTGTCGCCCAATCAAATAGGTTTTTATAGGCCGCGGTATAAGAACCATTATGCTCCGCAAAAGAAATAACCAGTGCATCAGCTTGAGCAATATCTAAAAGAAATGCCTTCGCCCTATCCGCCTGACCGATTTCTTTTTCCTTATCTTCACTAAACAACGGAACATCATAATCATTAAGGTTTAGTACAGTAACATGCGCACCTTCGATCATATTTGCAGCGTAGATCGCTAGTGTCTCATTAATTGATGTCGAGCTGGTCGATGCTCCAAAAGCGACAATTTTCATAACCAAGTACCTCGTTGTATTTCACTATGTGAGATAAAGAATATCGACAGCCTTCAGATCCAACAAGTATAAAAAGCACAACAGAACATTCAAAAATTTCGAACAAATGACAAACGACTATTTAAATGGCGATGTCTTAAGAATGATTAACCAACTCGACCCAAAGATCGCTGACAATTGTCCGATCTGCGGGTGTTAATTCAGAGCGAGCTTCATCCAAACTTGCTTGTACACGCCGTTTCAGCTCCTCCACATCATTAATACCCTCTTCTTCACATGTAGCCGCTGACAAGGATATATGACCACGTAAATAGCCCCCAGCAAATAACTCGTCATCAGACGCCGTAGAAATGCGTACGTCAATCAGTTCTAGTAGCTGCTCTTCAAATTCAATAATCATATTGCACTAATGCCTAATCAGTTTGCTTCTCAAAAAGAATGACAAGCTTCTCACATTGAGAATTTCAACGCAAACCCTTGCAATTTCAAGGTCTCACATTTTGGCACGCAGTGTGCTTATTAGAGGATATTGAGTCAGTTTAGCGAGGAGTTCCCAATGAGAATAAAGCCTTTGATGCTGCACATTCCCCTACTTGTCATTGCAGCTAGTCACAGTATGGATTTAGCTGCAGAAACACCTTTTACCTCATGCCCAACACAAGCCTTTTTATTTCAAAATCCATCGGGAACTCCAGTGTCTTATGGTGTAAGTATTGATGTGGGTAGCTACATCACATTAGATTCTAACCTTGGGGCATCAAAATTAAATGGGGTCGGATACAGCAAACATGATGATTTCATTTACGGCTGGGATTATGGCACGGCTTCTTTATCTCGCATTGATTCAACCTTTACTAAAACACTATTGGACGTTACTAAACCTTCTGGAACCCCAAGTTCTATCTATGTTGGTGACGTATCATTGGATGAAAATTCTTGGTATGGATACAGACCAAATTATGGCTTATATCGAATTGACTTAGACACCTTAGTTATGGAACTTTCCTCACCTCCAAACAGATTCGGCAACCCCGCGATTTTTGATTTAGCCTTCCATCCAGACAATGCGCTAGCTTATTCTATTGACGCCAACGGTTACCTTTGGGAAATCAATGTCAATGCTGGTACAACAACAATGTTAAATCAATTACTCGATAAAAACGCGCTCGGATATAAACTAACGTTCGGCGCAGTCTACTTTGACGTTGATGGAAATTTTTATGCGAGTAACAACAGTAATGGTTACGTATTTAAAGTGGATATTAATGGCACCAATTCTTCTGCTGAATTCTTCGCTTATGGCCCTTCAAGTAGCTCCAATGACGGCGCTCGCTGTGCCCTAGCACCCGTTGAGCCGACTCAATTTACAGACTTTGGCGATGCTCCTGACACCTATCAAACAACTTTCGCTGAATCAGGTGCTCGCCACGGTATGTCAGATCTGAAATTAGGCTCTGTCATCGATGGCGAAACAGATGGAAGCCCATACCCACTTAGTGATGACTCTTCAGATGGTGTAGATGATGATGATGGCATCCAGTTCCCAGTTCCTATTCAAGTTGGTCAAACCAGTAAAGTCATAGCCTCAGCATCTGGGACCAGTGATAACTCAGTGCTGAATGCTTGGATTGACTTTGACCGTGATGGTGTATTTGAATCAAGCGAGAAAATCATCGCTGATCAATCAATGGCTGATATAACCAGTGACATCTTCTTCTCGGTTCCAACCTGGGCTGTCGCAGGGGATACTTGGGCTCGATTCCGTATATCAGACACTTCAGGCATTGGCCCAACAGGCGGTGTCCCCGCTGGTGAAGTAGAAGATTACCAAGTAGATATTACTGAAAGCGGTGTCGTCACTGAGCTTTATCCAAGCGGAGGGGGATACACATCATTCGCATATGAAGACCAATACCCTAAGAGTGGTGACTATGATATGAATGATGTTCTGATGAACGTCAAATACACTGAATACCAGCTTAACGGTCAGGTAATTAGAATGAAAATCGAAGGTAAACTTGCCGCTCTTGGTGGAGATAGCCATTCAGGTTTTGCGATACGCCTACCTGACGTTGTCAAAGAAGACATAAAATCTGACTCAGTACAGCTCTATGTCAACAATCAACTGCAATCAAGTACAGTTCTCGAAACAGATACGATTGATGCAGTTTTTATAATTCAAGATGACCTTAAAGATATTGTGGAAGCGGGGGAAGCAGAAACGTGTACCATGTTTAGAACTCAAGAAAACTGCGGTACATCATACCGACCGAGCTGGATCCTTACTTTCTCTTTCAGCAACGCAGTTAATACGTCGCTTATGCCAAACTTCCCCTATGACCCGTTCATCTTTGCCGCATCTGAACACTATTATAGTCAAATTGGTTATGAAGTATCTGGTGGCTACCCTGGAAGAGGTCTAGAGATACACCTCAAAAATCAATCACCCACTAGTAAATTCGATACTCGGTACAAGTCATACGGCGTAGATGCATCAAGTGGTGATACCCACTATCATAATGAAAATGGGCTTCCTTGGGCAATTGAAATCCCAACCTCTTGGCAGCACCCTTACGAACAGGTCAACATTCTCGAAGCATATAATAAGTTTGACGATTACGCTCAAGATGCCAGTGGGCGTACAGAACCAACTTGGTATGAAAGCTTCCAAAATGACAAAATTTTCATAGATTAGAGGAGAAAGGATGATGCATAACTTATACACAAAATTTTTGCTTGGGTTTGCAATGTTAATATCCATCTCTGGCTGTGGAGGAGGCGGTGGTGGTGAAGGCGGTAGTGGTGCAGCTAGCTCTCCATCGGCGGTAGTAGCCAATTCAACCAGATTAGAAGATGTCCAAGTTGCTTATGGCAATAATTTAGAGTCTGTTTATGATGTTGACATTGATGTTTCTCTTCCACATCTAGCAGCTTCTCAAGTATTTATATCGGTTTGCGATAATGCGGGCGGAGGCATCGAGTCGATCAATTATGATAACTGTTTACTTAAAGCTTCATTGCAGTCTGGAACTGGGAGCTACCAACTTCGTGTTCCTAACCATTGTGAATCATTGATCGCTGTCGTGAGCATAATGGAGCCCAACACAAACCCTTTAGTTTATACACTAAACCACAATAACCAAGCCGAAACTACCTGGCTGATTCAGTAATTATCTCAAGAACACTAGGTACAACTACACAATCGAGCCATAATATATGGCTCGGTTTTATTTTACTTCAAACATTGAATAAACTATATCTGGTTGATGATAAAAACATCTGAGAGCATGGGAGAGCATACGAATACGCAAAGGCAAACCATTAGCGAGTATACCACCAACCTCTTCGTGTACTTTCCGCATAAAGGCCAATCTATCGGGTTCAAAATCACCGTTAAGGTTGTCACAGCTCACTATAAATGGAAAACCAGCACTCACAGACAATATCCATTCATACGCTTGTGGACGTATTTCCACTTTTTCAAATTCCGTCTGAGAGGCTTCAGTGCGGCCATCAGGCTCATACCAATAGCCAAAATCTTCCAAAAGGCGTCGTTTGGGCCCAGCAACACACCAATGAGAAATTTCATGCAGAGCTGACGCATAAAATCCTCGAGAAAAAAGAATTCGATGGTTAGGGTTACTCTCATCAGCAGGAAGGTAAACGGGCTCATCGAGTCCCAACTCTAACCGAGTGTTGTATTTAAGTAGAAATGTATCATTAAATATATTGATTAAATCTTGGTATTGATGGTTCATTAGAGCAGACGTTGTTATAAATACTATTCTAGATATTGTCTCATTTTAGCTTTCAGTTGCAACATCTACCTCATTTGCATTAGAAATACTTATGCTAAATGCTATTTTATCGTGAGAAAATATCATTCGTCATAGATCACATTTCAAACTAAAATCCTATTGATTATTTTCAGAGTAGTCAATTTACCTCTCACTCGTCACATAAGGTGAAACAATGTTATTAAGTATTTTGTATATCATTGGCATCACGGCTGAGGCCATGACTGGCGCATTAAGCGCTGGTCGCCGAAAAATGGACTGGTTTGGCGTTATGCTAGTTGCCAGCGCAACAGCTATTGGTGGCGGGACAGTACGTGACATTTTATTGGGACATTACCCACTTGGCTGGGTCGAAAACCCTCATTTTCTCGCGATTACTTGCGTGGCTGGCATCGTCACAACTGGCTTAGCCAGATGGATTATCAAATTCAAAGGATTATTCATACGTTTGGATGCCTTGGGATTAATAGTATTCAGTATTATAGGGACTAAAGTTGCTATGGGCATGGGTCTCCACGCATTAATATGTCTAGTATCCGCGCTGGTCACTGGTGTATTTGGGGGGCTATTACGTGATTTGATCTGTCGTCAGACTCCCTTAGTATTGCACGGAGAACTGTATGCATCAGTTGCGATTATATCCTCCGGTCTTTATCTGAGCCTCCTTGAATTTGGAGTGCATGATGTCACCGCAACTATATCTACATTAGTGATCGGTTACCTGATACGAATGGCCGCAGTTCGTTTCAAATGGCGCTTACCTTCATTTCACCTTGAAGGTGAAAACTCTCTTCACTAAATGTATTTAGAAACTAAAAACGGCCCCTTCAAGGAGCCGTTTTTAGTTAAATTTCTGGGGTATCAGTATTGACCCCATGATTCTGTCCACGATGACGAAGCAAATGATCCATAACAACGATTGCCAGCATAGCTTCAGCAATAGGCACAGCACGTATCCCCACACATGGATCGTGTCGGCCTTTAGTTATAAGCTGAGTGGGTTCTCCTTGCTTAGTAATCGTATCACCTGGCACTGTAATGCTTGATGTCGGCTTAAGGGCAATATTCGCGACAATATCTTGTCCTGTAGAAATACCACCCAAGACACCCCCAGAATGATTACTACCAAAACCATCAGGAGATAGAGTATCTCGGTGCTGACTACCTTTTTGGCTTACAACATCGAAGCCATCGCCAATTTCAACACCTTTAACCGCATTAATACTCATTAAGGCATGTGCTATATCTGCATCTAAACGGTCAAAAACAGGTTCACCTAATCCAACAGGTACATTCGTAGCGACAACTTGCAGTTTCGCACCAATAGAATCTCCTTGTTTTTTGAGATCTCGAATTAATTGATCAAATGCTTCAACTTTATTGGCGTCTGGACAGAAAAAAGCGTTATTTTCAATTTCATCCCAATCAATCGAATCAATCGAAACATCACCCATCTGAGCAAGGTAGGCTCGTATTTCGATACCAAATTCTTGTTTAAGGTATTTTTTTGCTACAGCGCCAGCGGCAACTCTCATTGCAGTCTCTCGTGCAGAGGAACGACCGCCTCCACGATAATCTCTGATACCGTACTTCTGGTAATAAGTATAGTCTGCGTGTCCAGGACGAAACTTATCTTTAATCTCAGAGTAATCTTTCGAGCGTTGATCGGTATTTTCAATCAGTAAACCGATTGATGTACCTGTCGTTTTACCTTCAAATACACCAGACAAAATTTTCACCTCATCAGCCTCTCGGCGTTGAGTGGTATAGCGGGAGGTGCCAGGGCGACGACGGTCAAGATCGATCTGAATATCTGCTTCCGTAATATCTAGTCCCGGTGGGCATCCATCAATAATACAACCTAACGCGATACCGTGACTTTCTCCAAATGTGGTTACACGGAAATGTTGTCCGATACTGTTTCCTGCCATTGCTTCATCTACCTCAAACTGTAAATAATAACTTACGCTATAAGTGTTAATGATTTCATAGTCGCTTTATTAGAGATTGATGTAAACCCCTAAACAGATCTATTTTGCTTTTAACAATACAAAAGCGCCAAGCTGTATTTAGCTTGGCGCTTTTCATTGATACGACTGACTATTGTTAGTCTTTGTAAATGGAAAATTCGGCAGCATGTTCAAGTAGTTGCTCCCGAGTTAACATAAACACACCATGGCCACCATTCTCAAATTCAATCCAGGTAAATGGAATATGAGAGTATTGATCCGTCATATGCACCATTGAATTACCAACTTCACATATCAGAATTCCTTTTTCAGTAAGGTAATCCGGTGCATTAGCAATAATGCGGCGCACTAACTTCAAACCATCTGTACCAGCAGCTAAACCAAGTTCAGGCTCATGAGTAAATTCGTCAGGCAAACAATTCATATCCTCCTCATCCACATAAGGAGGGTTAGAGACGATTAAATCATAGTTTTCTTTGGTAAGATCTCTAAATAAGTCCGAGCGGATTGGGAATACCTGTTGCTCCATGCCGTGGTCCTGTACATTTCGTTCCGCGACTTGCAAAGCATCTGAAGAAATATCGATAGCATCCACTTCAGCTTCAGGAAAAGCATAGGCACAAGCGATAGCAATACATCCACTACCTGTACAAAGATCCATTATCCGAGTGGGCTCTTCAATTAGCCAAGGCTGAAACTCAGCTTGAATCAACTCGCCAATTGGTGAGCGAGGAATAAGAACCCTTTCATCGACAAAAAAGTCTAAACCACAAAACCAAGCTCGATTGGTTAAATAAGCAGTTGGAGTCCGTTCATTAATACGTTTTACGACTCTTTCAACAACACGTAAACGTTCACTGCTAGTGAGTCGAGAATTCAAAGCATGCGGAGGAACATCGATAGGTAAATACAATGTAGGGAGAATAAGCTGCAAGGCTTCATCCCATGCGTTATCGGTGCCATGTCCATAAAAAAGGTTAGCAGCGTTGAAGCGGCTCACTGTCCAGCGAATCATATCCTGAAGCGTGTGTAACTCAGACACCGCCTCTTCTACAAAAATCTTATCCAAAATTGCCTCCGAAAAGCGCTACAATACTGCCAATAGCATTTTATTTAAGTATCTATAACCAAATGAGTAAAAAAGACACCGAAATTAATGACGATTTCGCCCTTTTTAAGGATGCAGTACAAGGCGTTAAAAAGTTACGTCAGGATACCATAGTCCAGCAAACAAAAAAAAACACTAAGCAAAAAGAAATAACTCGCCAAGCCCGTGAAGCAAGTGATACTGAGTTTTATTTTTCTGACGAGTTTGTTCCATTGCTCAATGAAGAAGGCCCTACTCGTTACGCTCGTGATGATGTTTCTCAGTATGAAGTTAAACGACTTCGGCGTGGTGTTTATGTTCCAGATGTTTTTCTAGATATGCACGGCATGACTCAAAGCGAAGCAAAGCGTGAATTGGGGGCAATGATCGCTTTTTGTATTAAGAATGAAGTCAGTTGCGCCTGTATTCAACATGGTATAGGCAAGCATATTCTCAAACAAAAAACGCCTTTATGGCTAGCTCAACACCCAGACGTTATGGCATTCCATCAAGCGCCATTGGAGTTTGGTGGTAATGGAGCCTTGCTAGTATTGTTATCTGTTCCAGACAAATAAGTCTACCAGTGAATGCTATTTTCTATATTGTGGTGGAATAGGTAAATCGGAGGCTTTAAAGTTTGGCCGCTGACCACCACGTTTGCGAAATTGTTTTAACTGAAATACGTAAGCTAGTACTTGAGCAACAGCAGTAAATAAGCCATCAGGAATCGCTTGCTCTAATTCAGTAGAATAATATAGAGCTCGAGCTAACGGAGGCGCTGGTATCACATAAATATCATGTTCTCGGGCAATCTCACGGATTTTTAAAGCCATATGATCGCTGCCTTTGGCCACAACAACTGGGGCTTTATCTAAATCTTGTTTATATCTCAATGCAACAGAAAAATGCTCAGGGTTTGTTACAATAACATCAGCTTGTGGTACTTCTGCCATCATACGACGCTGCGCTGCTTCCCTTTGCAACATTCGAATACGACCTTTGACTTCTGGCTTACCTTCAGTTTCTTTATATTCGTCCTTGATTTCCTGTTTAGTCATTTTAAGTTGATTCGCATGCTGCCAGATTTGAAATGGAATATCGATTGCCACAACTATTAGCAATGAACAACTAATCAAAAGTACAAAGTTGAGTAAGATATCCAAAGCATGGAAAATATTCTGTGGGTAAACATCTAAACTGAGCTGGAACAAATCTTCTTGAGCCGCATTAATCAAATAAAAAGCCGCACCAGAGACCAAGATAACTTTCAAAATAGATTTAATTAGTTCGACCCAACTTTGCAGCCCTAACATACGTTTAAAACCACTTAAAGGGTTCATTTTTGACCACTTAGGCATAGCTGCTTCAACTGAGAAACTAATTCCCCCGATCCCAGCGGCACCAGCTAAAGCCGCGATAAACAGGACTAAAAGAATGATGATCAACGGCCAGAGCAGTTCACCCATAGCACCAAAAGCAATATCGAAAAGTTTTGCGAGATCGAAAATCTCTTCACGAGAAAGATTGAATAATCTTTCCATCAAAGTAAAAAGAGAGCGTGAAAGCCACTCCCCAAACCACATCAAAGCAACTGCACCAATAACCAACACAGAAACCGATGCTAATTCTTTTGAGCGGGCTACTTGGCCTTTTTCACGCGCTTGCTGCAATCGCTTGGGCGTAGCCTCTTCGGTACGTTCCTGACCGTCTGATTCTGCCATCTTAACCTCCTAGCAATCCAAGCGAATAAAACGACAGACTTGCTGTTCACCTTGTAACCAGAATAGCTCATAGTGGCTATACAGACCTGATATGATATACCAACACAGTAGCAAACCAACAATAAGAGCGAATGCAAAACCAAGCGAGAAGATATTCAACTGGGGAGCAGCCCTGGTCATCACACCAAAAGAAAGGTTAATCGTCAACAAAGCAATAATGCCCGATAGAGACATACTCAATGCAACTTGAAACATAGTGCCAAGCCAGAGTGCAAGCTCTCTGAAGTCGACAGTATTGAGCGAACCACTTCCAATAGGTAATGACTTAAAGCTCATCACCACCAACATGATCATTTTAAGATGTCCATCCGTGGCAAGGAAAAACATCGTCGCTAAAAACATAAATAATTGACCAAGTAATGGCGTGTTTTGGCCATTCGCAGGATCCACCATAGAAGCAAAACCTAAACTCGACTGCATACCGAGAATTTGGCCGAGAATAACAAAGGTTTGGATCATAAACTGCGTAATCGTGCCCATAGCAACTCCAATAATGATCTGCTCAAGTACGGTCATAAACCCTTGTAAGGAAAGCAGCTCAATATTATCAGGTACAGTAGGGACAGCAGGCATTACAGCAAACGTTATTGCTAAGCCTAAATAAAGACGAACACGATTTGAGACAAAACGAGCACCAGTGACAGACATCACCATCAACATGGCTGCGATTCTGGTATAAGGCCAAAAATAATTCGCAATCCAATCCAATACTAAGTTAGTTGGATACTCCACTCTCACCCACCTTAGTAAAGAACCTGTGGCAGTCGTTCAACTATTGAGAAAAAGTATTCCATTAACATCTGAGTCATCCAATGAGCAAATACCATCATAGCCAATAATGTCACCACTAAACGAGGCAAAAAACTTAATGTCTGTTCATTGATTGATGTCGCCGCCTGAAAAATAGCGACGATTAATCCAATCAGTAAGCTGGGGATAATAATGGCGCATACCATAATCAGCACCATCCATAAAGCATCTCTAAATAGCTCAACAAATACTTCAGGTGTCATGCTTTTCTCCTTCTACAAGGCAAAGCTGCCAGCCAGTGTAGATAAAATCAGATTCCACCCATCAACGAGTACAAATAGCATTAATTTGAAGGGTAAAGAAACAATCATAGGAGATAGCATCATCATACCCATAGCCATTAGTACTGAAGCCACAACTAAATCTATGACTAAAAAAGGTAGAAATAACATAAAGCCTATCTGGAAAGCAGTTTTAAGCTCTGAGGTAATAAAAGCAGGAATTAAAACAGCCATAGACACATCTTCCGGTCTTCTAACATTTGACCCAGCTATATTGACAAAGGTTTCTAAGTCTTTGACGCGAGTTTGCTTGAGCATAAAGTCTTTCATCGGGATTTGAGCTAGGTCAAACGCTTTGCGTGCTGTTATCTTCTCATTGATGTATGGCTGAATGGCATCTTTGTTGATCTTGTCAAGAACAGGTGACATGATAAAAAAAGTTAGGAAGATAGCTATGCCTATAATCACTTGGTTAGAGGGGGTTTGCTGTAAGCCCATAGCTTGACGAAGAATCGACATGACAACAACAATCCGAGTGAATGAAGTCATCAAAATAACCATAGCAGGTAGAAAACCTAGCATGGTCATTAACGCCAAAATCTGCAGGTTAATCGTATAATCTTCACTACCGTCTGGGTTAGTTGTCATGGTAAAAGCGGGAATACCTCCACCTCCTCCAGAAAAACTACCCGATGCAATTGTTCTCGCAGCTCCTTGCTCTTTCTCCATGGCAGATACCGTTACACCCTGTGACGGAGCTGCGTTGTTGGGTATAGGTGTTGAGAGCGATTCTTCAGATAAAGACAACGTTGAAAACATTGTCAAAAAAAAGGCCAGTACGAGTGATAGCAACCTGCTAGTGTTTATCATTTTTTCTTCAATATCTGGGTTAGTTGAGTCGCAAAAGGGGAACTGGCCAGCGCAGATTTATTAAGCTCATCTTGATTCAAGGGAGTGTCTAACTTAGAAATGAGCTGCACTGACTGTGAAGTCACTCCAACTAAAAACTGTTCTTCACCAGCTTGAACAATCACCACTCTCTCACGAGTCCCAACAGGAAGCTGACGGACAATACTTAATCCACCTTGGTTGATCATAGAGGGTACTCGCATACGCTTTAATAGCCATGCAAGAAACAAGATAAACGCCACAACAAATAACAAAGAGCCAAAGGTTGTGACCCAGTCTAATTGCTCACTAGCTGCCCCTTCAGCCAAAGCAGCAGGTGAGATAACTAACAGAGTCAAACAACTGAATCTGTTCAAAAGACTTATCATACCTTACCTTAATTTCTTGATTCGTTCAGTTTGGCTAATGACATCAGTCAAACGAATACCAAACTTGTCATTAACAACCACGACCTCACCATGCGCGATCAAAGTCCCATTAACCAAAACATCTAGAGATTCACCAGCTAGGCGCTCAAGCTCAACAACTGAGCCTTGGTTAAGTTGCAGTAGATTTCGAATACTGATCTTTGATCGCCCGACTTCCATAGAAATGGTAACGGGTATGTCTAGAATCGAATCTAGCTTGCGGCGCTCATCATCTGAGATAGGTGATGCAGTGTCTTGAAGCTCATCAAGCTGTGCAGACATAACCTCATCTACATCCACCTCAGGTGCATCTGGATCTTCGCCCAAAGCTGCAGCCCATTCATCAGCCAATTTTTGATCTTCAGTCGGTTCCATACCTAATTACCTATTTACTAATCTTCTATTTCACCATCATCTTCTTCTAGTTCGGAGATGACGTCCTTGCCCAAAAATGCAATATCGGTTTTCACGACATCAGGGCGTTTGATTTTTTCGTACACTTGTACTGCAAGCATTTCACCTGAGCGCCCCATTTTAACTCTATACGTAGGTAGCTCTTCGACAAACATAGTTGCATTCTCAGGCATTGTTACCGGAATAACATCACCTGGCTGAATCTCCATCAGATCCCTAAGTGAAATATCTTGCTCAAGCAAATTGACTCTAAAGTTAACCGGAACATCCATAATTTCATCACGTAAAGCACTGCTCCAACGAACATCTGTTTCCATCTTGTCAGATTGAACACCCGCATCGAGAAGTTCTCGAATCGGCTCGACCATTGAATATGGCATTACCACATGAAAATCACCTCCACCTCCATCAACTTCGATATGAAATGAGCTGACAACAATCACCTCTGTCGGGCTTACTATATTGGCCATACTCGGGTTAACTTCCGAGTCGAGGTACTCAAACTC
Organism: Vibrio hepatarius; assembly: GCF_018860525.1. Taxonomy (GTDB): domain Bacteria; phylum Pseudomonadota; class Gammaproteobacteria; order Enterobacterales; family Vibrionaceae; genus Vibrio; species Vibrio hepatarius_B. The sequence goes on from NZ_JAHKPM010000040.1 coordinate 20,064, forward strand.
TACTCCCATAACAGGAGACCAAGCTTCTTTATAATCTTCAAAAACGATTTTGAGCAACAACTGGACAATTCGGCGTTCTGTAGGAGTAAACTCACGACCTTCAATTCGAGCATGATAACGACCGTCACCACCAAAAAAGTTTTCCACCAATATGAACACCAACCGAGCTTCCATGGTAACAAGTGCAGTACCTTTTAGTGGTCTAAAACGTACCATATTTAAACTCGTTGGTACGTAAAGTGTGTTCTGATACTCACCAAACTTCATCATTTGCACACCGTTTATTGATACCTCGGCTGCTTTTCGAAGCATATTAAACAAGCTAATCCGCATATGACGGGCAAAACGCTCATTAATCAGCTCCAATGTTGGCATTCGACCACGAACAATACGGTCTTGTGATGAAAAATCGAAATCTACTGACGATCCGCCTTTTTCACCACCACCACCATCACCACCATCATCGACGTCATCAACACCATGGAGAAGTGCATCAATCTCATCTTGACTTAATAGATCAGTCACTATTCACCTACTGTATTACAAAATCAGTAAATAACACACGCTCAATTACCGGCTCACCTACTGCACGGTTTAAACTTGCTTTGATATCGTTTGTTGCTTTTTCTCGCAAATCTACTCGTCCATTAACATTTCTAAGCTGCTCAACAGTAGCGGAAGCAAATGTACCCAGTAGTGAACTTTCTATTAACGGAGAGTGATAACGTGCCAAATTTTCATTTTCAAAACCTCGCACCATCAACTGGACTTTTATTTGTACCAATCGTTCTTTGGTATCTCCCGTAACATTAAAAAGAAATGGCTGGGCAATATTGACATAAGAGACAGGCTCTGAGGAGACCTCAACCTCTTGCTGGACTACTTGCTCTGCATCTTCTGATTCATCTGAACCCATCAAAAAAAATGCAGCTCCCCCTCCCCCGACTAGCAATACAACAACAGCGATGATGATAACTAACAGCTTGCCTTTACCTTTGGGTGCTTCTGTTTCAATTTCTTCGTCGGCCATATTTGTGATTCTCTATTTTTCTTACTTTTCTATAGTTTAAGCGTAATAACTGATTCCATCACGCTTTGTTATGACATTCAAATCAAGATTGACGTCTGGTTCAAGGTTTTCGTCACCAGAAAAAGGTTGATTACCGTTACCCTGACCATTATCAGGCCCATTTCCAGCATAACGGTTTTGTTGTTGGCCGGAAGATTGTTGCTGAACAGAAGAATCTCCCAACTGCACTCCTTGTTGAGACAACATTTCACGTAAACGAGGCATGGATTGTTCTATTACATCTCGAGCTTGTTGATTTGCTACTGTAAAATGTACCGCCGCACCATCACCTCCCATATTTAAACGAATTTGGAGTCGACCTAGTTCAGGGGGATCGAGGCGAATATCAACACTCTTGAGGTTTTTCGACATCATCATCTGGACACGCTCTGCAACCTGCTCTCCTGCCGCTTCTCTATTTAATGGCATAGGTGCCTGGGCTGAAGCTTGGTCAACACGAGCTTGAGTTTGTGTGTTAACGCTCTGTTGCCCAGCAGCTTGGGATAATTGTTGAGCTAAACCAATTTCTTGATTTTGACTGGTTCCCTGCTTTGAAGCAGTATTTGCTAACTTACCAATTGAACCCGCTGCTTTGGCTCCAATAGCGGCTTTCAACATGGCTTGTTCACTAACAACGGGAGCGGGTGCAACATGTTGTAATGAATTTACAGGAAAGTCATTTATAAAAGGGATATTAGCCACGCTCTGTACCGTTTGCTGATGGCTGATGGCTGACTGATTCAAAGCTTGAGGAACAGTCTGGGCCAAATGATGTTGTTGCGCCTTATGTTTCGATTCGACTTTTAGTGGTATTTCATCGGCGGTCATTTCATCAATCGGTGTAGACCATGGAATGACAGAGGCTGAAGTTACGGCCAGTGAATCAATAGAGTCACTTGAATTAACCTGAGAATTAACCGTCATTTCATTAATGGTATTTTTCTGTTGAGTTGGAGACAATTTCCGTAACTCAGTATTGACTGCTTTTGCAACGGGAGTAATAGGCATTGGAGCATTTTCTAACATGGCCTTATATTTAACAGCTTCAACCATCTGCTCCAATTCTTCATCTGTTATTCCCTGCGCCTTGAGCTGAATTTTGAGGCTCTCAATATCGGTATTAATGGCGAGTTCCACTTTGTTTGGTCCGACTATATTGTCGTTAATTGATCTATTAGTGGCTGGAGGAATATGATGGTTAATCCCTGGCTTTAATGGCAAGTCGCTTACCAGATCTTCAGACTCAATAAATTGTTGAGCCGTTTCTGGGATAACTATACTCTGTCGCTCTGAAACTCCCTGTTGAGGCAAAACCCGTTTGATATTGGCTAAATCACTCCCTCCTGCAGTAACGAGATCACTTTCCGCAATCGACTGGTGTACGGCGTCTGCATTAAGTCTTGAATGAGTGGTTTCCACCATATCATTAGAAAGGGGTTGGATTTTGTCAATCATTGGTGGCAACCCATTGCCGTCTTTTGGCAGCAATGTTTTGTTAGCTTCATTAAGCCGTCCAAGGAGCTCACCGTTCTCAGACACTATCTTTTCAGCCTCATCAGGTACATCCATAATAACGTCTTCAGCCAACACTTTACCACTAGCTACCGGAGAAACTGCAGCATCAATTTTAATGTCTTCACCCTTTAACTCAGTCGCAGCCTTACTACTATTATCCAAAGTAGTAAGCTCCTCATCACCAAGCTCTCCTTCGGGTTTAACCTGTTGTTCTAATATGACTTTAGTGCTTTCTTCACCTTCTGTAGATGATTCAGTGGCTACCTTGTCTGTGGACGTTTTCTCACTAGCTTCACCTTTAATAAATGCAGCCAACTTAGAAAAAAAGCCTTCTGATTGTTCAGTATTTTTAGGCTGAGAAGTAGTCGTCGTCGCTTTAGAAGAATCTGAAACTGGGTTAAGATTTACATTCATAAACAGAGCACTCACATATAATTGAGAGAACAGCCACAGCTAATTATTAAAACAATGAACAGCGGCGCAGCATTATTTAATGATGTTTTACCAGCAAGAAGTGCGCCAAACACAAAGAGAATGACGATTAGTCATAAATATATAGCAATAACAGTGTGCTATTTATCCTAGTTTGCCGGACGTCGAGCAAATTGTAGAGCTGTAAACTCATCCATCTGTTTTTGCTCTCGTATATACTGTATTCGCTCTTTCTCTTGCCGCTTCTTCTCGATGAGCCATTCATAGGATCGACGCTGTTTTCGACATTCAGTCCAATTTTGTTCACAATTTTCTACTTGTGATAAAAAATGTTGCTCAGCCTGCTTCTGTTTAGATAGCGTCTCATCGAGAGTTGTTAGAAACCGATTCAGGTGCATGTACTGACTTGCCGTCAAACCCTGTTTACCTTTCTCTACAAGTTGTTCACAATAATCTAAACGATAATGTTCTATCTGTTCCAATTGCTGATAATAGTCTTGTAATTCAGACCTAGCTTGACTTAAAGCAAGAACCGCTTGATTCTCACGTGCGATAGATTGTTCGAGTAAAAAAACGACAGCATTATCCATAACTTACTCCTCCCCTTGTAGCAGGTTACGCAGCATACTAATACTCATGTCGAAGGGGACTGTTTCTTTCATACCTTGTTGTAAATAACTATCTAATCTCGGCTTGAGTGTAAATGCACTATCGATAGCTGGATCGGACCCTATTTTATATGCACCGATAGAAACGAGGTCTTGGTTTTTTCTGCATATGGATAGCACCTGCCGTACTGCTTTCGACATAAGCATTTGTTCTTCGTTTGTTACCTGTGGCATTACTCGGCTAACCGATTTTTCAACATCTATAGCTGGATAATGTCCAGCATCTGCCATTTCTCTCGATAAGACAATATGCCCATCGAGAATTGCACGTGATGCATCTGCAATAGGATCTTGTAAATCGTCACCTTCAGTAAGAACGGTGAAGAAAGCCGTTATAGACCCATACTCTTGGTTACCATTTCCCGCCCGTTCAACTAGTGCAGGTAATTTAGCAAATACAGAGGGTGGATAACCTTTAGTCGCAGGTGGTTCACCAACAGACAAAGCAATTTCTCGCTGAGCTTGAGCAAAACGAGTCAATGAATCCATCAGTAGCAATACATCTAGCCCTTGATCGCGAAAATATTCAGCTATAGTCAAGGCTGTTTGGCAACCCTTAAGACGCATTAGCGGAGAAGAATCGGCTGGCGCAGCAACGACAACAGAACGCTGACGACCGTCCACACCCAATATTTCCTCGATAAATTCTTTAACCTCACGGCCCCGCTCACCAATCAGACCAACCACTACTACCTGAGCCGTCGTACCGCGAGTCATCATACCTAAGGTCACAGATTTACCAACACCGGAACCCGCAAACAGACCAATACGTTGACCTTTACCCACCGTTAGTAACCCATTAATCGCTTTAATACCAACATCCAAAGGCTCCGAAATAGGTTTACGAGATAAAGGATTAATAGGTTCCGAACTAAAGGTTGCCCGTTTTTCTGTGTACAAAGGGCCGAGTCCATCAAGTGGATTTCCTACGCCATCTATTACTCGACCCAATAGTTCCATACCAACTGGTAAGCCTGAGTCTGTTGTCAGCGGAGTCACTTTGGCTCCGGGCAAAACCCCAGTAATTTGCTCACTTGGCATGAGAAAAAGATTATCCCCAGAAAAGCCCACTACTTCAGCGTCCATATGGCCATGAATAGTTTCAACTTGGCATAGACTACCAATAGGAGCACGACACCCAGTAGCTTCCAAAGTGAGGCCTATCACTCTAACCAGCTTTCCTGATGCTACAGGGCGACATGTAAGGCCATCAGTCTGATAATCTGATAAACGCTGCTCCAGAGCTAACATTATTCACCACCTTGATGATGGTTTGCACCACAAAAGCTTTTAAGCACGCTACGAATTCGGTCTTCTAATCGGTAGTTAACACTAGACTCCCCAGCTTCAATTTGTAGATCTCCACGATTTAAAGCAGGCTCTGGAACAATAAGCCAGTTACGGAACTCTAGCTCCCCTTCTCCGTAGGAAGAACGGACTATATCAACATCGTCAGGATGAAGTTTTAGTGTAATGGAATGGCCTGAAATTGGGAGTGATTCAACCGATTGTTTAACGGTATCTAGTATCACTTGAGGATTAGTCTGAACTTCTACGTGAACCACTTCTTTAACTAACATCAACACCATATCGACAATCTGTTTCTCAACCTGAACATTAAGTAATTCCAGTGGTTGAGCAAACTGGTTGGCCAAGCTAACAAAGGTACTAATTTGCTGTTGAATCAGCTCTTGTCCAGCCTCTACTCCTTCTGCTTTACCCACGTCAAAACCTTGCTGATGGCCTTCGGTATGTCCCTGCTCTTTTCCTTTTTCATGTCCTTGAGTAAAGCCGGCTTCTTGGCCTTGTAGTAAACCATTCTCGTAGGCCTGTTGCTTTATTTGCTCAATTTCTTCTGCTGTTAGCTCTTTTGGTGCTTCTTGCTGAGGTTCAGGAAGAACAGGCATCCAACTAGGATCATAATTCATTGCTGTATCTTTAGCTTGAGTGCGAGTATCCGATGAATAATCCGGCATACCCCACAACTCAGTCTTATGAGCTAGGTCTCCCTCCTCTATACGTAGATACCCACGCTTTCTTTCCTCTGACATTGCTATATCACCTGACGTTCAAAACTATAAGAATTCATCTGAGCCACCACCAAGTACAATGTCACCTGAGTCAGCCATTTTACGAGCGACAGCCAATACTTCTTTCTGAGCAGCTTCAACATCCGATACCTTAATTGGTGCCATGGCTTCAAGATCATCACGCATAAGTTCTGCTGCTCGTTTAGACATATTTTTAAATATTTTTTCTCGTAGTGCATCATCTGCACCTTTAAGTGCTCGTTGCAAGGCATCTTGCGGAACATCACGCAGCAATTTTTGAATGCCTGAGTCGTCCACTTCGATAAGGTTCTCGAACACAAACATAAGATCTTGGATCTGTGTTGCCATATCTTCATCCTGCTCGCGGATTTGTTCCATCATGATGCCTTCCATCTGGTTATCCATAAAGTTCATGATTTCTGCAGCAGCTTTAGTACCACCAATTTTGGCTGCTTGAGCACCAGCTTGACCCGCAAACTGTTTCTCCATAATTTCGTTTAATTCTGCTAGAGCTGAAGGCTGAACTTCTTCTAGTGTTGCAATTCTCATAATCAAATCGAGGGCATCTCGTTCGGCAAATTGCGTCAAGATTTCAGCAGATTGATCGGGTTCTAAATAGGAAAGCACTATGGTTTGAATTTGCGGGTGCTCGTTTATTATGATGGTTGCAACCTGGCGAGGGTCCATCCACTTCAGTGAATCCAGTCCCTTTGACCCTGTCCCTAGTAAGATTTGATCAACAAGGTTGTTAGCCTTATCTTCACCAAGAGCAGCTACTAATGCGTTACGCATGAAGTCTTCACTGCCCATACCTATATTGGTGTATTTCTGAATATCCTCTAAGAATGCGCGGTGAACAACACTGACTTTTTCCTGATTAAAGCTCGCTGCCTGAGCCATCGAACTACCCACTCGCTGTACTTGCTTGGGTTCTAGGTGGCGAATAATTCCAGCTGCATCTTCTTCGTTAAGACTCAGCAAAAGTATCGCGGCACGTTCTTCACCGGGTACACTCTCAATATCTATGGTGTTCTCTTCACCACCCTCACCTTGAGGGGCTACGTCATTAGCCATCTTCCATCCAGTTCTTAACTACTTGTGCAGCGAGTTCAGGCTCATTTGCTACTAGAGCTCGAACAGCCTTAAGCACATCTTCATCTTTATGGAGGTTGGGTAAGTCAATAGTAGATCCAAACTCAAACAACTCTCCACCGTCCATATCGCCGCCAATTAGGCTTGTTTCACCATCAGCACCGATTGGTAATCCATCAGGCCCATACATATCGTCGTCGTCTTCCGAAGCTGGATTGAGTAGCTTCTTCATCGCAGGGCGAACCAACACAAGAACAATGACAATGATAACAAGTGCACTGGCTAACCATCTCATCCAGTCATTGAAATTCGGGTGCTCCCAGATAGGTACGTCCACTTTGATTTCAGATTCTGGTTCAGCAAACTGCATACTGAGTACGTTCAATAAGTCACCACGACTTTCATTAAAACCTACAGTGCCAATCAATACTTCGCGAATTGACTTCAATTCAGTGTCAGAAATAGGCTGATATGATTTTTCACCTGTATCAGGGTTCACTGTTGAGCGATTTTTTATTGCCACTGCTACCGTTTGACGATTAACAATACCTGTCTGACGCCTTTCATGACTAATTGTTGTATCCAGTTCAAAATTTCGTGTTGCCTCTTTATGTACCGATCCTTGACCAAATAAAGAACCGTCTTTCATTTGAGCAACATCCTGTGGAATAGACGCATCAGCAGGAGGCTGATTACTGAGTGCACCAGGGACTCCTGCAACCACATTACCATTATTGTAGTCTTCTAAAGTGTATTCGCTTCGAGTAGAAGGCGTATTGGGATCAAAACGTTTACGAGTTTGCTCTACCGCGCTGAAATCAAGCTGAATATCCACCTGCGCCGTATAATTACCAAAACCAAGAATAGGGATAAGTACAGAATCTATTTTTTCACGCAAGGCATCTTCTTGCTTGCGCTCCAATTCATGCTCTTTTCGGCGAGCTGCCGACGCAGGGTCCTGAGAGCCAGAGCTCAATAAACGGCCATGCTGATCAGTTACTGTAATTCGATTCGGCTTCATGCCTGGAACCGCACTTGCGACCATATCTACTACAGAATCTACCTCTTCCTGCTTAAGAGAAGTCCCCATTCTTAGTGTTAAGAAAACGGAAGCTGATGCTTCCTGATTATGTCGCACAAAAACACTTCGCTTAGGTAATGCAAGTAGTACACGCGCTTTACGTACTTGCTTCATTTCTTCTATGGCTGTAGAGAGTTGAAGCTCACGACTTAGTTTAAGGCGTTCTTGTTCCAAACGCTGAGAAACACCGAACCCCATGTCCTGCATCAGGATATCATTACCCGCTTGCTTTTCAGTGTTCAACCCAGCTCGGACCATGTCTAATTTGATTGAGTTGTAGTCACTGGCAGGTACGGAGACCGTGTTGCCATCAAGGTTATAGTCTATTTTTTCTTGATCGAAGTAATCCAATACGGGGATAAGCTCTTCGGTTTCAAAAGCACCTAGAGGGCGCATTTCAGGCTCTCGAACCCAGAAAAATAGCATCACAATTAAAGCAACACAGATAGAGATAGAAAAAACGAGTACAACTTGGCGAAGAAGATCTAGGTCTCCGACAGCCATATCGAATTTTTTCGAACTTTGCTCATCTAGATCTGGATTCTGAATGTCACCATCCAAGTCTGATGATGCGACCATGGCAGTGTCCGAAGCTCCTTCAGCTACGGCTAGGTCTGTTGATTGATTTTCTTCTTCTGACACAGACAATACCTATCCATTAAACTGGCATATTCATTAATTCTTTGTACGCTTCAACAAGCTTGTTACGTACCTGAATAGTAGCTTCGAATGCAACGCTCGATTTGTTTCGCGCAATCATTACGTCAGACAAAGATATATCCTCATCACCACGATCGAATCTCATTTGTAAATTGCTCGAGGTTTTAGACAACCCATTCACATTGTTGATAGCGTTATTGAGCAAATCTTTAAAATCACTGCCTACCGACTGACCTGTTGCAGTCGGCTTTGTATTCGCCGCCTCAAACATCATAGCTTGCAGTTCACCTTGAAAACCATCCACTTTCATTGCAACACCTCAACCGTCAACACTTTGACCATAATCCCTGTTGTTAAAATAATCTGCAATCTACATGCCATAAAATTTTAGCTAAAAAACCGCACACTAGTTTGGAATATCTATGCCCGCATCCCTCATTTTCGCGAGCTTATAGCGTAATGTTCGAGGACTAATACCAAGCTTATCTGCCATATCCTTACGCCGTCCATTACACTCAGCGAGAGTATCCAAAATAATGGCATATTCCTGTTCACGTAATTCTCCACCTAATCCAGACGTTATAATGAGCTCATTTTCAACTTCAACTAAAGGTTTTAAATTTGGAGCACTAATCTGCCCAGTTTCAACTATATGCTGCAAACTACACGCATCTTGCCAATCAAGTCCCTCAAGAAGTATATGTTCATTATTAATTTCATCATTGTCACTTAAAATAAGAGCTCGTTGTACAACATTATCTAACTCTCGAACATTTCCAGGCCAATGATAAGTAAGGAGTTTATTCATAGCAGTTACTGACAATTTAGGAACGGGCAATCCCAGCTTTTTACAGTGGCGCTCAATGAGGTGGTTAGCAAGGGGCTCAATATCACCTTTACGTTCACACAATGCTGGCCACGCTATAGGGAAAACGTTTAAACGGTAATATAAGTCTTCTCGGAAATTACCCTCTTGCACATAAAGTTTGAGATCTCGGTTACTCGTAGCCAAAACACGCACATCGAGCTTAATGCTCTTGCGGCTTCCCAGGCGCTCTACTTCACGCTCTTGTAGAACGCGTAATAACTTAGCTTGCAAATTCAAATCCATCTCACTAATTTCATCAAGTAAGATAGTTCCACCTTGAGCTTGCTCAAATTTACCAGGGCAAGCCTGCACAGCTCCTGTAAAAGCGCCTTTTTCATAGCCAAATAGGGTGGCTTCCAACATATTATCTGGAATAGCCGCGCAATTTATCGCAACAAAAGGACCTTCTTTACGATTGGAAGCATTGTGAATGTAACGTGACATAACTTCTTTACCCGAACCACTTGGCCCAAGAACCATAACGTTAGCATCAGTTTTTGCCACTTTTTCCGCCATTGCCAACAGTTTGAGACTTTTCCCATCAGCAACAACAGCATAACCATTGTCGTCTGATTTATTGGGAGCATAACGACTGACCATGTTGAGCAACACTTCTGGTGCGAATGGTTTCGCCATATAATCTATAGCACCATCTTTCATCGCCGAGACTGCATCTTCAATATTCGCGTAAGCGGTCATCAGTAAAACAGGTATGTTAGGCCAATGTTGCTTTATATTCCGCAGTAAGGCCAATCCTCCCATGCCTGCCATTTGTACATCAGATACAACCACATCAACAGAGTGTGACTTGAGTTTAAGTAAGGCATCTTCAGCGCTATCCGCTTCTAGCCACTCATATCCTGCTAAGGCGAGTGTATCAACTAGGGCTTCGCGCAAACCTTCATCGTCTTCTACGATTAGTACTTTGCTTTGCGTCATTATCCTTCTCCTGTGATTGTCTTAGGCTCAGATTGTGAATTGTTATCAAGAGGGATACTGACCGTAAAACAAGCCCCCTCCCCTTGCTCTGAAATCAGCTCTAACCTTCCATCATGAGCACGACATACCATCTGAACCACAGCAAGCCCAAGTCCAGTTCCTTGAGTTCGAGTCGTAAAGAATGGCTCCATAATTTGATTCTGTAATTCTTCCGGCACCCCAGGGCCATTATCCTGGACAGAAATCTTAAGCTCATTACGTACGGCTCTAAAAAACACATCCACTTGCGACTGTTTCCCTGCAATTTGAATAGCATTCATGACCAGATTACTTAATGCTGATGCTATCGCATTAACGTTACCTAATAACTGAACTTGGTTTTTCTCGATTTCAAGATGATAATCAATCTGATTGTTCTTTAAGGACGTTTCAACCATAGGTGAAAATTCAGAGACTAACTCCGATATAGTAAAAGGCTTCACCACTTTATTGTCACCACCTTTGGCAAACAGAAGCATATCGTTAACTTGCTTTTCAAGATCGTGCAGACGATCCATCAACTTAGTTTGAAAACGTTGTTTAGTCTCTGCTGTTATGCTGGGAGCTCCTAGATTTGACGCATAAAGCATCGCACTGGATAAAGGAGTACGAACCTGATGAGCTAATGAAGCCACCATTTTTCCTAATGAAGACAAACGCTGAAGGTCGCTAATACGCGATTGTAAAAGTCGTGTTTCAGTTAAATCAGTAATAAGAATTAATTGCCCCGTGGCCGAGGCAGAAATAGCAAGCCTCACTTTGCGGCCATTACGTAATGAGACTTCATGCCCATCATCCTCTCGAGGAGAAAAGGCATCTTGAATAACTTCAAACCACTTTTGCCCAATAAGAGACATTTCTAACAGTCTCTGAGCTTCCGGATTAGCTTCATGCACCACACCTTGGGTATCTAGTAAGATAACGCCAGCTGGCATAACATCTAATACTTGCTTGTATCTTTCAACTTGCTCTTCAATAGTGCCAAGTGGCTTTTGAGTTATCATAGCTTGAGTTGCTTGCATGTCGTATTTCTGCCTTTAAAAACAACAATAGTCTGGAATGCAAGAAGCAAGCCAGACTATTTTCATTTAAATTCAGAAGGTTAAGTGATAGTCAGGATTTTGACGACACTAAGAATTGACGCACTAGCGTTCAACATTGTACTTGCGCATCTTCTCAACTAGCGTTGTTCTTCGCATACTCAACATATCTGCCGCACGCGCGACGACTCCATCTTGAGCCTCTAAAGCTTGGTTAATCATATTCACTTCTAACTCTGCCAACATCTCTTTCAAGTTTACTCCTTCTGGAGGCAACTCCTGAGGAGCATGGATATGATCATGTATTCCGTCAGCCTTCTTAAGGCTGAAACCTTCCGAGAAAATGTCTTGTAATACATCACGTTCCTGCTCCTCTACCGAAGCAAACGCATGATATTCAGGATGAAATTCAGGAATATCACTATAACGGTATTTCGTTGGCAAGTGGTTCACATCAACTAAGCTATTAGGATAAAGAATCACCATTCTTTCGACTAAATTAGCCAGTTCCCTGACATTACCTGGCCAATTATGTTCCATTAATGAATTCACTGAACGAGGGGTAAAACAAATAGGTTGGCTCCCTTCAGATGCCATACGTACCATCAATTCCTGAAGTAATAGAGGCACGTCATTAATACGATCGCGCAAAGGGGGCATTTCAATAGGGAAAACATTGAGGCGATAGTATAAATCTTCTCGAAAAGATTCATCTTTTATCATATTTTCTAGGTTACGATGAGTGGCAGCAATAACACGTACATTAACTTTTATTGTCGCGTTTCCACCAACCCGCTCAAAACAGCGTTCTTGCAAAACTCTGAGCAGTTTAACCTGCATTGGCATTGGCATATCACCAATTTCATCCAAAAATAGAGTACCACCTTCAGCTAATTCAAAACGTCCTTTACGAGAAGTAATAGCCCCTGTAAAAGCTCCTTTTTCATGACCAAACAGCTCACTTTCAAGTAAGTCGGGTGGAATAGCACCACAATTAATTGGCACGAATGGTCCTGTTCTACGTGTTGAATGGTAATGGATATTACGTGCCACAACTTCTTTGCCCGTACCAGACTCACCCAGAATAAGAACACTTGCTTCAGTAGCAGAAACCTGCTCAATAAGATGTCTTACTTCCTGAATACCAATGCTTTGTCCAACCAAACTGCGAAACAGGGTATTATCACGAGAGGCTGACGCAAGGCTAACTCCTTGACGACCAAGAAACTCTTTACAATGACGCAGAGCTTCACTTAACTGTGGGTAATTTAAGGGGTACTCTAGTTCACCAACATAATTGGTCATTTCTTCAACTGGATAAGTATGGGTTCCTAGAATAAGTAAAGGAATATGATTTGCTTTTAAGATTTGACTGGTCAATTGAGATGAAAAATCCTTGTTTTTCAACGATCCAATAATACAACCAGTCCAAACATTGGACCAATCTACGTCGTTTAACTGTGTAGAACTAATCGGTTCACACTGTTCTCCAACGAACTCTAATATATTACTCAGATCGATGCGTGCTTGAGCATCATCTTCAATTACGAGTAGCTTAGCTAAACCTTGCATAGGTGAGAATTATTGCCTTTATTTTCAAACGTTGTGACTGATATTTTGTTCTGGCGACTAATCTAACTATAGAACAGGATTAGTGATAGACAATTTATAATATTTAGCAACAAATTAAGCCACTAAAAAAGTCAGTGGCTTACATTCTATTTGATAAAAAAATAAAGGCAACCAAGCGATTAGGTGATGTGATGTTTATACCAAAAGCTTTGGCGTAAAATAATTCGATAAAGTCGAATAAATCAAACTTATTCTTTATTTTTCCGCATCATTTGCGGTTAAGTTGTGATATTCAGCAGGTATTTGTTCCCATGCAGATTTAATTTCACGAACTATATCTATAACATCATCAATTGGCTGAGGATCATTCTTATGATTAGCTTCTGTTATTTGCGTAATCATAAATTCATAGAGTTGATCAAGATTTTGAGCAATATCACCACCATCATCCATAGATAAACAACTACGTAAACTGATGATAATATCAAGTGCTTTACCTAGCTTTTCTCCCTTTATTGGAATATTGCCCTGCTCCATTGCCGCTTTACCCTGAATCAAACGCTCAATCGCTCCTGCCATTAGCATTTGAACAATTTTATGCGGGGAGGCAGCACTGAGCTGGCTATCTACCGATACCTTCTTGTAAGCCTGTAATGAACCACGCATAACAACCCTCTTTATAAAAATTTTTTGTACTGCTGAAGTGACTTATTGCCATAGCGGTACTTTTTCAAATTACTGCCAAGTTCCACAGTTTTCTTTTGCATCGACTCGACAGTCAACTGAGTGCGCGTAATGGCGTCTTGCCATTCAGATAATTGCGCTAACTCTTCATGCTCATTTATTGTACTGATCAAGGTTAGCAATATCTGTTCCCTTCTATCGACCAGATCGAGAATTTCTTCAGGATTAATCTCAATTTCTGCAAGCTTAAAGGTGATATTGTGATCCAAATCACCAAGTAGTGAGAGTTTTTTCAAAAAATCATCAACCGAGTGCATTCATCATACCTGACAATTGTGATTGCATATTGGTTGTTGCATCTTGCATTGCCGAAAATTTGGCATGCGTTCGTTTTTCAAGGCTCTCCATTCGCCTATCTAACACAGTCTGGTCATCATCAAGGCGATAGTTTCTGTCAGTCATAGAACGCTCACGAGTCCTTAGCGATCCTGTCACACCGGTAAGACCTTGTATCGCTTCTTCTACTTTCTTAGCAAAACCTTGATTACCGCCAAAAAAGTCTTCAAGCTTGTTGAAGTTTTTATTGAGCTGGCGATCTAACATATCATAGTTGATTTCTAGGGTACCTTGCCGAGTTGTTGCGATGCCAAATTCGGTTAGTGTTTTAAGATCATTAGATGCGGGCTCTATTTGAGTAGAAAAAACTGATTTAAGCCTTGAATCTGCATTACGAACTACACTGTCACCCGCGAGGGGTCCTGCTTGCCCTGTATTTGGATCGACACCAGCTAAGTCTTTGGATACTTGATAGAACTGGTTATAAGCCAGTACGAATTGCTCAATATCTTCCCGTACTCTTTGGCGATCATACTCAATATCAATTTCAGAAGGAGCTTTACTTGTATCTGAGCGACCTTTTAAAGTCAGATCTACGCCTTCAATTGCATCTTCGATAATATTGTTATCGCTAGAAAGCTGTGCGACTCCGTCAAGTAACACTTTAGAATCCTGAGCAGCTTGGACTTGTGTCATACCTCTATAGGTATCAAAAGATTCTTGGGCTGACTTTAGGTCTGCTTGAGCTTGATCCACACGCTCGAGATAATCTCTTTCTTCTGAAGGTAATTTAGAACGTTCAATTTCTTGTGCTTCTTCAGGTGTCAGCTCACCAGATAATACTTGTGCATCAAGTACTGCTTTTTCTTGAGCAAGTTTCTCTTCAATAGCAGCCTGCTTAGCCTCTAATGCAACTTGCGCTTCTTTTGGCGTGACATAGGAATCTGTCAAAGTACCTGAAGCTGACATGCTCCAACCAGGGACATCAGGAGCTTTCTCTAGTGCCCTTTCATCAAGCTGAGATTCTGGCTCCCAATATGAATCTAATAGGGTGCCAGAAGCAGTGTCTGTCCAACCTGGAATCCTATCTTGTGGTTTAATATACTGATTGGCTTGTGTCCCTGCGGCGGCGGCGGCTGTTGCCGCAACATCTGATAACTCATTATCTGCACTTGCATCTTTGGCAGCCTTGGGATCGGCATCAATTGCCGCCTGCTTTGACGTATCGGCAATTTCTTGGTCGACAATCTTTGCCGCTTTAAGATTATTTTCTGCAATCCGATCAGCAACAGCCTGCTCTTCAACAGTTAATGGGCTGATCAACTCTTGAGCAACCGATCGAGCTTCTTCAAGATCTTTGACACGTTGTTCAAGCGTTTTGTATTCGAGTCTTTTTAGTAAATTACTTGTCGCAGCTTCAGCACTCAGCTTAAGTGCATTAGTTTCACCCGAGTTGCTCGATGCAACAATAAGACGAGGCCCTTGGACATCATTGATAACAGAGGCTCTCACACCGGGGTTAGTTTTACTTTCATTGATACTGCGAACAATATCAATCAATCTGGAATTCTCTTTTACTTGTAATGTAAATTCTTTATTACCCAAAGAAATCTGCAGCTTACCCGGGCCAAATTTTGCATCTTGCGGTAATACATCCGACGCAATTTTATGACTCTGGGCAAGCTGCAACACATCAATAGCATATCTACCAGCGATAGCTTCAGTGGTTGCTGTCGCAGATACGACGGCCTCATCTGTCGATTCAACCTTTCTCGCAGCAAAAGCTTTCTCTTGACGAAAGCTCGCCATCAAGTTTTTCATTGTATCCAACGACTCTCTGAGCCGACCGTAGGCACTGATACTGGAATCAATTTTGTCACGCTCATTATCAATTCGTTGCTGTTTAGGAACACGCTCCGAATCAACAACTTTGCTGACCATGGCATTGATATCCATGCCAGAATTCATCCCTACGGGGCCAAAGCTCATTCAATCACCTCAAAACACGATCAAACCTTATGGTTCAGAAGACCCGACGAATATCGAGCTGTCTGATTCCTCAGGCGTCGCAGTATTTCTAACATTTCCTCATCGGGTATCTGGCGAATAATAGCACCAGTATCCGCTTCATAAATAGTTACTACATCTCTTCCCGATTCTTCATCGACTCGAAAAGATAAGCCGGTATTAATGGACGAAATGAAATCATTCATTTGCTGTACCATACGTTGCCGATCTTCCCTGTTGAGCTTTTCACGTTGCTGAGACGCTTCTATTGCTTGTTCAACAGCTTGATCAGCTTGTTCTCTTACCTCGACTGTAGCAACCTGTTCTTTCCGCGAGGAAATTTGCTGTGCACCATCATACTTTGAAGCAAATTTAATGCCACTTTCTGAGCCGTAAGGCTGGACGTTCGATGTGTTGGATGGTATTTCCATAACAATCTCCCTTCCACCTTATAGGTTGGTAACTCTGTTACCTACCAATAAGCTCGTTCGAACCTATCGATTAACCTAATAAGCTAAGAGCTGTTGACGGTGATTGCTTGGCCTGAGCCAGTACAGAAGTACTTGCCTGCTGCAAAATCTGCGACTTAGTCATCTGAGTCGTTTCTTTTGCATAATCAGTATCTCGGATACGACTACGAGAAGAATTCACATTCTCGTTAATATTATCCAAATTACTGATTGCATGACCAAAACGGTTCTGGAATGCCCCTAATTCCGCTCTCTGGCTATCAACGGTATTCAAAGCACCATCTATGATGGATACAGCCATTTGCGAACCAGCAACCGTAGAGACATCAACGTCAGAAACTGTCTTGTCTTCTGCGGCTCCAAAACCTATTTCACCTCCTAAAGCACCACCGATGGTGACATCAGATGCGACTCGATTATTGCCAGCAAACAATTGCATTTTACCTTCTTCACCAACAGATGCCTTAACGTCTTGGCTTTGACCGTTGATATAGGTCGCAAGCTGCTCAAGATCATCACCTTCTTTGGCATTAATGGTTAACTGCTTTGCTTCACCATATACATCAGTATAGTCCAGAGTCAGATCGGTTGATCCTTGAGAGACAGTCCAGTCAGTGTCTTGCCCAGTTTGTGCAGTGTAGGCTTTACCCCCCATCCCTTCGTTGTCGGAACGCATATTTCCCATAGTGAGCATAACAGCCTCACCGGAGCCTGCACCTATCTGAAAAGATTGGCTACCATAAGTACCGTTCAAAAGTTTGTTGCCACCGAAAGAAGTTGTCTCGGCAATACGGTTGAGCTCGTTGTTGAGTGCTGTTACCTCTTCTTGAATCGCAATACGTTCGGAACGAGAGTTCGAACCATTAGACGATTGAAGTGATAGATCTCGCATACGTTGAAGGATGTTGGTCGTCTCGTTCATTGCACCTTCTGCGGTTTGTGCAATCGAGATCCCATCGTTGGCGTTTTTCACCGCCATGTCTAAACCACGACTTTGCGATGTTAAACGATTAGATATTTGAAGTCCTGCTGCATCATCCCGGGAACTATTAATTTTGTAACCCGATGATAGACGCTCCATCGATCTCTGCATGCCGTCAGCTGACCCATTAAGGTATCGCTGAGCAGTCATCGCAGACACATTAGTGTTTACGTTAATTGCCATACTGATCTCCTTAGGCATTAAGGGTGATGCACCTTCGCGTCTCTCACCTCGCTTTGGCACATCTCATTTCTCTCAGTCTTTGTAACGGCTGAGTGAATATATCCTTTAGAGAATTTTTTTGAAAAAAAAATCAGATATGGATTAAAATAAAAAAAATTATTTAAAATCAGATGATTAATAAACAAAAAAAATCCAGCTAATGCTGGATTTTTTTTGTCTTTGGTATTTAACCAAGAAGGTTTAAAGCTGTATTTGGCGTTTCTTTTGCCTGAGCTAGGATGGAACTTGAAGCCTGAGATAGAATCTGTGATTTGGTCAATGAAGTAGTTTCTTTGGCAAAATCTGTATCCTTGATTCGGCTCTTAGATGCATTCACATTCTCATTAATATTATCTAAGTTAGTAACTGCATGTGTGAATCGGTTTTGGAAAGCACCAAGTTCAGCCCTATGGCTATCTATATATTTCAAAGCTGAGTCAACAATAGCGACTGATTGCTGAGCGCCGCCGGCTGTAGTCACATCAATAGTATCAACGGTTACTGCTTCTCGTGGTCCCATGTTTAATTCACCGGCTAATCCACCACTGAAAGCAACATCACCTACTACCTTATCTGTCCCAGCGAAAATCTGTAGTTTACCTTCTTCATCAACGGATGCACCCACTAGCTCAGTTTGACCATTGATATAAGTAGCAACCTCTTCGATATCATCACCAACTTTTGTGTTAATAGTGATTGTTTGCGCATTACCTTCTATATCAGTAAGATCCATAACTATGTCGTTAGCGCCAACTTCAACTACCCAATCTTTATCTTTACCGTTTGCTGCGTGATACATGCCACCGCCCATACCAACATTATCAGAGCGGATGTTGTTGAGAGTTAGCATCACCGCTTCACCACCATTCGATCCAATTTGGAAAGCTCTGGTTGAATATGTGCCATTTAGTAATCTGTTACCACCGAATGATGTAGTTTCAGCAATACGATTGAGTTCGTCGTTAAGAGCCGTTACCTCTTCTTGTAATGCAATTCGCTCTGATCTTGAGTTAGAACCGTTTGCTGATTGAAGAGATAGGTCACGAATACGCTGTAGGATGTTGGTGCTTTCATTCATCGCACCTTCCGCAGTTTGTGCAATTGAAATACCGTCATTAGCATTACGTACTGCCACATGAAGACCTCTACTCTGAGATGTTAATCTATTTGAGATTTGGAGGCCCGCAGCATCGTCTTTTGCACTATTAATCTTAAAACCTGAAGATAGACGTTCCATTGACGTTTGCTGCGCATTGTTAGCGCTATTTAGGTAACGCTGTGCTGTCATTGCTGCTACGTTAGTGTTTACATTCACTGCCATGATGATTTCTCCATTTGATTTTCCTGTATTGCGATTCCCGACGTCTCGGAAAATCAAAGTAGTTCTCTCAAAGTTACTTTTATTAACGGCTCAATTTTTAAAACCTTGAGCTTTTTTCTAAGCTATTTTTGAAAAAAATACTCTCAGAAGATGAAATTTGACCAAGGCCGAAAAAATTTCAGAAAAACGAATTTTTTACTAAAGCTTTAAAGAGTATTGTCGAGGGAAGCGGAGGCTTAACCAAGTAGAGTGAGTGCCAGGTTCGGCTGCTGTTTTGCCTGAGCAAGAATAGAGGCACTGACTTGTTGTAAGATTTGCTGTTTAACCATCTGGGTTGTTTCTTTTGCGTAATCGGTATCTTTAATACGGCTATTTGAGGCCGCTAAATTTTCGTTAATATTACCTAGATTGCTGATAGCATGACCAAACCGATTTTGCATGGCCCCTAGCTCAGCTCTATGACTATCGACAAACTGCAAAGCAGTATCAATCACTGACACCGCTCGCTGGGCACCTCCCGCATCAGAAATATTCAGGTTATCAACTGTTTCATAACCTGATAAACCAATTTGTAATTCATTGGATAAGCTGCCAGAAAAAGAAATCGTGCCAGACGTTACCTCTCCTGCCATAAAAATTTGCAGCTGGCCATCTTCATTAACTGATGCAGACACTTTGCTTGTTTGACCGTTAATATATGTAGCGAGCTCTTCAATATCGTCACCAATTTTGGCTTGAACCTGAATCGATTCCTGCTGACCAAAAGCATCTGTAAAATCCATAACCAATACTTCAGAGCCCTGCGTAACCTGCCAATCCCGATCCGCTTTTACCGCAGCAACATAGCTAAAGCCACCCATATCTAAACTGTCGGAACGCATGTTTTTCATCGAGATTTGAACCGCTTCACCGGAGCTTGCGCCAATTTGAAAAGATGAGCTAGAAAAGGATCCATTGAGTAGCTTACGCCCACCAAAAGAAGTAGTTTCAGCAATTCTATTTAATTCATCATTCAAAGCCGTCATTTCTTCCTGTAAGGCAATCCTCTCCGAGCGGCTATTCGAACCATTTGCTGATTGCAGAGAAAGATCACGCATACGTTGTAAAATGGTGGTAGTCTCATTCATTGCGCCTTCGGCTGTTTGCATTATAGAAATGCCATCATTAGCATTACGCATTGCAACACTTAAGCCTCTCATTTGTGCTTCTAGGCGGTTAGAGATCTGTAAACCGGCAGCATCATCCTTTGCACTATTAATTCGATACCCTGAAGATAATCTCTCCAGAGATTGGTTCAGCATATCCGTCGCATTGGTTAGATACCTCTGCGCCGTCATTGCTGAAACATTAGTATTTACAGTGATGGACATAATACTGGGTCATATAACTCAAGAGGATAACTACTTATATCGGCCTAAAGCGATTTTCTTTAGTTTTTATCACCTATAAGCCGCCCGCTAAGTCCAAATAGTTACCCGTAGAAAACGATGACTTTTCACAGGCAAGCCAATAAATTGCTTCTGCCACTTCCTCGGGCAATCCGCCACGTTGCATTGGAATGTTACCTTTTAGTCTATCGATACGCTGGGGCTCTCCACCGTCTGCGTGCATTTGGGTATGAATCAACCCAGGTCGAACACAATTAACCCTTATTTTCTCTTTTGCTACCTCAAGAGACAAACCTTTGGTTAAGGTGTCAATGGCACCTTTCGACGCTGCATAATCAATATACTCATTTGGAGAGCCTGTTCTGGCAGCCGTCGACGATACATTAACAATCACTCCACCAGAGCCACCATGATAAGTTGACATCCTCTTCACAGCCTCACGACAACATAAAAAATAGCTCGTGACATTATTAACCAAAATGGTATTTATTCGTTCTGCGTTCATTTCATCTAAACGCATCTGCCTGTGTAACATGCCGGCATTATTGACAAGAACAGCTAATGAACCGAGCTCTTTATCTACCACTTCAAATAAACGGCTAACCTCAAATTCTTGAGAGACATCTGCCTGCACAGCAATACAATGCCCACCATTGGCATTTATCTCTTTTGCAAGTGTATTGGCTGCATCAGAGTTAGATTTATAATTAATGCACACTGCATAACCATGATGAGAAAAAAGCTTCGCAGTTGCAGCTCCGATACCACGTCCACCACCAGTAATTATGGCTACTTTTGAATGGCTCATAACTCCACCTTTTTTAGATAAAAGCATATATAACAAAAAATTTAAGTCTATATCATGTAGGAACCATAAAAAAGCCGAACACAATGGTTCGGCTCCGTTGGGACAAGGTTTGAATTACATTACTTTATCTGCAGCGCTTGCAGCATTTGGGCAGATGGTGCAAAAAAGTAAGCCCCTGTAACTGCCTTTGAAAATCGCAGCAATTGATCGTATTTCCCGTCCGTTACTCCATACATACTCTCTAGCATCACTTTAAAATTGTGCAAAGTATGACAATAGGCAATAAATAATAAACCATGGTCCCCTGATATACTGCCGTAAGGTAAACTATGTCGAACGAGTTTAAGTCCTTTTCCTTCCTCTTTGATATCAACACGACCGACGTGAGAAGCAGCAGGTACATTGTCTAATTCAATTGAATCAGACTTGGTACGTCCAATGACTTTTTCCTGGGCTGAGACATTAAGTCGATTCCATGCAGGTAGATTATGTACAAAACGTTGCAACATCACATAACTTCCACCAGAAAATATTCCTTGAGGGATAACCGCCACTTCATGACGCTGGCTACCGTGCGGATTTTCTGTGCCATCGATAAATCCAGTCATATCGCGTGCATCTAAATAACGATACCCATAGGTTTCATCGACAATCGAAACATCTTCAGCAAGATTCTCAAATAACTTACAAAGAAGGTGAACATGTAGGTCATGACGCTTTGAGTGGCAATGTATTAACACATCAACATCTGTACTTGGTGCCAGCATATCTCCTTCACCTAGCTGAGGGAAATCAATTAACTCTTCAGGGATAGGCCCTTCAAGTTGACTCCAAAATGATCTGGTAAAAGCAATCGAAGCGGTTAACTCAGCTCCAAGTTGCTGTGTATTAAGTTCTTCAACTAGAAAAGGTAACGATTGAAGCTGTTTTAAAACTGCCACTTGATTTTGCTTCACTTTCAACAAAGTATACTGAGCGAAAGGGCTCGCTTCAGGGAGAATAGCACTTTGAGGGGTCGGCATGGTTATTTCCTCACATCTAAAAATTTAACCAGTGTATTATGTTTATTGTAATTGTATTAATAAGACTCTCAACAGATTATATCAATCTGCCACTGAGGGAGTGTAACTCAAACAATCTCTCACATGACGACTCTTGTAGGTATAAAGCATAAACCATAATAGAATAACTAGAGCGACAGCGTTAGACCATTTGAACATGCCATGCTCAAGATACACATAATAAATGGTTTGAATAAACTGGCCGATAATCACTATCAATGTTGTCGGCCTAGCCATACCAACTACTTTATTAATCCAAGTCCTATCTGGACTTCGTAATCCGATAGACCACATCAAAACAAGGCTAGGAAACCCCATAACCAAATCTAAATAAAAAAGATTATGATCTGGGTAAATAATATCGAGTATTTGAGCCCCATTTTCTCGGCTTGCTCCCGCTAGAGTAAAAATCACCCAGGCTTTCGCGAGAAGCAACCAACCAAGCCAAAGCCAAAATGAAGCCTTAAGAAAACCATGTTTATCATATTGTTCTAGACTGTATCGCACAATAACATCATAACTATTAATAATAACTCTACTTTATACTATTCATTTTATATTGCTATCTCTGAAAAAACTTAACTCATGTTAAGATGTAAGTACTCAAATTTATAAGTAATTAAAACCAATGAAAAGTAACTTTTCCCCTTCTATTGAAACTCAACAAGAAGCCTTAAAAATCGCTAAAGCAACACAAAAACCGGGCCAGACAAAAGAACAAACTAAACTCATTGCTCAAGGAATAGAAAAAGGCATTGTCCAGTATAAAAAGCAGCACAAAGAAAAGACACGCCAAGCAGGTAAAGCCAAGAAAAAAGCAAAAAAAGTCAAACTAGTTGAGCTTGATACAAAGATTCAACCAAACAATGAAAATATCCAAATATCGGTTCTACAGACTAAATCCCCCCTTATTATTTCTTGGGCACTACTTATCTTAAGTTGGATTGGTTTTATTAGCTACATTGCACAATTGTGATCCAACAAGGGACGATGTGTTCATCACCCTATAAATTATCAAACATTAAAGCCTAGACTAGTTTCAATATCCACCTGCCTATCTACCACCCACTTGTAATCAAAAGGGCCCCAGTTTGAGAGTTGATAGTAACCATCATTATGGCGGCGTCCGTCTTGAATAAATCTCAACTCGATACCAATTCCAGGTAATGCTTTAAGAACGTCTTGAATAGTGCGACGTGGCCAGCCTGTATTCTCTACAAGTTTAGGCATATTAGGTCTATCAATACTTTGCACCAATAGTGCTAGATATAAACGCCTAGCAAAAACAGGGTTGAGTTCCATTGGTTTCTCCTTGAGTCTGTTAAACTTTACTTATGCACAAAGTCATTATTTCTGTTTTGCAAACCTATACGTTGCGTTGGATCAATAACTCATCCTTCATCAAAGATTGAACGCATGTTTTGTGCAGGCAAAATAGTTCCCACACACTTTTGTCTATACGTTGACTTCCTGCTAGGATGCCCAAAGCGTCAATAAAGTTTACTAAAGTCTCTTTAAAGGTTGAGTTATGACAATCATCATGTATGGAATCCCTAATTGTGACACGATAAAAAAAGCCAAAAAATGGCTAGAAGTAGAAGGGATAGCATTTCAATTCCATGATTACCGAAAACAAGGCGTTGATAAAAATATGATTGCAAAATTTTGTCAGCACCTCGGCTGGGAGAATGTCGTTAATAAGCGTGGCACAACCTACCGTCAATTAGGCCAGGAGCAAAAAAATGGCCTTAATGAAGAGTTGGCAATTGAGCTGTTAAATGAGCATCCAGCTATGATTAAACGCCCTATTCTAGTCACAAATAACCATTACCATCTTGGCTTTAAAGCCGAACAATACTCCGCCATTTTCTCTGCTGTGTAAGGAATGAGAGCATGACTGATACACCTACTTTGGCTCTAGCAAAAGATCTTATTAGTCGCCAGTCGGTAACCCCTATAGATGCAGGCTGTCAAAATGTAATGATAGAGCGTCTAAAAGCTCTAGGTTTTGAAATAGAAGTGATGGTCTTTGAAGATACGACTAACTTCTGGGCACGTCGAGGAACTGAGGCTCCTCTATTTGCTTTTGCAGGACATACCGATGTCGTCCCAGCAGGTAATATAGAGTTATGGGACACGCCACCATTTGAACCTCGTATAAAAAATGGCTTCCTCCATGGCCGAGGAGCGGCAGATATGAAGGGTTCATTAGCCTCAATGGTCGTTGCGGTTGAACAGTTCATCACCCTATATCCTAATCACAAGGGATCAATTGGTTTTCTGATCACTTCCGATGAAGAAGGCCCCTTTATCAATGGAACCGTACGCGTCGTAGAAGCCTTGATGAAACGTGGTGAAAATATTGACATGTGTATTGTTGGCGAACCATCAAGTACAGAAGTCGTCGGCGACGTTGTAAAAAATGGTCGCAGAGGTTCTATCACTGGCGATTTAACGGTCAAAGGCATCCAAGGGCACGTTGCTTATCCCCACTTAGCAAAAAATCCTGTTCATCAATCTTTGCTTGCACTTAATGAACTGGCATCAACAGAGTGGGACCAAGGAAATAACTATTTCCCGCCAACTAGCTTTCAAATCCCAAATGTTCAAGCGGGCACTGGCGCATCTAATGTCATTCCGGGTGAGTTTAACGTTCAGTTTAACCTGCGTTTTAGTACAGAACTCAATAATGAGATCATAGTGAAACGTGTGGCTGAGATTCTAGATAAACACAACTTAGAGTATCACCTAGATTGGACTTTTAATGGTGACCCGTTCCTAACCGATACGGGTAAATTACTTGATGCAGTAGTTAGCGCTGTAGGAGCCGTAAATCAAACTAAGCCTGCGCTGCTCACTACTGGTGGAACCTCAGATGGTCGTTTTATTGCACGTATGAGAGGGCAAGTTGTTGAACTTGGTCCAGTCAACGCTACCATCCATAAAGTTAACGAGTGTGTGAAAGTCGACGATCTTGAAAAACTGACTAAGATGTACCAAATGACGCTTGAGAACCTATTGGTATGATAATGACACCTGAACAGCTGGTTGGCAAAACACCGACACACCTCGTCAATACAGCTATCGGAGATCAACTATTGCTTGTACACTCGATGGTTGAAGCTGATCTAAAGTCATTGAGGGACGCAGCTGTTCAGTCAGGGTTTGATTTCCATATAGCAAGTGGATTTCGCGAATTTGAAAAACAGAAATCCATCTGGAACCGAAAAATGTCTGGTCAACTCACTATCCTAGACCACAATAGTCAGCCCATTGATGTGGAAAAGCTTTCCGAACGCGAAAAAATCTATGCTATTCTCCGCTGGTCTGCGCTACCAGGAGCGAGTAGACACCATTGGGGAACTGACTTCGATGTCTTTGATAGAGCAAGCTTACCAAAGGATTCACAATTGCAATTAGAACCTTGGGAATATCTCGAAGGGCACCAAGTTCATTTTTATCAATGGTTAAAAAGCAATCTGGCTAAATTTGGTTTTTTCTTTCCTTACGCACAAGATAAAGGTGGAATAGCAGCAGAGCCTTGGCATATTAGCCACTTTGCAACGGCCACAGAATGTTTATCATTGTTTAATCAGCAAGTCCTGCGCATGCAACTTTCAAGTTGCGATGTAAGCTGCGAGCAACTGGTATTATCGGAGTTAGATACCATCTACAGTCAATTTATCACTAATATTAGTACGAAGGCAGGTTAATGGAATTTCTGACTAACCCTTGGGTAATCATTGCTATCGTTTTAAGTGTCGTAATTGGAAACATTGCAGCGCTTAAATATACGGCCAAAATGAAATTTGGTCAGCCAGATAAAAAATCAAAAGAAGATAGTAGCCAAGAGTCTTTAGAAAAAGATGAATCAGGCCCGCACTAACTGCGGGCTGATAGCTTTACTTGATATGATCCCATGAGATATTCGATACAATACGACATTCATCGCATTTAAAATGGAAAATATCGTGTTCTGGCTCATCTAGTAACCAATCCCCACTACATTTGGGACATTTGCGTAATTTTTCATTAGCTAAGCTGTCCCCACCTACGCGATATTGGTAATAGTATGTGGGAGTCTTGGTGATACATTCTATACGTCCTCGTAAATCCCAACCGCGCTTAAACAGCACACTATCTATATCACATATTTCATGCAGTGCAGCGTGCTCAGCTCTACAGGCTCCAGCCATTTGAAGTTCATCGCATGCTTGCCACTCAGTCTGCCACTTGATCACCGCTTTATGATCGCCATTTAATGTTGGAGAATGGCGATAAAGAGGAATTGGCAATAATGTAGATCCACTTCTTAGTGGGGAACAAGTATGAACATATGTCGTATACAATACTTGCCAACTAGGCTGATCATTTTCAGCTGCTTGCTCAGAGTTAAGATCTCGACCGAGAAGACTCAATTTAGGTGCGAGTAAACTCGCTTCATACAATCGCTCTAAACATACTTTCACAAAGTCAGAATGATAATTTGGGTGTAAACTATCTTGTTCAGGACACACAACACGAACAAAAAACTCACCCTCCCCCATAATGATAGGGAATTCCCGCCCAAGGACTTGGCCATTGTAGCGTAGGGCATCCATTAAACCGTTAATGGCTTTATCAACAGCCGTTATGGTGGTGTTATCAAAACATTCAAAATGGAGTTCAATTACATACATAGTTATACCGCTGGCACCAACTGTTCAAGAAATTCCGAGATATTTTGTGCCAAGACATCACGCTGATCGGTACCTAGGCGCTCAAGAATAACATTACCTGAGAGGTTACAAATTGAGATGACATCAAGTTCAGCATCCGTCGCCGCGATAAAGACCGTTGGCTTCAACTTTAAACGCCGCTGAGTCACTAAGTGACCTAATATATTTTCCTGCAAACGTACGAAATCTTCATCGCTCCAGACTTGCAAAAGAGTTAAATCATTACCCTGCCATATGGCGTTCATATCGGCGCTATATTGAGACCCATAAAACGCCTTAATATCCTGATGTAGAGTCAGCTCTATCCCTTGTTCAAGGTTTGCAAAGTTTGCTTCTTGTTCTCGTGAACAGGCTTGCCATTCTACAACCTCACCTCTCTTGGTTTGCACACAAGGAGAGGCCATATCAACTAACTGGTCGTTTGTCGGTTGGTGACCATAGCGCTCAAAATACGCCTGACGGTATTTTTTACTAAAAGACAGCAGTGCAAGAAGGGCTTGTTCAGCCATGATTTTCTCCGATATGAATATTCGCTTTTCAGCGTAGTATTGCGTAAAATTCTTGCCATTCTAATCCAAAAGAGAGCCAAAGTATGAGCTATTATTCAAACGCTCTGGTGCTCTCCTGA
This sequence comes from Vibrio hepatarius, assembly GCF_018860525.1. Taxonomy (GTDB): domain Bacteria; phylum Pseudomonadota; class Gammaproteobacteria; order Enterobacterales; family Vibrionaceae; genus Vibrio; species Vibrio hepatarius_B. Next base: position 47,715 of record NZ_JAHKPM010000040.1, read on the forward strand.
CAAACATACAACCAGGAGACTATATAGCCGTTCTTCTTTATTGAACCTGTTCCTCGTAGCTTAAACATTAATGGACTAAAATTTGGTATTTCTTAGTGTTGGTATTGAGTACTTTCCCAAATGACAATTAATACGATTAACAATGTGTAGTAATGTTTTTTTGCTGATATTATCAATATTCTATTGCTTATAGTCACTAATTGTATTGGCACCTAAATAAGGATCAAAAGGACTTTATGGAGATTTTGCGCTTGAGTCGCCTGATAATAATATTCATTCTATTACTGCCAGCTTTTGTATCAGCCTCGACTG
>NZ_JAHKPM010000038.1 GCF_018860525.1 Vibrio hepatarius
CAGCAATGCTGGGGTTTTTCGTATTTGGAATAATTTTTGTGTTTTGTTGTTCTAACTGGAGGCAAAGTCAAATAGAAATAGACGGCTCAAGTACCTTCTGTTTGACCGTTATTGGGTTTAGCCTTATACAGAGACGAGTTCAAACTCAGTGCCATTTTGAACCCAGACATCGGCACTCCAGAACCCATTGTGGTTAGTGATCTTATAGTGGAAAGTTATTTAAAACTTATCTTGGATTGTAAAAGGCTCTTTGTGAGCCTTTCTAGCTTTTGAGGGTTAAATTAGTTCTTGTCGGAATCCATTTTTTTCTCTGCAAGTTTCGCTTTCTCTATCATAGGGGTTATTGTGGATCCTTGAACTAAGATGGAGAAGACCACCACAGAATAGGTCATGACGAGAATAATTTCTTTCACGTCGATAAGCTTGTCTTGAATAACCCAAATACCTGAGGGAATGGAAAGTGCCATAGCTAAGGCTAACCCACCACGCAGTCCTCCCCAAGTAAGTATTTTGACGGACCACGGGTTGTATTTTCGATGGCGCTTAAAACCAATGTAAGCGCAGAAAACACTTAGGTAGCGAGCACCTAGTACCAGAGGTATTGAAAACGCCATTAGGATCCAATCTTCCTCATGGAATTCAAACAGTAGCATGGACATACCGATCAAAAGGAACAACACGCCATTTAAAAACTCATCAACGAGTTCCCAGAAATGGTCAAGATGATCTTCGCTCTCTTTGGAAAAACCAATAAATCGGGTCCAGTTACCGATCATTATTCCCGATACAACCATCGCTAATGGGCCTGAAACATGCAAAACTTCAGCAAATGCATATCCAGCTGTTGGTATACCTATAGTCAGTAACAGTTCCATGGAATGATCGTCAGTTGAACTGATAAGATAATGGAATAGGAGCCCAAGAGCAAAACCATACACAATGCCACCAATGGCTTCTTGCATGAATAGCAAGGTGACACTTCCTACTGTTGGCGTTTCAGCCCCGAAGGCTATCGTGAATAGAGTGACAAATATCACTAGACCAAAACCATCATTAAAAAGAGACTCTCCTTCAATCTGGGTTGATATACGTTCCGGAGCGTCTAGTTTCTTAACTATTGCTAGGACCGCGATTGGATCTGTTGGTGAGATAAGTGAACCAAAGAGGAGACAATATACTAAATCAAACTGCACCCCGATAAGTTGACAGAAGCCATAGAGGACGAACCCTATAAAAAATGTTGAGAATAAGGTCGCCCCTAAAGCAAGTATTGTAATTTCCCATTTCTGATTTTTTAGGTGAGGCAGTTTAATGCCTAACCCCCCAGCAAATAAAAGAAACCCTAAAATACCTTTGAGGAGAAAATCTTCAAAGTTAATGCTAGATACTGTCTTTGAGGCAATTTCACTTAAGTGAAACCAGTTATTCTGTCCGGCGATTAGAATGAGAAGAGATAAAACCATTGAGCCAGCGGTGATAGCGATCGTTGTTTGCATCTTCCCTATCTTACTGTTTATAAAGGCTATAAGCATTGCAGCTGCAGATAAGAAACACAGAGTATAGTAAACCGACATTGAGATCTCAGAGTGTGACAAATTATGACTGAGAATTTTCTTCTCGACGTGATTAAATAGCAAACACTTTTTTGTCATTCTTAAGTGATAAATTTAGTCATTTAGCCGTCTAGACATCTTTTTGTTCTGTGTTAGGATGGATAGATAATAACAGGAACGAGGTTGTACAGTGGGAAGTGATGTAAGGCAACAGATTGAAGCTCAGCTTAAAGAACGAATTTTGCTTATCGACGGTGGAATGGGAACCATGATTCAAGACCGCCGCCTTGAAGAGCTTGATTACCGAGGCCAACGATTTGTCGATTGGCATTGCGATCTTAAGGGCAACAATGATCTCTTAGTTTTGAGCCAACCAATGCTGATTAAAGAGATTCATGCTGAGTATCTTAAAGCTGGGGCTGACATCCTCGAAACCAATACCTTCAACGCGACAACCATTGCTATGGCTGACTACGATATGGAAAGCCTTAGTGAGGAAATTAACTTTTCTGCTGCCAAGCTTGCTCGTGAATCAGCGGATGAATGGACCGCAAAGAACCCAGATAAACCTCGCTTCGTGGCCGGCGTGTTAGGTCCAACCAACCGAACTTGTTCTATATCCCCTGATGTCAATGATCCAGGTTATCGTAATGTTAGCTTTGACGAGTTGGTTGAAGCCTATTCTGAATCGACTCGTGCACTTATTAAGGGAGGGGCAGACTTAATTCTTATTGAAACTATCTTCGATACGTTAAATGCGAAAGCGTGTGCATTTGCGGTTGAATCTGTTTTTGAAGAAATAGGGACCAGTCTACCGGTGATGATTTCCGGTACTATTACTGATGCATCAGGTCGTACACTTTCGGGTCAGACGACAGAAGCATTTTACAATGCCCTGCGTCACGTTAATCCTATCTCATTTGGATTGAACTGTGCATTAGGCCCTGATGAACTGCGAGAATATGTTGGTGAGATGTCTCGTATCTCAGAATGTCATGTTTCTGCTCACCCTAACGCGGGTTTACCTAATGCGTTTGGTGAGTATGATCTTTCTCCTGAAGAGATGGCTGAGCACGTTAAGGAATGGGCTGAAAGTGGTTTCTTGAACTTAATTGGTGGTTGTTGCGGTACGACTCCTGAACATATTCGCCAGATGGCCGAGGCTGTTGAGGGTGTCACGCCGCGACAATTACCAGATTTGCCCGTCTCTTGTCGTCTTTCTGGATTAGAGCCTTTGACGATTGCCAAAGAATCTCTTTTCGTCAACGTGGGTGAGCGGACTAACGTTACGGGTTCTGCTCGTTTTAAGCGCTTAATTAAAGAAGAGTTATACGATGAAGCGTTGAATGTTGCTCGAGAGCAAGTCGAGAATGGCGCTCAAATTATCGATATCAACATGGATGAAGGGATGCTAGACGCTGAGGCGTGTATGGTTAGATTCCTTAATCTGTGTGCTTCTGAACCAGAGATCTCAAAAGTACCCGTTATGGTCGATTCTTCTAAATGGGAAGTTATCGAAGCTGGCCTGAAATGTATTCAAGGCAAAGGTATTGTTAACTCAATCTCTCTAAAAGAAGGCAAAGAGAAGTTTGTCGAGCAAGCTAAGCTGGTGCGTCGTTATGGAGCTGCCGTTATCGTGATGGCTTTTGATGAACTAGGGCAGGCCGATACTCGAGAGCGCAAAGTCGAGATCTGTACGAATGCTTATAATATTCTTGTTGATGAAGTTGGCTTCCCGCCAGAAGACATTATTTTTGACCCGAATATTTTCGCGGTGGCTACCGGTATCGATGAGCACAATAATTATGCGGTTGATTTCATTGAAGCTGTAGGGGACATCAAACGCGAGCTTCCTCATGCGATGATCTCTGGTGGTGTATCGAATGTATCATTCTCATTCCGTGGTAATAACTACGTTCGTGAGGCTATTCACGCGGTATTCCTATATCACTGTTTTAAAAACGGTATGGATATGGGCATCGTAAACGCTGGTCAGCTAGAAATTTACGATAATGTTCCAGAAGATCTGCGTGATGCGGTTGAAGATGTTGTCCTTAACCGTCGTGATGACTCGACCGAACGCTTGCTTGATATGGCAACAGAATACCTAGAGCGAGCTGTTGGCAAAGTTGAAGATAAATCTGCGTTAGAGTGGCGAACCTGGCCTGTAGAAAAGCGCTTGGAGCACTCTCTGGTAAAAGGTATTACCGACTTTATCGTTGAAGATACCGAAGAAGCTCGTGTAAACGCCTCTCGTCCTATTGAGGTGATTGAAGGACCTCTAATGGACGGTATGAATGTTGTCGGAGACTTATTTGGTGAAGGGAAGATGTTCTTACCACAGGTTGTTAAATCTGCACGTGTAATGAAGCAGGCGGTGGCACACTTGGAACCCTTCATCAATGCTTCCAAAGAAGTCGGTGCGACAAATGGTAAGATATTGTTAGCGACGGTTAAGGGAGATGTGCACGATATCGGTAAAAACATCGTTGGTGTGGTTTTGCAGTGTAATAACTACGAAATTATCGATTTGGGTGTGATGGTGTCTTGTGAAAAGATCCTCAAGGTAGCCAAAGAAGAAAACGTCGACATTATTGGCTTGTCAGGTCTTATTACCCCGTCACTCGATGAGATGGTCCATGTGGCAAAAGAAATGGAACGTCTTGATTTTGATTTGCCATTGTTAATTGGTGGTGCGACAACATCTAAAGCGCACACGGCGGTTAAAATTGAGCAAAACTATAAACATCCCGTTGTTTACGTGAATAATGCTTCACGGGCGGTGGGTGTTTGTACCTCGTTGCTTTCTGATGAGCTGCGCCCAGGGTTTGTTGAAAAGGTTGATGCAGACTACGTGCGTGTCCGTGATCAGCATAACCGTAAAAAACCGAGAACCAAGCCCATCACACTTGAGCAAGCAAGAGCAAATAAAGTCGCCATTGATTGGGCAAGCTATACGCCTCCAAGACCAGCTAGGCCTGGGGTCCATGTGTTCGATGATTTTGATGTTTCGACCTTGCGTCAATACATCGATTGGACTCCCTTCTTTATGACTTGGTCACTGGTGGGTAAATACCCTGCCATCCTTGAGCATGAAGAGGTGGGTGAGGAAGCAAAACGTTTATTCAAAGATGCCAATGATTTACTGGATCGCGTCGAGAAAGAGAAGTTGCTTAAAGCGCGTGGCATGTGTGCCATGTTCCCAGCGAACAGTGTTGGTGATGATATTGAAGTGTATACCGATGAATCTCGTACCAAAGTTTTAAAGGTTCTACACAACCTTCGTCAACAAACAGAGAAACCAAAAGGCTTTAACTATTGCCTGTCTGATTACATCGCTCCAAAAGACAGCGGTAAAGCGGACTGGATTGGTGGCTTTGCGGTAACGGGTGGTATTGGTGAGCGAGAGCTGGCTGATGAATACAAAGCGAAAGGCGACGACTACAACGCGATCATGATTCAGGCGGTTGCTGACCGATTGGCTGAAGCGTTCGCGGAGTATCTACATAAAGAAGTGAGAAAGGACATTTGGGGTTACTCGCCAGATGAGGATTTGTCTAACGACGATTTGATTCGAGAGAAGTACCAAGGCATTCGTCCTGCTCCGGGTTACCCTGCCTGCCCAGAACATACAGAGAAAGGCACATTGTGGGAGTTGATGGACGTTGAAAAAGCCATCGATATGTCACTAACGACGAGCTACGCCATGTGGCCAGGTGCCTCTGTATCTGGTATGTATTTCTCCCATCCTGATGCACGATACTTTGCTATTGCACAGATTCAACAGGATCAAGTGGAGAGCTACAGTAAGCGTAAAGGTTGGAGTAACTTAGAAGCAGAAAAATGGCTAGGTCCAAACATGAGTTAGTGTTTTAAGAAATGCTTGAAAGCACAGTGTTATTTACTGTGCTTTTTTAGCTAATTATCGCTTATTATATCATTAGAGTAGCTAGGCCGAGAAAGACTGACAGGCCAATGATGTCTGTTATGGTTGTCAATGCCATTCCGCCTGCTAGAGCGGGATCAATTTTCATCTTTTTCAGCAAGATAGGTATTGTTACACCAGCAATCCCAGCAACCAGTAAATTGGTTAGCATGGCCGCAGAAATAATGCCACCCAGCATCCAATTCCCCTTCCAAGCAACAACAATTCCACCGATGATTAGCGCCCACATTATACCATTAACTAGGCCTATAGCGGCTTCTTTCAAAAGCAATTCACGCTTGTTCGCATCACCGATATGGCCAAGGGCGAGGCCACGGATCACAAGAGCGACCGTTTGGTTGCCTGCCACTCCACCCATCGAAGGTACTATAGTCATGAGAACTGCAATGGCAGCCATTTGATCTAATGTAGCTTCGAACATATTGGATACAGAAGCTGCTGCTAATGCTGCCAGTACATTTGCACCTAGCCAGATACTGCGTTTGCGTGCCGACTTGACTACAGGAGCAAAGGTATCCTCATCATCATCCATTCCTGCCATGCTCATCATAGAATGCTCCGCGTCTTCGCGAATAACATCTACCACGTCATCAATGGTAATTCGACCAACGAGATGTTGATGTTCGTTAATGACAGGAGCAGATACCCAGTTTCGACGTTCAAATAAACTAGCGATATCAGAGTCACTCATAGTGACCTCAATTGCTTCATCTGCATCTGCCATCACTTCACTAACTTTGGTGTCAGACTGTGCAGTAACCAAAGTGGTAATGGGTAATTGTCCTATAAGCCTACTATCTTCATCAATTACATAAAGTGCGTCTGTTGCTTCTGGTAACTCCCCTTTGATGCGCAGATAACGCAGGACAACATCGACGTCAACATCACCACGAATAGTAATGACGTCGGTGTTCATTAACCCACCAGCTGTATCTTCAGGATAGGATAGAGCAGTTTCGACACGTAAGCGGTCGGAGATATCCATCTGTGAAAGTACTTCACGTGAGACGTTGTCAGGCAAGCTGCGAAGCACATAGGCTACATCATCAGTGTCCATGCCTTCAGTTGCCTCAGCGAGCATCTCCGGTTCCATTTTGGATACCAAAGCGTCTTTTACGTCTTCACTGAGTTCATCAAGTATCTCACCGTAATCTTCAGGATCGGTGAGCTGCCATAGAACATCTCGACTTTTTCGAGGAGAGGCTTCTAGCAGATGGGCAATATCTTCAGGTTCCATGTCATGCAGTTGTCGTCTGACATGAACAAATCGACCATTTTCTAGAGCTTCTGCAACTTCTTGGAGGGCTTGGTGAGCTTGATCGAATTCAATTTGCTCTGCCATTTTTTCCCCCTGACTCTATAAGCTTACAATATGTCGAATAGTAACTTAATTTTAGTGTTTATTTAATAAGTTAATACAAAGGGAATGATATTTCTTTTCTTGGCAAAGAAAATTATTCGGTTTCCTCAAATTTATCTTCAATGAGGAGGCAGACAGCATCTAATGCAGGTTTAGCATCGTTACCTTCGGCAGTAATTGTGACATGTTCACCCTGTGAAGATTCAAGCATGAGCAATCCCATGACACTATCGGCGGTGACTTCTTTTCCCTCATGGTTTTGTATTGTGAGTATTACATCAAATGATTGGGCGAGTTCAACAAGTTTTACCGCAGCACGAGCATGAAGCCCCAGTCGATTTTGGATAAGGACAGTTCTACTCTTTTGTAGCATGGTTTATCCTTTGTGAGTTTTCTCTAAACTAGCATGACGAATTTGAACTTGATGACCCATTTGAGCAAAGTGCTCGCCAATTTGCTGAGCTAAGTAAACTGAACGATGTTGACCGCCTGTACAGCCAATAGCAACGGTCAAGTAGCTACGGTTATTTTTTTCTAGCAGGGGTAGCCAATTTTCGATAAATGATGCAATTTGTTTTTTTAAATCCAATACATCTTGATGACTTTCTAGAAAAGCTTTGATTGGAGCATCTAGTCCTGTCATTGGGCGTAATGCTGGCTCCCAATGTGGATTAGGTAAAAAGCGAACATCAAAGACGTAGTCAGCGTCGCTAGGGAGACCATATTTATATCCAAAAGATTGAAATACCATGACGAGGTCTTTTCGTTCACGACCTTCAATCCGCATTCTTACCATCTCACTTAGTTCATGCAATGACTTAGTACTACTATCGATGACTAAATCGGCATACTCTTTTAGTGGTGATAGGATACAGAGTTCTTTTTCAATTGCTTGCTCTAAAGAGGTATTATCTTGGCTGAGTGTTAATGGATGGATACGCCTAGTTTCACTGTAGCGTTTTAGTAGGGTATTTTTCTCAGCATCAAGAAATAGCACACTTACATCAGAAGACTTTTTTAGTTTGGTCAGAACATTGGTGAGTAAATTAGGCTCGGTTGGTAAGTTACGTATATCAATACTAACGGCGACATTTTGCTTACTGGACTTGACGGATTTCACAAATTTATCCAATAAGTCTACAGGCAAATTGTCTACGCAGTAATAACCCATATCTTCTAGAACGCGAAGTGCGATCGTTTTTCCTGCCCCAGATTGCCCACTGATAATGATAAGGCGCATTACTGATTAACCATAATATTGTAAAGCTCTTGATCTGACTTAGCTTTACGTAATTTCTTGAGAATTTGTTTATCGCTTAATCGTTCTGCCATATTCGAAAGAGTTTTTAAATGCTCTTTGCATTGTGCGTCAGGTACTAGAAGGGCAAAAAGAAGATCGACTGGTCGATTGTCTATAGAATCAAACTCAATAGGAGACTCGCATTGCAAAAGAACAGCTACTGCTTTGTCTGTCGACTGCATACGGGCATGTGGTATGGCAATGCCATTACCAATACCTGTGCTGCCTACCTTCTCTCGGCTGAGCATGCACTCAAAAAGGTCAGTAGGGTTTTGTCCTGTGCGCAGTGCGACAATTTCACTTATCATCTCAAGTGCTCGTTTCTTGCTAGTACATTGGACTGCACTTTTCGTACAGTCCAATGATAAGATTTCACTTAGTTGCATAGTATTTAGTGTGTGTTTAACTTCTTTTTGTGTTTATTCAGCTGTCTAATCAATTTATCAACCAAAGAGTCTATCGCAGCATATATGTTTTCTTCATCTGCAGAAGCATGGATTTCGCCTTGATTGACATGAAGGGTAGCTTCTGCGATTTGGCGAAGTTTTTCAACTTTTAAAACAACATGCACGTTGTTTATATGGTCAAAGAAGCGCTCAAGTTTTTGAAACTTTTCATTTACGTAGTCTTGCATTGAATCAGTGAGCTCAATGTGGTGGCCATTTATATTGATTTGCATAGACTTTCCTTCTTGGTTAGAGGCCTAAAGTAGGCGTTTTCGCTGACTTGAAGGGGCAATGCCTAGAGATTCTCTGTATTTCGCTATTGTCCGTCTAGCGACCTGAATCCCTTGGTCAGCAAGTAAAGCTGCAATCTTATTGTCACTGAGTGGCTTGGCACTATTTTCAGCAGCAACTAGCTTTTTAATTAAAGCTCTGATCGCAGTGGATGAACACTCTCCGCCATTATCTGTACTTACGTGGCTGGAAAAGAAATATTTTAATTCAAAAATACCTCGTGGAGTATGCATATACTTTTGGGTCGTAACCCTTGAAATAGTAGATTCGTGCATATCTACATCTAGTGCAACGTCATTGAGTACCATAGGTTTCATTGCTTCCTCACCGTACTCGAAGAAATCACGTTGATGTTCAACGATGCATTTCGCTACTTTTAGTAAAGTTTCATTCCGACTTTCTAGGCTTTTTATTAGCCACTTAGCTTCTTGGAGGTTAGAGCGAATATATTGACTGTCTGAACTGCTGCCTTTTCCAAGTGCTGCATATTGTTGATTCACTTTTAATCTTGGCATTGAATCTGGATTTATCGTAACCAGCCATTTTCCATGTTCCTTAAATACAGATACATCTGGGACCACATATTCTGCATGTTCAGCAGAAATATTACTCCCTGGGCGAGGGTCTAGCTGCTGGATCAATCCCAAAGCTTCTTTTAAATCAGATTCTTTTAGCCTTGCCTCTTTTATGATCAACTTATAATCACGATTGCCTAGTTGATCTATATAGTCAGAGAGTACAATCTTGGCTTCTCTTAGCCATGGTGTATCTTCAGGGAAAGCAGCGAGTTGTAAAAGTAGGCAGTCTTGCAAGTTATTTGATGCGACTCCCAATGGATCAAATTGCTGAACACGTTTACGAACGGCTTCAATTTCTTCTAGTTCAATATCTTCATTGTTAAAGCTTTCGAGAATGTCTTGAGTCGAAATTGTTAAGTAGCCGTAGTCATCGATAGCATCTATGATAGCCATGGCGATAGTTCGGTCAGTGTCACTAAACGGTGTCAAACCTAGTTGCCAAGTGAGATAGTCATGCAAAGACTGAGTTGTTTCACCTTGATAAACGGGGATGTCATCGTCGAATGCTAGGCCTGTACTCCCTGTGTTAGCGCTATATACATCTTCCCAAGTGGTGTCTATTTCAAGCTCGTTACTTATCTCTGATGTTTCGATAAGTTCAGAGCTATCTTTTACTTCAGGTTCCGGGGCTTCAGCATTGTCCTCTTTCTCATCATTTACAGGCTTATCTTCAAGATTTGAGCTTTCTTCTCCACCTTCTTCAACTTCTAAAAGTGGATTTGAATCTAGAGCTTCTTGAATCTCCTGTTGAAGATCTAAGGTTGACAATTGCAGCAAGCGAATAGCTTGTTGCAATTGTGGGGTCATAGCTAATTGTTGTCCTAGCTTGAGTTGTAATGAGGGTTTCATTCAGTATTACTTGCCTTAGATGCTATAGAATCTTACCGTTCTTCATTTTAATCATAGACGGAATTGTTCACCGAGATAAACTTGTTTTACTTGTTCATTGTTGAGCACCTGAGAGGGAGTGCCTTCAGCAATCAAATGTCCTTGACTGACGATATACGCCTTCTCACATACGTCTAATGTTTCTCGTACGTTATGATCTGTGATAAGAACACCCAGCCCACGATCGCGTAAATGTTCAATGATCTTTTTAATATCAATGACAGATATCGGGTCGACGCCAGCAAAAGGTTCATCCAACAAAATAAACTGAGGGTTGGCCGCTAGCGCTCGAGCAATTTCTACGCGGCGACGTTCTCCTCCAGATAATGCCATTCCAGCACTGTGCCTAATATGTTGGATGTGAAATTCTTCCAATAGATCTTCAAGTTTATCTTGGCGCTGTTCGCGAGTTAGTTCTTCGCGTGTTTCCAAAACAGCCATAATGTTGTGTTCAACAGAAAGCTTTCTAAAAATGGAGGCTTCTTGTGGTAAGTAGCCTATTCCCATGCGAGAGCGGCTATGCATAGGGAGAATGCTAATATCTTCATTGTCAATGGTGATTGAGCCTTCATCACGAGCAACAAGTCCAACTATCATGTAGAATGATGTGGTCTTACCTGCACCATTAGGGCCTAATAGACCGACAATTTGTCCTGAAGTAACTTCTAAACTAACATCAGTGACAACTTTTCGGTTGCCATAAGTTTTTGCTAAGTGCTCTGCTTTGAGTTTTGCCATAGTTACTCTTGGATCGTTTGTGGCTGAAGAATCGTTTTCACACGTTCACCAGTCTGGTTACCATCAGCGATAAGTTTTTGAGAAGAGATCTTGTAGCGAATTTTTTTGCTACGAATTTCACTGTCATCTTGAGATAGCATTGCCTTTTCAATCATTATCAATTCATCTTTAATGACTTTGTAGTAAAGCTCTTTTGCTTCACCATAGAGTGTTTTACCATCATCGGTGAGCTGGGAGAAGGTGGCGAGATCGCCGTATCCCTCAATTTCTTGAATTGAGCCGTCTTTTGGATTCCTAGTGACGATAACTTTGTCAGCAGTAATATTGATGCTGCCTTGCTTAAGTGTTACATCTCCGATGAAAGTTGCTTTATTACTCTGCATATCAAGCTGTTGAGTAGCAGAGTCGATATATGCTAGCTGATCAAGGTCGGTAGACAGCGCTAGCGCTGGTCCGGAAATCAGTAAAAAAGAAATTAGACTAAGGTGTGACAGTTTCATATCTACTTTTTACATTATTATATAGGGTTGCGTTGTTCTCAGCAAAATTGCCTTTCATAGCTTGACCTACGGTTTCAAATTGTGGGCCAATTAGAGTCACTTGGTTGTCAGCCCAAAAATCACGATTATCCAACTGGATATTGAGTATATCCGTAGACATGGTATCGAAACCAGATTCGGGTAGTAGGTTTTTTGCTAAGACATTCTCATAGAGAGTCAGTACATGGTCTTTATCAAGAACCCCGCGTTCAGCGGTTACCTGCCACTCTTGTGTTGTTCCTTCTTTGTACACTTTTAATACAGGGTGATCAAAAATCGTGTCACCGCTTTTGGAGTAGTGATCGAGTTTAACAGAAGTAATGACATAACTGCGAATTCCTTGTTCGTTATAAGACGTATTTATTAAACTTTCGCCACTAAACATAGGTAACTCAGTACTTGGCTCAACTTGAATATCGTAGCCTTGGCTTCTCTCTAACAGATAGTATGTGGACCAAGAGATAACAAATACCAGTATCAGGTAACCGATACGGGAGAAACTCATATACTTAAACCTTTGTAGACATCAAGTTCATTACGTGACTGTAAAATAAGGTCACAAACTTCTCTAACTGCTCCATGACCACCCGGAGTGTGAGTTACATAGTTTGCTCGCTGAACTAACAGCGGATGTCCGTCTGCAACACATACTTTTAATGCAACCTTTTCCATCACAGGCCAATCAATGAGGTCATCACCGATATAGCCAGTATGTTCTGGTGCAATATTTAATTTGTCACATATATCATTGTATGCTGTTAATTTATCTTCTTGACCTTGGTATAGTAATGAGATACCAAGAGCATTCATACGGGTTTCTACAATACGTGATTTTCGTCCGGTGATAATCGCGAATTCCACCCCTGATTTCATTAGGGACTTAACACCATAACCATCTCTTGTATGGAAGGTTTTTAATTCTTCTCCATTGTTTCCCATGTAAATGAGTCCGTCAGAAAACACACCATCCACATCGCATATTAACAGTTTAATATTTTTGGCAATATTAAATGTATTTTGTTCCACTGATTTATAAAGAGTTTTAATCATTGTCGCCATTACATCACCCCTGCTTTTAATAAATCGTGCATGTTTAATGCACCAACAACCTTATTTTTGTCACACAAAATAAGGCCATTAATAGATTTATCTTGCATTAAATTTAACCCTTCAGCGGCAAGAATATTGGGATTGGCTGTGGTCGGGTTAGTTGTCATAACGTCACTGATTTTGGCATTATGTATGTCAATACGTTTATCGAGTATCCGGCGGAGATCACCATCAGTGAAAATACCTACAAGTCTTTGATCCTTGTCTACAACGGCAGTCATTCCTAGACCTTTCTGGGTAATCACTAGTAAAGCATCTCTGATAAGTGTTTCAGGAGTGACTAAAGGTAGATTTTTACCAGTGTGCATGATGTCAGAAAGTTTAAGCAGCAGTTTTCGGCCTAGAGATCCTCCTGGGTGAGATAAAGCAAAATCTTCAGCTGTAAATCCACGCGCTTGAAGTAAAGCGACCGCTAAAGCATCTCCCATGGCTAAAGTCGCTGTTGTGCTTGCAGTAGGCGCTAAGCCCAAAGGACAAGCCTCTTTAGGGACTGACACTTGTAAATGATAATCTGATAGTTTGGCCATGTTCGAGAAGGGTTTTCCAGTCATACTGATGATCTTGATATTCAGTCGTTTGAGAACTGGGAACAAAGCTAGGATTTCCGAAGACTCACCAGAATTTGAAATTGCAAGGAGAATGTCACCAGCTTTAATCATACCGAGATCGCCATGGGCTGCTTCACCAGGGTGAACAAAAAATGCAGAGGTACCTGTACTTGCTAGAGTAGCTGCAATCTTTTTTCCAATATGACCTGATTTACCCATGCCCATGACAACTATCTTGCCGCTATGATTGGAAAGAATCAGTTCACAGGCATGAGTGAAATCTTGGTTTACATATTGGTCTAGCTGCTCAAGGGCCTCTATTTCAGTTCTCAAGACTGCGAGAGCAGCCGAGCGAAAATCAAACATGTTAAACTCCCAGCGAATAAAGAAAATTAAGCGGTCATATTTAGGATTAAATATCCTTGGTATGAGATAAAGCAGAAAAATAGTACAGCACCTTCAATACGGTTAACACTTCGTGATTTTCCCAGTGCCATGGCAACCAAGAGTAAAGAAACTCCCAACATTATCCAAAAATCTCTTCCCATCGCATACTGGCTTATTATCGATGGATTCAAAATGCCAGGAATTCCCATTACTGCGAGAATGTTAAAAACATTCGAACCAATGATATTACCAACGGCCATATCGTCTTCACCTTTCATAACACCTGCCAATGATGCTGCAAGTTCTGGTAAACTCGTCCCTACGGCAATAATAGTCAGCCCGATAACAAGGTCGCTCATTCCAAAATATTGTGCCACATAGACGGCATTCTTAACTAAGGTATCTGCAGCGATAGGCAAGATGATTAACCCAATGATCACCCACATAGTAGCTTTGCCATTGCTGACACCTTTGGGAACTTCTGATTCTTGTTCTTCAAGTAATGGATCGGGTTGGCCACTTTTTTGTTCTTTTCGGCTAATACTCAACATAGCTATAATAAATGCTGCAAATAAAACAAAAAGTAGTACGCCTTCATAGAACCCTAATCGGCTGTCCCACAGCACAATACCAGCCAGGATAGTGACCCCGATCATAAGTGGCAATTCTCTACGTAAAACTGCTGAACTAATAGAAAGAGGTTTAACCATTGCAGTAATGCCGAGAATTAATGCGATATTGGCGATGTTTGACCCCAACACATTACCAACTGCTGTATCTGTTTTTCCGCTTAATGCGGCGGTTGCTGAAACCATCATTTCTGGAGCGGAAGATCCCATAGCTAAGATAGTCATACCAATCACCAGAGGTGAAATGCCGATATTTCGTGCCAATGCGGCTGCGCCAAATACGAGTTTATCAGCGCTCCAAACTAAAAAGATTAACCCAACAACTAGAAACGCAATCGCTTCAAACATGATGATCCTTAACTTTGTGGATAAAGGGACAAGTTTAACACTCAATTTTGACGGTTTAGGCTAAAAAAGGGAAGTAATTAATTGTTCACCAATTAAATTGGCTGCCTTTATCAGCTATGGTAATGAAAAGGAACTTATTTAGTAAAATGTTGACCATAATTAATCGGACAGTGCTTCAAATTCTCACATAATGTGCTTATGATTGCCGACTCAAAGCGCTAAGTCAGGGTATACCATGTCTTCTTTAGATCTTGTGACCATTAAAAACTTAACTTTTTCTCGTAGCAAAAGACGGATATTTGATGATGTCAGTTTGCATGTTCCCCGTGGTAAAGTGACTGCAATTATGGGGCCATCAGGAATAGGTAAAACTACCTTATTGCGCCTGATCGGTGGCCAAATATATCCTGAAAAAGGAGAGGTATGGTTTGATGGTGAGAATATTCCAGCTCTGAATCGTAAACGATTGTATAGAGAACGTAAGAAAATGAGTATGTTGTTCCAATCTGGAGCATTGTTTACTGATCTCAATGTCTTTGATAACGTTGCCTTTCCAATTCGTGAGCACACTGGCTTAAGTGAAGAACTGATACGCACTTTAGTACTATTAAAACTTGAAGCAGTTGGTCTACGAGGTGCTGCGCAATTAATGCCGAGTGAATTATCTGGTGGTATGGCCCGTAGAGCCGCGCTGGCACGTGCAATTGCACTTGATCCAGAACTTATCATGTATGACGAACCCTTTGTCGGACAAGATCCAATTACAATGGGGGTTTTAGTCGAGTTAATTCGTAATTTAAACCAAGCATTGGGAGTGACTTCCATCGTTGTCTCTCACGACGTTCCTGAGGTGATGAGTATTGCAGATTGGGTCTATATTTTAGCGAATGGAAAAATTATTGCTAAAGGAACGCCTAATGAATTGCGAACTAACCCTGACCCACAAGTCCAACAATTTCTTTTAGGGGATGCAGATGGACCAGTGCCGTTTCGTTACCCAGCACAACCTCTCTCTAAGGAGCTTTTTTGATGGTATCTGACTTGGCAAATTTTATTGCCTCTACAGGCCGCAATGTATTAAACACATGTGAGTCTTTTGGGCGCGCAAGTTTAATGCTCTTTGGAGCTATTGTATCAAGACCCCGTCCAATTAAACACTTTCCTTTATTGATGAAACAACTGTACAGCGTTGGTGTTCAATCCCTAATTATCATTGTTTTATCTGGTTTGTTTATCGGCATGGTATTAAGCCTTCAAGGCTACATCATTCTTGTTGATTTTGGTGCAGAAGGGGCTCTTGGCCAGATGGTGGCTTTGTCATTATTGCGTGAGTTGGGCCCTGTTGTAACGGCTTTACTCTTTGCCGGAAGAGCAGGATCAGCTTTAACCGCTGAAATTGGTTTAATGAAGGCAACAGAGCAGTTATCGAGTATGGAAATGATGGCTGTTGACCCATTGAAACGTGTAATAGCGCCACGTTTTTGGGCTGGGGTGATATCTATGCCTATGTTAGTGATGATTTTTATGGCAGTTGGCATATGGGGAGGCCAGCTGGTGGGTGTTGACTGGAAAGGTATCGATCATGGTAGCTTTTGGTCTGCGATGCAATCTTCTGTGGAGCTTGGACAAGATATAGGTAATAGCCTAATTAAAAGTTTAGTATTTGCTATCACGGTGACTTGGATAGCATTATTCAATGGGTATGATGCTATTCCAACTTCGGAAGGCATAAGTCGGGCAACGACACGTACTGTCGTACACTCTTCATTGGCAGTACTTGGGTTAGACTTTGTACTGACTGCATTGATGTTTGGGAACTAAGTATGCAACAAACAAGAAAGATTGAATTATGGGTTGGCACATTTGTTATTACTGGAATTTGCGCGATTCTAGTGATGATTTTTCAAGTGGCTGACGTAAAGGGATTGAGTTCGAATAATACTTACGCTTTAAAAGCAGAGTTCGATAACATAGGAAGTTTAAAAGTACGTTCGCCAGTTAAAGTCGGAGGTGTGGTTGTTGGGCGGGTTACTGATATTGGTTTGAATAAGGAGAATCTTCTTCCTGTCGTGACCATTGCAATCAACGCAGAGTACGATCAGTTTCCTGATACTTCGAGTGTTAAAATATTAACGTCAGGTTTGATTGGAGAGCAATACATAGGCTTAACACCTGGATTTATTTTTGATGATGAGCAAATGTTAGTTGATGGTAATTACATTGAAGATACCAAATCAGCCTTGGTATTAGAAGATTTAATCGGTCAAGTTTTGTATAGCGTTGGCGGCAGCGGTTCAGATAAAGAAGAGGAATAGTAATGTTTAAGAAGTTAGTAATAGCTGTGGCTGTTTTTGCTATGGCGCTGACAGCTTCTGCGGCTGAAATCGATAAAACTCAGCCCTATCAGATGATGAAACAAGTCTCTCAGCAGGCTTTCAATCGATTGAAATTAGAGCAGGATAAAGTTCATAATAATCCTGAATATCTAAAAGTGATCGTTGAAGAAGAGCTGATGCCCTATGTCAATGAAAAATACGCTGCATTAAAATTATTAGGGCCAAATTTGAAAGGGGCAAAAAGAGAAGATGTAGGCAAGTTTATTGTTTCTTTTCGTGCCTACCTAGTTAGCTCTTATGCTCAGGTTTTAACCCAATATACTAATCAGGAAATTAAATTTGGCCCAGAATCTAAAATAGACCCAAGCAAGACGATTACTGGTGTTAAAGTTGACATTATTGATTCTCCTAGGCCAAATATTAAACTTGAATTTAAATTGAGAAAAGATAAAAAGACCGGTGAATGGCAAGCATTTGATATTATTGCTGAAGGTATAAGTTTACTTTCGAGTAAGCAGTCAGAATGGAGTAGCCAATTACGTCAAGACGGTATTTTAGTGGTTGCGAAAGATCTTGAAGATTTGGCGGCTCGACCTATTCGCTTTGAGAGTAAAGAAAAATGAGTTCAGGTCAGTGGCTAAGAATATCTGATGGTGAGTATCAGGTATTAGGGGTTTTAGATAGAGAGTCAGTGCCTGAGTTCTGGGGGGCGTTGTCTCAATGGAGCCCCAGTCATTCGGCTATTGAGGTGAGCTTAGAGAAAGTAGAGCGAGTGGACTCTGCTGGCATGGTGATGTTAATTCATCTAATAGAACATGCAAAAATAAAAAACTGTCATATAATGCTTAGTTTCGTGCCTAAACAACTGCTAACTTTATTTCAGTTGAGTAATGTCGAAGAGTGTATAGACGGGCATATAAAGAATTAAACAGGGGTAAGTGGTGGATAGTGCCAAAGTACAGCAAATTTTAGAGCAAGCACTTAATTTGGAAGAACTTCACGTGAAGGGAGAAGGCAGCCACTATGAAGTGGTTGCTGTTGATGCGTGTTTCGATGGAATGAGTCGTGTAAAAAAACAGCAATTAATTTATGCTCCGCTAATGGAATATATCCAAAGAAATGATATCCACGCCCTTTCTATCAAAGCCTATTCCCCTGAGGAATGGGCTCGTGATAAGAAGTTGATGTCACTATAAGGGTCAATGATGGATAAGTTTCGAGTATTAGGATCCAAGCAACCACTGAGTGGTGAAGTGACAATATCAGGTGCAAAAAATGCTGCATTGCCGATTTTATTCGCTTCCATTTTGGCTCAAGAGCCAGTTGAGGTAGCAAACGTTCCTCACTTACGTGATATTGACACTACAATGGCGCTGCTAAAGCGTTTGGGTGCTAAGGTCGAGCGTAATGGTTCTGTGCATGTTGATCCTAGCAATATCAATGAGTTTTGTGCACCTTATGATCTTGTTAAAACGATGCGCGCGTCGATTTGGGCTTTGGGACCTTTGGTTGCACGCTTTGGTCAGGGGCAAGTCTCTTTACCAGGAGGGTGTGCTATTGGTGCTAGACCGGTTGATCTTCATATTCATGGCCTTGAACAGCTGGGAGCCACCATTGTATTGGAAGATGGATATGTTAAGGCAAGCGTTGACGGTAGATTGAAAGGTGCCCATATTGTAATGGATAAAGTCAGTGTTGGCGCTACGATTACAATTATGTGCGCAGCGACGTTAGCAGAAGGGACCACTATCCTTGACAACGCAGCGCGTGAACCTGAAATTGTCGATACTGCAGAATTCCTCAATAAACTTGGGGCAAAAATTTCTGGTTCAGGCACAGACACTATTACTATTGAAGGTGTTGAATCCCTTGGCGGTGGTCAGCATGCTGTTGTCTCTGATAGGATAGAAACGGGCACATTTCTTGTGGCAGCCGCTGTATCTGGTGGTAAAGTAGTGTGTCGTAATACCAAGGCGCATTTACTTGAAGCGGTACTTGCAAAGCTTGAAGAAGCAGGAGCTCAAGTTGAAACGGGAGACGATTGGATATCTGTTGATATGCGTGAGCGTGAATTAAATGCTGTTACAGTTCGTACAGCGCCACATCCTGGCTTTCCAACTGATATGCAGGCACAATTTACTCTGCTGAATATGATGGCTCAAGGTGGTGGAGTGATCACAGAAACTATCTTTGAAAACCGTTTCATGCATGTACCTGAATTGATGCGAATGGGTGCTAAGGCTGAAATTGAGGGAAATACTGTCATTTGTGGTGATGTTGCAGAGTTAAGTGGTGCCCAAGTAATGGCTACAGACTTACGCGCTTCAGCGAGTTTAGTCATTGCCGGTTGTATTGCCCAAGGTGAAACGATTGTTGATCGTATTTATCATATCGATCGTGGTTACGATAAGATAGAAGATAAGCTATCTCTCCTTGGCGCCAACATAGAACGCTTTAGCGACTCATACTAATTAAAAGTTCGTATAGCTAAGCCGAAACAGGAGTTTCGGCTTTTTTATGAAGATAAGATCAGTTAGAGTCATGGGCAAATATTACTGACTATTTTGTTGTTGGAGAACAACTAATGATTGCTCTATTACGTGTATTAGCCACCGCGATTTTTGCCATTTTTATGTTTGTATTTGGGTGTGGCTACTGTTTACTTAGCCCAAGAAATCCTAAACATGTTTTTACTTTTGGGCGTCTATTTAGCAAGATGTCTCGGGTCTTCGGTATTACATTAGAGTTGAGAATTCCTACTGAGGCGTATCAAAGAGGGCGGCATGTTTATATCGCTAACCATCAAAATAATTGGGATTTGTTTACGGTTTCTTCAGCGGTGACGCCTAAGGTGGTAACTGTAGGGAAGAAAAGCTTAGCTTGGATGCCTCTGTTTGGGCAGTTGTACTGGTTGACTGGAAATATACTGATTGACAGAGCAAACCGTTCAAAAGCGAAAAGTACAATAGATCAAGTCGTTGATAATATGAATATGAGTGAAGTCTCTGTATGGATGTTTCCTGAAGGTACTCGATCTCGTGGGCGGGGTTTATTGTCGTTCAAAACCGGCGCGTTTCATGCAGCTGTTGGTGCTAAGGTCCCTGTAATTCCTATTGTGTGTAGTTCAACATATGGCCTTAAACTAAATCGTTGGAACAATGGCCATGTCATTGTTGAGATGTTACCTCCTATAAGCTCAGATGAGTTTAATAAAGGAAACATCCGAGAATATGCGAATCTATGCCATCAGCAGATGAAAGACAAGTTACAAGCGCTAGATGAAGAAGTTGTCACTCTTAATCAAAAAGCAGGTGTAAAAACCTGATGGTATACGTTTCGAATAAAAAAGGGGGGAAGCTTATGCTTACCCCCTTTTATGTGAGCTCAGTGAGTCTAGATGTTATCTCGCTCAATAGGGCAACTCATGCAACGAGCACCACCTCGTCCGCGACCAAGCTCGTTACCGGGAATGGTTAACACTTTAATGCCAGCTTTGTCGTACTTCTCATTAGTGTACACGTTACGCTCATAACCAATAACTACACCGGGTTTAACCGTCAAAACATTGTTAGCATCATTCCATTGCTCACGTTCTGCTTCGTAGTTATCACCACCTGTTGTAATGATCTTAAGATAATCGACAGATAATGCTTGCTCAATAGCATGGGTATAGCTAGGGACCTGCTCTACGGTCATTTCATTATTATTCTTTGGAGTGAGTTTCCAAGTGTCCAGATCTTTACGCATGATTTCAGGATATACAGAGAAGGTATCAATATCTATGTGCGTCATAACCGTATCTAAGTGCATACAAGATCGATGCTTAGGCAGATCAATAGCAATGACTTGTTTCGCTTGGCCATTACGAAATAAATTGGCTGCTAAGTTCTCAACTCCTTGTGGTGATGTTCGCTCAGACATACCTACCAGTACAGCGCCTTTACCGATGACAAGTACATCGCCACCTTCTATATTGGCATTATCATAGTGTAGATCTTCATCACCAAAATATTTAATAAAATCCTGTCCTGCGAATACAGGGTGCCAGCGATATATGGCTCTTAAATGATTGGTTTCACGTTGTCTTGCTGGTTTCATCATAGGGTTTAGGGAAACCCCCCCATAAATCCAACATGAGGTATCACGCGTGAATAGGTGATTAGGCAGCGGCTCAATTACAAAATCCAACGGACGATGCATTTTAGGTAGCATTGATGATGAATGGATTGGCAACTCTGAATATGCCAAACCTCCTAGTAACACTGTTGCTAGATGTTCATTATCCATGTCAGAGAGGTAATGGCGAAGATCTCTAGCAAAAGTAGGGCCATAACGAAAATCAGAAATCTGAGTATCAAGCAGCCATTCTTTTGCATCTTTAACTGATAAGGTCTCTACTAATAAATCGTGGAGAAGTAAAACCTCAACTCCCTGATTAGTAAGAGTTTTTGCAAACTGATCATGCTCTTCTCCCGCGGCTTCTACGGCAAGAACATCGTCAAACAGTAGTTCATGGCAGTTTGAAGGTGTAAGATGGGTTAATGCCCGTTCTGGACGAGCTAACATCACACGCCTCAACTGGCCCACTTCTGAACCTACGTACAACTTACTCATTTTGCATCCTTACAATAGTTTTCATTATCTATTTATGACAAGCTTGTTATAAAGATGCAAGTGTATTTATCGGAGTCAATAACTGGATTTGTGTTATTTTTAGGTTTTTAATGCTCATTATCTTAACTTTTATGGATTATTTACCTAATTGAGATGATTTTGGTATGAGCCGTTATAGTGCGTCACTATTCGTTATTCTTTAGTGTGATGGCTGACAAATTAAAAATGATTTAAGCATAGCTATTCAAGGTTTGAGTGACAATTGTCTGTAAGCTACATTTATATTCACTTAGGGTGATAATGGACATATGCACTATTAAAAAATAAAAACGCAGTGAAGGGGATTATAGTGATTAGTGCGTGGTGGCAGATAATTCTGAATATCTGTGATGATAAAAAAATGTTAATTTTGCCTTTTTACGAGCCTTTTCTGTTCAGATCTTGGTTTTTATCACCAATCTAGTCGTTAGTACATTGTTATTGCGGGTAGTAATTTGGCTGGATCCATGCGATATTCCTGTGCATAAATTTAAGATCAATATTGTCACTATCTGGAGCCGACTTATGTCTCATGAAGACGAATATCTATCAGTTGAAGAATTAATTGAGATTCAAAAGGAGGAAACTCGCGATATCATTCAAGCTTTACTTGAGGATGGAAGCGAACCAGATGCATTGTATGACATTGAACATCATCTATTCGCCGAAAGTTTTGAGACCTTAGAAAAAGCGGTTGTTGAAGCCTTCAAAATGGGTTTTGAGGTATTAGAAGCTGAAGAAACTGAAGATGAAGATGGCAATAAGCTGCTTTGTTGTGATGCGACTATGGAGTCGGCACTCAATGCAGAAGCAATTGATAGCCAAGTAGAAAAGTTGATTCACCTAGCTGAAAAATATGACATTATTTATGATGGATGGGGAACCTACTATGAAGGCGATGATGCAATATATCCTGATGAAGACGATGAGGACTAATTCTTCTAAATAGGCTCTGGATAAACCAGTGTAAGTACTGGTTTTTCTTTATGTAATATTGTGAGTTCACAAGTATTTTCAAATACACAACTTTCTTATAATCGAGTCTGCTTTTCTGTCAAAGTAAGATGAGTTTTAGTCGCACATGCAATTATCACTTGCCGGTTTATGGCTACTTTCACCACTGACGGACCTCTCTATTCTCCAAGATGATATACGCTTTCCGGCGCCGCTCAGCGAGAAGCTGCCCAGTTTTCTTTCTGAAGAACAAATTGCAGAGCAGGAATGGCATTTGATGTATGATCTTGAGGTGGATGAAACCATGATGACCTACTCATCGATTGATCTGGTGATCGGGGGTATAGATTATCATGCAGAAATTCGGCTAAATGGTATTGCCCTGTTTGACTGCGATGGTTCTCAAGTTGAGTATAAAAAAGATATTCGGCCTCACATACAACTTGGTGTTAATCGGTTTGAGATCTTGTTGATTAAAGAAGATGATGATCTGTTATTCGAAGAGGATGAACTGGATATTTGTT
Organism: Vibrio hepatarius; assembly: GCF_018860525.1. Taxonomy (GTDB): domain Bacteria; phylum Pseudomonadota; class Gammaproteobacteria; order Enterobacterales; family Vibrionaceae; genus Vibrio; species Vibrio hepatarius_B. The sequence continues at coordinate 23,129 of NZ_JAHKPM010000038.1, forward strand.
CGCTTGGTGAGAAAGCACATCAAAAATTTGATTCAAGGGTTGGGATCTGGAAAGAACCATATCTGCAGTTTATCCGTAATGTACGTCTTGAGCATATAGTGACAGAACAGATCTGGCACCATGGCGGCGGCTGTGAGTTCATGGTCGATTTACATTACAAAACCTACTCACCAGGTCTACAATCGGCCTTGGTTAAATTTAATGGCATGACGTACCAGCTGCCAATCGATGTGCGAAATAACCATGTGAGTGCGCTATTTCAGGTTGAAGCCCCAATTTACTTTAACGCCCATAATCCAGATCCAAACGATTTTTACCCTCTGGAAGTGACACTGGATGGTCAGACGAAAAAGCTTTCAATTGGACTTAGTGAGGATCTATGTGTTACTCATTTTCCTATCTAAATTTAAACTTGTACGGTTTGTTCAGAACCTAAAAGGTTTTGTCTGTGCTGCCATACGCGTTCATGGAAATAATAAGCAAGAGTATTAATACTTGGTTCGATAGCAGCCATTAACCCACCGACTAACCAGCTACCTGATAGAAGATAAACAACACTAAATGCGACGCTGAAATGAACCACAGCAAAACTAGAGGTTTTTAACCCTGTTGCATTTCCACGCTTTTTCAAATAAGGAACGACTTGCCATACCCGTTCGTGGAAATAGAATGCAACGGTGTTAACCATGGGTTCTATCATAGCAATCAGACTACCGACAATTATATCACCAGTGAGTATATACGCGACACTAAAGGCGACAGTGAAATGAATTGAGGCAAAAGTTAATGTCTTTTTCATGAAATGATCCAGTCATTGGTTTCGATAGGATCATTATTGATAATTATTCGTATTAGTTAAACCTGATTAAAACTATTTAATCAATTGTTATTAACTATTAAAAAGGCGCCAATAGTGTGCCAGATATCATGCTTTACAATATAATTAGCCCTGTGGTTTAACCACGAGTACGTTAATTGGTGAATTTTCAACAACTTTACTGGCTACTGAACCTAACATCACTTTATCTAACTGAGAGCGCTTATGACTTGGCATCACTATCAACTCGGCGCGAACTTTTTTAGCGCAGTCTAAGATGGAAGTATATGGTTTACCTTCAATTACATGTGTTTGATATGAAATGTGCGCGGGTATATGTTTTTGTGCAAATAAATGAAGCTGTTTTTCAACATCTTGTTTCATTTTTGCAGCAGCATCTTTGGGGAAATAGGTTGCGACCATAGACATATGAATGCCTGGTAATACATTAAGCAGATGAAGTTCGGCTTGAGAATGTTCTGCATGCCAAAGCGCAACTTCGAGCGCTTTATCTGAAAAACCACCATCGTTTAAATCGACAGGGACAAGAACATGTTTGTACATGGGGAGCTCTCTCATATAAACCGAGCAAACCGCTGGTTTGCCCGGTAGTAAGTAAGTCTCACTTATGATGATGAAGTGAGATATGTTTAACTTGTTTTTAGGTTAAGATCTTCATTTCGTACTCGTCGTTTTTGGTTTAATCCCAAACCGATAAGTAGCAGCAGAGCCGGGATAAATACCCACTCTTTCATAGGGCGATCTGCTGCTGTGATGACAGAACGAACTTCCCAGTCAAAGTCTATTCCTGCGGCTTCCGCTGGGCTGCCAAATTCAACCATATCTATTAAGACTCGATCATTGACTTGTTTTAATACTAGCCCCATAGAGCTTATGCGATCATCTGCTGATTTCGCTTGCTCATCAAAAGGGAGACGTACTGTCTTTGTAATGAAGTTACCTTCAAGGTTTTCTCCTGCGACCGAAAGTTCGAGATCTTGTCCGACAGGAAGATTTTTAGCAATTGTCTCGATGTCAGTACCAGGATGAATCTCCTTAGATGGATAAACTTGGTCCCACCAATAACCTGGACGGAAGAAAGTGAAAGTGAGTAGTAGCAATAATAGAGTTTCCCACCATTTATTCTTAGTAAACCACCAGCCTTGGGTTGCTGCGGAGAAGACAAGCATGGCCGCAATAGATGACATTATGGTTAATAGCAAGTGCCACCATGTATCAATACCAATTAGAAGTAGCTGAGTATTGAAAATGAACATAAATGGTAAAATGGCGGTACGGATATCGTAAGTGAACCCTTGGATACCTGTCTTGATTGGATCAGATTTTGCGATGGCTGCGGCGGCAAAGGCCGCGAGCCCAACTGGCGGCGTATCATCCGCTAATATACCGAAATAAAATACAAATAGGTGTACAGCAATAAGTGGAATGATTAATCCACTTTGAGCTCCTAATGTGACGATAACTGGTGCCATGAGGGTTGATACGACGATGTAGTTTGCAGTAGTGGGTAGCCCCATACCAAGGATTAAGCTTATTACTGCCGTGAAAAGTAACATCAGAATGATATTGCCACCAGAGATGAACTCGACAAAATCGGTCATGACTAAGCCAATACCTGTTAGCGTAACAACGCCCACGACAATGCCAGCTGCAGCAGTGGCCACACTGATACCAATCATGTTGCGAGCTCCTGAGACCAGACTCTCTAACAAATCATTAAAGCCAGCGCTAGCTTCTGTTACAACATTACCTTGCTTCGATATAAATGACATTAGAGGACGCTGAGTAATGATAATAAAGATCATAAACACAGTTGCCCAAAATGCTGATAGGCCTGGTGAGAAACGTTCTACTGTAAGGCACCAAACTAATACGACAATAGGTAATAGGTAGTGGAGGCCTGATTTTATGGTTGGTACAGGGTCGGGTACTTCCGTGAGTTCTGCATCAATATCGAGACTGCCGTCCTTGGCGTGTCTTGCAGAGACGCTAATTAGCATAACGTATGAGAGAAGCAATGCGAATATGACGATTGGGGTCGCTGCATCTCCAAATACATCTTTAGTCCATCCTACCCCGTAATAAACGGCGGCGCTGATGACGCATAGACCCAAAATTGTACCGGTAAAAGATAATAGACTTTGAATGATAGTTGGAGTATGTCGGCGCGGAAGACCTTTCATTCCAGCTTTACATGCTTCTAAGTGGACAATATAAATAAGTGCAATATATGAGATCAATGCAGGTAGAATAGCGGCTTTGATAACTTCAACGTAGGAGATACCAATATACTCTACCATAAGAAATGCAGCTGCTCCCATAATTGGAGGAGTTAGCTGCCCGTTAGTAGAAGCGGCAACTTCAACAGCTCCTGCTTTTGTTCCTGGAAAGCCTACTCGTTTCATTAGCGGGATGGTGAATGTACCGGTTGTTACGACATTCGCTATCGAAGATCCTGAGACTATGCCTGATAAACCTGAAGCAACAACCGCAGCCTTTGCAGGCCCACCTCTCATATGTCCAAGTAAAGAGAAAGCAACTTTAATAAAATAGGCGCCTGCGCCTGCGCGTTCTAACATGGCGCCAAATAGTACGAATAGAAATACAAATGATGAGGATACACCAAGTGCTACACCAAATACCCCTTCGGTCGTTAGCCACAAATGAGACATAGCCTTATTTAGACTTGCCCCTTTATGTGCAATAACGTCTGGCATATAAGGTCCGCCAAAGGTATAAAACAAAAAGACTGCTGCAACGACCATAAGAGGAGGCCCAAGAGCTCGGCGAGTCGCTTCAAGTAGTAAAACCATTCCAATCACAGCGACAACAATGTCCAATGACGTTGGAGCCCCAGAACGTTCAGCAAGTTGAGTATAAAAAATATAGATATATCCAGCAGAGAAACTGCTGGTTAAAGCCAGAAGCCAGTCTATAGCAGGAATTCTGTTCCGAGGGGAGCTCTTCATCGCTGGATAGGCAGTGAAGGCTAAGAATATCGCGAACATCAAATGTATTGAGCGTGCTTCAGTGTCATTGAGTACACCAAAGTTAAAGATGAAGGGTAGCGGAGATGCGTACCAGAGTTGGAATAATGACCAACATAAAGGTGTCAACCATAGAATGCGCGCCGAAATTCCTTCAGGATATCGTGCTCCAGTGTCAGCCTGAGCTACCATTTCTTGCACATCTTTAGCCGGAGAAGTGGTCTTCGACATGAACTTAATCCTTATTATATAGCCTGTCTTTTTATGATGATTAGGTTTTTATTGAGTATTTTTTAAGTGTAATAACTAATGCTGGGATAGATAATAATAAAGAGGAGCTTCAAACATAATGAAACTCCTCTTTATGATCTAAGTGTCAATGAATAAAAAAGTCATTGCCCAAACACTAGTTTTCTCAGGTACATAAAGTTGTTACTTCAGTAGGCCAACTTCTTTGTAGTATTTTACAGCACCTGGATGAAGAGGAATTGACAGACCAGCTTTAACCATCTCCTCTTTTTTTAGGTTTGCAAAAGCGGGATGTAAACGCTTGAACGTATCAAAGTTTTCAAACACTGATTTTGCAACATTATATGCAACATCATCAGATACGTCTGAAGTGGTCACCATAGTTGCTGCAACGCCAAAGCTGTCTACATCTTGATCTGTTCCGCGATACATGCCAGCAGGTACTGAGCTAAAGGCATAATATGGATTATCAGTAACAATTTTGTCTATCTTAGAGCCTGTTACAGAAATAAGTTTTGCATCACAAGAAGTAGTAGCCTCTTTGATTGATCCATTTGGATGCCCGACAACGTAAACGAACGCATCAATTTTGTTGTCACACAGAGCTTGTGAACGTTCAGAGCCTTTCAATTCAGAAGCAAGCTTAAAGCTATCTTTGGTCCAACCCATTGCTTCCATCACTACGGCCATAGTAGCTCGGTCACCAGAACCAGGGTTGCCTATATTGACACGTTTGCCTTTTAAATCGGAGATATTTTCAATTTTAGAGTCTGAACGTGCGATGATGTTAAAAGGTTCAGTGTGTAAAGAGAACATTGCACGTAATTTCTTGTATGGACCTTGTTCAGAGAACTTGCTTGTTCCATTGTATCCGTGGTACTGCCAATCAGATTGAACAATACCAAAGTCAAGTTCACTTGCTCGGATTGTATTGACATTGTAAATTGAGCCGCCAGTAGATTCTACAGAACAGCGGATGTTGTGCTCTTTACGACCTTTGTTAACTAGCTTACAAATGGCACCACCTGTTGGATAATAAACCCCTGTTACAGAACCAGTACCAATAGTAATAAACTCTTGCGCGTTAACTGCGCCAGCACCTATTACTGTCGCTGCAATTGCACCAACTTTAACTAATGTGTTAAATGCCATGAATTTCCCTTCTTTTATACATTATTTGTCCTACGGTAGAATTAATTTACCGTAGAAGTTTCCGAGTCACGAAAACGGCATCTTTTTCAATCCGTATGTTGAAAAAGTGGCTGAATAATACCAAAAAACTTGTATACATTTATACAATTGTTAAAAATTATGATGTATTTACATTTTTGTCACTCAATGAATTCGGTTTTTATTTTTATTTTTTATCTATTTAAATCAGTAATTTAAACGATTTCATGGATTGAAAACTGAATCTTTAAAGATGTGATAGGAGTCACGTCAGTGATATGCCGTTGCGACTCATAGGTATATGTTATAACTACTTTTAGCCTGAGTATTCGAATAATTCGCAAACAGATCTAAATAGTTGCTCGGTAGTGATGTTTAGTGTGGGGGTGATAAAGATAGTATCGTCGCCAGCGACGACGCCAAGAATTCCTTCAGATTTACCTAGTGAATCGAGAAGGCGAGCAATAAGTTGAGCAGCACCTGGTCCAGTGTGAATGACGACCAGTGCTATATTATGGTCAATATCCAGAACAAGCTCACGTAGCGAGCTAGATACTGTAGGTACGCCTAACTCTGCAGGCAAACAATAAACCATTTCCATTTTCGCATTGCGTGTACGAACTGCCCCAAACTTGGTGAGCATTCGGGAAACTTTGGATTGGTTTATATTTTCAAAGCCTTCGTTTTTAAGGGCTTCAACTATATCACCTTGTGAACCAAAACGTTCTTCTTTGAGAAGCGCTTTAAAAGCTCGGACGAGATTATCTTGTTTTTCTGAATGGCGCATGATTTTTCCAGCCGTCGTTATTATTATCATTAATTGCATATTCTCGCATAGATATTCACAAGACACCAATATTACACCTGAAATCTGTCTTACGTATCACTGTAAACTTGAGAGTTATTCTGTATTTCTATCCGAGTTAAACCTTGTTAATTTGGGTTTATATATCAGCCATAAATGCTTGTACCAGGCAGGTTATAACTGAGTTGCGCAAGGTCGCAAAGCTGAGGTTAATTGATTGTAATCAGTATTTGGTTGCTATAGTTTTGGACAGCATTTATTTCAAAGCATCTCAATACTTATAAAGAGATCCCATCCCAAGGAGAACTACGATGAAAGTAGCCGTTATTGGTGCCGCTGGTGGCATCGGTCAAGCCTTAGCCCTTTTACTGAAAAACAATCTTCCAGCAGGCTCAGATCTTGCCCTGTATGATATCGCTCCGGTAACGCCTGGTGTTGCAGCTGATCTAAGTCATATCCCTACTCCGGTCTCAATCAAGGGATATGCAGGTGAAGATCCAACTCCAGCACTTGAGGGTGCTGATGTTGTTCTTATCTCTGCCGGTGTTGCCCGTAAACCAGGTATGGATCGTGCTGACTTGTTTAACGTAAATGCAGGTATTGTTAAAGCGCTTGCTGAGAAAATTGCTAAAGTATGTCCTAAAGCTTTGGTTGGTATTATCACTAACCCAGTTAACACTACTGTACCAATTGCTGCGGAAGTGCTGAAGAAAGCAGGTGTTTATGATAAGCGCCGCTTGTTCGGTGTAACAACATTAGACGTCATTCGTTCAGAAACATTTGTTGCTGAGTTGAAAGGCAAGTCGCCAAGTGAAGTTAGTGTCCCCGTCATCGGTGGTCACTCTGGTGTGACCATTTTGCCTCTTCTTTCTCAGATTAAAGGTATTGAGTTTACATCTGAAGAAGTTAAAGCATTAACAAAACGTATTCAGAATGCTGGCACAGAGGTCGTTGAAGCCAAAGCTGGTGGTGGCTCCGCAACGCTTTCCATGGGTCAAGCTGCTTGTCGATTTGGTCTGTCACTCGTTAAAGCTATTCAGGGTGAAGAAGTTATTGATTATGCTTATGTTGAGGGCGATGGTGAGCACGCGCCATTCTTTGCTCAGCCAGTTAAATTAGGCAAAAATGGGGTGGAAGAAATACTTAGTTATGGTGAGCTGAGTACGTTTGAAAAAGATGCACTTGATGGAATGCTTGATACGCTTAATGGTGATATTAAAATTGGTGTTGATTTTGCACAATAACTAAGAGTAACTTTAACTGTAAAGGCCGACAAATCGTCGGCTTTTTTGTATCTTTAGGTTATTTACGAATTGCAATTGCTTCAATCTCAATGCCTACGTCTTTTGGTAGGCGAGCGACTTCAACGCATGATCGCGCTGGATAGTTAGCGACATCATGGTCATCGAAGAATTTACCGTATACTTCATTCACCACGCCGAAATCATTAAGATCTTTAACGAATACAGTCATCTTAACTATGTCAGAGACTGATAAACCTGAAGCTTGTACAACCGCTTTAACGTTATTTAATGATTGGAGAGCTTGCTCGGCAATATTTGCAGAAACGTCACCATTTGCAGGGTTTACTGGGATCTGTCCAGAAGTTAGCACCATATTACCTAAATCTACACCTTGGACATATGGGCCAATAGCAGCTGGAGCAGAATCTGTATGAAGTACTTTAGTCATTATTATATTCCATCTGTGGAGGAGTGAATCTATTAAAAACTTAGTTTGCCGTGAAAGCATCGCGGCGTAAAGAAAAATCCCTGCCAGAAAAAACAGGGATGTACAGTTATTACTATGGTAAATAGGTTAACGTTCAGTAACGATCTCTCGAGAAAATACTTTCTCGCAATACTTACATTTAAGGCGGATAGTATCTTTCTTTTCAAATACCTTAAAACTGCTTTCTACAGGTTCATCATGAGTAATACAGTTACTGTTAGGGCATTCAAATACGTTATTGATTTGCTCGGGTAAATCGAGTGCTAATTTCTTAACCACCTCATAGTTTTCAATTTGGTTAACAGTGGCGTGAGGAGCGTAAAGGGCTAATTTGTTGGCCTGCTCTTCACTGATAAACACATTTTCGATCTTAAGCAAGTCTTTGTGGCCAAGTGCTGATGAAGGTAAGTTTAATCCTATAGTGACGCGCTGCTCTGACTTATGCATTGAGAAAAGTTTGAGGACCTTAATGCCGATCTGAGCGGGTATGTGGTCAATCACCGTGCCATTTTTAATTGCTTCAACCTGCAATTGAGTTTCTTTAGCCATGATAATTCTCCCGATTACAGTTGTTGGTTAAGGACCAGTGCAAGTAAAGCTTCCCGAGCATAAACCCCGTTTTCTGCTTGCTCAAAATAGTAGGCATGAGGTGTTTTATCAACATCCACTGTGATCTCATCAACGCGCGGTAGAGGGTGGAGGACTTTAAGATTGCTGCGTGCCCCTTCCAGTAAATCAGCGGTAAGAATATAAGCTGATTTAATATGCGCATATTCTGATTCATCAAAGCGCTCTTTTTGCACTCGCGTCATATATAAAATATCTAGCTCAGGAATGACGCTTTCCATATCTGTATGCATGCTATATTGAATACCAGCTTCATCCAGCTCATCGCAGATATAATCTGGCATTGCTAAAGCTTCAGGCGCAATAAAGTAGAATCGAACATGGTCGAATTTCGCTAAAGCTTGAGTAAGAGAATGAACGGTACGGCCGTATTTAAGATCGCCGACAAAAGCAACATTGAGATTATCTAGCCGGCCTTGAGTTTCGGCAATCGAAAACAAATCAAGCAGGGTTTGAGTTGGATGCTGGTTTGCGCCATCACCTGCATTGATTACGGGCACACCATTTGAAAACTCAGAGGCTAAGCGGGCAGCTCCTTCTTGGGGGTGTCGCATTACAAAAGCATCTACATAAGAAGAAATTATTTGCACAGAATCTGAAAGGGTTTCGCCTTTTTTAGCTAGCGATGTGTTACCTCCATTATCGAAACCAATAACACTGCCCCCTATGCGCTGAATAGCACTCTCAAACGAAAGACGAGTTCGGGTCGATGGCTCAAAGAAGCAGCTTGCGACAACTTTATTTTTAATAAGTGTTGGGTTTGACTCTGTTTTGAGTTGACCTGCGGTTTTGACAATCAGTTCCAGCTCTTCACGAGAAAGTTCAGGAATTGAGATAATGTGCTTGTTGTAAAGCGTGTTGGCCATAATCATCGTCCCATCTACATGTTAGGTAATAAAAAAGCCTCCCATAGGGAGGCTTTAAAAATCGGCAGAAATAGCGAAAAAACCAGACCAGTAAGCATTTTGGCTTACCCTAAGTAAATGGTTTTGTTGAGCAGCTTTACGCGGCATTTGGTCACTACCTCCAGTCAAATTGCAGAACATTATACGCTGAAGGTAGGCTAACGCAAGCGTTTACGTCTAAGCCTAAATAAGCAAATATTGTTGATACTAATCTCCAAGTGTGGCGACCATTACAGCTTTAATAGTGTGCATGCGGTTTTCAGCTTCATCAAAGACGATCGAATGTCGAGACTCGAACACGTCTTCAGTAACCTCGAGTCCACTCATACCATATTTGTCTGCCACCTCTTTACCTATCTTGGTTTCTTCGTTGTGAAAAGCTGGTAAGCAATGCATAAATTTCACATCGTGGTTACCCGTTTTCTTTATTGTTTCCATGTTGACTTGATAAGGTTTCATTTGTGCTAAACGAGTATCCCATGCGTCAGGGGCTTCACCCATAGACACCCAAACATCGGTATAGAGAAAATCACAGTCTTTGACGCCCTCATCAACACTTTCTGTTAGCGTGATAGTTGCGCCCGTTTGCTTAGTGATAGACTGACAGGTTTCCACCAGTTCTTTTTCTGGCCAATAAGCTTTAGGCGCAACAAGTCTAATATTCATGCCCATTTTTGCCGCACCGACGAGTAAAGAGTTGCCCATGTTATTACGTGCATCTCCCAAGTAAGCGAATGTGATGTCATGCAATTTCTTACCAGGGCTATGTTCTAACATTGTCAGTAAATCAGCCAGTATTTGAGTTGGATGAAATTCATTTGTTAGGCCATTCCAAACAGGTACGCCTGCATATTGCCCTAATTCTTCAACAATTGTTTGTTCGAATCCTCTATATTCAATGCCATCATACATTCTGCCCAACACTCGAGCAGAGTCTTTCATCGATTCTTTATGACCAATTTGAGATCCTGAAGGCCCTATATAAGAGATCTGGGCACCTTGATCAAAGGCTGCGACTTCAAAAGCACAGCGAGTGCGAGTGGATGCTTTTTCAAAGATCAAGGCGATATTTTTTCCGGTCAGTTTTTTTTGCTCGGTGCCCGCATACTTAGCCTTTTTGAGATCAGAGGCTAAATCGATTAAGAATTGGATTTCTTCAGAAGAGTAATCGAGGAGTTTGAGAAAATTCCTGTTGCGTAAATTAAAATCCATAGTGACCCCATAGTTAAAATTTCTATCAGGGCTCTTTATAACTAAAAATGTAATTATTGTGAATATTTATTTGCGGGATACATGAAATATCCCGCTATAAAGGGTTATAAATTTTCTTCAGCAAACTCAGCTAAGCGACTTCGTACCACACCATTGAGGTGAACATTGGCACTTCCTTCAAAGTTTTTGAAGCGTTCGACCATATAGGTTAGTCCTGATGTAACAGGAGTTAGGTAATGAGAATCAATTTGCGCTAAGTTACCAGAGCAGACAATTTTGGTACCTTCACCACAACGGGTAATAATGGTTTTAATTTGGGAAGCGGTTAAATTTTGACATTCATCAAGCAATACAAAAGCGTTTTGAATCGATCGGCCACGCATAAAGTTAATTGATTTAAATTGAATGTTGGCTTTATCACAGATGTACTTCATTGAGCCCTCTGTGCAATGATCATGCTTGTGTAGCGCTTCGAGAGTATCAGTCACAGCGGCGAGCCAAGGGAGCATTTTTTCTTCTTCTGAACCAGGTAAAAACCCAATAGACTCACCAATATCTGGTGTATTTCGAGTCACGATGATCTTATCGAACATACCTTGTTCTATGGTTTGCTCCAGTGCTGACGCAAGAGCAAGAAGTGTTTTACCGCTGCCTGCGGCACCGGTCATAATAACTAAATCAATCTCAGGATCGAGTAGGGCATCAAGTGCCATTCCTTGATAAATATTTTTCGGGGTAATATCCCAAGCGCGTCGATTCATCATTCGCTCTCGGCTTAAATCTTTAAGAGTGATCTTATCGGGTTTGATGTCTTCAACTCGCCCTGCAAAATCACTACCTTCATCGATAACGTATTGATTAATGTATGTAGGTTCGAAAGGTTCACGGTCAAGTATATGATAAGTATGACCGGCGTAATTTTTGCTTTCAACTTGGTCAACGTTGCCCCAAAACTCTCCTTCTATCTGCTGGAAACCTTTAGTTAGGTATTGGACGTCGTCAATCAATTGGTCAGTGCGATAATCTTCCACAAAACGGACGCCAGCACCTTTGGCGCGCAAGCGCATATTAATATCTTTAGTGAGCAAGATTACTTCACGGGGTGCTCGTTTATTTTGTAGATACAACACACCATTGAGTATACGATTATCACCCGCTTTATCAGCAAAGGCTTTAACCGTTTCTTGAAGTTCAAAATCTGCAAGAATTGAGATGTGTCCTGTATATTCTTTATCGCGGTTGATAGGAATCCCTTCGGAAATTTCGTCGGGTGTGGCATCTTTAAACATGGCTTCCATTGCTCTGATAGCTACTCTTGCATCGCGAGCAACATCGCGTTTGCTGTCTTTTATTCGGTCAAGCTCTTCGAGGACAGTCATAGGTATGACGACATCGTGCTCTTGAAATGAATATATAGCTAAAGGTTCGTGAAGAAGGATGTTGGTGTCTAGGACAAAAAGTTTCCGATCCGTGTCACCCATAAGCGCTCCTTGCCGAGATACGGCTAAATTTGCCAATTACAATTACTTGTTTCTTGGCTTACTTGCGTTGGCTTGTAGCATGACGCAGGTCGCTTGGAGATCGCTGTCGGATAGCGGTTATGCTACAAACCCGTGTTGATCGTCATATGAAATAATGCATCTCTTGTGCCAGTCGAAAAATTGACGCCAAAACTTGCACTTTCACTTTTGAGTATAAGTCAGATATCTGACTCCCCCTTTTAGAACTGCCATTCTTTTCTTACAGTTTGATGTCATGCAAAATATGGAGAAAAAATTGTTGTTTTTTGAGGTGTTTGTGCGTGACCAATATCACAGCTTCGAGTAATATTAGCGGCCTTTTTTGTGTGATAGTTGGCGATAAATTCTCCTGCCATCAAACTGTCACCTTGTGCAAGAATAACTAATATATTTTGACCCGTTTTTTGAATTCAACAGGTGAGGTAGTCAATTCATGACATTTGCTTTGGGCCAGCGCTGGATCAGCGATACGGAAAGCGATTTAGGTTTAGGAACTGTGGTTGCGTTGGATAATCGTACAGTAACACTTATGTTTGCAGCTTCTGAAGAAAACCGAGTTTACGCTCGTAGTGATGCGCCTGTTACCCGTGTAACATTCAACACTGGTGATCATGTAGATAGTCAAGAAGGATGGTCACTTAAGGTTGAACAGGTTATTGAAGAAAAAGGCTTATATGCCTATCTAGGGACTCGTGAAGACACAGGTGAGCAAGACGTGACTTTGCGTGAGATTATGCTTAGCAACCAAATTCGTTTTAATAAACCACAAGATAAATTATTCGCTGGCCAAATTGATCGCATGGATAACTTTGTACTGCGATATAGAGCTCTTGTGAACCAATTTGAGCAGCATAAAAGTCCAATGCGTGGTTTATGTGGTATGCGTGCTGGTTTGATTCCACATCAATTATATATTGCCCATGAAGTTGGTCGTCGACATGCACCGCGCGTTCTCCTCGCTGATGAGGTCGGCTTGGGTAAAACGATTGAAGCGGGAATGATTATCCACCAACAGGTGCTAGCTGGTCGTGCTGAACGTATTTTGATTGTTGTACCAGAGACATTACAGCATCAGTGGTTGGTTGAGATGATGCGTCGCTTCAATTTGCACTTCTCTATTTTTGATGAAGAACGTTGCATTGAAGCACTTACGGACGCCGACAACCCGTTCGAAACGCAGCAATATGTACTGTGTTCTTTGGACTTTTTACGCAAAAGTCGTAAACGTTTTGAACAGGCTTTAGAAGGGGAGTGGGATTTATTGGTTGTAGATGAAGCTCATCACCTCGAATGGAGCTCTGAAAAGCCTAGCCGCGAATATCAAATTGTAGAGGGTTTGGCTGAAAATACACCTGGGGTATTACTTCTGACGGCCACACCAGAGCAACTTGGCCGAGAAAGCCATTTTGCCCGTCTACGTTTGCTCGATTCTGATCGCTTTTATGACTACCAAGCCTTTGTTGAAGAAGAAGAGCAATATGCGCCGGTTGCAGATTCAGTCAGCGCCTTGTTTTCTGGTGAATCTTTATCTAACGATGCCAAAAACCAAATCACTGAGCTGCTGACAGAACAAGATGTTGAACCCTTATTTCGCATTATAGAAAATGACTCGCAGGAAGCGGAAAAAGCCAAAGCTCGTCAGGAATTGATTGATAATCTGATGGACCGTCACGGAACGGGGCGTGTTTTATTTCGTAATACTCGCGCGGCGATTAAAGGCTTTCCAGTTCGTAATCTTCATATGCTACCTATGCCTATCCCTTCTCAGTACGCAACGTCGATGCGTGTTTCTGGTTTAATCGGTGGCAAGATTAGTCAAGAAGCTCGAGCTTTAAAGAATCTTTATCCTGAAGAAATCTTTCAAGAATTTGAGGGTGATGAAGCCAGTTGGTGGCAGTTTGACTCACGAGTGAATTGGCTGATTGATAAAATTAAGCAAAAGCGCAGTGAAAAAATCTTGGTCATCGCGTCGCGCTCTACAACCGCATTGCAACTAGAGCAAGCTCTGCGCGAGCGTGAAGGTATTCGGGCTACGGTGTTTCATGAGGGTATGTCTATTCTAGAGCGAGATAAAGCGGCGGCTTATTTTGCTCAGGAAGAAGGTGGCGCTCAGGTGCTGATTTGTAGTGAAATTGGCTCTGAAGGGCGTAACTTCCAGTTTGCAAATCAACTGGTAATGTTTGATTTGCCATTCAACCCCGATCTTTTAGAGCAGCGTATCGGTCGTCTTGACCGTATTGGTCAAAATCGAGACATTGATATCCATGTTCCTTATTTAGAGCAAACATCCCAGGCTATTTTGGCTCGTTGGTTTGATGAAGGTTTGAATGCATTTGCTGATACCTGCCCAACCGGTCGAGCGGTATATGATGAGTTCTCTGGCCGTTTAATTGAAATGTTGGCCACAGGCGATACGACAGAGCTCGATGACGTGATTGCCCAATCGGCAGCTATGAATCAAAGATTGACGGCGCAGCTTGAACAAGGCCGAGATCGCTTGCTTGAAATGCACTCAAATGGCGGTGAGAAGGCGCAGGAAATTGTTGAAAGTATTGCGGCCACAGATGGCGATACCAATCTGGTCACCTTTGCTTTAAGCCTGTTTGATACCATAGGCCTTAATCAGGATGATAAAGGCGAAAACGCCATAGTTGTCACGCCATCTGAGCATATGATGGTGCCAAGTTATCCCGGGCTGCCTTATGAAGGCGCGACCATCACTTTTGATCGTAATACGGCTTTATCTCGTGAAGATATGAACTTTATCAGTTGGGAACACCCAATGATCCAAGGGGGCATCGATCTTCTCATGAGCGAAGGAGTGGGGGCGGCGGCTGTTTCTTTATTGAAAAATAAGGCATTGCCGGTTGGTACTATGTTACTTGAGCTGGTTTACAAAGTGGATGCACAAGCGCCCAAGCGCAGCGGTATTAGCCGATTTTTGCCTGCCACCCCAATTCGCCTTATGTTAGACGGTAAAGGCAGCGATTTGTCTGAGCAGGTTGAGTTTGAAAGCTTTAACCGCCAGCTTAGCCCTGTGGGGCGCCACATGGCGACTAAATTGGTTTCATCGGTTCAGCCACAAGTGCATCAAATGATCACTGCGGGCGAAGATCTGATCATGGATAAAGTTGCTGCTGTGCGCGAGCAGGCGCAGCTTGATATGAAAGCCAGTCTAAATACAGAGCTGGAGCGCTTACAAGTACTCAAAGCGGTCAACCCAAATATCCGTGATGAGGAATTAAGTGCGATTGAGCAGCAGATAAGTCAATTAGATAGCTACATTGCTAAAGCTCAATATCAGCTGGACTCATTGCGCTTAATTGTCGTTTCTCATAACTAAGTGTTCTTTCTGTAATAGCGTTCTTTCTGTAATAAAGACAAGTAGAAAAAGAAAAGGCCTGATGTCGATACTTAATCGTAGTCAGGCCTTTTTTATTTGATCCGCTTATACCAACCAGTTCCACCAGAAGAAGACCGCCAAAAAGCCAAACAAATAGATAAGCCCCAAAATTGAAAGCCATTTCATTGGTTTAGTGAGCGCAAGTGGTTTGGGCAATTTGGTGTGGGAGACAAGAATAAAGTTCAGTAGGGCAAAGAAGGGGGTGGTAATAAAGGCTAAGGTTAAGCTGACATAAAGAGCGGACAAAACCGAAGAAAGCCAGAACAAAATTAGAGCCAGCGCCGCAAATGCAATCAACACCATCCATATCACTGATGCCTTATGGCTGATTTCTTCGCGCTCTTGTAATAAACGCTGAGCTTCAGCAATCGCGCGTGAATAACCATCTATTACAGTAATTGTACTACCAAAGATGCAACAAAAGGCCACCGCTGCGATAAGATAGTAGGCCCACTCCCACTGCCCAATTTTAGATGTATAACCTTCAATCAATTGATTAGAAAACTCAATGCCGGATTGAGAAAATTCCAGTCCGCTGCCATAAAACACCAAAACGCCAAGCGCTAGAAAGGCCAGCGCTAACAGCACAGTAGCTACATAGTGAACATTAAAATCAAACAATACTGACTTAGCACTAACCTTATATTTAGATTGTTGTTCTTTTAGCCATACTGAAGTTACGCTGGATATTTCTATTGGGGCTGGCATCCATACCATGGCAGCGATAATAAAACCTACCGCGGCAGTAGACCAGGGTGTTTTTTCTTGTATAGGAATAGGGTTATCTAGAGTTTGAGATGCCGCTAACGCTAGCGCGGCGATTAGCGTCATGACCAGAATCAGCATAATGGCTTTTGAAATACTATTAAGCACATGATAGCGCCGAGAAAACAGCGCAAGTAAGCACACGACTACAATGACCATAGATAAGCTTTTTAATGATAATGCAAAAGGTAAAAAGTGACCGAGTAGATTGGCACTAAATAACAGTAAAGCAGAGGCAGTCACTATGCCAGAGATAGTGCATACGCTTAAAAATAACCAAAGAAATGCTTGTCCAAGTTTGGCGTAGCCTTCGACTAAGCTTTCGCCTGTCCCGGCGGTGTATTGGATACTGGCACGAAAAAAGGGGTATTTTAGAATATTCACCAGCAAGATAACTATCGCTATTTGCCAGCCATAGGTGGCGCCAGCTTGGGTAGACGCGACCAGGTGCGACCCGCCAACAGCAGCGGTTGCCATCATAATGCCTGGACCTGTTGAGCGCGCCAGTTGCAGCAAAGATAATTTGCGGCAACTGTCTGATGTGGAGATAGTATCCATATAAAACCTAGGGTAAACCTTGTGTTACTTCAATAAATTGCCGTACGAATATCATATTCCACTGGTGTGTTAAAACTCATTTACATGGAAAAAACCAAATAAGATTTTAATATGTAAGTTTCATCACACATGCAGCTGAAATATGCTGTTGTTATTGTTACTAATATGACGTTTTTTTGAGTACGTATAATAGGTGTTTCAAACAAAAAACCATCTTAAACTGGGTTTAAGATGGTTAAGTGCGGCATGATTGTATTTAGATGCTGCGCAGTAGTAGCGCGTACTCATTACTTGCTTTTTTTTACTAATCTACAGCAACCACTTCCACCAGAAGAAGACAGCTAAAAAGCTAAATAAATAAACAAGCCCTAGTATCGATAGCCATTTCATCGGCTTGCTTAAAGCCAAAGGCTTGGGTAGGTCTGTTTTCGACACAAGAATGTAATTTAGTAAGGCAAAAAATGGTGTGGTAATAAATGCCAGAGTCATGGCGAAGTCAAGCATGGATAGCAATGTCGAGGCCCAAAAGAAGATAATAGCAAGCGCTGCCAGTGAAATGGCTATCGTCCATATGATGGTTACTTTAGGGTTGATTTCTGTTTTGTCTTGCAATAGTCGCTGCGACTCAGAAATAGTACGTGCATAGCCGTCAATTGCTGTGATTGTGCTGCCAAAGATACAAAGAAAAGCAATGGTTGCGATAAGATAGCGTGCCCACTCACCAATAGTTGAGGTATATAAATTGACTAATTGATGGGTAAAGCCAAGGCCTGATTGTGAAAACTCAGTGTTGGTGCCATGGAGAACTAGAGCCCCAAGGGCGAGAAAGACAATTGCCAATAGCGCGGTACCTATATAGCCGACATTAAAATCAAATAGAGCCGATTGAGCGGTAACTTTGCTCTGGCGCTGCTGACTCTTTAACCATATTGATGTCATGCTTGAGATTTCAATAGCCGTGGGCATCCAGCCCATAGTGATTACCAAAAAACCAATTGCGGCAATTGACCAAGGCGAAGGTTCTACGAAGGTGGGGGAAACTTCGACGGGGTTATTTGCTGCAACGAATACCGCTGCAATCGTCGTCACCGACAGCAGAAGCATAATTGCTTTGGAAACAGTGTTGAGCGCTCTGTAATGACCCAAAAGCAAAATTAAAATACATGCGGCCAAAACTGCAACACACAATACAGTTATTGGTAGCTCAAGAGGAATAAAATAAGCTAATAAGCTGGCACTAAAGAGAAGTAATGCAGCAGTATTAATAATACCAGCGATCACACACAAGCCACTAAAGAGCCAGACATAGGCATGACCAAGTTTGGCGTAGCCTTCTACAATACTTTCACCTGTACCGACCGTATACTGAACGCTGGCACGAAAAAAAGGGTATTTTAGCAGGTTTACCAGTAGAATTAATGCAACAAGTTGCCAGCCATAGATGGCGCCAGCTTTCGTTGAGGCCACTAAATGAGAACCTCCGATGGCAATCGTTGCCATCATAATGCCTGGGCCGAGTGAACGGGTGAGTTGCGACAAAGAAAACTTGCTGCGACTCTCTGATGTGGAGATAGTATCCATAAAATTCCTAGGGTGAAAACCTTGTGTTGCCTATATATTGGGGCGTACGAATATCACATCTTGTAGGTGGGTTAAAACTTGTTTACATTGAAAAAATAAAATAACACTTTAATATGTTCAATTCATCACATAGATGCTTTGTTATGGTGTTTTATTTGTTATTTAAATGAGGGTATTTATGGCGATGCAGCACTATTGTCCGCCGACAAAGCCTTGGATAGATTGTGTATTTGAAGACCAAGATATCATCATAGTGCATAAGCCTTCTGGTTTGTTGTCTGTGCCTGGGCGTGACAAAGCGCATTACGATAGTATGTGGAGCCGCTTAATAGACAGCCATCCCGATTGTCAGCCAGTTCATCGGTTGGATATGTGTACATCTGGTATTATGCTGTTTGCTAAGAATAAAGCAGCGGAATCGGCACTTAAAAAGCAATTCCAATTTCGCCTTACTCACAAGGTGTATTACGCACGAGTCTGGGGCGAGCTAGAGCAGCAACAAGGCTTGATAGACTTACCTCTTATCTGTGACTGGCCAAATAGACCAAGACAAAAAGTGTGTTTTGAGCAGGGTAAAGCCTCACAAACTGAGTTTGAAGTGGTTAAGCGTGAAAAAGGCACCACGATTGTGCGTTTGTTGCCCATTACTGGGCGCTCACATCAATTGCGTGTTCATATGCAAGCATTAGGCTATCCTATTGTCGGCGATGAATTTTACGCTCAAGGTGAGGCCTTTGAAAACTTTGAACGTTTGGGATTACATGCGGCAGAGTTAAGTTTTTATCATCCTAAGGATAATAAACTGCGCTGTATTTTTACCGCTTGTGATTTTTACCCGCAGGCTGCCCCTGTTATTCAAAGCATTTTTGAGCCTGCCGACACCTTGCCTGATTATAAAACTTTACCACGCCCTTAGCGTGTTTTGTGCCTGATAACTTTTGAAGAGGGATCTTATGATAGAGTCAGTTGGCCCTGCACCCAGGATTGTATTTTTGGACCGTGCGACACTCTCAACGAATATGACGTTTCCAGCACTTTCATTTAATCACCAGTGGATGGATTACCCAAAGACGACCAAAGACCAAGTGGTTGAGCGCCTTCAAGGCGCCACGATTGCGATCACCAATAAGGTTGAGCTTAATAGAGAGAGTTTAAGCCAACTGCCTGACTTAAAGTTGATTGTGGTCGCCGCCACTGGCTTTAATAATATTGATGTGAGCTTTTGTAAGGAGCGAGGCATAGCGGTAACTAATGTTCAAGGATATTCGACCCCTTCCGTACCAGAACATGTGATTGCCATGATGTTTGCACTAAAACGTAACCTAAAAGGTTACCATAATGATATTGCGGCCGGAGAGTGGCAGCGAACGGATAATTTTTGTTTTTTCACTCACCCAATTAGTGATGTTGTAGGCAGCACACTTGGGGTGATTGGCGCCGGAGAAATTGGCCAAGCAACCGCTAATATTGCTAAGGCGCTGGGCATGAATATTGTGTTTGCCGAGCGCAAAGGCCAAAAGGATTGTCGAGTTGGTTATTTGCCCTTTGAGCAGGTGATTGAAATATCCGATGTTTTGACTCTACATTGCCCGTTAAATGAGCAAACTCACAACATTATTGGCCGTGAAGAACTGATGGCAATGAAGCGCAGCGCCATATTGATCAATACTGGTAGGGGAGGCTTGGTTGATGAGTTTGCTTTAGTCGATGCGCTCAAGCAAGATGACATCGCTGGCGCTGGCGTGGATGTGTTTACCAAAGAGCCGCCTGATACTTCAAATCCTTTGATTGCTAATATGGATTTACCTAATTTGCTTCTCACGCCCCATGTGGCATGGGGCAGCGAATCTTCTTTCCCTAAAATTGCCAAGATATTGATTGGTAACATCACAGCTTTTGCAGAGGGCAGGCAGCAAAATCGAATCGTATAGTTTTTATTGTTGCTGACGTATTTTAATCAGGCCTTGATTAAATATCGTTAGCAACTCTCTGCTGGTGTTATTTTGTTTAGAAAACATGACATAACCAAAATTGCTCAAAAATGGGGTCGGGTGATAAGTGATTTGACTTTGTACATCCGGAGATTGTTGCTCAAGGTTGTACAAGCCTATATACCGTTCTTCAGGGTATAGGTCAATTCGTTTATGATAGAGGCGTAACAAATTTTGGCTTGGCGTTTTTACTCGATTAATACGCACAGCCTTAGACTCGATAAGGGCGTCGAGCTCAGAACCATAGCTGTATCCAAGCCCTCCGCCCAACTCAAAGTTTTGTATGTCGGTTAGCGTTAGCCAATCAAAATCTAACTCTTTATGATGAAAGAAGACAAATTCTTCTTGAGAAACGGGCTCGCTAAAATAAAAATGTTCGGTTCTTTGCTCGTCAAACATCCACACTGCGGTGGCGTGGTATTCTCCGTTCTTCGCTTTTTCATAAGCTCTTGCCCAAGGGTAAAAAGTGAATGTCACTTGGTATCCTTCGATGGCAAAAGCTTGTTTGATGGTTTGGGCGACGCTTCCATAACCTTCAATCTCTTTTCCGATAAATGGAGGCCAGTTACCGACCGCGATCTTAACCATTTTCTCGGCTGCGAAGGCAAAAGGTGAAAGTAGGGCCTGTACTAAGGCGATCGTGGCTATCGACTTGAACAATATATCTACCTCTTAACTTCTGTACCTAGCTTTAGTTTAGAGTATGAACAACAAGTTGACAGGCTTTGTGATTTAGTTGCAGCTCCTGAGAAATAGGGCGCTCGCGTGAATGGCGTATATCAAGAGTTACTTGTGATGTATATCAAATGCTAATGTATGTATTTAATTAATCATTAGACTCAATAAGGAAAATGTAAGAAATTGTGCGGCTAATCTTTTAGTCAACAATTTTGGGTACACAACAAATGGAAAAAAATATTACTAACCCTATCGAGTTTAAGGGTGAGGGTAGGGAGTTTTTTGGTATTTGGATTGTAAATATCTTGCTCTCAATCATTACATTGGGCGTTTATTCTGCTTGGGCTAAAGTGCGCACCAAACGTTATTTTTATGGTAACACTCATCTTGCTGGGGATAGTTTTGAATATCATGCTCAGCCAATGCAAATTTTAAAAGGCCGCCTTGTTGCCTTGGTGGCACTATTTGTCTGGGGTGTCGCCAACTCCTTTTCACCCAACGCGAGTATACTGATGTTTATATTATTTTATCTCGCCCTTCCGTGGTTGTTATGGAGTAACGCTCGTTTTGATGCCGCTATGACCAGCTATCGCAATGTTCACTTTTCTTTCAATTCGTCACTAGAAGATGCGTTTAAAGTAATTTTAGGCCGAGGTTTTGGTGCATTTGTGGCGAGTACCCTTTATTTCGCTGCTGTGATTTTTGTCGCCCAAGCTTCGGTCTTCTTTGCAGTGTTACTCGGTTTTGGTTCACTGATTATGCTTGCTATCATCTACGCTTGGGTTGTCTCTGGTTTACATAAGTATTTCTCAAATGGTTTCCAGTTTGGTGAATGGAAGTTTAGCGCCGAGATAGAAACCCGCTTTTTTATCAAAACCTATCTAAAAGCCTTGGTTTTTGCTATTGGTGTGAGCATAGTGTTGACGATTGGGGTGTTTTCAACCTTGTTGTCAGGTGCTGACTTTGAGGCGATTCAAGCGGGTGATTTTTCCTCTTTACTGGGGGATTCATCCTATGGCGTGTTTTTTATTAGCTACTTCGGGTTTATCGTCCTAACGATTGCCTTAACCGCTTATACAACCACACGGGTTCGTAATTATATTTTCTCCAAGCTAGTGGCTAAAGTGCAGCAAAACGACGTTGAACCTTATCGGTTCAATTCTAGTATGACTGCGCGAGGGTATACTTGGTTGGTTATTTCCAACTTCTTACTTCAGGTATTTACCCTGGGCATAGCAAGGCCATGGGTTATGGTAAGAACAACGCGCTATATCGCAGATAATACAGCAGTACTTGGCGATATGAGTTTGTTGAAGGCCAGCGATCAATCAGCCAATGTAAAATCGGCTATTTCTGATGAAATGGCTCAAGCATTTGATGTCGGGATGGGCATTGGCTAATGCTATTTGATGGGACGGCATTTGCGCCGCGCGGCTCACAGCGCTATATCGCTCAGCTCGATGTCTCTCAAGCAAACCAGTTAAATTTGCGAGTTGACGGAGATGTTATTAGCTGCGATCTACAATACGCAGATATTAGCGCGCCACTTGGTAAGCTTCCGGTAAAATTTACCTTTCCCAACGGTTGGGTGTTTGTGGTTGAGAGAACGGTGAGCGTTAACCAATGGTTAGCATCCAACAAACGCAGCAGTTTGGTCGATAAGATGGAAGCCAACTGGTTGGCTTGGTTGTTATCCGTTTTTGTTTGTGTTGGGGTTGTATTAAGCCTTTACTTCTATGTTTTGCCATGGACAAGCGATAAAGTTGCCAAGGCCGTCCCTTCGCATATTGCCGTGTTGCTGGGGGATAAAATTTTACAAAGCCTAGATAACAGTTGGCAAGAGAGCAAACTAAGCGCTGAGGAGCAACAACAGATTCAAAAGCGAGTCTCTCAGCATCTTACCCAGCTAGAACCGCTGCCTTATCCGATTAAATTGGAATTTCGAGCATCAGATATGGGTGCAAATGCGTTTGCTTTGCCTGGAGGGAAAGTAGTCTTACTCGATGAGATTGTGGCACTTGCCCAAAATAAGCAGCAACTCGATAGTATTATTTTGCATGAAATTGGTCATATTTATCATCGCCATATGCTAAAAAAACTCGTCCATTCAAGTCTTTTGTCTGTTGGCGTATCTTTGTTGACAGGGGAAAGTTCTGGAGTGGTTGATAACTTGGCAGGTTTGGGTGTGTTTTTCCTATCTAATGGTCATTATCGAGAAGCTGAACTAGAAGCGGATGTCTTCTCAAAACAAGCTATGCTGAGCTTGTACGGCACGAGCCAGCCTTTGGCTGAGATGTTTGAGTTACTTCATGAGCAAAATGGCCCGGATATACCTGAATGGATGAGTACTCATCCTGACTTTGAGCAGCGAATCCAAGCTGCACATGAACAATAAAAATAAAAAAGGCAGCGCACTTCACTCGCTGCCTTTTTTTAACCGCTATTTCTTTAACTGCTATTTGGTACTTAAAGTGCCGCGATAGTGGTTTTCTGCTCTTCTAGTTTTACTAGCATTTCTTTATAACCTGCTAGTTTTTCCCGTTCTTTGGCAACCACAGTTTCAGGCGCTTTAGCAACAAAGCCTTGGTTACCTAGCTTACCTTCAAGGCGCTTGATCTCACCAAGCGTTTTGTTAATTTCACCATCTAAACGAATGAGTTCGGCATCTTTATCGATAAGCCCTGCCATCGGGATCATTAACTCAGACTTAGCCACGAGAGCGCTCGCGCATGCTGGCGTTGTCTCATTAGACTCAAGCACGCGTACTGACTCAAGTTTAGCCAGAGAAACAAGCACTTGTTTGTTTGCTTCTAGGCGCGCTGCATCTTTGTCGCTGGCAGCTTTTAGCATCACCTCAAGAGGCTTTCCTGGATTAATATCGTACTCAGCTCGCAAGTTACGTATGCTGGTTATAAAGGATTTCACCCATTCGATATCATCAAGTGCTTCTTGGTTGAAGTTTGCTTCATCATATTGTGGAAGAGCTTGCAGCATTATTGTGTCACCCTCCACGCCTTCAACCAGTGGTTTTACGCTCTGCCAAATAGATTCTGTGATGTATGGAATTACCGGATGTGCTAGGCGAAGCGTCTTTTCTAACACTGTAATTAGCGTGCGACGTGTACCACGTTGCAAAGCTTGATTACCTTTCCAAAGTACAGGTTTTGTGAGTTCTAGATACCAGTCACAGAATTGATTCCAGATGAATTCATAAATTGTATTTGCCGCCATATCAAGGCGGAAGTTATCAAGGTGAGCATTAAAATCAGCTGCAGCTAGTTCAAATTGAGATTCGATCCATTTGTCTGCCAATGAGTATTCAATTTCCCCTGAACCGAAACCACAGTCTTGTTCTTCAGTATTCATCAGTACGTAACGACTTGCGTTCCATAGCTTATTACAGAAGTTTCGGTATCCCTCTAAACGCTTCATATCCCAGTTAATATCACGACCAGTAGAAGCCATAGCTGCTAAAGTGAAACGCAGCGCGTCAGTTCCATAAGGCTCTATGCCATTTTCAAAGGTTTTACGTGTGTTTTTCTCAATTTTCTCTGCAAGTTTCGGCTGCATCATATTACCAGTGCGTTTCTCAACGAGAGACTCTAGGTCGATACCGTCAATCATATCGATTGGATCAAGTACGTTCCCCTTTGACTTGGACATCTTGTCTCCGTTTTCATCACGGATAAGACCTGTCATGTAAACTGTCTTAAAGGGTACTTGCGGTTTGCCGTTGTCATCTTTAACGAAGTGTAGCGTCATCATGATCATGCGAGCTACCCAAAAGAAGATGATGTCAAAGCCAGAGACGAGGACATCTGAAGGATGGAACTGTTTTAGTGCATCGGTATTTTCTGGCCAACCTTGAGTACCAAATGTCCAAAGAGCGGACGAGAACCATGTATCTAATACGTCATCGTCTTGGCGTAAAACGATAACTGGTGCTAGGTTGTTTTGCTCACGCACTTCTTCTTCTGTACGACCTACATATACGTTACCGTCGTTGTCGTACCATGCAGGGATACGGTGTCCCCACCACAGCTGGCGTGAGATACACCAATCTTGAACATCACGCATCCAAGCGAAGTACATGTTTTCGTACTGCTTAGGAACGAATTGTATATCGCCATTTTCCACAGCTTCAACCGCAGGTTTAGCTAGAGGAGCAGTACGTACATACCATTGATCGGTCAGCATTGGTTCAATCACAACTCCGCCACGATCGCCGTATGGCACAGTAAGATCATGATCTTTAATTTCGTCTAAAAGACCAAGCTCTTCGAATTCTGCCACTATGGCTTTGCGTGCAGCGAAACGCTCCATACCCTGATATTTAGCCGGTAGTTCGCTTGAGTATTCATCGCTGGCTTCACCATTGGTGGTGAATACTTCAGCTGAGTCGCGAATATCGCCATTGAAGGTTAGGATGTTGATCATCGGAAGTTGATGACGCTTACCCACTTCATAGTCATTGAAATCGTGCGCTGGAGTGATTTTTACACAGCCAGTCCCTTTTTCCATGTCTGCGTGTTCGTCAGCCAAGATAGGGATGCGGCGATTGACAACAGGAAGAAGAATTTCTTTTCCTATCAGATCTTTATAGCGAGAATCTTCTGGGTTTACCGCAACACCAGTATCGCCAAGCATGGTCTCCGGACGAGTTGTTGCCACCACGATATAATCTTTACCTTGAGCTGTTTTAGCACCATCGGCAAGCGGATAACGGAAGTGCCACATGTGGCCTTTTTTATCTTTGTTCTCTACTTCAAGATCTGAAATGGCAGTATGCAACTTAGGATCCCAGTTAACTAAACGCTTGCCACGATAAATCAGATCTTCTTCATAAAGGCGAACGAACACCTCTTGAACGGCATGAGATAGTCCATCATCCATAGTGAAGCGCTCACGTTCCCAATCGACAGAAGCACCAAGACGACGAAGCTGTTTCGTAATGCTGCCACCAGACTCGTTTTTCCACTGCCAAATCTTATCGATGAAAGCATCACGACCGTAATCATGTTTGGTTTTGCCTTCTTCTACAGCAATTTTGCGCTCTACAACCATTTGTGTCGCAATACCAGCATGGTCAGTACCAACTTGCCAAAGGGTATTCTTACCCTTCATACGCTCAGCACGAATAAGAGTATCCATGATGGTGTCTTGGAATGCATGACCCATATGTAGGCTGCCAGTGACATTCGGTGGCGGGATCATTATGCTGTAGGAGTCTTTTTTTGTGTCACCGTGTGGCTTGAAGTAGCCTTGTTCTTCCCAGGCTTGATATAAAGCTTGTTCAATTGAAGTTGGGTTATATGTCTTTTCCATAGTGCTCATATTTCCTCGTCATCGATGGACTTGCTGGCGGTATTTACACCATCGGCAAAACCTAACCTAGATATTGATTGGGTTTTGGGTCAAGTGCCAATTTGCTTTGGGTCCAACCATTCGAAGATCGGTTCTGGTTAAATGTAATTGGTTTCAATCTTTATAAGTGAGAGATCTCGAATAAGATCGCCTTAACTATAAGGATTGGCTATGTTTTATGGTCTATTTCGATCGTTTGCAACTGATATCCTGCTTGACGATAGATCTTATACCTTTCTCTCGCGAGTTGCTTGGCTTTTTCTTCGCAAGAAACGAAGTCTATCACCTCTGCAAACTTGTTCGCAAAGGTTGTCTTATTATTAGCCAAATTTATCATTAGTTGGCGGTTCCATGAAGGGGTAATTTCTTGATATCCGATCTCGATATGAGTGCCGTTTTTAGGCCCTTCCCCTACTAAGTTATGAGCTAAAAATTGTTTAGTCTCAACTTGCCAAAAATACTCAGCCAGAAGCTCTGCTTCATCCTTATTCTCACAATTAAGATATACCTTGGCCCCTTGCCGAGAAAAATGGCCGGCAAGGTAAACGAGGTACTGTAGAAAGCCAGTTCGTTTAGCCTGAGGAGAGTTAGGTTCAATAATGTAAAAAGTTGCCTGTGGCATAACATGCATCCGAATGAAAAAAAAGGGCCTTGCGGCCCTTTTCGTGTTTGGAAATTACTCTTCCGTTTCTTGGCCGCTTCGGTTTAGTACAAACTGGACGAGCATTGAGACAGGACGACCTGTTGCTCCTTTGGCTGCACCAGATTTCCAAGCGGTACCTGCAATGTCGATATGAGCCCAGTGGTATTTCTTTGCAAATTTGGATAAGAAACATCCGGCCGTGATGGTGCCACCAGGGCGACCACCTATGTTGGCCATATCGGCAAACGGACTTTTCAGCTGTTCGTGATATTCATCTGCCATTGGTAGACGCCATGCACGATCGCTGGCTTGCTCAGACGCATTAACCAATTCATGCGATAGAGGGTTATGGTTAGATAAAATACCACTAATATGATGCCCGAGAGCAATTACGCAAGCTCCCGTAAGGGTTGCAACATCAACAACACATTCAGGGTCAAAACGCTCAACGTAAGTTAATGCATCGCACAGTACCAGGCGACCTTCCGCATCCGTATTGAGTACTTCTACCGTTTGACCTGACATTGTCGTTAAGATATCGCCTGGGCGATAAGCATTGCTACCGGGCATATTCTCACAGCCAGCAAGAACACCGATAACATTAATTGGCAAGTTGAGTTTGGCTAGTGATTTCATAGTACCAAAGACTGAAGCAGCACCACACATATCGTATTTCATTTCATCCATGCCTTCGCCTGGTTTGAGTGAAATACCACCAGAATCAAAGGTTAGCCCTTTACCTACTAGAACAATGGGCTTGATATCTGGATCAGAGCTGCCTTTATATTCCATTATGGACATCATAGATTCATTTTTGGAACCTCGGCCAACTGCTAGGTAGGAGGTCATGCCCAGCTTTTCCATCTCTTGTTCACCAATAATTTTAGTGGTGACTGTCTGATAGTCATCTGCAAGGCGTCGAGCTTGAGAGGCTAGGTAAGCAGGGTTGGCAATGTTGGGCGGCATGTTTCCAAGATCTTTTGCAGCCTTTACTCCTGAAGCGATAGCTAAACCATGGGTGATCGCTTTTTCACCTAGATTGAGCTCTCGTCGCGTCGGGACATTGAATACAAGTTTGCGTAATGGACGGCGAGTTTCCGGCTTGATACTTTTGAACTGATCAAATGTGTATAAACTATCTTTTGTTGCTTCAACGGCTTGACGTACTTTCCAATATGTATCGCGGCCTTTAACGTGCAGCTCGGTGAGAAAGCAGACCGCTTCCATTGAACCTGTCTCGTTTAAAGTATTAATGGTTTTTTGAATAATTTCTTTATACTGGCGTTCTCCCAGTTCACGTTCTTTACCACAGCCGACAAGTAAAACGCGCTCGGACAGCACCCCTGGTACTTGATGTAGTAACAACATCTGCCCTGGTTTTCCTTCCAGATCACCACGACGAAGTAGTGAACTGATATAGCCGTCGCTGATTTTATCTAGCTGTTCAGCAACTGGAGAGAGACGGCGTGGTTCGAATACACCCACAACAATACAAGCGCTACGTTGTTTCTCCGGGCTACCACTTTTTACACTGAACTCCATGCGTACTCCTACATCCTGAAGACAAATAGAACTAAATGTTAGATAATGGCGTCTTACTTGTGGATTCCTAGTTTGGAACGACGAGTAAATAAGCGCGTTAACAGTTAGCCAAAATTTCAAATAATAAAAGGTTCAACGGGAAATTATAGTGATTCAATTAAAAAAACAAGTTTTGTATAGGTAATTTCAACGTGATTATTGTTAGATATTTGATCCGCGAGACACTCAAGAGCCAACTGGCGATCTTTTTTATCCTGTTTTTGGTGTTTTTAAGTCAAAAACTGATAAAAGTTTTAGCCGATGCCTCAGATGGTGATATCCCTGCTTCATTGGTAATGTATTATGTTGGTTTGAGCATGCCGTCAATGGGGCTACTAATGCTGCCTCTAAGTTTGTTTCTTGGCATTTTGCTGACCTTTGGGCGTTTATATGCGGAAAGTGAAATCACCGTCATGAATGCAACGGGTATTGGTAATAAATTCCTCATTAGGGCTGCACTTTACCTAGCGGTGATTACCGGTCTAATTGCTGGTGCCAACGCATTTGTTTTTTCTCCTATGAGCCAAGAAAAACTCATTCAGCTTGAAGAGCAAGTGGCGGCCGAAAGCAATGTTGAAACGCTTCAAAAAGGTCAATTTCAAGGTACGTCTGATGGATCCTCTGTTGTCTTTATTGATGACATTGAGGACAAAGAGCTCAAACATGTTTTTGTTGCCCAAATGCGCCCACGCGGCTCGATTTTACCTAGTGTTTCATTTTCACAATCAGGTGAGATTAAAGAACTCAGTGATGGCCGACAAGTGATTCGAATGTATGATGGTGTTCGCTATGAAGGTTTACCGACCCGTCTTGACTATATGGTGACGAACTTTAAACAGTATGAAGGCTTGATTGGGAAGCGTGACGTTAAGCCTAAAGGCCGTGATTGGGAAGCGATTCCTACTTTGCAACTTATCTCTAACCCTGATCCCCGCGCCCAAGCTGAGTTGCAATGGCGGATCTCTCTTGTTGTATGCATACCGCTCTTAACTATGCTGGTAGTGCCATTATCCGCGGTTAACCCCCGTCAAGGTCGCTTTGCTAAAATGGGTCCGGCGATATTGATTTAT
This sequence comes from Vibrio hepatarius, assembly GCF_018860525.1. Classification (GTDB taxonomy): domain Bacteria; phylum Pseudomonadota; class Gammaproteobacteria; order Enterobacterales; family Vibrionaceae; genus Vibrio; species Vibrio hepatarius_B. The sequence goes on from NZ_JAHKPM010000038.1 coordinate 52,807, forward strand.
TTGGCTTATTTTTTATCAATTAGTGCCACCAAGTCAGCACTGGAAGATGGCTCTATTCCCGCTTTTATTGGTATGTGGCCGATTAACGCTGTACTACTGCTTACCGCGATAGGGATCAACTCACTGGATAGCATTCCAGTTAGGCGAATTAAAGATAAATTAAGACAACGTAAGAAGGCCGTATAATCTGTGTTTAAAATCCTCGATCTTTATATTGGTAAGACTATTATTGCCACTACTTCGCTAGTACTTGTGACTTTTGTTGGTCTGTCTTCGATTATTAAATACGTAGAGCAGTTACGTAAGGTGGGCCAAGGTAGTTATGATTTACTGCAAGCTTTGTTTTACGTCGTCTTGAGCATTCCTCGTGATATTGAAATGTTTTTTCCTATGGCGGCTTTATTAGGGGCTTTAATTGGGCTGGGTATGTTAGCCTCAAGTTCTGAACTGGTTGTCATGCAGGCTTCAGGTTATTCCAAACTCGATATTGGCTTATCGGTGCTTAAAACAGCAGTGCCTTTGATGATATTAGTTACTTTACTTGGTCAGTGGGGTGCTCCTCAGGCTCAGAAGATGGCACGAGATTTACGGGCGTTTAGTACCTCTGGCGGTGCAATTATGTCTTTACGTACAGGTGTTTGGGCTCGTGATGCCAACGATTTTATTTTCATTGGTAAAATCGATGATGATACATTGTATGGCCTGAATATGTGGCGATTTAATACCGATAAACAATTAGAAAGCGTAGTCTATGCAGCGCAAGTGGATTACCTTTCAGATAACACTTGGCTCATGAAAGATGTTCAGTTAACAGAAATGGTAGATGAAGTCGAAATTTCTAAAACCAATTTACCAGACTATCGATGGACGACCTCACTAGCACCAGACAAACTTGCAGTTGTAACGGTAAAACCAGAAGAGCTCTCTTTAGGCGGTTTGTACGATTATGTTGATTACCTTAAGGCGTCTGAGCAGGACTCTTCACGTTATGAACTAGCATTGTGGCGAAAAGTAACTCAGCCTTTTTCGATAGCTGTCATGATGTTGATGGCGCTGTCATTTATTTTTGGCCCGTTACGAAGTGTGACCATGGGGGCGCGGATTTTATCGGGAGTTGTCGCGGGTTTTACTTTCTATATTTCTAGCGAATTTTTCGGTCCATTGAGTTTGGTATATAACATTCCTCCAGCGTTTGGTGCTGTGATGCCGAGTATGGTATTTTTGACTGTTGCTTTAGTTTTGCTTCGGAGAAAACTTTAGTTTACATACTATTCAGTAAAGGGCTGCAAAGTGCAGCCTTTTTTACACTTGTTATAATAGTTTTTTTAATCGATATAAAGCCTCTAAAGCTTGGCGAGGTGTTAGATCATCAGGGTCGATCTTGGCAAGAGTTTCCTCAACTTCACTTGGTTCTGTTATTAGGCTGAGTTGGTTTTTTGTGTCTACTGAATACTTCGCTGTATTGCCTTCAGCTGCGCTCAGTTGTTCCAATTGAGTCAGTTTGATTCGTGCATGTTTTATGACGCTTTTGGGTACACCCGCAAGTGCCGCTACTGCTAAGCCATAAGATTTACTCGCGGCGCCTTCTTGGACTGTATGCATGAAAGCAATGTTGTCACCATGTTCTACTGCATCTAAGTGTACGTTAGCTAGATGAGGAGTTTGATTTGGCAATTCAGTTAGCTCGAAATAGTGAGTGGCAAATAGAGTCATAGAACCTAGCTGTTTTGCTAACCATTCTGCACTAGCCCAAGCGAGAGATAAGCCATCGTAGGTGCTGGTTCCTCGACCGATTTCATCCATAAGCACCAAACTTTTAGTGGTTGCATTGTGAAGAATATTCGCTGTTTCTGTCATTTCAACCATAAAAGTAGAGCGCCCTGAAGCTAGGTCATCTGATGCACCAATACGAGTAAATATACGATCAATAGAACCAATTTTTGCGGACTCTGCAGGAACATATGAACCAATATGAGCCATTAACGCAATCAGTGCTGTTTGGCGCATATAGGTTGATTTACCACCCATATTTGGCCCTGTTATAATCAACATCTTGCGCTCAGAGTTGAGCTTTATTGGATTGGCGATAAACGGCTCGTCGAGTACTTGCTCGACAACTGGGTGACGGCCAGATTGGATTTCGATGCCTGTTTCTTCCATCAATATCGGACGACAATAATCTAGGTTGTCTGCTCGTTCTGCAAGGTTTTGCAGTACATCAATCTGAGAAATAGCAGAAGCTAGGTTTTGTAAATTCTCTAAATGGGGCAGTAGTAGGTCAAACAGTTCTTCCCATAATCTTTTTTCCAGTGACAGCGCCTTGGACTTGGAATTTAGAACTTTGTCTTCGTGTTCTTTGAGTTCGGGAATAATATAACGCTCTGCATTTTTTAACGTTTGGCGACGAACATAATGAGGAGGAGCCAAATGACTTTGCCCTCGACTGATTTGGATGAAGAAGCCGTGTACATTATTGTAACCGACTTTTAAACTATCGATACCGTGGCGTTCTCTTTCCTCTTTTTCAAGTTTTTCAAGGTACTCAGTTGCACCTTCTGCTAATTTACGCCACTCATCGAGTTCATCGTTGTAGCCTTCTGCAAGAACACCACCATCTCTAATGACAACAGGTGGGTTGTCTTTTATCGCGCGTTCTAGTAGTTCACTGATGGTTTGCTGTGGTGCTGCATAATTGGCGAGTTTAGTCAGATATGGATGAGCTAAACTGCCCATGGTATCAGCCAAGTCAGGCAGTTGCTGCATTGCGTGGCGTAGTCGTGCTAGATCTCGAGGGCGTGCACTGCGTAACGCAAGGCGAGCTATAATACGTTCGATATCGCCAATTTGTTTGAGTATTGGATTGAGCTCTGAAAATAAAACTAACTCTTTGAGCTCACTTATAGCATCAAGGCGATAATTTAAGGTTTTTATATCTCGCATTGGTTGATGCAACCAGCGTTTTAGCATGCGACTTCCCATTGCTGTCGCACTATGATCTAACACCTCTGCTAATGTATTGTCTGTTCCACCGGAAAGATTCTGAGTGATTTCTAAATTACGTCGCGTTGCCGCATCGAGAATCACTGAGTGATCTTGTTGATCGTAAGTGAGCGAGCGAATATGAGGCAGTGCAGTACGTTGAGTATCTTTTACATATTGAATCAAGCACCCAGCGGCACATAACCCAAGTCTTGCTTGTTCTACACCAAAGCCAACTAAATCTCTTGTGCCAAACTGTTGGTTGAGTTGCTGCTTTGCGGTGTCTAGCTCAAATTCCCAAACCGGGCGACGTCGATTGCCATTGCGCGAAGCCATAAGATCAACAGGGGAAAAGTCTTCAGGAAAGAGCAGTTCTCTTGGTGAGGTTCGTTGTAGCTCTGCTGCCATTGCTTCTTCTGTTTGCGGCTCCATTAATTGGAAACGACCAGAAGTGACATCTAATGTTGCATAACCAAATTTACCGTCTTGATGATATATTGCAGCAATAAGGTTATCAACTCTTTCGGAAAGTAGCGCTTCATCTGTGACAGTACCTGGCGTAACGATGCGTACTACCTTACGCTCGACAGGGCCTTTACTGGTAGCTGGATCGCCTATCTGCTCGCAGATAGCAACAGATTCACCAAGTTGAACCAGTTTCGCTAAATATCCCTCAACTGCATGAAATGGGACTCCCGCCATTGGGATAGGCTCTCCAGCAGATGCTCCACGCTTTGTCAGTGAGATATCTAACAATTGAGACGCACGCTTAGCATCATTATAAAAAAGTTCGTAGAAATCCCCCATCCGATAAAATAACAATATATCCGGATTCTCAGCTTTGAGTTTATGGTACTGCTGCATCATGGGAGTGTGTTTTTGTTCAGCTTTCACGGGTAATTTCTTTCGTTTATGTTTATTGCGGCTTAGGATACGTGAATCATGATTTGACGAAAAGTCACAATGAGGTTTTAGATATGGAATCACAGCAAATCTTATCTACCAAACTGGGGTGGTGCTTAAAATATCACCAGATTGTCCTTGCAACGGCAGAGTCGTGTACTGGCGGCGGTATATCTGCGGCTATCACTGATATTCCCGGTAGCTCTGCTTGGTTTGATCGCGCCTTTATCACTTATAGCAACGAAGCCAAAATTGAAATGCTAGGGGTTTCTCCAGAAACGATCCACTCTCATGGTGCGGTTAGTGAGATGACTGTAATTGAAATGGTTAAGGGCGCTCTCAAATATTCTAATGCTAATCTAGGTGTGTCAATAAGCGGGGTGGCAGGGCCGGATGGTGGTAGTGCTGAAAAGCCTGTTGGCACCGTATGTTTTGCGTGGGCGGATGATAAGGGTTGGCTTAAAGTGGAGACTCATTATTTTTCAGGCAACCGCGCTGAAGTGCGCCAGCAAGCGGTGAGTCTTGCTTTGCAAGCATTGTATGAAAAAGTGAAGTGAAAAGTCGGCTAGAAAATTAACCTCACAAGAATTAATAAGATGCAGCTGATATACAAAAAAAACATCGCCAGCTATGGACACTGTATGAATCAACAGTATAATAATTTATAGTGATAGCCCAGAATAGCTCTGAGGCAAAATAAGCATTCAAATATCATCAGTGTACTGATGAGTTAAGTGGAGAAAGTGATGGACGATAATAAACAGAAGGCGCTCGCTGCGGCACTTGGTCAGATTGAAAAGCAATTCGGTAAAGGCTCTATCATGCGTCTTGGTGATAACCGTACTATGGATGTTGAAACTATTTCCACGGGCTCACTTTCTCTTGATATTGCATTGGGTGCTGGTGGTTTACCAATGGGGCGTATTGTTGAAGTGTATGGCCCTGAATCATCGGGTAAAACGACGTTAACACTTGAGCTGATTGCTGCTGCCCAACGTGAAGGCAAAACGTGTGCTTTTATTGATGCTGAGCATGCACTTGACCCTGTTTATGCCAAAAAGCTGGGGGTTGATATTGATGCTTTGTTAGTATCTCAACCCGACACGGGTGAGCAAGCGCTTGAAATTTGCGATGCTTTGGCTCGTTCTGGTGCAATTGATGTTATGGTAATTGACTCAGTTGCAGCATTGACGCCAAAGGCTGAAATTGAAGGTGAGATGGGCGACAGTCACATGGGGCTACAGGCTCGTATGCTATCCCAGGCAATGCGTAAGTTGACGGGTAACCTTAAACAGTCAAATTGTATGTGTATCTTTATCAACCAAATTAGGATGAAGATAGGCGTTATGTTTGGTAATCCTGAGACCACAACCGGCGGCAACGCACTTAAGTTTTATGCTTCGGTTCGTCTAGATATTCGCCGCACAGGTTCGATTAAAGAAGGTGATGAGGTTGTTGGTAATGAAACTCGCATCAAAGTGGTTAAGAACAAGATTGCAGCGCCATTTAAACAAGCGGAAACCCAAATCATGTATGGTCAAGGTTTTAACCGTGAAGGTGAGTTGATAGATCTTGGTGTGAAGAATAAATTGATTGAAAAAGCTGGTGCTTGGTATAGCTACAATGGTGATAAGATTGGTCAAGGTAAAGCCAATGCGGCAAAATTTTTGCGTGAGAATACACAAGCTGCCCAAACGATTGATGCGACGTTACGTAGCATGCTGCTTTCTCCAGCAGAGCCTCAAGCTGATGATGTTGAATTAGATAAAATGCCAGAAAAAGAAGAGTTATAAGTTATCTGATTAAAGACAATAAGCCCTGTCAGTTGTGTGCAGGGCTTTGTTATATCTGGGCCTAGGATATTTATGTTTAAAAGAGCTTTGGTGACTTTATCTGCTAAAGAAGCTTCCATTCAACTTTTGAGTAGAAGGGATCATGGTGAATACGAGCTTTATCAAAAACTAATTTATAAAGGCTATGATGAAAAGGCTGTCAATGACGCGATAAATTTTTGTTTAGAGCATCACTATCTTGATGATCTTCGTTATGCCAAAAGTCAAATACGTCAGCATGTCCATAAAGGTCATGGTGAACGGCGTATTCGCCAGGAACTTCAGCAGAAGAGAGTCGCAGATTCTGTGGTAGAGCAAGCTATGGAGGAAGAACCACAAGACTGGTTTGAGTTAGCCAAGCAAGTAGCGGAAAAGAAATTCAAAGGCCAAAAAGCAATAGATCTCAAAGAGAACGCTAAACAAGTACGTTTTCTGCAATATCGAGGCTATAGCTTTGAACAAATAGATTATGCATTAAATGCCTACCAAGATGATTAACACCCCTTTTAGTTGTTCTATGAAGGCAGAACTTGCTTATTTTTCCTAGTTAAGATATCCCCTTAAGGATAAAACTAAATTTTCCTCAGAGATAATCGAATCCCCGATAATTACTCTACCCACTAAAAATAGTGGTCGAAAGATCAACAGGGCCTAGTCGTGGCGCTTACCATGATCTACAATAGCGCAAAATTCTAACTCGACTATTTCTAGGAAGCGCTGCATGTACATGAGCACTGACGAGGTTCGTAATGCGTTCCTCATGTTCTTTGAAAGCAAAGGACATCAAATCGTAGACAGTTCATCTTTGGTCCCACATAACGATCCTACTCTATTATTTACTAATGCAGGGATGAACCAATTTAAAGATTGCTTTTTAGGTGCAGAAAAACGTGCCTATACTCGCGCAACTACGGCTCAACGTTGTGTACGTGCTGGTGGTAAACACAACGATTTAGAAAATGTTGGTTTTACTGCTCGTCACCATACTTTCTTCGAAATGCTTGGAAATTTCAGCTTTGGTGATTACTTCAAAGAAGATGCGATTGCTTATGCATGGGAGTTTTTGACTGAAACATTGCAGCTACCTAGAGAGCGTCTTTTAGTCACAGTCTATGAAACAGACGATGAAGCTTTTGATATATGGAACAAACAAGTCGGTGTCCCAGCTGATCGTATCGTGCGTATTGGTGATAAAAAAGGCGGAAAACAATACGAGTCAGATAACTTCTGGACCATGGGGGACACGGGTCCTTGTGGACCATGTACAGAAATCTTCTATGATCACGGCGAACATATTTGGGGGGGGCGCCCAGGTACTCCTGAAGAAGATGGCGATCGTTTTATCGAGATCTGGAATAACGTATTTATGCAGTTTAACCGTCATACAGATGGCTCGATGGAATCACTGCCTAAGCCTGCTGTAGATACTGGTATGGGGATCGAGCGTATTTCTGCAATTATGCAGGGAGTTCACTCAAATTACGAAATTGATGTCTTTCAGAAGCTTATTAAAGCTGCAGCACAAACGATAGGGTATCAAGACCTATCGAACCAGTCATTGAGAGTTATCGCAGACCATATTCGTTCATGTTCATTTTTGATTGTTGATGGTGTGATGCCTTCAAATGAAGGCCGTGGTTACGTTTTACGCCGTATCATACGACGTGCCGTACGCCATGGTAATAAGCTTGGTGCAAAAGGGGTGTTCTTCCACAAGCTTGTAGGAGTTCTTGCTGAAGTAATGGGGTCGGCAGGTGAAGAACTGAAGAAGCAGCAAGCAATTGTGGAGAAAGTACTGCGTATCGAGGAAGAGAATTTTGGTCGTACTCTAGAACGCGGGATAACAATTCTTCACGAAGCACTGGATAACTTAGTTGGTAAGGTGCTTGACGGTGAAACAGTATTCAAACTTTATGATACTTACGGCTTTCCTGCTGATCTTACCAATGATGTTGCGCGTGAGCGTGATTTTTCTATCGATGAACAAGGCTTTGAGCAAGCAATGGAAGCACAGCGCCAACGTGCTCGTGAAGCTGGCCAGTTTGGTGCTGACTACAACGCTACAATTAAAACTCAAACACAATCTGAGTTCTGTGGTTATACCGCTACGCAAGGTAATAGCGATGTTGCGGAAATATTCGTTAAAGGTGAGTCGGCTGAATCACTATCGGCTGGTGATAAAGCGATACTAATCCTTGATGAAACGCCTTTTTACGCAGAGTCTGGTGGTCAATGTGGTGATACTGGAGTAATTAAAACACAGTATGGTGTTTTTAAAGTAGAAGATACACAAAAGTTGGGTAATGCAATCGCTCACCACGGTGTGTTAGCAGAAGGTGTTTTGGCAAAAGACGACAAAGTTCAAGCCTTAGTTAATGTTGAACGCCGCGCTGCGATTTCTTTAAACCACTCTGCAACCCATTTGTTGCATGCAGCGCTTCGCCAAATATTGGGAGAGCATGTCACTCAGAAAGGATCTCTTGTTAAGCCAGAGAATCTACGCTTTGACTTTTCACACTTAGAAGCAGTGACGCCATCTGAGTTGAGAGAAGTTGAGCGTTTAGTTAATGCTCAAGTTCGGCGTAATCATGTCATCGAAACCCAAATCATGGATATAGAGTCGGCCAAGCAGAAAGGTGCAATGGCCTTATTTGGTGAAAAATATGATGATGAAGTTCGAGTTCTGTCTATGGGGGAATTCTCTACTGAGCTTTGTGGAGGTATTCATGCAACGAAAACGGGTGATATCGGTCTATTCAAGATAACGTCAGAAGGTGGTATTGCAGCAGGTGTTCGCCGTATTGAGGCAGCAACAGGTGAAGTGGCACTTGACGTAATTGAAGCCCAACAAACCAAGTATGAAGAAAAGTTAGTTGAATCTGCGCAAAAAGCGAAAAGCCTAGAAAAAGAAATTTTGAAGCTAAAAGACAAAATGTCGGCAACAGAGAGTGCCAACATTATGGGGAAAACTCAGGAAATCAATGGCATTAAAGTATTGATTGCTGGAATGGAAGGCGCCGATAGCAAAAACTTACGTACCATGGTTGATGGCATCAAAAACCAGATGGGAAGTGGTGTTGTCATGCTAGCCAATATTAACGATGGTAAAATTGGCTTGATAGCTGGCGTTACGAATGACCTCGTTGATAAAGTAAAGGCGGGAGACCTAGTTAAAATGGTTGCTGAGCAAGTTGGTGGCAAAGGTGGAGGACGCCCTGATATGGCTCAGGCTGGTGGAACTGATGTGGCTGCGCTACCTGAGGCGATGAAAACAATCAAACCTTGGTTAGAAGAACGCTTATAAATTGGTTGCGCTTAGCCGTTTCGGTTGGGCGTGATTTTTTAATCTCACGAGTGGTTTATTGAACTACATGTTTACAACTTTTCTCAATTCCTTGCTGTCTGCTGTAATGACCACAAGCAGCTATATGGTAGAAGTATCTGGTATGGATGAGACTATGATATTGCCAAGGTGAAAACTAGTGAAATATCCACTTGTTGTGCAAAAGTTTGGTGGAACCTCTGTCGGGACAATTGAAAAAATTCAAAGAGTTGCCGAGCACATCATTAAGGAAAAAAACTCAGGTAATCAGGTGGTTGTAGTGGTTTCAGCTATGTCAGGAGAGACCAATCGGCTGATGGATTTGGCCAAGCAAATAGATAGCGTACCAACTGCTCGAGAGCTTGATGTTCTACTCTCTTCTGGTGAACAAGTATCGATGGCACTATTAGCTATGGCCTTAAATAAGCAAGGTTATTCGGCTCGTTCATTGACTGGAGGACAAGCAAAAATTGTTACCGACTACCAGCATAATGATGCAACGATTATAAGCATTGATACCTCGATAATTAAGGAGCTATTGGCACAAGACTTCATAGTTATAGTGGCCGGGTTTCAAGGTGTTAATAAAAGTGGTGATGTTACCACCTTGGGCCGAGGCGGTTCGGATACCAGTGCAGTTAATTTAGCTGGGGAGTTACAAGCCAGTGAGTGTCAAATTTTTACTGATGTAGATGGCATTTATACTTGTGACCCAAACATAGTCCCAGACGCAAAAAAAATTGAGGTTATTGACTTTGCATCAATGGAGGTCATGGCGTGTAAAGGAGCAAAAGTGCTTCATTTGCCTTCGGTGCAATATGCTTGGAAATATAATGTTCCACTGCGCGTTTTATCGACATTCAATCCTTCTGTAGGCAGTTTAGTGAAAGGTAATGAGCCGAAACGGCTAGTCTGTGGGATTGCTATACAGCGTGATATGTATAGCATCAAAATATCACATGATGCTTATTTTAATCTTGAAAAGCAGTGTCAGATATTGGGAATCCAGATCTGGGGTGCGATCGAACGTAAAGATTGGGTAAATGTAGTTATAAAACACGAAGCTTGTGCAAAACTAGAATTGACCTTTGGTGATAGAATAACTAATAGTGAGAAGGTTGGCCTGCTGACATTAGTTGGTCAGAATGTCAACAGTATGCTCGAATCGTCTCGCGTTTTGCTGGTTGAGCACGATGTTGAACCTATACATTATGATCTTAATCGACAATCGTTGACATGGGTATTGTCTCCAGAAAGCATCGACAAAGCCGCGAACATATTGCATCATGCATACTTTATCTCAACGCAAGCGATTAACTATTCATCGAAACAAGTGTATTTAGGTTAATCGAGTCTGAGAATAAAGTTTACGAAAATATAACTTTTGTTGGATAATAGCCCCGTAGCAAGAAAAATCTGAGATTACTCAAGGAGCAAAGAATGCTAATTTTAACTCGCCGCGTTGGCGAAACTCTCATGATCGGCGATGAAGTCACAGTCACTGTACTGGGCGTAAAAGGTAATCAGGTTCGTATAGGCGTTAACGCGCCTAAAGAAGTGTCTGTTCACCGTGAAGAAATTTACATGCGCATTCAGGCTGAAAAAGGTAATAGTAATACTACTTCAGGTAATTACTAGTGAGATAAAGAGGCTAACCCTACGTTGGCCTTTTTATGCTATTAACAATATGCATTTTTAGTAAAAAGAGTGAATTAGCATCGCTTTGATTAAATAGCCGACGTTTGGGCAATCTTTTACGATTTTTGCTAAGAAAATGTTTGACATATTTTTGGTAAATCGTAATATGTGCCTCCGCAAGATGGTGAGGTGGCCGAGAGGCTGAAGGCGCTCCCCTGCTAAGGGAGTATGTGGTTTGTAGCCGCATCGAGGGTTCGAATCCCTCCCTCACCGCCATTCTTGCTTAGCTCTTAATTGAGTTAGTTAAGCATTACTGCGCGCTCGTAGCTCAGCTGGATAGAGTACCTGGCTACGAACCAGGCGGTCGAAGGTTCGAATCCTTCCGAGCGCGCCATTCCTTTTTAAGGAATGAAATAGGTGAGGTGGCCGAGAGGCTGAAGGCGCTCCCCTGCTAAGGGAGTATGCGGTTTGTAGCCGCATCGAGGGTTCGAATCCCTCCCTCACCGCCATTAATTGGCCTAGTGCCAATTTTTTGTTTTAAGTAAATGAGAAAGTGATATACTTCACAACCCCTTTTTGGGACTTGCGCGCTCGTAGCTCAGCTGGATAGAGTACCTGGCTACGAACCAGGCGGTCGAAGGTTCGAATCCTTCCGAGCGCGCCATCTTACAGTCTGATAAAACATTTTTTGTCAGTCTACGTGCGTCCTTAGCTCAGCTGGATAGAGTACCTGGCTACGAACCAGGCGGTCGGAGGTTCGAATCCTCCAGGACGCGCCACTTAATTTAAGGGACTATAGTTCCCGATATTGTCATGCAATATCAAATACAGCGCGCTCGTAGCTCAGCTGGATAGAGTACCTGGCTACGAACCAGGCGGTCGAAGGTTCGAATCCTTCCGAGCGCGCCATCTTACAGTCTGATAAAACAAGTTTTGTCAGACTCCGTGCGTCCTTAGCTCAGCTGGATAGAGTACCTGGCTACGAACCAGGCGGTCGGAGGTTCGAATCCTCCAGGACGCGCCACTTGCTTCAAGGGACTTAGGTTCCTGATACTGAAAGTTCAATATAGAAACATTGCGCGCTCGTAGCTCAGCTGGATAGAGTACCTGGCTACGAACCAGGCGGTCGAAGGTTCGAATCCTTCCGAGCGCGCCATACCTCAAAACTCGTCACTAAATAAACCGTTAATTATATTTTTACATATCTTTATCTCAACTAAGCTGCTAGCAATCTTATAGCGCGTTTTGATCATTGGGTCCTGAGTCTTGATTTCGTAGTTCTCCTACTTAGATTAGTTTAAACTTCTCTTGAAAATTGCAATTGCGAACCATCTTTAAAGTTGTCATAAAACCACTTCACAACGGGCTTATTACTTAGCGCTGATTTAGTAGTTACAAAGTATAATTCCAGCTCCATGAAGGCTTCAGTATCGTACACATAGTCATTACCAAGTTCTAGGGCTTTACTCGTTGTACAACATCCAATGAATGGTGTTTTTTTTATTACCTCAAAATAATTGGCCGCACTTTGGGTAATGAAGCCAACCTGACTGTCTGGTGGTATACCCATATATTCATGTATAAAGCTGCCTGTTTTTCCTAGCCAGGTATATTTTGCAAATTGCATATCTTTGGTAAGCCTTCTGACTGAAATTGACTCGTGATATTTCTTTGATGCCAGAAGTTTGATGGGATAAGTCCCTATTCTTTGTGAAACGAAACTGGATGAGTGGTTTGGTGATACATTGAGCATGAAATCCAACTCGCCAATAATAAGTGAGGTATATGCTGCCTCATAGGACTCAGGTCTTATTCCCTCGTTGACTATGAGTTGTGTGTTGAACTCATTATTAAATTTTACCAATGAATCGACCAAGTTGTAGGATGCGATTTGAGGAGGTATCAGCACATTAATATGCCTGGTGATGGATTTAAATAAATTGTACTTGTTGAGTAGGTCTTTGTGTGTCGTTGACAAATGCCCATACAACGTATGAGCATAAGTTGTTGGTTTAAAATCGCCATTACTTTTTATAAAAAGCGGTGATGGGCTATCCTCTTCTAATGACTTAATTGATTTTGATATAGTTCCTATAGATACCCCTAATTCTGAAGACGTTTTGCGAAAGTTTCCTTTTTCATACAAAGTAATAAATATGACTATATTTATTAACTGACTTCTCATTATAACTCCTTTTTATTGTGGTCTCTAGTTCCATTATTATCCATTAATATTACAATAATTTTATTTTTAAGATAGAACGTTTTCTCTATTTGTGTTTTGGTCTTCATGCCTGAGTAATTTACTTATTTTATTGATTTACATATGGATAGGGTTTGAGAGATAGTAAAGAAATAATTAGGCTTTGTTTCTAAATGGGGGGGGAGTAAGCTAGGTATGTAATTAATACCTATAATGTATGAGGCGCTATAATAATTAATCGAAAGTTATTTAATCTTACATGAAAATCGAATGTAAAAGTATTGAGATTTTTTAATAATATTTAATGGAAATACAAGTTTTAATAAGTGCTCTTCATTAGAAAATTAAAATATTTTCATTTTTACATAAACTGCGCACCAATAATGGTTAATTCATTGGTGCGCTGGATAGATAGGTTATGCTTTTGATAAGATGTATTCAGAATAATGGACTTTTAACGTGATAAGCTGGTACCTAAGCGTTTAGTCTTCAGGTTCTGTGTATTCGTCCCATGCTTCTTCCCAAGTGCTTCCCTCACCAGGCGCATAGTAACTAGGGTCCATATTACACCATTCTTCCCACTTGCACTGGTAAGTTAGAGAGTTGGTCGGTTGAAACACAATTTGTTTATCATGGTAATCACTTGTACCGTTAACAACTGCTTCAGGGTCGTATTCTTCGTATCCATTCGGATTATCTGGGTTTTCTGGGTTGTCTGGGCCACTAATACTGCTTAAATTGGGTGTGAAAACAATTTTAACTAGATTCTCGTCCGGTATCTCATGGCTTCCGCAGTCTTGAAAGCTATGACCTTTTTTATCCGTAGCGTCCATATATACACCTGGATTTTGCTGAGATGAGCCATTGCACTGGCCTTTTTCATTAAGATCCCACTCGTTGTTTTGTCCATGTCCATTGAAAAAGGATTCGGAGCTAAATTCATCAATAGTATTGCCTTCACCATTGAGTAGGACGTTGAACTGCGCTATCATTTTTCCATCACCGTTAATCTTTCCCTCTATAATATCGCGTCCGCAGTATTCAGCAGCAGGGGATCCAGCATGTATAATAATGTCTTCTGAAAGTGTTTCCTCCGTTCCTCCATTATTAGTGTCATCGACGCTTTGGAAGGTTTTAATTACTAAGTTTTCTGAGGGGGTTTCCAGTAACTTTACACATAATGTTTGTCTGGGGTTTCCATTAATTCCTGCAAGAGTATTAGCAGAAAAAACACACCCAAGCCCTACTACTCCCAGTGTAATGATAATGTTTTTTTTCATTATATTAACTCCATATTACTTGACTTTTTCGTCGAAAAATAAATATCAAACTAAAATGCACCGAGTTTGAATTATTACTATTTGGGCTAGGAAATCTAAGCTAATAAACCCAAACGTCCTTATTATTTCATGGTAAAAAAAAAGGGGAAGTAAACAATGTGTTCACTCGAACTTGGCTTGAAAAAGCATATCAATAGTTTCTAATGCTTCTTGCATAGTACGCTGCACACCAGTTCTGATAGTTTCGAAAGGTTTGGATTAGTTAAGTTCTTTTATTGTTTATATTGTTACTATATCTTATTGACATATATGAAATAGAGCCATCAGCCTCAAATGACTTTGATTTCATAAGATATTAGAAGCGGCTGAGCCTTGTACTAGCCGTATAATGGTATAAGTGTATCTAAGGACCGATTTCATGGCTCAGCTCTTAACATGACAAGTTGCAGTCATATCGCCAAAAAGAGTGAAGCTCACATGAAATAAGAATCTCTACGCTTTACTATCAATAAGTGACTTGTGCATGTTGGACAGATCTCTTGGTTGATTCAGAACTCATTTTACTTGTCCACGGCGAGATTATTGGCTAATTTTAGTTTTAGCAGTTAACTCGTTAGCAATAAATGGTATATATTCAAAGAGATGCTTTTGCATCCTTTTTTCTTGCCGTTATGGATATGAACAAAATGGAAAACAAACAAATCGCGATTGCTAAATTTGGTGGGCCAGAAGTATTAACACTGCAGACGAATACTGTACCGAATCCACAACAAGGTGAAGTATTGGTTAAGGTTGCTTTTGCAGGTGTTAATCCTATCGATGTAAAAACACGTTCTGGTCTTGGATGGGCTGCATCTCAAAATAAAGAACATCTACCTTGGGTGCCGGGTTATGATGTTGCTGGGGAAGTAGTCATGTGTGGTGATCAAGTTGAGCGATTTGAGGTTGGGGATAAAGTTGCAGGGTTTATTGGCTTTCCTTTGCAAGGAGGAGGGTATAGTCAATATATTTGCGTACCGGCAACTGAGTTGAGCCTAGTTCCAGAAGCGATAACTTTAGAAGCGGCGGCAGCATTACCTTTGTCAGGACAAACGGCAGTTCAGGCATTAGATAAAGCGGGAGTGCATGAAGGACAAAGAGTCTTGATTTTAGCCGGTGCTGGAGGCGTTGGGCATCTTGCTATTCAAGTTGCTATTGCTGCTAAAGCTGAAGTATTCACAACTTGTAGTGCCGCTAATCTCGATTATATGGCGACTCTTGGAGCACATGCTGTTAACTATGAGTTTTCTCCTGTTTCTGAACGAGTCGAAGAAGCTGATGTACTTATTGATCTTATTGGTGGTGATGCAGCGCTTGATGCTCTGCATTGCCTGAGAGATGGCGCTAAAATCGTTACCGTTCCTACCATAACAGCTGAGTTAATTTGTGAGAAGGCCAAAATGCTTGGCTTTGATGCCACAGGTATGCTTGTTGAGCCTGATTCTGAACAATTAGATGCTTTACTGTACATGGTAAGTGTTGGGTTATTGAAGACAGAGATCCAGCACATTTATCCAATGAGTGAAGTGGATAAGGCGCATAAACAAGTAGAAACGGGCCATACCAGAGGCAAGGTATTGCTTGATATGCAGTGCTAGAGGCGTTTAATTCTGCCTTTGAAAGTATTGCACTATGGTTTTCTGATTCTGCACTTTGGGTTCTTTTCTTGACAGGTTTGTTAAGCGCGACCATCTTGCCTGGAGGATCCGAGGCTGGGCTTCTTGCCACTCTTACCCTCAATCATTACTCCGTTTTTTCCGTCCTTTCAGTGGCTACTTTAGGTAATACTTTAGGTGGTTTGACAAACTATTGGTTGGGTTTATTGCTACCTAACCGAACTCAAAATGAAAAATATGGTCTTAAGGCATTGCAGTGGCTGAGTAAATATAGCTACTGGTCGCTTTTATTTAGTTGGTTACCTGTAATTGGTGATCCACTTTGTCTAGCTGCGGGTTGGTTACGAATGCCTTTTTGGCCTTGTCTATGGTTAATACTTATTGGTAAAGCATTACGATATGCTCTTATTGCAGCTTTGTTTTACGGTTTTTCTGAGGAGATGTCATGAGAAAAATCTGGTTAGGTGCCTTTTCTCTTTTTACTCTTTATGGCTGTTCGAGCGGTCCATTTTCTTCTAGCTCTATCTTACCTTCAGGCGTTTCTTTTGTAGAAGAAGTTCCTGCTACGCCGGGTAAGGCGACTATCCCTTATTCCAAATATCAACTCGATAATGGATTAACGGTTATTTTATCTCCCGATGATTCCGATCCTTTGGTTCATGTTGATGTGACCTATCATGTAGGATCTGCTCGTGAAGAGGCCGGGAAATCAGGTTTTGCACACTTTTTTGAGCACATGATGTTTCAAGGGAGTGAGCATGTTGGAGACCAAGAGCACTTTAAACTGATCACCGAAGCGGGAGGAACGTTAAATGGTACAACTAATCGTGATAGAACGAACTACTTTGAAACGGTGCCTTCCAACCAGCTAGAAAAAGTACTTTGGCTTGAGTCGGATAGGATGGGCTTTTTACTTGATGCAGTATCACAGCGTAAATTTGAAATTCAACGTGACACAGTAAAAAATGAGCGAGCGCAGAATTACGATAATCGCCCCTATGGCTTGATGTGGGAAAAAATGGGCGAAGCGCTTTACTCCGAAGGTCATCCATATTCGTGGCAGACTATTGGGTATATTGAAGATCTTGATCGAGTCGATGTTAATGATCTCAAAGCTTTTTTCCTCCGTTGGTATGGGCCTAATAATGCCGTTCTGACAATTGGAGGAGATATTGATGTTAAACAAACGTTAGCTTGGGTTAATAAGTACTTTGGTTCAATCCCAAGAGGTCCTGAAGTTGAGCGTGCAGCAAAGCAACCATCAACGCTCAGTGAAGACAGGTATATTACGCTAGAAGATCGTGTGCAGCAGCCCATGGTTCTCGTCGGTTGGCCAACGACTTACCAGGGTGAGAAAACGGAAACGGCATTAAATGCTTTGGCTAATGTATTAGGCCAAGGGGCGAATAGTCTACTTTATCAAGATTTAGTGAAAACACAAAAAGCAGTTGATGCGGGTGCTTTCCAAGATTGTTCTGAACTCTCGTGTACTTTCTATGTTTACGCAATGGCTCCTTCAGGTGAAAGTGGAAAATTGAAACCACTTTACCAATCACTGATGCAAACTTTAGAGCAATTTGAAGAAAAGGGGGTAAGCCAGCAGCGCTTGGACCAAATCACCGGTATGGCAGAAGCTGATGCTGTTTTTGCTTTGCAAAGTGTTAAAGGTAAAGTATCTCAGTTGGCTTCTAATCAGACTTTCTTTGAGCAACCGGATAGATTGCAAACTCAGCTTAAACAAATTCGTGAGGTATCACCAGAGTCTGTAATGAGTGCTTATCATAGCTATGTAAATGGGCACCCCAAAGTGACGTTGAGTGTCGTCCCGAAAGGTAAATTGGATTATGCAGTCTCGACTGCTACTTTTGAAACACCGAAGAGAACATTGCCAGAATACGTTAAAATCAACGACAAAGATCTTAGTTATCGCCGTCCGGTAGACAATTTTGATCGTTCTATAATGCCAGAAGTTGCAAAAGCTGTTAAAGCCCACATGCCCGAACTTTACCATATCTATTTTGATAATGGTGCTGAGCTCTTAGGGACGCAAAGTAGCGAAACACCTACAGTTGAAATAGATATCAGCTTTCCTGCTGGAGAGCGCTATGTAAAACCAGGAAAAGAAGGCTTAGCTAACTTAACAGCAACCATGATGGAAGAGGGAACTCTGGAGTCTACAACAGAGGAATTACAGGCGAGATTAGATAAATTGGGTAGTACGGTCTCAATCAGTGCGGCAAACTATACTACGAGTATCTCAGTCTCAAGTTTAGAGGGAAATCTGTCTCAAACTTTGCAAATAGTACAGGAAATCTTATTCACCCCTGCCTTCAAATCATCAGATTTTGAACGTAATAAACAGCAGATGCTTGAAGGGATTGTTTATCAGCACCAGAAACCGAGTTGGTTAGCTTCGCAAGCGACTAGACAGGTGCTTTTTTCTGGATCAATATATCAGCGTCCTAACGATGGTACGAAGGCTTCCATTGCCGTACTTACTCTTGATGACGTAAAAGCTTTTTATCGAAAGCATTATACCCCCCAAGGTGCTCAGATTGTGGTAGTAGGCGATATTAATCGACGTCAAGTTAAGAAAGCACTATCGTTTATCGGAAGCTGGCAGGGTGAAGAGGCTCCGTTGCTCCATCCACAAATGGTAGAACAGGTCGGAAAGCAGAAAATTTATTTAGTCGATAAGCCAGGTTCACCACAAAGTATTGTACGTTTTGTGCGTCAAGGTTTGCCTTTTGATGCAACTGGTGAAGTTTACCTTACTCAATTGGCAAACTTTAATCTGGCGGGCAATTTTAATAGTCGTATAAATCAAAACTTGAGAGAAAATAAAGGTTATACCTATGGTGCAAGTGGTTATTTTGCTGCGAATCGTGAAGTTGGTGCGATAGTTTTTTCTGCTCAAGTTCGCGCAGACGCCACTGCGGCCTCTATTAGAGAAATACAAAAGGAATTGAGTCACTACAGTCTGCAGGGAATCACAGATGAAGAAATAAAATTCCTTCGTTTAGCCGTTGGCCAACAGGATGCTCTGAAGTATGAAACGCCATCACAGAAAGCGCAGTTGCTAAATAGTATTCTCTTCTACAGTCTGGATGAAGATTATCTAAAGCAACGTAACGAAATTGTCGAGACGGTAAATAAGAATACTTTAGATAGGATGGCAGCCAAATGGTTTACTCCCAACGATTACCAAATCATAGTGGTTGGTGACATAAAAGCTCTAAAGCCTCAGTTAGAAAGTTTACAAATCCCAGTAGAAGAGCTTGAAATCGTTCGTTAGAGCACACATAACTATACCATGACAGAGAGACGGAATTTCTCCGTCTCTACATACAAACGGTCCATAGTGTTTGGATCAGGACTAGAAGTGAACTTCATTGTGACTGATTTTGCTACGCGACTTGAGCAAATAGCGCTCAAACCTGAGATATTTAAATCCCTTGCGCGTGGTGTTGAGAGAGAGACATTGCGCTACCAGAAGGATGGTAAGCTAGCGACAACGCCGCATCCTCAAGAGCTAGGTTCAGCCTATGCGAACAATTGGATAACAACAGATTTTTCAGAGTCTTTGTTGGAGTTTATCACCCCTGTATCCACTGATATTAATACACTCATCCAGCAGCTAGAAGATATCCACCATTTCACTCAATCTAAATTGGGCGAAGAACGAATGTGGCCACTTTCAATGCCGTGTTATGTCAGCCAGCAAGATGATATCCATCTTGCTCAATATGGTGACTCTAATTCTGGAAAAATGAAAACCTTATATCGTGAAGGTTTAAAGCGCCGTTACGGAAGTCTAATGCAAATTATTTCTGGTGTGCATTTTAATTTCTCTTTTCCAGAATCTTTTTGGGACGTGTTATACGGTGAGCAGAGTGATGTTGAGCGTCGTGGTGCAAAATCTGAGGCTTACTTTGGTTTAATCAGAAATTACTATAGATTTGGGTGGCTTATTCCATTCTTTTTTGGGGCTTCACCTGCGTTATGCTCTTCCTTTATTCAAGGTAGAGAGACAAAATTTTCATTTGAAAATATTGGTCAAACACTTTACCTCCCGAATGCCACCTCACTTAGGATGAGCGACCTCGGTTACACTAATAGCTCGCAAAGTTCGTTGAAAATAGGCTTCAATAGCTTAAATGAATATTTAGATGGTCTTAATACAGCTATTCGAACCCCATCCCCTGAGTTTGCAGATATTGGTGTGAAGGTTGATGGTGAATATCGTCAACTTAATAGTAATGTATTACAGATTGAGAATGAGCTTTATGCCCCGATAAGGCCTAAAAGGGTTGCCAGAAATGGCGAGAAACCTTCAGAAGCATTATCTCGCGGTGGGGTTGAGTATATAGAGGTACGCTCACTAGATGTTAACCCTTATAGTGCTATTGGGATCAATCAAGATCAAATCCGTTTCCTCGACCTTTTCCTCACTTGGGCTGTGCTTTCTAACTCCGAGCCTATGGATTTTTGTGAACAAGCATGTTGGCGAGAGAACTGGAATAAAGTGGTCGAATCAGGTCGGCAGGTAGGTTTGGAATTACAGATAGGTTGTAAAGGTGAAGTATTATCTTTACAAAGTTGGGCACATCGTGTTTTTGATGAACTTTTTCTTATTGCACAGCAAATGGATGAAGCTCACGGTGGGGAAGCTTATCGCTCTGTATGCCATAAACTTCGTACTTGGATAGATAATCCAGAATTAACGATTTCTGGACAGCTTCTTGATGATACGAAGAAGTGTGGTGGGTTGGGTAAAGTTGGTTGTGAGTTTGGTCAGAGATATAGCGAGCAACACGCTAGTCACAACTTTAAAGTATACAATAAGGTGGTTATGGAGCAAGAAGCTAAGCGCTCTCAAGAACAACAACTGCAAGTTGAGAATTCAGATACACTTAACTTCGACGATTTTTTACAAGATTATTTTGCCTACTTGAAGGTGTAGATGCGACGACTCTTGGAGTTGTATATAAAGCATTATTAGTAATGATAACCAATAGACTCTAACGCTGTATTTTACAGTTAACCTAAATGAATTTTTCGTAATGCCACTCAAGCTCCTTGGGTGGCATTTTTTTTGCCAAGACAAGTAGTCGTATTTTTCTCTCGTCGAAATTGACTCATAAAAGCTCATATAACATCCATATCTGGCGTCTAATTGAGTTAATTGTTTATTATTCACCTTGCCTATATGCATCCTTGTCATTAATTTGCTTTGTTATGATACAAAGGGATTGAATAGTTGCATATGAAGAATTAGGGTTAGCGGAAAATAAGGCAAATAAAGTGATATATCACAGCTTTTTGAATATCACAAATAGGAGAAAATTATAATGCCATTACTAGATAGTTTTACTGTTGATCATACTCGAATGAATGCTCCTTCGGTAAGAGTTGCCAAAACAATGAGTACACCAGGGGGGGATACAATCACTGTGTTTGATTTGCGTTTTACGGCTCCTAATAAAGCAATTCTTTCTGAAAAGGGAATTCATACACTAGAGCATTTATATGCGGGGTTTATGCGTAAACATCTCAATGGAAATGAAATTGAGATAATTGATATTTCTCCAATGGGATGTAGAACTGGATTTTACATGAGCTTAGTTGGTAAGCCTTCGGAACAATATGTTGCTAAGGGGTGGGTATTAGCCATGCATGATGTTCTGAAAGTCGAAAGTCAAAACCACATTCCGGAATTAAATAAATACCAATGTGGAACCGCCGCTATGCATTCTTTAGCTGAGGCGAAACAAATTGCTCAAGGTATTATTGATGAGGGAATTGAGGTAAATAAGAATGATGAGCTAGCTCTGCCGGAATCTATGCTAAGAGAGTTAGCAGTAAGTTAGTTAATGTGTAAGGGGAAGGAATGCCTTCCCCTTTGGGTCATCGTGCTTTACTCAATACAATGACTTGTGTTTTTGCCCAGATATCATGAAAGCCACGTTTTTGAGGATCGATTGGAACTGTCAGGTTTGCTAGCCCAAAACCTGATGTAGCAATACGAATTAATGCTTGAGTTACAGATATAGCATTTCCATCCTGATTTCGAATCTGCAGTTTCCAAGCCCTCATTCCCAATGTTTGTCCAGCCCTTGTCCAAAAGAAAACAAAGAAATATATCCAGACTGAAGCAAGGTAAAGGGTATAGATTGGCCCCCAGATTGGATGGTTAGTAAGATAATCGCTCACGTCTGTATACGGGGCTGCATCAAAAATTCCAAGTGCTGTTAGCGCGTGTAATACAGCAATAATGATGCCTGCTGCCATCATTTCAATCGCAATTACAATTAAACCATCGTAGAGTAATGCACCAAGTCGGCGTATCAGTCCAGCTGGCTGTGAGGGTTCTATTGTTGACATAGCATTTTTCTGCCCAAGTTTACTAGATGCTCAGAATATAGCGCTAGAACAAGCATGAAAAGATATTTTCCATATAGCTTTGTTAATTGTGGTGGTTTTATCAGCAAACAGTAGATAATTCAGTTTTTTGCTCTTGCACCATGCCGATGCTTACGTATAATGCCAACCATCAGATGGCAAATAGCCTTAAGATGCCGGTGTGGTGAAATTGGTATACACGACGGATTCAAAATCCGTTGCCTTCGGGCGTGGCGGTTCAAGTCCGCCCACCGGTACCATATAGAAACAACAAAGCCTCGACGAAAGTCGGGGCTTTGTTGTTTCTGTGTCGTAAAATATTTTTTGCTCAAAAACTATGGATAGTTACTTATGGTTAGATCTTCTTACTTTATGAGGAGTGACTGTATTTACTCGTTTCATAAGTAGGTGTTGGTCAGTCTGGCCTTAAAGAGATATAAATAGTGTTTTTGCGAAAAACTTTGACTATGCATTATACAAGCGCAGGGGCTTGAGAGTGTTTTTTGATCACCTAATTGTTTTTGAAAGAAAAAAGTGCATTTTCTACTTGCCTTATCGATTAGTATCCCTATAATGCGCATCCACTGACACGGCATTAGCCACGGCGGTTTTAGCCAGTGTCGGTGAGGTAGAAAATAGCAATAAAAATTAATTTAAAAAAGTGTTTGACTCTTTAGATTATATCGCTAGAATTCACCTCCGCTTTGAGAAGTTAATACATCAAAGCACTGCTCTTTAACAAT
>NZ_JAHKPM010000044.1:0-25126 GCF_018860525.1 Vibrio hepatarius
TAGCAAGCTACTTCTCGTTTCCGCTCGACTTGCATGTGTTAGGCCTGCCGCCAGCGTTCAATCTGAGCCATGATCAAACTCTTCAATTTAAAGTTTTGATTTCCTAACTAAATAGGATTCGGCTCAATGAATACTGACTTCAAAACTTATTGTCACTCAAAAGTAACAAGCAATTTTAAAGCTATTATCTTTCTCTTCTTAAATAAATAGGAACAGAACGATAATGAATTGACTGTGCCAAATAATGCCTTTCTACAAGAGAAAGTCGTTATTTGTATTGGTCACTCAGTTCATTGATACCTAAAGTGATTCAATAGAATCATTTTTGGATTATCATCAACGAGTGCCCACACAGATTGATAGGTTTATATTGTTAAAGAGCTTTACTAACAACTTGTTAAGCCTTGTCGTTAGGGATGCGTATAATACGCTTCCATTATTTAGAGTCAAGATTTTTTTCATAATTCTTACTCTAACTTTACCAATTTGAAGTACTGCTTGCACTCCTAGTTGGTGAGGCGGCATTATATGGGCGATAATTAAGATCACAAGTGTTTTTTATCGCTTGTTGATCGTTTGGTCAAAAATAGACCAACTCACCGTTTGCTTAGGATAAAATTGCAACATTTGAATCACGTCACACCAATAGGTTGGAAAAATAGCAACCATATACGTAAGATCTGTGTGTCTATGTCAATAATGCCTAGGCATTTATTCTTAATTTACGAAGTTGTATCCCAATATGAGTTCAAATAAATCAATGTTAATGATTATCGCCTTAGTAATATTGGGTGTAATCATATTTTCACAGGTTGATATTCACCCTGCGCTCAGCTTTGTTGTTGGTGTTTTTGTTTCCATTCTTGTTATTAGGTTTTCAAACACCTCAGCTCAAGCAGAAATCAGTCATGACACAGCAACCAAAACCTTATATGTCGGAAATTTGCCTTACAAGGCCAATGAGTCACATGTTAAAGACTTATTCGCCAAACATGGCGAAGTCTTTGCTGTACGCCTTATGAAGGATAAGAGGACCGGAAAAAGGCGAGGATTCGGTTTTGTTGTAATGGCAGCAACTGATGTTGCCAAAACTATAGAAGGATTAAATGAAAAGGATTATATGCAACGCACTTTAAAAGTTCGGGTTGCTAACGATCCAAAGTCTCAAGCTGAACTGGACTAAAACCTAGTTTTTTCAGCATCTTATTCAGCGCTCCCTCTGCATATGGGGGAGCCGTTGAATAAATCTCACGACGACCTTTATCAACACATCCTACTCTTTGCCCAAGCAACTCTAGTACTCGACGAGCTATTGCCTCCCCAGAGTCAACGAGCAACACTTGATGGCCTAAAACACTTTGAATTTCGTCTTTTATAAGAGGGAAATGCGTACAGCCTAGGACCGCTACATCTATTTTACCTGTCATTGGCTTTAGGACTTGGTATAATTCAGCTTGCGATAGCTCTTGCCCACGAAGTTTTTCCTCAACCATATCAACTAATCGAGTCGAGCCTAAAAGCTCAACTGGTTTCATTTTAGAAAAGTCTCTGATTAAATCATGAGTATATTCACGAGTGACAGTTGCTGGTGTGGCAATAAGACCAACCGCTTTATTGGCAAGGTTAGACGCAGGTTTGATAGCCGGCACAACACCCACTATAGGAATGGATAACTTAGCCCGTAAAGCAGGTAAAACAATAGTGCTAGCCGTGTTGCAAGCAATAACAACCAGATCGATGCCGAGCTTTTCCACATACTGACATACCAGCGTCTCAACACGCGCAATGAGGGTATCATGCTCTAGCTCGCCATATGGGTAAGCAGCATTATCAAAAATGTAGAAGTAGTTAAGCGCTGGCAGTTTTGCTTCTATCTCTTTAAATACAGAAAGCCCGCCGACCCCAGAGTCAAAGATGAGGATTTTTGTTTGTTGCAGCACTTTGTAACCCACACTATTCGATTGGATAATCATACTCACTACGCTCAATTTGGCAATCTTTTCATTAAATCGGTGAGAATAGGTATCGTCGATTTGGCCAGCAGCAACTAAACAAAACCGCCCTTAGGCGGTTTAGAGTTAAAACTTATAGTTAAGTCCTGCAAAATAGCTACGTTCTTGAGTATTGTAGCCATATGACGTTTCGTAGTCTTCATCAAATAAGTTGGCAATCTTGCCACGAGCAATCAAATTGTCTGTAATATAGTAATGGGTTGAGATGTCAACCAGAGAGTATGCATCCAACCTAGTATTGTTAGCAGCATCATCATAACTCCCACCACGATATAGATAACTTAAGTCAAAGTTCCAATCATAATACGTGTAGCTTACATTCCATTTAGCACTGTACTTTGATCTTCGAGCTAACTCTTTACCTGTGTCCTTATCCTCGGTATCCATTACATCGATACTTGCCGAGTGAAATAAAGCACCTGTTGCAAACTTTCCAACAAGTTCGAGGCCCTTTATTTCTGCTTTTGCAATGTTTTCATTTTTATCTGTCGAACTCGAAGGCGATATCAGGTCAGAGACTTCATTCTGGTAGAAAGCAATTCTAAAATCACCAATCGATGGAGTTACATCCAAAGCAACCTCGTAGTTTAAAGACTCTTCCGGTGCTAAGTCAGGATTCGCATAATCTCCCCACTGCGATGCTGGATGGTACAAATCATTAAATGTTGGAGCTTTAAAAGCTGTACCCGCCATTACAGATAAACGGTAAATTGGAGTAAATTTATAGCCTGAACCCACTTGCCAAGTAGTGTAATCTCCATATTGCTCATTATCATCAATGCGCAGGCTCACTTCCGCTTGTATTTTATCTTTAGAATACAGCCCAGAGGTATATACACCAAGATTTGAACGACTTGTTTCCGCATACGCTGTAGTGGACTCAGACACATCGTCATTGACCCAATCCACACCACCTAGCATTAGTAACTCAGAATTAACCTGATAGCCGTTTTGCCAAGCAACAGATAGTCGATTGGTCTCATAGTTATCTGATGAGCCTACGTAAGAAGATTGATCTCTACTGGTTGCTAGTATCACTTCGCTGCTCAAAGAGTCAGTTTTATAAGCTCCAACAATTGAACTACTTAATAGCTTTTGCTCTTGTTCACCAGAATCAAACTCAATATCACCTTCTGTATAGTTCGTGTTCCATTTAAAACTTAGCTCTTCAGTCGACTTAACCCCCAGCTCTAACAACAAGTCAGTATGATCATAACCATCATTGTCGGGATCAAAGCTTGAACTGTTTTCGTTGGTAGCTGAAAATCCATCTGTTTTTTCACGATTAACAGAAACCTTAGCCCAGCCGTTTTCACCAACCTGGTTAGCAGTATTTACAGCGTATTTTTGATACTTATCGCTACCAGCTTCCACCCATAACTCAGTTTCGTCACCAGTATATGAGGTAATAATATTGATTACTCCACCAATAGCATCCGAACCGTATACAGAGGTTCGTGGACCTCGCACATACTCTATTCGCTCCACTCCGTTTAATGGCAAAGAAGCAATGGCCGTTGATCCAGCAGTAGCGCTACTGACACGAACACCGTTTATTAGTACAAGTGCATGATCAGACTCAGTCCCTCGAATATAAATGCTAGCCAGTTGACCATAGCCGCCACTACTAGACACTTGTATGCCAGGCAATCGACGTAATACTTCTTCAATCGACTTGGCTTGAGTAGACTGAATTTCATCTTTGGTCACAACAACGACTGGCGCAAGAGTTGAATTTATTGATTGCTCAAATCGATTTGCAGTAACTACCATGGTTTCATCGGTGGAAATCTCTTTGGCATATAAAAGAGAGGCATGGGGAAGCAGCGATGCTACTGTCATCGCTAACATTGTTCGGTTCATTGTTATATTTCCTAGATCGCGTAAGTCCTACCGAGCATGGAGCATAAAACTCCAATACCACTGCTCAGCCGCTGGCAGGTATTCGGACTCAAGAGCATGGCTATGCCACCTAATCACTCGACTTCCCAAATGATGCTTCATTCAGTGTCATGGGAGCTTTCGTTCTCTCTTACCGCTGCGCGTCAGTTCTGGATTCACACCAGATTCCCTTTTCAGCCATCTATACATCTATATGGCACCAGCTTGACGACGATGTTATTAATCAATCGGTAGTTTGTCCACTTTAATATCGCTAATTTGGCTTTTATATTCTGGCTATGCCTAGAATGGGGCTGGACATAGCGCTGAGATTGAATAAAATCTGCGCTCTTAAATTAAATATAACCTCAACGGGCTGTAACCTAAGGCAATAAGCATGGCGACTCTTGATGTAAATCTACAACGCTACCAAGAACAACTGACTGAAAAAACAACTCGTCTTAAACAAATGTTTACTTGTTACCAGATGCCTGAGCTTGAGGTGTTTGAGTCTGAGAGCCAGCATTATCGTATGCGCGCTGAGTTTCGTGTGTGGCACGAAGGTGATGACCTTTACTACATCATGTTCAATCAGGAAACGCGTGAAAAATATCGTGTTGATCAGTTTCCAGCCGCCAGTGGTTTGATCAATGAGGTAATGCCGCTTTTGATGGATGGGATGAAAAGCAATGATTCACTGCGTCGTAAGCTCTTCCAAGTCGATTTCCTCTCAACGCTGAGTGGTGAGATCCTTATTTCCCTTTTATATCATCGCCAATTGGATGAAAAATGGACTGAAAACGCAAAAACACTCAAACAGCGCCTAATCGATAAAGGCTATAAGCTCAATATCATTGGGCGAGCACGAAAAATGAAAATTGTCCTCGACCGTGATTATGTTATCGAAAAGCTGAATGTAAATGGCCAGACTTACCTATATCAACAAGTAGAAAACAGCTTTACTCAACCAAATGGTAAGGTGGCAGAGAAAATGTTGGAGTGGGCGATAGATTGCACCAATAACAGTCAAGGTGACTTACTTGAACTGTATTGTGGCAATGGTAATTTTTCATTGGCTCTGGCTCAAAATTTCAACCGAGTGCTCGCCACCGAACTTGCCAAACCATCGGTTGAATCAGCCCAATATAATATTGCGGCTAATAAAATTGATAACGTGCAGATATTACGCCTTTCAGCGGAGGAATTTACACAAGCCATCGAAGGGAAACGAGAATTTCGCCGCCTTAAAGATGCCGGTATCGACTTAAAAAGTTACGACTGCAACACGATTTTTGTCGATCCTCCAAGAGCTGGCATGGACATAGACACTTGTAAAATGGTGCAAGGTTATCAGCGTATTATTTATATTTCCTGTAACCCTGAAACGCTGAAAGATAATTTAGACCTCTTGTGCGATACACACAAAGTTACGCGCTTTGCACTATTTGATCAGTTCCCATACACTCACCATATGGAAGCGGGTGTCATGCTGGAACGAAAGGCTTGATTAACGACTTAAACCCAAAAAACGAGCCATGTGAGCTCGTTTTTTTACTTGTATAGTATTATTCAGTCCGGGTAGAGCGCTCCATAAAGCCCAACTTTTTACCAATCCAGAGTAATAACAGTAATGATATAACAATGGCAAAGAAATTAGACCCTGCATCAGGGTACTGGGCTTTGATAAACGCAGAGTGACCAAAAGCTCCAACAAAAAAACACGCTAACCCAACGAGTGGAATATCTTCAGAAACTGGACTGCGTAGATATTCTTGATAAAGTGCCTGGACAGAAAGCACAAGTGCAATCAACGGGAAAATAGAGAAAGGCACCTCACTCATTGTCACCCAAGACAATAGTGCATCACCACACATACCCGCAATGAGGGCTAAAACCAGTGTTTTCTTTTCAGAGCCACGATCAGATTGATTTATTTCATTCGACATTAATCTATTCCACCTTTTAAACGGTTACGTTCTCGTTCTTTGCGGTACCATAAAGCACCTTTGGCTATCATACGCAACTGAATGACAAGTCGCTCCGCTAACTCATCACGCTCATCACGTTCTAAATCTAGAGCCTCAGCACCGGAGCTAAACACCATGGTTACTGACATTTCAGCCTGAGCATAGGCTTCATCACGAGACATTCGAGTGCCAATAAGATACTCCGCCAACTCAGCAACAAAATGCTGAATTTCTCTCACCACAGCAGCACGAAACTCAAAAGACGTCCCGGATCGCTCTCGCAGTAATAAACGAAATACATTGGGGTAATTATCAATAAACTCCATAAAAGTTTCCACAGAAGTCCGTATGACACTCCCCTCTTTTACAATCCTTTGCCGAGCTTGACGCATCAACTGACGAAGCAATAAACCGCCTTCATCAACCATAGTTAAGCCTAGCTCATCCATGTCTTTAAAATGGCGATAGAAAGAGGTTGGAGCAATACCAGCTTCACGGGCAACTTCTCGTAAGCTTAAATTTGAAAAGCTTCGCTCAGCGCTAAGCTGGCTAAACGCAGCATCAATTAATGAACGACGCGTTTTTTCTTTTTGCTGTGCTCGGATTCCCATGACCATCATCTACTTATTATTGATTTATTTGCTCGTTGTAAAATATACAATGATTAGAGCAAAGGCATAAACCAAAATCGTCACCTTTAACGACCGCATGACAATTAAACCTAATCAACTCATTTTTTCAATCATTTAACACTAATTTAGCGATATAATTATTTATCGATGTCAAAAATGCCACATTATGCTCTTCGCCTCTACTCAAAGGCTTCAATACGTGTGCATTATCGAGAAATCAGTTAAAATCTCGATAAAGCAATGTTAAAATAGTATAACCAAGGAAAAGTTATGGCGGAAAGTAACCACTTTGACGTAATTGTTATTGGTAGTGGCCCTGGAGGAGAAGGGGCCGCAATGGGACTCACCAAAGCGGGGCTCAATGTCGCCATAGTCGAAAAAGAAACGAGCGTCGGTGGCGGATGTACGCATTGGGGAACAATACCCTCGAAATCCCTTCGCCACGCTGTCAGTCGAATTATTGAATTCAATAGTAACCCACTTTTTTGTCATAACAACACCAGCCTCCACTCCACATTTTCTAATATCCTAAGCCATGCTAAATCTGTAATTGATAAACAGACCCGCTTACGTCAAAGTTTTTATGACCGAAACCAATGCTCACTAATTTTTGGTACCGCACGTTTCACGGATAAGCACACTATTGCTGTTACTCAATTAGATGGCACAGAAGAGCTCTACAGCGCAGATCAGTTTGTTATCGCAACAGGCTCGCGCCCCTATCAGCCCAAAGATGTAGATTTTATGCATGATCGCATCTATGACAGTGATTCAATCCTGAGTTTAAGTCATGACCCACGCCATATTATCATTTACGGAGCAGGTGTAATCGGTTGTGAATACGCCTCTATATTCCGTGGGCTCGGAGTAAAAACTGACCTTATTAATACCCGTGACCGACTACTCTCTTTCCTTGATAATGAGGTATCCGACGCCCTGTCCTATCACTTCTGGAACAGCGGTGTGGTGATTCGAAATGACGAAACCTACGAAAAAATCGAAGGGACTGACCAAGGTGTGATTATCCACTTGGAATCAGGTAAAAAAATGCGGGCAGATTGCTTACTTTTTGCCAATGGTCGGGCGGGTAATACCGATAAACTAAATTTATCAGCAGCAGGTCTAAACGCCGATTCGAGAGGCCAATTAAATGTCGACAGCAATTACCAAACTGATGTCGCACATATATACGCTGTTGGTGATGTTATCGGTTACCCAAGCCTTGCCAGTGCAGCGTATGACCAAGGAAGATTTGTTGCACAAGCGATCGAAAAAGGCCAAGCAGATAGCCACCTTATTGAAGATATCCCTACTGGTATTTACACCATTCCAGAAATAAGTTCAGTCGGAAAAACCGAGCAAGAGCTCACCACCGCTAAGATCCCCTACGAAGTAGGACGATCTTCTTTCAAACATCTAGCACGTGCACAAATAGCAGGCAAAGATATAGGTAGCTTGAAAATTTTGTTTCATAGAGAAACCAAAGAAATTTTAGGTATTCACTGCTTTGGTGAGCGTGCGGCTGAGATTATCCACATAGGTCAAGCCATCATGGAGCAAAAAGGCGAAGCAAACACTATCGACTACTTCGTTAACACTACCTTCAACTATCCGACCATGGCTGAGGCCTATCGAGTAGCTGCACTGAATGGCCTAAATCGCTTATTCTAGACATTTGATAATAACAGCCGTAGTTATTGTTGCGGCTGTTATTATGCGACTAAAAAGCGCTCTTGGCGCCATTGGTTATAAAAAATTACGGCTAAAGAGACTCCTCGCATTGCCATGAAGCTCAGCATCGCCAACCACAGGGCATGGTTGCCCATATCTGAAAATAAATAAAAACAACCAAAAAAAGCGCACATCGCACTAAACATACTATTGCGCATCTCTCTACCTTTTGTTGCACCAATAAAGATCCCATCGAATAAAAAGCACCACATGGAAATTAGCGGCATCGCCACCAGCCAAGGAAGGTATATCATGGCGATATCAATGACCTCTGGAATATCAGTAATTAAACCAATCATTGACGGTCCTAGGGAGCCAAACAGCACGGTAAGTCCAATACAAACGAGCAAGCTCCAGAAAAAAGTACCGACTAAGTAACGACTTAGCTGCAACCTATCTTTTGCGCCTACCGCTTTACCAACTAATGCTTCCATCGCATAAGCAAAACCGTCCATTCCATAGGAAATGATCATTAGAAAGCTCATCAATACTGCATTAGCTGCTACAATATCATCACCAAAGCTAGCGCCTCGAAAAGTCATAAAGGTAAAAGCCGCTTGCAGACATAGAGATCGTAGGAAAATGTCACGATTTAACCTGACAAATCTACTCAGGCCATGAGAAGTATCTCTGAGTAATGAAGAAAATGCAGGTAGCTGTTTTTTATACCAAGTTTTCCAGACACAGCAAAGACCAAACATCATACCACTATAATCTGCAATAACCGAAGCTAGTGCTGCCCCTTCAACTTTCCAGCCCAACCCAATAACAAAAAATACATCCAAAAAAATATTAGTTAAGTTAACAACAATTACCATCCACATTGGGGAACGCGCATTTTGAGTACCCAGTAACCAACCCAATAAGACGAAATTTACTAAGGCTGCAGGTGCACTCCACACTCGAATGGAAAAATACTGCTCACCATAATATTTCACTTGTTCACTAGCATTGCTCATTGAAAACACTAAATCAGCAATAAATGGGTGAAGAACGATAAAAACCAAAGCAAAACATAGGGCCATAAAAAGGCCTTGGGTAAGAACTAAAGCAAGCTGCTTAGTATTTTTAGCTCCGTAAAACTGAGCAGTAAGTCCTGTAGTAGACATACGTAAAAAGCCCAGAAGCCAAAAAGTCACACTAATCATTGTACTGCCAAGAGCAACTCCACCTAGATACCAAGCATGTTCCAAATGGCCAATAACAGCGGCATCCACTAATCCAAGTAAGGGAACTGTGATACTGGAAAGCACCATGGGGATAGCAAGCAGTAACACTTGCTTATGTAGGTTCTTGTCAGAAAGTATGTTTACAAATCGCACGCCGTCAACTCATCAAAAATGAAGAGTAGGGATTGTAACCGGATTACCAACGGAGCTGAACGACAACAGGCACTAATCTTTGTTTGAGAGTACTAAATTTTGTCAGCCACCGTTGCCAAAATTTCCAGCGACCACAATATCTGTCTAGCGGGGAAAACATTTTTACCCAACGGGCCCAAGGAAGGTAGTTTAATGCCGAGTCTCCCGGCGACATATAGCCATGACTGTAGCTATCTGAACCCATTTTTTGCCCTAACTTAGTCGACGTCCTATCCCCAGCTAACACCACACACGCCATTGCCGAATAAAAATGGCAACCCAAAGCCTGAATAAATTTGCCGACTTGTTTTTCATTGCATTCAAGTAATGCTTGTTCACATACGATCAAAACTGGACACTGCTCTGATATAGGAAGTTGTTCAAGCCAAGATAAATCTTCAACATGACCACGAACATGCTGGTAGCGTTCGCTTTTATGAAATAACTTCTGACGCCAAATTAAGTTCTCTGTTACATCCAACTCAATCCAATGGCAGCGACCGTTATCTACACGATAAAAGCGCGTATCTAAACCCGCACCAACGTTGATAATCCAACCATCAGGGTACTGAGAAATAAAATATTTTACTCGTTCATCACAAATCTGAGTTAGGGTAGCATGAAGGAGCTGCTTTTGATCAACATCACCAGCCATACATTCAGGGGCAAGCTGACAACGCTGACAAGCAATGGCTGCTATCGGGTCATATACTAAACCATTATCAATTAAACTTTCTCGGCTACGAAGCCACAGCGGCTGCAGCAGATTAGCTGGAATTTGGTAGCGATGCGTTGTAGCTTTTTGTTTAGCGACCATGATCATCTTCCTTCCATGACTAGAATATAGATGATAATGAATATCAATCACAAACTCAACTAATTGAGAATAATTCTCAGTTAAAATCAAACAAGCAAGACTATAAATTATTCATTCATAATTGTAGGCAATTAAAAAGTGGCTACATCCAGTCAGTATTGCGAATGATACCTACTGCCAAGCCCTCAATAGCTAGGTGTTGACACGTCAAATCAATTTTAATTGGCGCAAACTCTTCATTTTCTGCATGCAATAATACCGTAGAGCCTTTACGCTCAATGCGCTTGACAGTGACGTCATCATCAACACGGGCAACAACTACCTGACCATCATGGACATCCTGCGTTTTATGGACGGCTAATAAATCACCATCCATAATCCCAATGTCTTTCATACTTTCACCATTAACACGCAACAAAAAGTCTGCTTGTGGTTTAAACATGGTTGGATCCAGTTGATAGTGTGTCTCAACATGTTCCTGAGCGAGAATAGGCTCTCCAGCTGCGACCTGCCCTATAAGAGGTAATCCCGTTTCTTCATTGGCAACTTCCAATAAAATACGAATACCCCGAGACGCTCCAGGAATAATTTCAATTGCCTGTTTACGAGCCAGAGCTTTGAGATGCTCCTCTGCTGCATTAGCAGAACGGAACCCAAGTTCTCGGGCAATTTCGGCACGCGTTGGGGGCATACCTGTGTCTGCAATCTTGCTCTTAATAAGATCAAATACTTGTTGCTGGCGTGGCGTTAATGGCTTCATAATTAACCTGTCTTTTTATACAGTTAACTGTGAGTATATCCAGTAACTGCTTAAATGAAAAGCCAATTGATGATTTTTTGATTGAGTTAACCTTTTGACTACAAAAACAATACTTCGACCCACACGTAAACTGTCAATAACATGGTTACCATCACGGCTGCAGAGCCGATATCTTTAGCCTGGCCAGATAAAGGGTGATGTTCGTGCCCAATCCGATCAACTACCGATTCGATAGCACTATTAAAAAGCTCGGCGACTAGAACTAACACAACACTTACCACCAGTAAAATGCGCTCAATTTTAGTAATATCGAGTAATAGCGCTGTTGGGATCATTACCACACTTAACGCCACCTCTTCCCGAAAAGCTGGCTCACTACTATAGGCCGCGCGTAATCCTTGGCAAGAATAACAAATAGCATTTCTAATTCGTTTAACCCCATGGAGCGTTTTTCGTGGCACAGACTTCCCCTTAACAATGGTAAGTAGATTCAATAAAATGAGTTTTACGCCTTCTAACAACATCAAGCAATAATGGCATTGGCAACAAAGAGCACCGTAAAAATTAAGCAGGTAAAATTTTAAGTGACACCGGCGAGTTTACGCTCAATTCACGGTAAAAGGTTTGACCAGTTTCTGATATCCTTACCGCCCCAAAAAGTTAGCGTTGGCAAACCTGTGCTTCAGATATTGAAGTTGATCAGTGCTTATGCGATTTATCTGTTTTTAGAGGCTAGAAACCTTATGTCTTCAAGACAATCACTATCAAGTACATTATTAAAATTGCCTTTATCGATGCTGGTCAGAGGAACAACGATTCCATCTAATCCCATTGAAGATCATGGAATTGATCTTGATAAACCCATTATTTACGCGCTGCCCTATCGTTCCAGTGTTGATTTACTCACCCTACATACTCAAATTGCCCACTTAGGGCTACCAGACCTATTCACACCAGTTGAAATTAATGGTAAATCGTTCAGAAGGTATGTGTTTATCTCTTCGCGTCAAACTGTGATGAGTAACGACCATAATGTCCCAAACGAGTCTATTTCTCTGTTTTCTGAACTCTTAGAGCAACATAAATTTGATAGTGAACTAGATGTTCAGGTTATCCCTACGTCAGTATTATGGGGGAGAAAACCTGGTAAAGAATCTCAGCGAACTCCTTATTTACAGGCATTAAACGGGCCAGAGAAAGCGCTTGCAGTAATAAAATACGGTCGTGACTGTCTTGTTCGCATCAGCCCTGTAGTATCACTTCGCTACATGGCAAATTCACACGGTACCGATGAATCAATTGCTCACAAACTTGCTCGGGTCGCCCGTATTCACTTTTCACGCCAAAAATTGGCCACATCAGGACCAAACCTACCCAATCGACAAGCACTTTTTAACCGCCTCATGCGTTCAAAAGCTATTATCAAAACAATTGAGGACACAGCCAAAGCCAAAAACATCTCACTCGAAAAAGCTCGAGCAGAAGCACAGGGAATAATGGATGAAATTGCCGCAGACTTCTCGTACTCAGTCATAAAAAGAAGCAATCGTATACTCAGTTGGCTATGGAACCGTATTTATCAGGGTCTAAATGTCAGCAATGCTTCAATCGTACGTAAACTTGCTCAGGATGGTCATGAGATTGTCTATGTACCATGTCATCGAAGCCATATGGATTACTTACTACTTTCCTACGTCTTGTACCAAGAGGGTATGGTCCCACCACATATTGCTGCAGGTATTAATTTAAATTTCTTTCCAGCGGGCCCTATATTTCGCCGTGGGGGGGCTTTCTTTATCCGTCGTAGCTTTAAGGGCAATAAACTCTACTCAACTATCTTTCGTGAATATCTAGCTGAATTATTTTCGAAAGGCTATTCGGTAGAATATTTCAGCGAAGGAGGTCGCTCTCGAACAGGTCGCCTATTACAAGCCAAAACAGGAATGTTAGCCATGACAATTCAAGCCATGCTGCGTGGTTTAAACCGTCCTGTTACCCTTGTGCCTGTATACATTGGCTACGAACATGTCATGGAGGTCAGTACTTATGCTAAGGAGCTACGGGGAAAACGTAAAGAAAAGGAAAATGCTAGTCTAGTAATACGAACCATTAGAAAGTTACGCAACTTTGG
This sequence comes from Vibrio hepatarius, assembly GCF_018860525.1. GTDB lineage: Bacteria > Pseudomonadota > Gammaproteobacteria > Enterobacterales > Vibrionaceae > Vibrio > Vibrio hepatarius_B. The sequence continues at coordinate 13,293 of NZ_JAHKPM010000044.1, forward strand.
TCAAGGTTACGTCAACTTTGGAGAGCCCATTCTCTTAAATCAATACCTCAATGATAATGTTCCAGAGTGGACGCAAGATATAGATCCGATGGGCAGTAATAAACCACAGTGGATAAGTCCTGTCGTCAATGTGCTTGCAAATAAAGTGATGACACATATTAATGACGCAGCAGCAGCAAACGCTTTAACTCTGTGTGCCACAGCATTGCTTGCTTCACGTCAACGTGCCCTATCAAGAGATAGTTTGATCAAACAGGTAGATTGCTACTTAGCACTACTAAAAAATGTACCTTATTCTTCAACCTTCACCATGCCAAATAAGGGTGCGGAGGAGCTAGTCTGTCATGCTGAATCATTGGATAAATTTGTTATTGACTCTGACAGTATGGGGGATGTGATCTCTCTTGATCGTAATCAGTCCGTTCTGATGACCTATTACCGCAATAATATTATCCACTTATTTGCGATTCCATCTTTAATTGCACAGATGCTAATCCGTCATCAGAAACTGAGTTTAAAGAAAATAAAAGCTAACGTAGCCTTGATTTATCCATTTCTAAAACAGGAATTGTTTCTGAGTTTGGAAGATACTCAATTAGGGGACATCACTGAATCTTATATTGAAGAAATTGCTCGTTTGGGCTTAGTGATGGTCGATGGCAAACAAAACGTGTCGCTAAGGCAAGATAATATTCAGATGCTTATGCTACTTGGCCGCACCATTACAGAAACCCTACAACGTTACGCAATTACTCTCAATCTATTACCTGCTTACTCTGGCCTAAGCAAGGGAGATTTGGAGCAAAAGTGTCAGGAGATTGCCCAAAGATTAGGGCGTCTACATGGTATCAATGCCCCTGAATTTTTCGATAAAGGTGTATTTTCATCCATGGTTACAACTCTAAAACAGCAAGCCTATTTAGATAGCAAAGGTCACTGTGACCAAGAGAAAAGCAAAGATTTGGCTGAACTACTGTATTCAATGCTTTCTCCAGAGGTATGCTTAACAATAAAAGAGAGTATTTGCCAAGCCTCAGTAACTCAACCTCAGTAGGGACTGATCTCATTAATTATGTCAAAGAAGGCTTCCTTAACCGATTGCCTTCTTTCATTTAAAATCCTTCACCAAAATTCAATCAGTAGGCCCGCAGTAATAGCCATACCAACATAATTGTTGTTCAAAAAAGCTCGAAAGCACTCATCACGCTGGCGATTACGGATCAGGTATTGCTGAAAAACAAACAAACTCCCAGCCACCACTAAACCCAAGCAGTAACTTATCCCAAACTCATACCACCACCCCAAAGCAATCAACATCGCCATAGTAATCAATTGCAATATGCCAATCATTAACTTATCAAAGTGTCCTAATAAGACTGCCGTTGATTTAATGCCAATTTTCAGATCATCATCTCTATCAACCATTGCATATTGGGTGTCATACGCAATGGTCCAGATGGCATTGATAACAAAAACATACCAAGCCATAGCAGGCAATTCATTCGCTTGAGCTGCCCACGCCATAGGAATTGACCAGCTATAAGCCAACCCAAGAAACAACTGAGGAAAGTGGGTATAACGTTTCATAAAGGGGTAAATAAATGCGAGTAGCAAAGCAATAAAAGAAAGTTTGATCGTAAGAGGGTTCATCGTCATAACTAACAATAAAGACGACATAGACAAGGCTATAAATAACCCTACCGCCTCTTTAGGGCTGACTCTACCTGAAGGCAACGGTCTTTGATGGGTCCTCTTCACATGACCATCGACCTTACGGTCGGCAAAATCATTAATAACACACCCAGCTGAACGCATGAATAGCACACCAAGCATAAATACCAACAAAACCTTAAGATTCGGTAAACCTTGCGCTGAAAAAATAAGAGCCCAAAGCGTTGGCCACAACAAAAGCAGTGTTCCAATAGGCTTGTCCATACGCATGAGTTGCCAATAAGCACGCGCTCTTACAGACATCATTTACTCTCTCTCCTCATGGTATATTGGTGCGCTTGGTAAAAATAATTCAGCGACTAACATAGGCTTCTGGTTTATCCATAAACGGGAGCGGCGAGCTAAGAGCTCGCCATCTTTGGTCGCTACCCATCCAACCTTTAGAGCATCACGCTTAACATCACTTTTACTAAATACAGTCAGCCCAAGAGGCGTCTCTCCTTGGTGCTCTAAATTAAATGGCTGTCCCACCATCGATGATTGCGGAATTAGGGTTCGACCTAATATCCATGGGCAAGAATCTCCCTTGAGCACTACTTTTCGCAATAAACAAGGCCCTCGTCCAAGTAGCTCAACTTCTTCATTATTGAGCTTTTCAGCCCTAACAAATTTGTTGTGCAGTAAATCGACACTCAATATTTGGCAATATCGTTCCAATAAACGTGATAGTGAGCCCTGCTCTAGCAACCAGTTTTTTGAAATTTGAGTTGGAAAGCTAAAATTATCATAATCTTGCCAATTCACTTGACGAAGAGCAGATAAATAAAGCGAAGTAGATTGATTCATACTAGTATTCAATAAGTAGCTTTATCGCCAGTCACTAGAGAATATGACTTTGTTGTAAGCCATTCAGTGAATGCTCGGTACATAATTCTCAACAAGATTTCCATTGTAACAAGAGTCAGGCGATTCTAGTATCATGATTCGAAGAAAGAAAAGACAGACATATGATTAAACGTTGCTTAGTACAATTATTTTTCACATTGAGCATATTGTCCAGCCTGCCCTTGCTAGCGGAGGAAGCTGGTGAAGACAAATTAGCTTACTTTACACTTGAGCCAGACCTCACTACCAACTTTTATACCAAGGGGAAAAAGCTCGGTTATATTCAGGTTCGTATTGATATCATGGTCGCCAGTAGTACTGACTTGTCAGTTATAGAACTGCATCAACCACTTATACGTGATGCCGTGATAGAACTCCTTGGAAAGCAATCTGCAGACACCATCACATCTCTTGCAGGACGCGAAGATTTACGTAAAACCTTAGTTGAGCGCTTAAACGCGATTTTATTACCAGAAACCGGACGCACAGTGATTGCTGATTTACTGTTCACTAAGTACCTTTATCAATAGACTCAAAAACATTAGGGCGGCACTAGCCGCTTTACGCTTTCATTCGCTGGGCATCTAATAAGCCAAACAGAACACCTGAAACCAGGCCAGCCAAATGTGCGCTGTTGGCTATCGCCATAAAAGGTTGAACAAAACCTATCACTAGCCACACTAACATAAAACCCACAACAGGCCGAGGTATGCTAAGGCCAAGATGAGGCGCTTTAAGCCCTAGAATCCAGAGATAACCCACGAGCGCATAAACCACGCCTGAAAGGCCTCCAAAATTAGCCCCCTCCACCCAATATTGCCCAGCACCAGAAAGTGCAGCGGACACAAAAAATAACTGGGCCAATTTTATCGAGCCAAGTCTTTGTTCAATATCTCCTCCGAGCTGCCACCACCAGAGTAAATTAAAAGCGATGTGAACAATGGAAAAATGCAATAAAGCATGACTAATCCAACGCCATAATTGCCACTCCTGTCCTGCTAAAGCAGGGAAGTGAAGCACCGAGAAGATCATTTGTCCTGCGCCAAACTGTTGTAGGACAAAAATTACAGCGCAAAGCGCCATGACAAACAAGGTAATCGGACCTGCTTTTGCCGTGACCATTGACAGCATTGATGGTGACTGATACTGAAATCGATTGGTGCGACTTTCTACCATATCCCAAGATGCAGATTGGTAGCGGCTATCATTAGGGTTGCTCAGAAAACGTTGTAATTCTGATTCAGCTTCGACTTGATGCTGAGAGTCTACAAGCCACAAGGCAAAATAATCATTACCCTCTGGCATCATCTGAACATTAATTTGTCGAGAAGCCATGTAATCAATAAAAGCTTGTCCCATACGAGGGCTGGAAAGTGTTGTGAGTCTTATCATGCTTATATTACGATAGATTAGATTCAACAGGTAGCATTGCGCGTTGCCAAGCCTCAAATCCACCATCAACACTATATACCTGCTCATACCCTTGGTTAACCAAAAATTGGGCAGCCCCCTGACTACTTACCCCGTGGTAGCATATAACTAACACAGGCTGCTCAAACTCCACTTCATCCATGAGCTGACCCATCGTTTCATTGGTCAAGTGGTAGGCCTTCTGGGGGTGAGCAACAGAGAAAGATTGAAGATCGCGAATATCTACCAAACGTGTCTCGCTCTGCTCTAGTAATGCCTGAGCACCTAAGACATCAATATGCTGAAACTGATCCATTTTACTGCCTCTTTGAAAACACCAATATTGGAATCTATTGTAACCTATCCAGTGGTAAACAAGTACACTATGTCAATATGGTTATCCACTCTTGATCGTTTCTTTATCACTTGTGGATAAATCTGTGGATTGCGTTGATAAGGTATCTTATAAAGATTCGATCCACAATATATAGTGATGATCCTTACTTTTCTGTGTGGATCATATAAATATCCCCATTCTGAAATAGGCCATGAAGCCTTTATTTACCCGCCTTTTTTACACCAAGCGAATAAATTCATCACAGAGTTACCCACAGGAGAGTCGGCAAAATTCGATCCAATAATATAGTGTCTGAATGCTTTATTGATCTCAAAAAAACAAAAAAGCCGAGACCTTACGATCTCAGCTTATTTTAAATAATTCCCTATTCCCCGCCTAGAAATCTCCGACAGCAACCTTAAGCTTTTTCATCGCATTCTTCTCTAACTGGCGAATTCGCTCTGCAGAAACGTTATATGTTTCTGCCAGATCCTGCAGTGTTAACTTATGATCTTCTAACCAGCGAGACCGAACGATATGCTGACTGCGTTCATCAAGACTCGATAAAGCGAGACCTAATCGGTGGTTGGTATGTGCTTCCCAGTTTGCAGCTTCGACGTTATCTGCCACATCTGACGCCTTATCTTCAAGATACAGCATAGGGGCTGTATAAGAGATACCTGTGTCATCATCATCATTTTGCATTTCGAAGGCAGCATCTTGAGCAGCAAGTCGAGATTCCATTTCTCGCACTTCTGAAGGTTCAACACCAAGCTCTTTGGCTACAGTTTCTACCTCACCATTATTAAACCATCCCAAACGCTTTTTAGATTTGCGCAAATTGAAGAAAAGCTTACGTTGTGCTTTAGTCGTTGCTATTTTCACTATGCGCCAGTTACGCAAGACATATTCGTGAATTTCTGCCTTAATCCAGTGTACCGCGAATGATACAAGACGAACACCAACCTCAGGATTAAAACGTTTAACCGCTTTCATCAGGCCAATATTTCCTTCCTGAACTAAGTCTGCCATTGGTAGGCCATAACCAGAGTAACCTCGAGCTACATGCACAACAAAGCGTAAATGAGAAAGAATCAGGCCTTTAGCCGCTTCAATTTCACCGTCGTAGTGTAGTCGCTCTGCTAGTTCACGTTCCTCTTCAGCCGTCAGCATAGGATAACTGTTCACTGTCCGGATATAACTATCTAAACTATCTTGTGTAACTACAGCCATTGGATACGTTTGGTTAGTCATTCATTTCCTCATTAACACAGGATCTGGGAATTGGTTTAAATCCACTATTTTAAAATCTAATATGCGTAAAATTAAAACATATCAGATCTATTATGCATAAACCTTTCATTGATACAAGTAAAAGGGGCATTATGCCTTCTTCATTTTCATGAGACAGCGAGGTTTTAGACAGGTTCAATTTCTTTGAGATGACGCAGAGCAGACACCTTTGCAGCCAAGCAGCCAAGAAAGGTACCCATCATTAATAGCAATAGGCTTTCGTCCCAGCTCAAACTAACTAGCCTAAACTGACTGTCATACAAAAAGGCTAATTTCTCAACACTACTGTTGAGAACAACGGTAATAATCATAGTTAAAGTCCAAGCAGTCAATGCGCCTAAACAGCCAAACCACATACCAGAATATAAATATGGCCTTAAAATAAAACTGTTTGTTGCCCCTATCAACTTCATGGTCTGTATTTCATCTTTATTAGCTAGCACGTTGAAACGAAGAGTATTTCCAACAATTAAAAACACCGAGCCCAACATAAGCACTGATAAAGTAATGACAATCCCACAAACAAGGTTCTTTATCGCGTCAAGTCGAGTTAACCAGTCTTCGTCTAAGCGAACATCTGTTACTTCTTCTTCTTGCGCAATTTCAGCGGCCAGCTGCTTTATCTCAGAGTTTTCTTTAACACTGGGCGTCACTATTAATACACCCGGTAAAGCATAATCATCTAATAACGAGATAGCCTGCTCAAAACCAGAATACTGGCTCAAATCCTCAAGGCCTTGCTGAGGAGATATATAATCCACAGTGAGGACTTGATCCATACTTTCCAGTTTATCTTTCAGTACCATAATTCGAGATTCAGGAGTCTGTTCACGTAGGTATCCACTGATTTTAGATGGACTGGTCACATTAACAGAAGCTGCGGATAAATTCTTACCCAACACATACAGTGCCGTAGGCATGGCTAGTGCCATGGAAATTACCGCCAGCGTGAGTACATTACCCAACGGACGAGACCACATCAGAGAAAATGATGCTCTAGCCTGCTTAATATGTACTGCAAAAAAGCTATCACGTTTAATATGGCTTTGAGCACGAACTTTTACGGCTTTCCTATTGCGTACGTTAGGCATAATCTTCTACCTCACTAAGAAAACCCTGATTCAGCTCAAGATGGCGATATTGTGGGCGAGTATTCACTAATCCAGTATCATGCGTAGCGAGTAATATAGTCACACCAGCACGATTAAACTCTTCAAATAACTTTACAACACGGTTGGATAAATCAGGGTCCAAATTGCCCGTTGGTTCATCAGCCAAAAGTAAAGTTGGGCGATTGACCACAGCTCTTGCAATACCAACTCGCTGCTGTTCACCGCCAGATAACTGACTTGGTAAACACTTTGCTTTATCAAGTAAGCCTGTTTTGTCTAGAGCGGCTGATACCCGACGTTTAATATCCGTTTCGGAAATAGACTCTATACGCATCGGAAGTGCTACATTATCAAATACAGGGCGATCCATTAGCAGCCGATGATCTTGGAAAACAATGCCAATATTACGGCGTAGAAAAGGAATATCTTTGCTAGGAATACGAGTAATCTCGTGATCATTAAAACTGATTTTTCCATCGGTTGGACGTTCAATAGCACAGATCAGTTTAAGTAAGGTACTTTTACCAGCACCAGAATGACCACCGAGAAACGCCATTTCCCCACGACGCAAGTGGAAATCAACTTTCTGCAAGGCTTGTCTACCGCCGCGATATGCTTTACTTACTTGCTTAAACTTTATCACTCGTCATCCCTCTTACTAAACCTAATCTTCGCGGCTAAATAATGCTTCTATGAACTCCTGAGTCTCGAATGGGCGTAAATCATCAATATTTTCTCCCACACCAATATATCGAATCGGAATTTGAAATTGATCCGCAAGAGCGAAGATAACACCTCCCTTTGCTGTACCATCTAACTTAGTTAAGGCAATACCTGTCAAGGGCGCCACATCGCTAAACAGCTTTGCTTGGCTGATCGCATTCTGGCCTGTACCAGCGTCTAATGTCAGCATAATTTCATGAGGTGCAGATTCATCCACTTTCTTCATAACACGAACAATTTTTCGTAATTCTTCCATTAAGTTAGCTTTATTCTGCAATCGTCCTGCGGTATCAGCAATTACCACATCAAACCCTTTTGCTTTAGCAGACTCAATAGCATCATAAATCACCGAAGCACTATCGGCACCTGTATGCTGAGCGACGACAGGGACTTGGTTACGATCGCCCCATACCTGAAGTTGTTCGACAGCCGCGGCACGAAACGTATCTCCTGCAGCAAGCATCACTTTCTTACCTTGAGACTGAAATTGCTTCGCCAGCTTGCCAATTGTTGTCGTTTTGCCTACCCCATTGACGCCTACCATCAAAATCACATACGGTGTTTTTTCAGTATCAATCTCAAGTGGCTTTTCAACACTTGATAAAATTCCAGCCATCTCATCTTTAAGCAGGCTATACAATGCTTCACCATCTTTAAGCTCTTGACGAGAAGCCTTTTCAGTTAGATTTGCAATGATTTTTAGTGTGGTATCCATACCCACATCAGCAATCAGTAACTGCTCCTCTAATTCCTCAAATAGCTCATCATCGATCTGCTTTCCTTTAAATAAACCAAAAAAACCAGCTCCTATGTTTGCTTTAGTACGAGCCAAACTACGTTTTAAGCGAGCAAAAAAACTTTCTGTAGGCTTTTGTTGCTCAATCACTTTATTCTCTTGTAGTGACTCAAACTCTTCTGCTGATGGAGTCTGGGTATCTTGCACAGATTCTTCAATAACCTTTACTTCTTCAACGGCTTCAGCAACATCCTGTGACTTGGGTTGATGGAGCGACTGGTTATCTTGCTCTTCCTCACCAAAACCAAGCCAAGAAAGTAATCCGCGTTTCTTTTTTTCCGTCATCTGGGGATATCCTAGATTGTCTTAATTTACTCTGACACTTTTCATCGGGTATTGTCCCGATTACGAAAAGAAAAATGACAACAAAGTGAAAAGTTTTCAGCACCATGGTGATGGTATACACTTTGTCATCAACAAATTTGGGTTTTACTCAGCTCGAACTCACTGAGCGACTGGGTATAGTATCACTTTATTAGCGGTCAAAAAATCTATGGTACAACGTCGCCAGCAAAACACATCACAAAAAAAGTCTTCATCCGGCTTTGTTCGGATCATTAGTGGATTATGGAGAGGGCGCAAATTGCCCGTTCATAATGCCGAAGGGCTGCGCCCTACCACTGACCGAGTAAAAGAAACTCTGTTCAACTGGATAGCCCAGGATATCCCCCAGGCAAAATGCCTAGATTTATATGCAGGCTCAGGCGCCTTAGGCTTTGAGGCGGCATCACGACAGGCAAAAGAAGTCACCATGATCGAGCTAAACCAAAGCACTTTCGAACAATTAAATAAGAACATCTCATCGCTAAATGCAACCAACCTTAAAGCCGTACAAAGTGATACTATTCAGTACCTACAACAGCCAGGCATACCACATCATATCGTATTTATTGACCCTCCATTTCATAAAAATCTACTTAAACAGACAGTCTGTCTTCTAGAAGATAATGGTTGGCTGGCAAGTGATGCCGTGATTTACATTGAAACAGAAAAAGAGCTTATATTAGAAGGAATTCCAAACAATTGGCATTTACACCGCGAGAAATATGCGGGGCAAGTAAGCTATCGACTATATACAAGAATACAAGACGAAAAGAGAATGCTATGAAAGTACTACTACTATTGGCCAAAGCCGCGATTGGCTTTGTATGGTTTATCCTGCTGCTAAACTTTTTTATGCCATTTCCAGGTAAAGCAGCAATTGCCCTGTATATTTTAACTGCCTTTTTGTTCATGATGCATGGCTTACAATCAGCTATCTTCATAGGCGCATTTGGTGACAAGATTGAAATGACTCGCTGGGAAAAATGGTCAATTTTGATATTTGGAATATTCGCTCTGCTAGATATTCGTCGCAAGCACATGATGTAGATAAAATTAAAACCGCCGCTTATATAGAGCGGCGGATTAAATATTAACCGAGGTAACTTTTCACTCCGTTGAGAAACATCTGTGTAGAAATCATCACCAACATTAGTCCCATCAGGCGCTCTATCGCTTTAAGCCCGCGCTCTCCCAAAATACGGTGGAAAAAACCGTAAAACATAAGAATTAAAAATGTTGCCCCCCAAGCTAGCATCACAGCGGCTGACAACTCTATTAATTTATTAGGGTGCTGTGTTGACAAAAGTAGCAAAGCCGCAATGACAGAAGGCCCTGCAATCATAGGAATAGCCATGGGTACAATGAACGGCTCCTCACCAGCAGCTAACCCTGTAATACTCCCTGCACTTGGAAAAATCATTTTAATCGCAATGATAAATAAAATGATTCCTCCAGAGATACTTAAAGTCTCAGGCTGAACATGAAGGAAACTCAAAATAGCTTTACCTGCAAACAGGAACAGCATCAGTATAATTAGCGCAAAAAGCAGCTCTCGCATCAAAACTTTGCGCCTACGCTTCGGGTCTAGGTGCTTTAGTATGGATAACACAATAGGAAGATTGCCAAGCGGATCCATAATGAGGAACAACATGGTCGCAGCAGAAAGAATTTCCATTAATTAGTCTCCAAAGACAAAGTAGTGAAAGCGCACTTATTTAGCCTGAGCACTATATTTATTGCAAGAAAATCACCATAGAATATTGATATTTTCAATACTCTTATTCCATTGCGATTTATCGCCCTGACAATATAAACAAATCACCCAAAAGCCTGTTAAGACCTGAATAGCCGTTAAAAATTAAATCATTGATTAATATTAAATAAAGGAAGCAATTATTAATGAATGGGCCAGAAAGTAACTACCAGAGATAAGATAACGGCCATATAGAAAAGAGTGCTTATAATCGTGTATCACCAGTAGAGCTGCAGAAAATGTCAATGTCAATGTACCTATAAAACCCATAATACTAGCAATTGTTCCTGCCATTAACCATGCTTCTCCTGCTGCCCAATTAAATTGAAACAAAACCATCCCCATTATCACAACAGGAAAAATTACACGATCAATTTTTGGTAGCATGAGAAAAAACACTACGATACCAAAAGCTAACAACATAGCGGGTAGCCACCACACCATTCCACCTGAAAGCATCATCCAATAAGCAGCGCTGTAACAGAGCTGCGCTAAGATGAACGCAGAAAAGCAAAGTTCTTTTTTTTGTTTATAGATGTAGAGAACGTCTGCAAAGATAGAAACCCCGATGCCAAGCGTTACCCACCATACAGACACGTTATCCATACTGCTCTGAGTCCAGAGTATCAGCACTAACATAAGAAGAGCTAATGTTTTAAATACTGCCGCTAGCCTGTACTGACCACCTTCATTAGCACTAATGCCAATAAACCCTGATAACGCAACTGAAAGCCAGCTCCACATGCTTCCCCCTATTCTAAACTGAGACGCCAGTGTAGGCAGGCGCGCAAAGATGTCCAGAAATGAAAAGCAAAATTTCGATCTTGATTAAACTTAACATACACCACTTACGATGTATCACTTTGGCTAAGAGAGTAGATAACTTATTTTTTTAGTCGTTCCACACTATTATCCAACGAAACAAGCACAGTACACAAAAACTTTCTAAAACCCTTAGCACAAAAAACAAAAAAACTTAAAAATCAAAAGCTTAAATAAAACTTTCGCTGTGTTTTTTTTAACCAGAAAATCATTGTTCCGTATTTAAAAATACCTTAAAAATAGAATAATGAACTATAGTGAAAAAAATCATAAAAAACCCAATGCAATCATATCATTTACTCATCTCTGACATTTAATTAAACATATCACATAAAAACCAAAAGAAATCTAGAAAAAACAAACAAAGAACAACAAAAAAATAAAATAAAAACAACAACTTAAACCAAAAAACAATCAGGAAGAACAAGATGTAAACAACTCAAAAACAACAGTCTAAACAACTAAAATTGGCCTTTATTTGTTACTTTGGGCTATAAAAACATTAGTTTTTGAGCGTTATTAAAATAAATACTTGATCAAAGTGCAAAAACACTGCTATTCTTAAATACATAGATTAAAACATCAATTTACAGGAGCAGGGTTATGATTACTTCCTCACAAAAACAAGGACTTGTAATGATCGCAGTTGTTGTTGGCCTAATGACACTGCCGATGATGTACTAAGACATATCATAAAACAAAAAAAGG
>NZ_JAHKPM010000044.1:25356-52708 GCF_018860525.1 Vibrio hepatarius
CCTTTTTTTGTTTTATGATAATTTTACAACCAAACACAGACCGTTTATTCAACAAATAACACACTTTTACTATAATACTAAGACTTACAAATTCAAAGCTTTAGCTACAGATGTCTGGACAAAGTATCCCAGTGGGAATAATAGAAAAATAACGCAGCCATGGTAATCAATGTCATTAAGGTAATCGCAGCTCTCCAAATAAAACGGCTACTTCTCGGTGTAAGTTCCTTCTCACATTCGTCACACACGGCTAGAAATTCTCTGCGGTTCTCCAGCTTATAATCTTCTTCATGTACTATTTTATTACGGATAGTTGCAATATAACGCAATTTCCCAATCACATCATGTGGTAAACGTTCCTCACAACTCGTAACCAACTTGTGCAACCCCTTACCTTCAGCATGATATTGTGTACGAAGCAGTGTTTCGATTTTCCGTGTCCGTGTTACTACTTTTTCAATATCAGACATACCTCCCTCCATCGCCAATAAATTTAGCGCACAAAATCTGCCTCCAACCAACTCAAAAGACTAATAACCACCATTACTTATAATCCAGTTTTACTTAAATAAAAAATAACTCATAGGAATCAAAGATTAATCATATCAGGATACGGAAAAAAAAGTTGTCAGCATGTGATATACATCGAAGAATTCCACATAAGTACATAAAGCAGACCATGTCTCATTAAAGGATCAAATCTAACATCAAATTAGACTTACACTAACCTGATGATTCAAACGACTAAGCTATAAATAGGAAACGATTATGCCACTACTATTATTTTGTCTCCTGGCTACAGGCATTATCGCAAGCGGCTGGCTATTTAGTCGGTTCTACATAAAACATACTCAAAAATACAACGCACCAGAACAAACCGCTCATGTTGTAATAATCGATAAACAAGTGTTCTATCCATCAATACATGGTGTCGGGATAGAAGGAGAGCAATATTGGATATAGACGCATTGGCCCAAGACGTGAGTTTCAGGTTGGAATACGCTACTACCAGACAATAAATCCTGGCGATACTGGCATACTTACCTACCAAGGCGATAGGTTCCTCCACTTTACCATCAAGCGCTAGATCATCACTTGACCATCTGCAACATATTCTTCTTAGCCATTTTCTCTGCCACATCATAAGGCAGCGCATCTAAGAGCTCATCCCAACCAGATAAAACATCTCCTGCATGATTGAACCGACCTACCACATCAGAGCCCATCATAAAGCGATTCGGATATTTTATAATAAGCTCTACCCACTCTTTCTTAGATTGCGGGGTATCTAGTATCAAATCATGTAAACTCCAAGAGGCCAGTATATATAGATTATCGTAATCATTGAGCAGCTGACTCACTTCATCAATAAGAAAAGATAAATCTTGTCTCCTAAGCAATGTTGTACTGGTTCCTGCGTGAGCCCAGATGAATGTCGTTTTTGGGTTTTTTTCTAGTGCTTCTACCAGCTCATGCTTATATAGCGGTTTTTTTTCTCGCTCAGAAGTGATGTTACTGTGCAAAATAACGGGAAGTTTATGTTTAGCGGCAACCTTGTAGACTTTCATTAAAGCTGGATGATTAGCACGAGCCTGCTCACCCAATGTCAACGCCGATAAACTATCATGGCGTGTCAGAACTTCCCCAATACCTTTCCAAAAACCAGGATCATTTTCTATCATTTGCTCAATTTGCTTAGCAGCAAACATGTCTGTGGGGTTAAACCCTGTCATGAAAGGAAAAAACCGGTCTCGGTGTGGTGATGTTTTCAAGGCGCGATAAAGAAGCTCATCAGTGCGAGAGTAGTAATAAACTGGTGAATCATCACCTTGCATGTATCTAGGTGCTTCTGGGTTATCATCGCTCCATTTTTTTATGACAGGTAGCCCCATCAAAAAGGCAAACTCTATGTTACTTTTATCCATATTGTATATAAGAAATTTAATGCCTTCAGTTTGCTGAAAAAAATCGACAAAGTGAAGTTCAGCGTCGTTATAACCGCCATCATATCCATAGGTGAGAGGTGCAAAGAATAGCACTAGACCTGCGAACCATTTTCTACTCATACTCAAGCCCTATCGTTCAAATTAACCATTTGAGACTTTCAATATAGCAATAAAAAAGTGGCCTAAAATGTAATTACAGTCAGCTTTTTGTCATGGGACGGTTTTTCTTCTAAGCAGCTACTTCTTTATTGTTTGTGGGTAGCAGGATAGAGATTAACGTTGCTAAAACAATAAAAGCAAAAGAAACCCACAAACAAGCTGCCAAGCCTGCAATTTGGAATACCCAGCCAGAAAGCACTGTGCCAATTAAGCGGCCCATAGCATTGGCCATATAGTAAAAACCAACATCTAAAGACACACCATCATCTTTGGCATAACTGACTATCAAGTAAGAATGAAGAGATGAATTAACGGCAAATACAGCACCAAATATTAATAAACCAACCACTATGACCAACTCTGGCTGCCAATTTATTTGCACCCCAAATGCTATACCCGCAGTGATCAATGCCAATAAACCAGCCCAAAACAACGCTGAGGTACCATCAGGAATCATATTGTGAGCACGACCGGTTATTTTTGGCGCAAAGCCTTGTACAAAACCGTAGGCGATCACCCAAGTTGCTAAAAACCCTCCAACCCATAGGTGATCCCAACCAAATACACTTCCTAAATAAACAGGTAAAGCGACAACAAACCAAACATCTCTTGCGCCGAACAAAAACATCCGGGCAGCTGATAAAATATTAATCGGGCGTGATTTAGAAAAAATTTCATTAAACTTAGGCTTACTCTTCGCCTTACCTAAATCACTTTCTAGGCCACATAGACTTCCAATCAAAACCAAAGTTAATACCATTGCCATCAAAATCACAGCAGATTTAAAGCCAATCAAAGAAAGCAGTAGACCGCCAATAAAAAAACCAACCCCTTTCAACGCATTTTTAGAGCCCGTCAGAACCGCTACCCACTTATACAGCGAGCCTTGCTGTTCATTAGGCACCAACGACTTTATAGAGCTCTTAGCACTCATCTTATTAAGATCTTTTGCAATACCAGACAAAGCTTGAGCCAACATCACCCAAGAAATCGTTAACCAATAATTGGGCACAGCAAGCATAGCCAACGCAGCTATCTGCATTGCTAGCCCAAGGTTCATAGTTTTATTTAAACCGAGTCTAGCCCCTAAGAAGCCGCCCACCAAGTTGGTCACGACACCAAAAAATTCATAAAAGAGAAACAGGGAGGCGATCTCTAGCGTGCTATATCCCAAATCGTGGAAATATAGCACCACCAGCATCCTTAATGCTCCATCTGTAATAGTGAAGTTCCAGTAGTTAAACGTCACCAAGATGTACTGCCGTACATTCTTGGTCAAATTTACAATCATAGAAAAGGCCTTACCTAAGTTTCAGTTACACAAGACCGACTTTGCGCACTAAGTCAGCTGTTCGCGTCGCATAACCCATTTCGTTATCATACCAAGCATAGATTTTCACCATCCTCTTACCAACCACCATTGTAGATTGAGCATCGACTATGCTAGAACGCTGATCACCTTTATAATCTATCGATACAAGAGGTCGCTCTTCATAGCCTAAGATACCGTTCAATTCTCCCTTAGATGCATTTTCCAGCAGGTGATTCACTTCCTCAGGTGTTGTATCTCGATTGACCTCAAAGATAATATCTGTCAGTGATGCATTCGCAAGCGGAACTCGAACAGCATGACCATTAATTTTACCTTTCAGATCTGGAAATATTTCAATAATGGCCGTCGCGCTGCCAGTGGTTGTTGGGATTAGGTTCATACCGCAAGCTCTTGCACGCCGTAAATCTTTATGCGGTGCATCAAGTATCGTCTGAGTATTAGTCAAATTGTGAATAGTGGTAAACGAGGACTTCACTATACCCAGTGACTCATGAATCACTTTTACAATAGGAGCAATGCAATTGGTTGTGCATGATGCAGCGGTCACCACACGATGCTTGTCTGGCTCAAAAGTATGATCATTAACACCAACCACAATGTTGGCAACATCCCCACCTTTTACGGGGGCCGAAACCACAACCCGCTTTACGCCTTGAACTAAATATTTATCGAGAAAAGAAGTCTGGCGATGCTTACCTGTCGCTTCAATAACAACATCACAGCCAGACCAGTCAATGGCATCGATGTCTTCCTCTTGGGTTGTTTTAATACTTTGATCGTTAATAACAATATGATCATCATGTGTTTTCACATCATGATGCCATCGGCCTTGCACTGAGTCGAACTCCAATAGATGCGCCAATGTTTGCGCATCACCTGAGATATCGTTAATCAGTACAAACTCAATGTCATTCCAATCAAATGCGACACGTAAAGCCAAACGTCCAATCCGGCCAAAACCATTAATTCCAACTTTAATTGTCATTACTCTATTCCTTAATATCAAACACTCTGACAGCAAACAGGCCGCCCAGACATTGCGTTAAGTCGCTCAACATCATTCTGGTACATGTCTGCCAAGCACTGAGAAGCAACAAGGTTGCCTATCAATTTTCTCATCCAACCCGGTAGTTCCTTGCTAAATCGATAAAAAACCCATTGCCCTTGGCGAATATCAACTAGAATTCCACTTGAACGCAGCTGAGCAAGATGGCGAGAAATTTTTGGCTGACTTTCTTGAAGAGCCTCAGTCAGCTCACCCACTGACAAGCATTGCTCACGTTCAATTAGCAGTACACAACGCACTCGAGTCTCATCAGAGAGCAGTTTAAAAAATTGATGTGGCAACATAAATATAACCTTATATGGATGTGCGTATATATTTATTTAAAAACCAGCAAAGATCAATCAAAGATTAGCGTTGTCATAAAAAATTCACGGAATCGTATTTTAGGTTATTAGACGAGGCGGTGGATATCTCTACTCCAACGCTGAGCCTCAGATATACGAGGCATAACCTCATCTACTGACAAGTTAAGTTGCTGACAGGCTTTCTGCATTCCAAGCCAATCCGCTTTCTCATAACACTCTTCTAGGTTGAGCAAAATACCATAGGGCCCCTGCCGTTCTAGTAAAGCTTTTTCTATCGAATGATTAAGAGGAAGCTGCCGAAGCAACTCTTCCAAAGGAAGATCCAGTAAAGCATCTAATGTTGAGAAAAGACCAATCAGAAATGCTTGTTCTTGATACTGGCTGAATGGGTTATCACGGGCCATAAGTTGGCAAAATTGCGCGCGCTGAAGAGAGACATTATAAAGTTCTTTAGGCTTTTGTACTGAGATAAAAGAGGCTACCGCAAGTGAAACAAAAATACGTAGTTTATCTTCCCCAAGGTACACCAAAGCTTGACGGAACGAAGATATTGTCACTTCCAGCCTTTCAGACATGGTATTCACAAAACGCAGCAACTGGTAAGATAAAGCGACATCTTTTGCGACGATTGCTTCAACTTTTTGGAAGTCAACATCAGTTTTGCAAACCTCACTCAATAGCTCCATCGCAATGATCTGCTCAGGACTAATATAACGCTGCTTTATCATCTCGGGTTTACTAAAAAAATAACCTTGGAAAAAGGTAAACCCTGCAGAGCGAGTAGTTAAAAAGTCTTGCTCAGTCTCAACTCGCTCGGCTAAAAATTTACGCCGACTACCTCGCGCTTTATGGCGCTTAACAAACTCACATGCTCCTTCTAAACCCATGGCCATAATGTCAAGTTTGATAATCTGAATAAATGGCAAAAAGCGTTCCCAATCTTGGCTGTAAACAAAATCATCCAAAGCAATGATGTACCCTGCGAGACTAATTTCTTTAATTGCTTCGAATAATTCATCTGTAGGGGAACAAGTTTCCAACACTTCGATCACAACTTTGTCTTTAGGCAAAGTCAGAGGTAAACGCCTTAATAAGCTTTTATGGGGGAAATTGATAAAACTTCGTGATTGAACTAACGCAGGGTTGACTCCGAGGGACAAAAAATTCTCGACAATTAACCGATATGTCGCTCGATTGGACTCAATATGAGCGGGATAAGAGTTCTGCTCTCCATCACGAAACAGAAGCTCGTAACCTAAGGTTTGTCTTTTCGCATTAAAAATGGGCTGACGGGCCACATAGGTATCACGCATTGGCTGCTTACCTCAGAACCACTTAGGCTTTCGCAGTAGCGAGTAATGCTCCACAGAATATAAACATGGAACCAAATATCTTATTCAGCTTACGCATGATTTTATCAGAGCGAATAAAATGTGCCATCTGTGCGGCTAAAGAGGTATACCCTATCATCACCATAGAGTCGATTACTACAGTGGTTACCCCTAGCACTAATAACTGGCTAAGCTGATTGCCTACAGGATCGATAAACTGAGGGAAGAGCGCGACTAAGAAAACGATAGACTTAGGGTTAGTTAGATTAATCAATATTGCCTTACGCATCAGCACATGCGCAGGCAAAACTTCACCACGCGTCTGAGTAACTAACGAAGAGGTATCTCGCCATTTCTGTATCCCAAGCCAAATCAGATACCCCACTCCAAACCATTTTATAGCAGCGAAGGTTGCTGCCGACTGCGCAACCAAAGTACCTATACCTATACCTACCAACATAATGTGTATTGCTAGGCCAATTTGTAATCCAGCAACCGACACTAGTGACTTACGAGTGCCATATGAGATACCGTTACTGATGGAATTAACTGTACCTGAACCGGGAGCAAGACTAAACACAACCGCTGTTACTACATAGGCGAACCAAACATGCATTTCCACTGTATTTTCTCCTCGACTAAACTACCTTAGCCACACATAATTTAGACTTATCCATTTTATTCGTATCGATAGTAGGCCCAAGATCATGAATAAATCAGTCTTAAATAGTCAA
The DNA here is from genome assembly GCF_018860525.1 of Vibrio hepatarius. Lineage (GTDB taxonomy): Bacteria > Pseudomonadota > Gammaproteobacteria > Enterobacterales > Vibrionaceae > Vibrio > Vibrio hepatarius_B. Next base: position 32,231 of record NZ_JAHKPM010000044.1, read on the forward strand.
CCCTCTTATACCCAAGAGTTGAATTTTGAGCAAGCAATCAATAGCCATATTGCTCAATTTTGGTCAAGACGTGAGGAAAGTTTTGTTCGTTCCTTTGATAAAACTCACCTATTTTGGGTAAAACTCACTTCACCCAAACATCATAAAGCAATCGTGCTAGTAAATGGTCGTATTGAGTGCACCTGGAAATATCAGGAACTTTTCTATGATCTTTTCCAGCAAGGTTATGATATTTACTCCTTCGATCATAGAGGGCAGGGCTTATCTGAACGTTTGATTAATGACATACAAATGGGTTATGTAGAAGAGTTTGACGACTATGTTCATGACTTGCATCACCTAATGCAGCACTTCAACCTAGAACCATACCAACACTGCTATTTGATTGGGCACTCTATGGGAGGAAACATTGCAACTCGTTACCTACAAACGTATCCAAATCATCCATTTTCTGCAGTTGCACTTAGTGCACCTATGTTTGGCGTTAATTTACCTTGGTATCTTAAATTTATTGCCATTCCTTTTGGTCAGATAATGACTGCGCTATCACCTAAGCCTACGTTTGCTCCTGGTCAACAAGATTATTCCCCCAAACCTTTTGAAGGCAACTTTCTCACTCAAAGCTATGTGCGCTATCAATGGTTCAGAAATCTTTATGAGCAAAAACCAGAACTTAAAATTGGTGGCGCCAGTAATCGCTGGGTCTGGCAAGGGCTGATGGCCGCTAAAAAATGCCACCTTATGGCTAGGCACATTAAAATCCCAGTGCTGCTGCTGCAAGCAGGCAATGACAAAATCGTTTCAAATCAAGATCAGAAAAAATTCTTCAACAAACTGGCCAAAAATAATTTTAACTGCATATTAAAAAATATTAACCACTCGCGTCACGAAATTCTATTTGAAAAAGATGAATTTAGAAACCAAGCGCTAGATTCCATGCTCTCCTTCTTCAGCCTTTATTGATAAACTAGGAAAAAACTCAAACATATCTTTACCCTCTTTTAATCTTGAACATTGGGATAGTATTGAGGTCTGAACCTTGCGCAGTATGAAATAAATCATGAGGATAATATGACAGAAATACGCAAAGAAAACCCTTTTCAAATCGTCGCCTCGGATTTAGATGGAACCTTGCTAGCCCCAAATCATAAACTCAGTGATTTTTCCAAACGAACATTAAAAGAGCTGCACCAAAAAGGGTATACCTTTATTTTTGCTACTGGTCGTCACCATGTCGATGTTGCAGGCATTCGCAGCCAAGTTGGAATCCCTGCCTATATGATCACTTCTAACGGCGCTCGAGTCCACGATAAAGACGACAACCTGATGTATAGTAATAATATTCCTGCCAACTTAATCCAGCCAGTGATTGATGTGATACGTCAGGATCCAAACATTTTCATCCACATGTATAGGGATGAAAGTTGGCTGCTAGATCGAGACGATAACACACTTACAACATTCCATAACGAATCAGGCTTTGCTTTCCAAAGATTTGATTCTCAAACAGCACCCACTGATGGCATTGCAAAAGTCTTCTTCACTCATCCAGATAAAGATCATGAGCATTTAGTTAAATTTGAACAACAACTGAATGAGAGATTTTCAGGAAAACTCAATATTGCCTTCTCGACACCGTGGTGTTTAGAAGTCATGGCAGCAGAAGTTTCTAAAGGTGAAGCACTACAAGTCGTCGCCAACTCTCTCAACCTCACTCTTGAGAACTGCATTGCATTTGGTGATGGTATGAATGACGTCGAAATGCTTTCTATGGCAGGCAAAGGCCTTGTTATGGAAACCGCCCATGATAAGGTGAAAGTGGCGCTACCTGACAACGAAGTGATCGGCAGCAATGCAAATGATGCTGTTGCTCACTATCTTCATACTCATTTGTTCTAGGGTAAAAATTCATATACTACTGATTACGAAGAATTCTTCTCTTTGTTCAATATCGCCTGCCATTCAAGCTCACTTACAGGCATGATTGATAGGCGGTTACCACGTTTTACTAAAAGCATATTGTCAAGTTCTGGCATTGCTTTCATTACTGATAAAGGGATCAAACGTTCCATATTCCTCACAAACTCAATATCCACCATAAACCAGCGTGGATTATCAACCGACGATTTAGGGTCAAAATAATCACTCTGAGGATCAAAAGCAAAATGATCCGGATAGGCCTCCTTAATCACTTTGGCAATACCAGCCACCCCTACATGTTTACATGAAGAGTGATAAATTAGGACTAAGTCGTCAACTTTGACTTGATCTCGCATCATATTTCGAGCTTGGTAATTCCGCACTCCTTCCCAACAAGAAATAGTTTGTGTGCGAAGTGTGTCAATAGAGAAAGTGTCTGGTTCAGTTTTGAATAGCCAATATGCCATAATGACGTCCAAATAATTAATATGAGGAAGATATACCATGAAGGCGTTAAGAAACCCAGTGGTGTTCACTACAGCTTTGCTACTGCAAGCTTGTTCCAGCTTCGAATCTAGCCAACCAAGTACACCATTAGCTTCACTAAGTAACCCTTCCTCAATCCAACCTCAATCTTTCATTATTCGTGGTGAAGTTGTTCTTGGTAAAGAAGTCCGCTCCATTGCACCATGTGGTAGCCAGCAACAGTATTGGCTAGATATGCCAGAAGACAGATTCCATCAAGCTATGGCCTTAGCTGGCTCACCTTATGCGCCTTTATATGGTGAAGTAATCGGTCACCTTGAAACTACAAATAATAAAGGATTTTCTGCAAACTATAGCGCTCGCTTTGTAGTCGAAAAAATTAATCTTCTGACAGCTGAAAACCCCAAACGCTGTAATCAGCCAACTCAACCCACTAGAGCATTTGGTAACGAGCCTTTTTGGTCAATAGAATTTCAAAAAAACACATTGAAATTCAGTGGAATAGCTACCCAGCCGGAAAACCTAGATTTACTGTCAAGTAAACTGCGAGACCATCGTCGGCGCTACAAATTAAACAATGGGGAGCTAGAGCTTAACCAGCAAAGTTGTACCGATAACATGAGTGATAGCCTCTATGGCTGGACTTCAACGTTCAAACATCATGATAAGAACCTTCACGGCTGTGCGACACTTTCAAATCAGGATACATCCTTAAATTGGGCATCCACTTATCAAGCAGAATCAAATACAGGCGCGCCTTTTAGTGTCACACTAAGATTAAGCCCCGACCATACTGCTAACACAATTTATAGCTACCAAAATGGCACTGAAGACACGGTAGAAAAAGGCTTTTGGCAACAACTTAATAACCAGCAAGTTCAAGTTGTGAGCACTCACTTACAAGGTCAACCCCTATATTCTGAACGTATTTATACCAAGGATGGGGAAAACCAGTTAAGTGCAACACAAGAAAAAGTTGGCAACATAATCTACGACATTGCTAATGGTGGGCTGAACCTTTACAAAGTAGTAGCAACAAACCCTACTCAACAAATTTCACCAGACAGTAACAAAATCCGCTCCAGTGCTGAATTTAATCCTATGGTTGATGAAGCGTTAAGAACATACTTTATCAGTACCAACCAAAATCCCTCTGGTACTCGTTACCGCTGGCTCACTTATGATCTCAACGCCGATGGACAAAAAGAGTTATTGGCACAACTAGATTGGTGCGGTTCAGGTGGGTGCACTCTATTGATTTTCAGCAACATCAATCAAAAATGGCAATTCAATAGCCGGATAACATTGGTACAAACCCCTTTAAACTTAGGAGCAAAAAGTCATCATAATTGGCGTGACCTCATTATGTTTGTCAGTGGTGGTGGAGCGACCCCGAATCAACATACTTTAACATTTGATGGTAACCATTACCCTCTCAACCCGAGTAATACACCTGTTGCCAGCTATGATGAGATCAGCCCAATTCAACTTTTCTCTGATGGTCTAACACCTCACCAAGGAGGCATCACACTTTAATATGATTTCCTCTTGTTTAGAGTGCGGACTAAAATATAACTGCCTATGTGACCAAATACCATTGATTGAGATTAATGCCCACATCGCACTCTTGATGCATGAAAATGAGCAGGGGCGAGAAACAAATACCGGCCGATGGTTACTCAAATCTACTAGGTCTGCCAGTCGACATATCTGGAAAAGAAAACAGCCCTGCTCCAAGTTGGCGGCCTTGATATCGGATCCTAGCTATCAAGCATTTGTGCTATTCCCAGGGCAACAGAGTCAATTAATAAACAAAGCTATCCACAACGGATGCCAAATAAAAAACACTACTCTTTTATTTATAATTCTCGATGGTACATGGCAAGAAGCGAATAAAATGTTGCGTAAAAGCCCTTGGTTACAGAATATACCAAAGGTTAGTTTGGATGCTGGCATAACATCGAGCTACCACCTTCGTCGCAATCAAAAATTTGGCAATTTATGCACTCTCGAGGTAGGTGCAGAAATTATTCGATGCTTAGGCTATGCAGAACCTGCTGCTCAGCTACATCAGTTTCTTATCCATTATAGTAAGGCTTTCTTCGCAGACAAAAGCGGCCACCAGCTCAAATAATGGATTGATATACTGAATAAACCCCGCTTTAACTCGTTTGAGTTACTTGAGGTGAGGATTAACTAGTAAAGGAAGCTCAGTCAAACTTGATATTTCAACATCAGGTAAAACTCGAGCACTACTATGCTTTGTCAGTAATGTACACTGATCATTAAACCAGCAGGCTTGGAGACCACTATTTTTAGCTCCTTGCACATCGCTAAGTAAATGGTCCCCAACATGCAGCACCTTATAAGATGGCAGTTGAAGATGTTCAACTGCCTTATCAAACAATTGACGATTAGGTTTAGCATAACCATCTCTCCCAGATTTAAGTATGAGAGAAAAATAGTTAGCTAATCCAATACGCTCCACATCAACATTACCATTAGTAATCGCTACCAAAGGTATACATTTAGCAAGATCTTCCATAACCTGATGAGTTTGCCAAGGCGCTTCAAAGTCACTGCGTAAATGAGACACTTGCTGCATTGCTTCTTCCGCTGCCTGTTTTGCTTGATCTGCTTTATATCCAAGGCGAAATAGGCCCGTTTCAATCTGCTTATAGCGCCATAGCGAGAGATCGTTGGCTAACCAACTATCTTCTCTAACAAGCTCGTTTTTAAGCTTATGCCACCAGCTCATTGGCTGGGTAGTGGAAATAGGGTGAAACTTATGCAGCCATAAAGCAAACTCAGTTTCTAACCGTTTAATCACTGGATGATTGTCGTATAAGGTGTCATCCAAATCGAAAGTCATGGCATGAATAGCAGCTAATGGACGAAAAAACCTCATCAATTATCCTCTTTTTTCTTGGCTCTTGGGTGTGCCTGATCGTAAACATCTGCTAAATGCTGAAAGTCGAGGTGGGTGTATATCTGAGTGGTTGAAATATTCTCATGCCCTAATAGTTCTTGAACCGCTCTCAGGTTTTGGCTCGACTCGAGCATATGAGTCGCAAATGAATGGCGTAACTTATGGGGACTGATATGACTAGCAACAGATTGCTTTTGCCCCCATTCTGCCAAACGCTTTTGTACACTACGGTGAGAAATCCTGCCACCAAGCTTAGAAACAAATAGAGCAGGTTCTTGAGCGTTGGCTATCACTCCACGCGCCTTGATCCATTTGGTTACCCATTCTTTTGCCATGCCCGCAAAGGGAACCTTACGCTCTTTATTCCCTTTGCCTACAACGCGAATATCACCCGATGATAAACTCAAATCGCGGATGTTAATACCAACCATCTCTGCTAAACGAAGACCCGAGCCATACATTAGTTCCATCATGGCGCGATCACGAATAGCCAATGGGTCATCCTCATTAACTTCAAGCAATTGACTAACCTCATCAATATCAAGGTTTTTCGGTAATGGCCTTTGCTTTCTAGGCGCTGAAACTCCTTTGGCTGGATTGGCAGTCAGTTCGCCACGTAAAATCAAAAAATCAAAAAAGCTTCGTAGCGAAGATAGCCTAGTCGCAATACTGCTCGCTTTCATACCATCACGCATACCTTTGCTTGCAAGCTGTCGAACCCAAGCTGCATCAACTTGCTCCCAATTTTTTATCCCCATGGTAACTAAATGCTGCGCCATTGTTTCAAGTTGCTGTTTGTAATTACGTTGAGTATGAAGACTTAACCCTTTTTCACTTCTTAAATACTCATAGAAGCGATCTAAAGAGTTCTTTAAACTACTGGGAAGAGGAATTACTAACTCTTTCATACGTTTGGGCTTTCCATGGTAGTGTTTCAACTAGGTGGGACAAAACTAAAGTAAGGTGCCTCAAAAATAAGGTATCCATATTGGGTTGAAAATGCCCACCGTCACTACTAGAGAATACTAAAATACCTTGGAGTGACTTCTTTTTCAGAGGCAAAATCACATAGGATCCCATTTCAGGGGCTCGAGCTCCATCACCGAGTAATAAAACTTGATCCGCTTTACGTAAACGACCTAAATAAGCATTTTTACCATTCAGGTAGTTAGTTGCAAAACGCTGATAGCCATTTTTGTCGAGAGAATAGTATCCGGACGGTACCTCTAGCAACCGAAAGTAAGCAACTAATCCCATTAACTCAGCCGCATCCTCGACCGTTTTGATAACAGATACTAAGCACTCACATCTGAGAACACTTTCCTCAAGCGACATAAATTCATGAAAAGTACGGTCATTACTTTTTGCCAACGACATCAAAGTGCTAATTTCTTCTTCCAATGCATCAATGCGCTGACGTTGCCTTTTCATTTGCAAATGAACGAGAGAAATGGTCGCCTGACCCTCGTGACAGGGTAAAGCGAGACTATCGACTAAGTCGCTGCGCTTAGTAAAAAATTCAGGGTGTTCGCGTAAGTAGTTTGCAACAACCTCAGAGGTTAGTGCGTCCGTCTCAAACTGTGACACATTGATACCTTTAACAGTTTATTCTCTTAACAGCTTAGCTGACCATCGAAAACATGGCAGGCAGGACCTGTCATAAACAATGGCTTACCCTGACCTTTCCAACTAATTTTTAATGAACCACCTGGCAGATTCACCTGCACCGTTTCATCAAGTAGCTCTTGCACTATTCCAACTGCAACTGCACCACATGCACCACTGCCACAAGCCTGAGTTTCCCCTGCACCACGTTCAAATACTCTCAGATTTACTTCATTGCGGTTCACAACCTGCATAAAACCCGCATTAACTTTCTCTGGAAAACGCTCATGTGACTCAAGTAATGGGCCTAGAGTCTCCACATCTGCTGTCTTAGTGTCTGGTACGACTGTCACAACATGTGGATTCCCCATACTAACAGCACCACAAAATAACGTATGATCATCTACACGTAATATATAAGTTTTCTCGACTTGCTTCGCTTTAAAAGGGATCTTGCCCGGTTCAAACTCAGGCACTCCCATATTAACCGTCACTTGATCGTCATCTTCAATATTTAGCGTCAGCTTACCTTTTTTGGTACTAACGCTGATACTAAACTTGTTAGTCAACCCCTTCATGCGCACAAACCGAGCAAAGCAGCGGGCACCGTTACCGCACTGCTCGACTTCACTGCCATCGGCATTAAAGATTCGATAGTGAAAATCAGTTTCTGGATCGTAAGGAGCTTCGACAATCAAAAGCTGATCAAAACCAACTCCCTTATTACGATCAGCCAAGCGACGGATCAAATCAGGAGAAAAGAAAATGTTTTGGGTAATACAATCAACAACCATAAAGTCATTGCCCAAACCATGCATTTTAGAAAAATGGAAATGCATAAGACTCAAATTACTCCGGAAGAATATTCTCTAGCGCCCACAAACTCGATAACTCCTCACGCTGACGCACCAAATACGTATTGCTGCCATCAACCATAATTTCAGCAGCACGAGCTCGAGTATTATAATTAGAAGACATAACAAAACCATAAGCACCCGCTGAACGCACTGCCAATAGATCATTCTCTTTTAGGACAATCGATCTATCCTTACCAAGGAAATCTCCTGTTTCACAGATTGGACCAACTAAATCATAGTTCACTGCTTCACCAACCCGAGGGACAACAGGCACGATATCTTGCCATGCTTGATACAGGGCTGGACGCATCAGGTCATTCATCGCTGCATCGATAATGGCAAAATTCTTATGTTCAGTGTGCTTAAGAAATTCCACCTTAGTCAACAATACGCCCGCATTAGCAGCTATTGCGCGACCAGGCTCAAATATCAGCTCCAAATCTTGGTGGTTTTTCAGTCTTCCCAAAAGTGCTTTCGCATAATCTGATGGCTGAGGGGGTAATTCATCACGATAAATAACGCCTAAGCCACCACCAACATCAAGATGTTTAATATGTATATCCTGAGCCTTAAGAGCGTCAATCAATGCCAGTAAACGGTCTGTGGCGTCGATAAAAGGTTCAATCTCTGTGAGCTGAGAACCAATATGGCAGTCAATACCTTTGATATCTAAATGCTCAAGGCTTTGGGCAAATTTATACACCGCCGGAGCTCTGTCAAAAGCGATACCAAACTTATTGTCTCGTAAACCAGTCGATATATAGGGGTGAGTATTTGCATCGACATCAGGGTTAATACGTAGTGAAATAGGCGCTTTGACCCCTAACTCACCAGCAACCTGATTAAGTTTTTCTAACTCTGGCTCTGACTCAACATTGAAGCACTTAATACCCAGCTCTAAGGCTCGCTTCATTTCGTCGGCAGTTTTACCTACTCCCGAAAAAACGACCTTATTAGGCTTACCACCTGCTACAATAACACGCTCTAATTCACCACCCGATACAATATCAAATCCGGAGCCAAGACGCGCTAGAGTGTTAAGTACACCTATGTTCGAATTAGCTTTTACCGCATAACAGACTAAATGTGGGTGCTCTCCCACCGACTTATCAAACGCATTCCAATGACGTTCAAGTGTCGCACGCGAATATACATAAAGAGGAGTCCCATACTGCTCAGCTAACTTCGTTAGAGGTACATCTTCGGCCCATAATTGGCCATCATCCTGATAGTTAAAGTAATCCAAAATGCGATCCCTTATTAAAATAATTATTGTTGTGAAGGCTGCTCATTCTTAGACGCATCTTCAGGCATATAAAGAGGTCCAGTTTGACCACAGGCAGTCAAACCAAGAACAGTTAATACAAATAAAGCAACGAGTGATTTTTTCATGCATTGTGCCGTGATTAATCTTTCAATGCCCCCTATAATCGCACCACATTCTAGAAAAGCAATAGGGTAACAAGATGAACGATACTGAATTTCATCAGTTAGTAGATATTCAAATGCAAATCATCGAAGAAATGATAGATGATTCAGGTGCAGACATTGACTATGAAGCCTCTGGTAATGTGATGACTCTAGAATTCGAAGACCGAAGCCAGATCATCATAAACCGTCAAGAACCGATGAAGGAGATATGGATAGCTTCCAAGTCCGGAGGTTTTCATTTCTCTCTAGTCGACAGTGATTGGGTTTGTTCAAAGACAGGCGTTGAGCTTGTCACTATGGTGAGAGAAGAGTGTGAAAAGCACTGTAATGAACAAATAGAGTGGGCCTAGCAAGTTAAAGTCTGTTGGCACTTTTTGGAGTTTGATTCAGAATACCAGCAGACTACTACGCGTTCACAGCACGGTTAGGTTTAGAGTAGTTTGTCCCATCATTACGATAAGGCACAATGTAAGAATCACCTTCTGGCGGGTGGACAATTTGGTAATATTGCGGAAGATTAAAATTAATAAGTTGAGTAGGTAGTTGATTATCATCTTTAATCGATGTGTAAAAACTGTTAACGCTAGCAATCATTTCATCCTTCAAGCCACTAAACTGATGATAAACTTCGACACGATTTGCTTCATCCAGTACGTAGATATTAAAACCCAACTCGCTATCTTCAAAAAAGAACTGAATTAAGCCTTCGCTCGCATAACAATCAACCATTTGTGGTAACTGAAAATCCTGTTCTTTGTCTAGCGCTAACAACGGTGAACCTTTGAGTTTACTAATCGAGATACTTCGATAAAAATCGACTGAGTTTTCAAGCATCTGTACAGAAACGCCTCGGCGCTCAAAGAACAGCCCATAGGTTTGTTGAGCAATTCGCAGTGTCTTAAAACGACGACGTTTCTCTTGCTCTATCGGCTTAAGGCGTAAGTCAATACACTCAGCTAACAACTGATAAACCATATTACGCATTATTCCACGTAAGTTTTTGCTGTAACAGAAAACATCAACAGACTCAGGCGGTAGTGCATCTTGGTGCATTTTCCCTAGAACAGTCTTTAACGCGTCCAACATGGCAGTCTCGCCCCTAAAGTGCAAAGTACGAACTTCATGCCAAGAATTACGGTATACTAAATCCACGCTACCAACGAGGCATATTTGCTCGTCTGTAAAACTAAAGATATCCGTTGATTTCAAATCAGTTTTAAGTGTGCGACCACTGAGTTTAGCCGTTGGATCATCTTCCAAATTGATGAACATAGCCAGCTGGCTAATCTCACATGGGCTAGCCAAAGCCTGCATGGTCGGCCAACGTTTTCGTAATGAGAATGTATTGCGCAAATCACTCACCATTTGATAAAACTTGTCTATATCAAGATGAGCATCACGAACCACGGAATGTAAGCGAGTCGATTCCGTAATCAAGCCATTAAAAAATGACCAAGCAACCAACTTACTGAGGTACTCATTGTGCTCAAGAAATGGCTGGCCAATAATACGCTCTGGTTGCAGTGGCTGTTTATATAAATACCAACCAGCTTTATTTGTCCGCCCAGGTTGTACTTCAATAAAACTTAAATCAGGCTCATGCAAGTCAGGTGATATTTGAGGGTTAAGCAAGGTCACTTTACCTGGTAATACTTCAAAAGCAGCGTAGAGCTTTCGAGCTAGAATACTGATATCTTGCGGGCTAATTGCCGAAGTAATATCATTTCGACGGGCAAACTGAATGAGGTTACGATAGCTCAACATAAGAGCATCAAGCAATGCATGATGCACAACCTGCACCTGTTCTACTTTCCAGTTACGACGGTCATCGAGCTCAATGAGCACATCGTTCCCCCAACCCCATTGTTGAATAAGATCGCTTAGCACCTCTCGACGCCAAACTACAGAGCCAACTCCAGGTTCACGTGAGAGTTTTTCATGTGTTTTAAGATAGAAACAACGTCTAACCAAATCAAGTCGAGCATCATCACCAACACGTTCAAGATATCGGGTAACTTTTTCTAGCATCAAATAGTAGGCGTCCATTCCATACAGATCAGGCTCATTAGCAAAGAATCGTCGTTTTGTATCAAGACTTAGCAGTTGAGTTTGTGGGTATTCCCATGAGTAAGCTTCAAGTAAAATAGCTTTCAAAACAGATTTATATGGCGAATCGATGCTTTTGTATAACTGCCATAAATTTGAGCCAAAGTATTCCTCTGCGGGAATACGATTTAATTGTCCAAAGTCAATCCAATGAGTGCAGTCAATACAGCCTTGCCGACAAAGTTCATTAACGTATTCATCGTAACTTTCTTCCATTTCAGGAGGTACGATTTGCCATAACAGCTTTTGCCCTGCAAGACGAACCGCTGAACGATAAAACTCGTCAAGAAGTAATAAATGTTGGGATGAACCACAATTATCACCTGTCATTGCTTCAGAATGATTAGTGCGGAAACGCTTTTCATCCATAACAAAGAAATTTGCTTCAACGCCCTGATTTTGAGCCCATTCAGTAATTAGCAAACATTTATTCGCTAAGAATCCCCTATCCTCACAACTCATATCTGGTGAAACGCAAACCCATATATCCAAATCGCTGGAAGTACTTTGGCCAATGGAAGAGGTACTACCCATAGTATATAGCGCTAAAACTGCTGGCTCAGAGCATGTGTTTAAAGCCTGACCTATGGTTAACTCAGTATCTTCAATAAATTGTTGCTGAACCATATTGAAATGAAGGTTATAAACACCAAAGGGGACATCAGAATCGCAGTAGCCAGGAATGGAGGGGTGGTTGAAGTGCAGTAACGTTGGGATCAAGTGAAACACTTGCTGGCTTTGTATATCCATTAATGCCAGAGCCCGCCCAATGCGCTGCTGGTTTAAAATATCAAGTCTTTCAATAAGTGTCTTTGTGTAAGCCTGCAAGGTAAAATCCTTGTTAATTCCTAACGGTGCCTTGACGACAAAGTATTCTATAGCACTAACAAAACGTGATCAATTTAACATTTTTATTCCCATTGGTAAAGAAAGGTATGACCTCATCAACATTGTTTTGTTAATCAATATACTTGCGTCATAGTGTGGTATCCATCTCTCTTTAGTAACAATAGCTCACCTTATAAATGAGATCAATATCACACTATATTGAATATTTTATGCTATCCCAAAAACGAATTAATCATTGCCAAGATCTAGCAGTAAGACTTTTTACTTGAGAGTGGTAGGATTAAAACATCTAAACTTCGAACCAAAAGCCAATATGAAACAATCAACTCCAATTCGAATTGCAACACGAAAGAGCCCGCTTGCGCTTTGGCAAGCACACTATGTAAGAGACGCACTACAAGCCGCACATCCGGGATTAGAGGTTGAGCTCATCACTATGGTAACTAAAGGTGATGTGATTTTAGATACTCCTTTAGCAAAAGTTGGTGGTAAAGGCTTATTTGTAAAAGAACTCGAAGTTGCCATTTTAGAAAATCGTGCCGATCTTGCAGTACACTCAATGAAAGATGTCCCCGTAGAGTTTCCTGAAGGTTTAGGATTGGTAACCATCTGTGAGCGTGAAGATGCCAGAGATGCCTTTGTATCTAATAAATACGACAATATAGACCAACTTCCTCAAGGAGCGATTGTCGGTACCTGTAGTTTACGCCGTCAGTGCCAAATCAAGGAATATCGCCCTGATTTAACCATTAACGAATTAAGAGGCAACGTAGGTACCCGATTAAGCAAGCTCGATTCTGGCGAATATGATGCAATCATTTTAGCTGCTGCAGGCCTAAAACGTCTGAATCTAGAAAAACGGATCCGTGATTTAATTGAGCCTGAGCAGTCTCTACCAGCTGTTGGTCAAGGAGCAGTCGGTATTGAGTGCCGCTTGAACGATGAGCGACTGATACGACTTCTTGAACCACTAAACCACCATGATACCTATGACAAGGTCATGTGTGAGCGTGCAATGAATTTAACATTAGAAGGAGGCTGCCAAGTACCAATCGGTAGTTATTCTGTTCTCGAGGGAAATGAACTTTGGTTAAGAGCCTTAGTAGGAGAACCTGATGGTTCAAAAATAGTACGTGGTGACATCAGGGGCCCGAGGCAAGAAGCAATAACGCTTGGTGTTACACTCGCTAATCAGTTATTAGACCGTGGTGCCCGTGGTATTCTAACTAAATTATACGCAGAACAAGAGTAATGCCATGGCCGTGTTGATCACTCGCCCAGGTGAACAAGGTCAAGCTCTTTGCCAACAGTTAAAGGCCGCTGGTATAAGTGCGTTTCACTTTCCCCTACTAAAAATTTCACCTGGAAACGATTTTTCTTGTATTAAAGAAAATCTGACCAGTGTCGATATTATCATCGCTGTTAGCCAGCATGCCGTCACATTCTCTCAACAGGCGCTCAATGGTGAGTGGCCTGATACAGCAACCTACATTGCGATCGGTCAAAAAACAGCACATGTATTAAGCAAACTCAGCCAACAAAACGTACACTACCCTGAAGTTGCAGATAGCGAGCATCTGCTTCAACTTAAACAGCTTAAATGCACAAAAAATAAAAATATTATTATTCTTAGAGGTAATGGTGGTCGTGAGCTTATCTATCGCACACTACTAAAGCGAGCGGCGCAAGTTAGCTACCTCGAAGTCTATAAAAGAGATAGTCTGGCTTTTGACCCTAACGTTGAACTATTTAACTGGCAAAGTAACCATATCAAGCAGATAGTGATTACCAGCCTAGGTCAACTCAACCACTTTGTATCTCAACTTACTCAACCACAAATAGACTGGATATTTGAGCTGCAGCTCTTTGTTCCAAGTCAACGAATTGCAAACCAAGCTAAACTGTTAGGTTTTCTCGATGTAATCAATACAGGTAGTGCTTCAAATAAGGATTTACTGGCTGCTCTGCAACCAAAATAGAACAGGACCACATGTAATGACAAGCAAGAATAAAAATAACTCGGTTGAACCTGAAATAATTCCTCAATCACAACAAGAGGATAAAAAAGATATCAAAGAGGAGTCGGTAAAAGAAACAATAACAAGTAACGCCAAATCCAAGAAAGCAATCCAGCATGGTACAAGGCTTGGCCTCCTAGCCATCGCTCTGTCCATATTATTGCCAAGTGGCGTTTTTTTATATGTAGAACATCAGAGCGCTCAATATCATACACAAATCAGCACCTTAAAAACTGAATTACAGCAGGCTAAAACATCAATAAAGCAAGAGATCCTTGCTAGTAAAGCAACTGCAGAATCAAACACAGAAGCAGCCTATCACAAAGCTGAAACTCGTTTAGCTCAGCAGCAAAGAAGCATTGATAGCTTGCAATTGGCATTGGCTGATGTAAAAGGTCGACGGCCTGACGACTGGTTACTTGCAGAATCCGATTACCTAGTAAAATTGGCTGGCCGTAAGTTATTCCTAGAACACGATGCTGTTAGTGCAACTGAGCTTATGGAAAGTGCAGACCAACGTATTGCAACACTTAATGATCCTAGCTTAGTACCACTTCGTCAATCTCTGGCAAATGACATAATGAAGTTGAAAGCCATTCCGATAATCGATAGAGATGGCTTGGTATTAAGGATTACTGCATTACAGCAACAAGTAGACAATCTACCCCTGGCTAATGCTATTCTTCCGGGTTCTGCAAAAAAACAGCAGCCTGACGTCTCAAAAGATATCCATGATTGGAAAAGCAACCTAACCACATCACTTAAAGACTTTTCGCAAAATTTTATTACATTCCGCGTCCGAGATGGCAATGTTATCCCTCTACTTTCACCACAGCAGCATTTTTATCTGAAAGAAAATATCAAGTCTAAGCTTGAGACGGCCATCAAAGCCGTTTACATAGAACAGCAAGAGGTCTATTCAATAGCTTTGGCCACTGCTGACACATGGTCCATTACTTTCTTCAATCAGGACTCCAAAACCGTTACTGAATTTAATAACGCACTCGAGCAGTTGAGCAAACAAAATATCCAGGTGGATTACCCGGTTAGGCTAGAAACTCAGCAGGTTCTGTCAGATGTGATCCGTGGGCGCCTCCGCCGAGAAGTAACCACGTTGATAACGGAGGATAAATAATGTTTAGACTGGCTTTTCTTTTCGTTATTTTAGGCTCAGGACTTTTCGTAGGGACACAATACACAGGACAGCAAGGGTATGTTCTGATTTCCATCGCAGGTAAGACCATAGAGATGAGTGTAACAACACTAATTATCTTAGTTCTTGCTGGTATAGCTACACTCTTTGGCTTGGAATTTCTGATAAAAAAAACACTATATACTAGCTTTGCAACTTGGAATTATTTCTCAGTTCGAAAAATAAGGCGAGCCCGTAGGTTTACTAATGAAGGTATAATAAAGCTACTTGAGGGTGATTTTACATCAGCAGAGAAAAAAGTAATACGCTGGGCTAACCATCATGATATGCCCCTCTTGTGCTATCTAGTTGCATCTGAAGCTGCTCATGGAATGGGCGATGACCAAAAACAAGAGCAGTATCTAAAGCTCGCTTCAGAACAAGAAAACTCACAGCTAGCTGTTGCTCTCACGTGCGCAAAACAGCAAGTCGCAGAAAAAAAATTCAGTGCGGCTTTTGAAACTCTTTGTGAATTAAAGTCAAATCAACCCAATAATCGAGTTGCCCTTACCTTACTCAAAACAATACATATTGAACTTAATATGTGGCAACCGTTGCTTGACAGCTTATCTGATTTAGAAAAAAGCAATATCATATCAAAAGAAGAGCGCACGCTTCTCACCCGTCAGGCTCAATGCGGATTACTTGAACAAATATCACAGCAACAAGGCAGCGACAGTGTGACTTCATACTGGAACAACTTACCACGTAAGTTAAAAAACGATACTCATCTGGTTGAATTCTTTGCTAAACAACTTATATCTCGTAAGTCCGACAGTACTGCCTTTACTCTAGTAAAAGAACATTTGAAGAAATATCCTAACAACAGTCTTTATACGTTGTTACCGGATATGAACTTATCAGATCCCCACCCGATCATGAAATTTCTAGATGATGTTTTAAAAAAAGATGCTGATAACGCTTCTGCACATAGTGCTCTTGCACAATTTCACTTAAGAAAGGGAAATTGGTCTAAAGCACAACAACACCTTGAGAAAGCATTATCAATTCGTTCTAGCTTATCTGACTACGCCTATCTAGCTGACGCCCTAGAGAAACAAAATATGCCCCAAGCAGCCCGAGAAGTCTCTAAAAAAGCACTCACATTAATACAAGCTTAATTCTATTTATCTAAGATGATTTCAGCCGACCGTATGGCCGGCTTTTTGTACTAAATGTAATTAATTTAGTTCAGCGAGAAAAAGGTAGAAACATTGACTATGTATACAGAAACGGTCGTCTAAGTGCAGAAAAACGATGCTTTCTCAAACTCCCTATGCCCTTAAAGCTCAAAGGCGACTTTAAACATAAAAGAGTACATGCAAGCTTTAGGTTTTATATGAAAGATACAAAAAACCCCAGCATTGCTGCTGGGGTTGAGAAAACTTTGTGAATTTGACAGGGTTAAAACCCTTACCACCGGCGTTACAGGCCGGTCTCCATACCAACTGAACTACCGCTCCACATTGGTTAGACTCTACGTCTAAATTTAAAAGCCTGGCGATGTCCTACTCTCACATGGGGAAACCCCACACTACCATCGGCGCTATTGTGTTTCACTTCTGAGTTCGACATGGAATCAGGTGGGTCCACAACGCTATGGTCGCCAAGCAAAATTTTTTTGGTGCTGATACCCAGACTCGAACTGGGGACCTCATCCTTACCAAGGATGCGCTCTACCACCTGAGCTATATCAGCGCAGTATTATCCAAGACAGTTATCTCAGATAAGGTAATTTGAAGCCTGGCGATGTCCTACTCTCACATGGGGAGACCCCACACTACCATCGGCGCTATTGTGTTTCACTTCTGAGTTCGGCATGGAATCAGGTGGGTCCACAACGCTATGGTCGCCAAGCAAATTAGGTGACCCGCTGCGCACTCGCAACCGGTCAAAATCTGGAAAGCTGCTTGCTCTCTAAAGAGCGTTCTCTACACATTCAATGTTCTTTCTTTGAGTCCATCAAAACCCTTTGGGTGTTGTATGGTTAAGCCTCACGGGCAATTAGTACAGGTTAGCTCAACGCCTCACAACGCTTACACACCCTGCCTATCAACGTTCTAGTCTTGAACAACCCTTTAGGACCCTCAAGGGGTCAGGGAAGACTCATCTTAGGGCTCGCTTCGCGCTTAGATGCTTTCAGCGCTTATCGATTCCGAACTTAGCTACCGGGCAATGCCACTGGCGTGACAACCCGAACACCAGAGGTTCGTCCACTCCGGTCCTCTCGTACTAGGAGCAGCCCCCTTCAATCTTCCAACGCCCACGGCAGATAGGGACCGAACTGTCTCACGACGTTCTAAACCCAGCTCGCGTACCACTTTAAATGGCGAACAGCCATACCCTTGGGACCGACTTCAGCCCCAGGATGTGATGAGCCGACATCGAGGTGCCAAACACCGCCGTCGATATGAACTCTTGGGCGGTATCAGCCTGTTATCCCCGGAGTACCTTTTATCCGTTGAGCGATGGCCCTTCCATACAGAACCACCGGATCACTATGACCTGCTTTCGCACCTGCTCGAATTGTCATTCTCGCAGTCAAGCGGGCTTATGCCATTGCACTAACCACACGATGTCCAACCGTGTTTAGCCCACCTTCGTGCTCCTCCGTTACTCTTTGGGAGGAGACCGCCCCAGTCAAACTACCCACCAGGCACTGTCCTCAACCCCGATAAGGGGTCTAAGTTAGAACATCAAACATACAAGGGTGGTATTTCAAGGATGGCTCCATGCACACTGGCGTGCACATATCAAAGCCTCCCACCTATCCTACACATGTAGGCTCAATGTTCAGTGCCAAGCTGTAGTAAAGGTTCACGGGGTCTTTCCGTCTAGCCGCGGGTACACTGCATCTTCACAGCGATTTCAATTTCACTGAGTCTCGGGTGGAGACAGCGTGGCCATCATTACGCCATTCGTGCAGGTCGGAACTTACCCGACAAGGAATTTCGCTACCTTAGGACCGTTATAGTTACGGCCGCCGTTTACCGGGGCTTCGATCAAGAGCGTCGACCTAAGTCTAACCCCATCAATTAACCTTCCGGCACCGGGCAGGCGTCACACCGTATACGTCATCTTACGATTTTGCACAGTGCTGTGTTTTTAATAAACAGTTGCAGCCACCTGGTATCTGCGACTCCCGTTAGCTCCATCCGCGAGGGACTTCACCGACAAGAGCGTACCTTCTCCCGAAGTTACGGTACCATTTTGCCTAGTTCCTTCACCCGAGTTCTCTCAAGCGCCTTGGTATTCTCTACCCGACCACCTGTGTCGGTTTGGGGTACGATTTCTTACAATCTGAAGCTTAGAGGCTTTTCCTGGAAGCATGGCATCAATGACTTCACACCCGTAGGTGCTCGACGTCGTGTCTCAGCTTTGAAGAGAGCCGGATTTACCTAACTCTCAAGCCTACGCACTTGAACCTGGACAACCGTCGCCAGGCCCACCTAGCCTTCTCCGTCCCCCCATCGCAATTGTAAGAAGTACGGGAATATTAACCCGTTTCCCATCGACTACGCCTTTCGGCCTCGCCTTAGGGGTCGACTTACCCTGCCCCGATTAACGTTGGACAGGAACCCTTGGTCTTCCGGCGAGGGGGTTTTTCACCCCCTTTATCGTTACTCATGTCAGCATTCGCACTTCTGATACCTCCAGCATGCCTTACAGCACACCTTCAACGGCTTACAGAACGCTCCCCTACCCAATACAGTAAACTGTATTGCCGCAGCTTCGGTGTATAGCTTAGCCCCGTTACATCTTCCGCGCAGGCCGACTCGACTAGTGAGCTATTACGCTTTCTTTAAATGATGGCTGCTTCTAAGCCAACATCCTAGCTGTCTAAGCCTTCCCACATCGTTTCCCACTTAGCTATACTTTGGGACCTTAGCTGGCGGTCTGGGTTGTTTCCCTCTCCACGACGGACGTTAGCACCCGCCGTGTGTCTCCCGGATAGTACTTACTGGTATTCGGAGTTTGCAAAGGGTTGGTAAGTCGGGATGACCCCCTAGCCTTAACAGTGCTCTACCCCCAGTAGTATTCGTCCGAGGCTCTACCTAAATAGATTTCGGGGAGAACCAGCTATCTCCAGGTTTGATTGGCCTTTCACCCCTAGCCACAAGTCATCCGCTAATTTTTCAACATTAGTCGGTTCGGTCCTCCAGTTGATGTTACTCAACCTTCAACCTGCCCATGGCTAGATCACCTGGTTTCGGGTCTATATCCAGCAACTCGACGCCCAGTTAAGACTCGATTTCTCTACGGCTCCCCTAGATGGTTAACCTTGCTACTGAATATAAGTCGCTGACCCATTATACAAAAGGTACGCAGTCACACCACGAAGGTGCTCCTACTGCTTGTACGTACACGGTTTCAGGTTCTATTTCACTCCCCTCACAGGGGTTCTTTTCGCCTTTCCCTCACGGTACTGGTTCACTATCGGTCAGTCAGTAGTATTTAGCCTTGGAGGATGGTCCCCCCATATTCAGACAGGATATCACGTGTCCCGCCCTACTCGATTTCACTGAACACACGTCGTCAACTACGGGACTATCACCCTTTATTGTCAGCCTTTCCAGACTGTTCGTCTAACGCGTGTAAAGCTTAAGGGCTAATCCAATTTCGCTCGCCGCTACTTTCGGAATCTCGGTTGATTTCTTTTCCTCGGGGTACTTAGATGTTTCAGTTCCCCCGGTTCGCCTCATTAACCTATGTATTCAGTTAATGATACGTGCTTATGCACGTGGGTTTCCCCATTCAGACATCCCAGACTCAAACGGTTGTTACTACCTAATCTGGGCTTATCGCAAGTTACTACGTCTTTCATCGCCTCTGACTGCCAAGGCATCCACCGTGTACGCTTAGTCACTTAACCATACAACCCCAAAGAGTCTTGCTCGATTGGTGTTGTTAATTAAACAACCAAAGTTGCTGTCTCATTATTTGAATGAGCGAGACAGCGTTGATTTTGCCGGACTCAAATATAAACATCACAACGTATTGTGGTGTTTCCAAGAACACTTGAATGTGTGTTGGTACCTAATCATTCTTTTGTTAAAAAGAATCATTAGGATTTGAGAACTTTTA
>NZ_JAHKPM010000044.1:52937-130300 GCF_018860525.1 Vibrio hepatarius
ACTCATCAAAAATAATCATCGTATAAGGAGGTGATCCAGCGCCAGGTTCCCCTAGCGCTACCTTGTTACGACTTCACCCCAGTCATGAACCACAAAGTGGTAAGCGTTCTCCCGAAGGTTAAACTACCTACTTCTTTTGCAGCCCACTCCCATGGTGTGACGGGCGGTGTGTACAAGGCCCGGGAACGTATTCACCGTGGCATTCTGATCCACGATTACTAGCGATTCCGACTTCATGGAGTCGAGTTGCAGACTCCAATCCGGACTACGACGCACTTTTTGGGATTCGCTCACTTTTGCAAGTTGGCCGCCCTCTGTATGCGCCATTGTAGCACGTGTGTAGCCCTACTCGTAAGGGCCATGATGACTTGACGTCGTCCCCACCTTCCTCCGGTTTATCACCGGCAGTCTCCCTGGAGTTCCCGACATTACTCGCTGGCAAACAAGGATAAGGGTTGCGCTCGTTGCGGGACTTAACCCAACATTTCACAACACGAGCTGACGACAGCCATGCAGCACCTGTCTCAGAGCTCCCGAAGGCACACCTGTGTCTCCACTGGCTTCTCTGGATGTCAAGAGTAGGTAAGGTTCTTCGCGTTGCATCGAATTAAACCACATGCTCCACCGCTTGTGCGGGCCCCCGTCAATTCATTTGAGTTTTAATCTTGCGACCGTACTCCCCAGGCGGTCTACTTAACGCGTTAGCTCCGAAAGCCACGGCTCAAGGCCACAACCTCCAAGTAGACATCGTTTACGGCGTGGACTACCAGGGTATCTAATCCTGTTTGCTCCCCACGCTTTCGCATCTGAGTGTCAGTATCTGTCCAGGGGGCCGCCTTCGCCACTGGTATTCCTTCAGATCTCTACGCATTTCACCGCTACACCTGAAATTCTACCCCCCTCTACAGTACTCTAGATGACCAGTTTCAAATGCTATTCCGAGGTTGAGCCCCGGGCTTTCACATCTGACTTAATCATCCACCTGCATGCGCTTTACGCCCAGTAATTCCGATTAACGCTCGCACCCTCCGTATTACCGCGGCTGCTGGCACGGAGTTAGCCGGTGCTTCTTCTGCAGCTAACGTCAAATGAATGCGCTATTAACACATCCACCTTCCTCACTGCTGAAAGTACTTTACAACCCGAAGGCCTTCTTCATACACGCGGCATGGCTGCATCAGGCTTGCGCCCATTGTGCAATATTCCCCACTGCTGCCTCCCGTAGGAGTCTGGACCGTGTCTCAGTTCCAGTGTGGCTGATCATCCTCTCAGACCAGCTAGGGATCGTCGCCTTGGTGAGCCCTTACCTCACCAACTAGCTAATCCCACCTGGGCATATCTTGACGCGAGAGGCCCGAAGGTCCCCCTCTTTGGCTCCCGTTCATTACAAACAAAAGCATTATGCGGTATTAGCCATCGTTTCCAATGGTTATCCCCCACATCAAGGCAATTTCCCAGGCATTACTCACCCGTCCGCCGCTCGACGCCGAAGTAGCAAGCTACTTCTCGTTTCCGCTCGACTTGCATGTGTTAGGCCTGCCGCCAGCGTTCAATCTGAGCCATGATCAAACTCTTCAATTTAAAGTTTTCTCGGCTCAATGAATACTGACTTCAAAACTAATATTCATTCGAAAATGAACATGTCATTCTAAAGCTATTATCGTTCTCTTCTTAAATTAATAGGAACAGAACGATAATGAATTGACTGTGCCAAATAATGCCTTTCTACAAGAGAAAGTCGTTATTTGTATTGGTCACTCAGTTCATTGATACCTAAAGTGATTCAATAGAATCATTTTTGGATTATCATCAACGAGTGCCCACACAGATTGATAGGTTTATATTGTTAAAGAGCATTGTTCTGGACTTAACTCAGAACAGACGACCATTTTAGTCATATAAAGCTGAGTGTCAAACACTTTTTTCAACTTATTTTTCAGCATTTCTGCTTGACCATTAAGTCTCGCTATCTAAGTAACTTTTCACTTCGATGTATCTTTCCGAAGCCTTTCCTAGACAGCGAGGGGCATTATAGAGATAACATTTACAATGACAAGCGATTTTGAACATTTTTTTTATTTTTTTGCTTTTCGATTAAAATTTAAGCCCAAGCGGCCAAATTTGCATCTATTCTCTATAAATCACTAAACTTTTTAGCAAATAAAGAGACTTTTCCCCAATTGGTGTACTCAACCTCTTTATCAGTATTGGTCTCGCCTCCGGTCATGCTCATAATCAGCTTAATCATCACCTTATCGAACCAATTATAGCGAGGGTAATAAAGTGCACCTGCAAATACTCCGATCAATTTAGGCTGCCAAGGAGACTTGGCCAGGAACTTTTGTATATAGACACTACCTTCGACTGTATCTTTACCTTGACTTTCTTTTCTCGCGGTTAGATTTACGCAAAAAAAACCTACTTTTAAGCTATCTAGTTGAGCTTTATTCTGCTTAATAAATTGGTACAACTTCTTATTCAAGTGACCATAGCGGATGGAAGCACCAATCAATACTTTGTCATAAAGTGAAAAGTCGATATTTTTTACAACATGCAAATCTAAGGTTTCAACGTCCATGTGCGATAAATTGTTCTCGATATAGGTGAGTATTTTTTTCGTCTGGCCTTCACGGGACGAATACAGAAACAAAGCTTTTAGCACAAGGCCTCCTTAGCTACGCCAAAAAGTAGGCGTCAATAAAATCAATAAAGTGAAGATCTCTAATCGCCCAAACAGCATTGAGACAATCAACACCCACTTAGCCTTTTCATTGATATCACCAAAATGCAAAGCCACTTCTCCCAAGCCTGGCCCAAGGTTATTTAAGGTAGCGGCAACAGCAGAGAAAGCGCTAAGTTCATCCATACCTGCAGCAATTAGACCCAGCATACAAACCACAAAAACAAGAGCGTAAGCTGAAAAAAACCCCCACACTGCATCTACAACCCGTTGTGAAAGAGCTGAGCCACCCACCTTGATGGTATAGACAGCCCTCGGGTGAACAAGACGTTTTAATTCACGCGCTCCCTGTAGTGTCAGTAGTAGTACACGAATGACCTTCATTCCTCCACCAGTAGAACCCGCACAACCGCCTATAAATGAAGAGAATAGAAGTAACACTGGTAAAAACAGCGGCCAGTCAGCAAAACCCGTTGTTGTAAAGCCTGCTGTTGTGGAGATAGAAACGGTTTGAAATAAAGCTTGATCAAACGCATCGTAGAAAGAGCTATAGGAGTGATGATTTAATAAAATCAGGAAACAAACGGTAAAAAGGAGTATTTGAATTAAGATAAAAGCTCTAAACTCTGGATCTTTCCAATAGTATTTGGGGTGTACACCGCCAGAGGCAAATGCTGCAAAATGCAGCGAGTAATTACAAGCAGAAATAAGCAAAAATACTACTGTGATTATATTAATGGCATAACTATCAAAATAGCCAATACTCGTATCATGAGTTGAAAAACCTCCAATTGCTATGGTGGAAAAACTATGCCCAATAGCATCAAAGGGTGTCATACCTGCCAACCAAAAAGCTAATGCACAAGCAATTGTCAGACTTAGGTATATATACCATAACGCTTTAGCCGTCTCTGCTATCCGTGGAGTCATTTTACTATCTTTCACTGGCCCTGGTATCTCAGCACGATAAAGCTGCATACCACCAATTCCCAGCACAGGCAGAATCGCAACAGCCAAAACAATGATCCCCATCCCACCAAACCATTGCAAAAACTGGCGATAAAACAAAATAGCTTTTGGTAAATCATCAAGGCCAACAATAACTGTCGCTCCAGTAGTTGTTAAGGCAGAAAAAGACTCAAAGAAAGCATCCGTTACCGACACACTTGGGTTATCGGACAACAAGAAAGGAATCGAACCGGCACTACCGATAACTGTCCAGAATAGCACTACGATCAAAAAGCCGTCTCGTGCCTTAAGCTCATGTTTATGTCGCCGATTTGGCCACCAGCATATGGCTCCACAAATAAATAGAAAAAAGAAAGTTGTCACAAAGGAAACACCAGCACCGTCACGATAAATTAAAGCGACAAGGGCTGGAGCCAACATGGATACACTAAAAAGAGCGAGCAAAAGCCCGACAATTCGGATAATTGAACGAAATTGCATGAATTGATGATTACCGAAGCAAAGCTTCCGACTTCCTGATTATCATTGTTTGCCATCTAGTGGGGTTACCAAAATTCTGGCACCACTCTTATTTATTACACTCCGAGTGAAATCATTGACATAGCGCAGCTCAATGTCCACAACCATTTTAACTTGTTGACTATAGTCAGCTTCAACTTCTTGTGCCTCAAATTGGCAGAGTAAGCTTTGGACAATAGCAACAAAACCATAGTCTAACTCTAGTAGTAGTTTTGTGGTTATTTTTTTCTCAATTGTTTGAAGCAACTTGAGCGCCTTTTGCACTCCGCCACCATAGGCCCTAACAAGACCTCCCGTACCCAGCTTTATTCCTCCTGAATACCTAGTGACCACAGCTGTCATTTCACCGACTCCAGAGCCAGCCAGTTGAGCTAAAATTGGTTTACCTGCCGTCCCCGATGGTTCTCCATCATCACTGAATCCCCACTTCATTGAATCTTCAGGGCGACCAACAACAACCCCCCAACAATGGTGTCTAGCCGCTGCATGTTGGATTTTAACCTGGTCGATGAATGCCTTAGCTTCAGCGTTAGATGGAGTATGTTTCAGTTGAGTGATGAATAGGCTTTTTTTGATTTCCTCTTGATAAAAAATCAACTCTTTAGGTATAAGAAATGGCTTGTCATTCATTGCACTATGACCAAATTTTTCTATTTGTTGAGTCTATCACGTGAGACAAATAAGAGCGCCTAAAAGATCAGTCTCAGCGCACAATGTTAAACACTTGTTTAAAAAATGTATTGAATTTCATTTCTTCTGAGGCCAAACTGAAATAACTGGTCAAACCAGAATAAAATATAACGACATTTCTCAATGTCGGCTTAAGACCGACATACGCGCAATCCCAAGATTGTATGTCATGGAGATAGATAATGATTTACCAAGCCGAAACCCTACAGGTGAAGGAATTACATGATGGTATCGCTGAGCTCATTTTTTGCTCGCCGAAATCCGTTAACAAACTCGACCTTGCAACACTCGAATCGCTAGATAAAGCGCTTGAAGCTCTAAAAAGCCATCATGGGCTAAAGGGTTTACTACTCACATCGGATAAAGATGCCTTCATTGTTGGTGCTGATATTACTGAGTTTCTCGGACTGTTTTCTAAACCAGAGACAGAGTTGGATAAATGGCTTCAGTTTGCTAACAGCGTTTTCAACAAATTAGAAGATTTACCTGTCCCAACACTGTCTGTTTTGAAAGGGCATGCTCTTGGTGGTGGTTGTGAGTGTGTACTTGCTACCGATATAAGAATTGGTGACAAAACGACTAGTATTGGATTACCTGAAACTAAACTAGGCATAATGCCTGGCTTTGGAGGTTGTGTTCGACTCCCCCGCCTTATCGGCGCTGACAGTGCAATGGAAATCATCACTCAAGGTAAAGCATGCCGCGCTGATGAAGCGCTGAAGATCGGGTTGCTCGATGCGATTGTCGAAAGTGAATCTTTACGCGAGTCCGCATTAGCTACATTATCACAAGCAATCAACGAAAAAGTTGACTGGCAACAACGGCGCAACCAAAAAACATCAGCACTGACTTTAAGCAAACTAGAAGCCATGATGAGCTTTACTATGGCGAAAGGCTTAGTCGCTCAAAAAGCAGGTCCACACTACCCGGCACCAATGAAGGCGGTTATAGCGATCGAAGAAGGTGTACAGAGCGCTAGAAATGAAGCGCTAGATATTGAACGTAAGTATTTTGTACAACTTGCTAAGTCAGAAGAAGCGAAATCTCTCGTTGGACTATTCCTTAACGATCAGTATATTAAGGGAGTCGCCAAAGACGCCGCAAAGGCAGCAAACAAAGGCACTCAGCGCGCTACTGTTTTAGGTGCTGGCATTATGGGTGGTGGCATCGCCTACCAATCGGCCTTGAAAGGTGTGCCTGTTTTAATGAAAGACATTGAACAAGCATCGCTTGATCTCGGTATGAAAGAAGCATCTAAGTTACTCAACAAACGCCTATCTCACGGCCGCATTGATGGATTTAAGATGGCTGACATTTTGGCATCCATAACTCCTAGCTTACATTATGCTGGTATCGACGATTCAGATGTAATTGTCGAAGCCGTTGTCGAGAACCCAAAGGTCAAAGCAGCGGTTCTTAGCGAAGTCGAACAGCAAGTGAATACAGATACAGTCATTGCTTCTAATACCTCGACGATACCAATTAATCAGTTAGCAAAATCACTTCAACGCCCTGAAAACTTCTGTGGTATGCACTTCTTCAATCCAGTACACAAAATGCCATTGGTTGAAATAATCCGTGGTGAGAAGACATCAGATGAAACCATCAATCGTGTTGTGGCATACGCAGCAAAAATGGGCAAATCACCGATCGTCGTCAATGACTGCCCGGGATTTTTCGTCAACCGCGTGTTATTCCCCTATTTTGGTGGTTTCAGCATGCTACTACGTGATGGTGCAGATTTTTCTAAAATTGATAAAGTCATGGAACGTAAATTTGGCTGGCCAATGGGACCTGCTTACCTGCTAGATGTGGTTGGTATTGATACCGCTCACCATGCACAGGCCGTTATGGCGCAGGGCTTTCCGGAGCGAATGGGTAAAGCTGAACGTGACGCCATTGACGCTCTATTTGACGCCAAAAAATATGGCCAGAAAAATGGTCATGGCTTCTACAGTTACAATATCGACAAGCGCGGAAAACCGAAAAAAACCTTTAACGAAGATGTGTTACCTATCCTCTCTGATGTTTGCTCTAAAAAACAAGACTTCGATGACCAAACAATCATCCAACGTATGATGATTCCGATGATCAATGAAGTGGCATTATGCCTACAAGAAAAAATCATAGCTTCTCCTCAGGAAGGGGATATGGCTCTAGTATATGGGCTAGGTTTTCCTCCATTTCGTGGTGGCATATTCCGCTACCTTGACAGTATTGGTATCGCAGAATTCGTAGCGATGGCAAAACAACACTCAGATTTAGGAGCCATGTACCAAGTACCACAACTACTAATCGACATGGCCGCCAATGGTGAAACCTTCTATGGCAATCAGCAGCAAGGTTCTATCTAAGGAGATACCCAAATGACACATCAAACTAAAAGCGTTGTCGTCGTAGATTGTTTACGTACACCTATGGGGCGCTCTAAAGGTGGAGCCTTCCGTCATACTCGCGCTGAAGACCTATCAGCTCATTTAATGAAAGGTATACTGGCACGTAATCCACAGGTCGATGCTAAGGAAATTGAAGATATATATTGGGGTTGTGTTCAGCAAACTTTAGAACAAGGCTTCAATGTAGCACGTAATGCCGCACTACTGGCTGGGTTGCCAATTGAAATTGGTGCCGTCACAGTAAACCGCTTGTGTGGTTCATCGATGCAAGCATTACACGATGCAACTCGAGCTATAATGACAGGCGATGCTGATATTTGCTTGATAGGAGGAGTTGAGCATATGGGACACGTTCCCATGAATCATGGCGTAGACTTCCACCCTGGTATGTCAAAAAACGTTGCCAAAGCTGCCGGCATGATGGGCCTAACAGCCGAAATGTTGGGTAAAATTCATGGTATTACTCGCGAGCAACAAGATGAGTTTGCAGCCCGATCCCATGCACGTGCCCACGCTGCGACCATTGAGGGACGCTTTAAAAACGAAATATTACCGACAGAGGGGCACTCACAAGATGGTACGCTCTTCACACTTGAGCATGATGAGGTAATTCGACCTGAAACATCGATTGAAGGACTTTCTCAACTTAGGCCAGCCTTTGACCCAGCGAATGGCACTGTCACCGCAGGTAGCTCATCCGCTCTTTCTGATGGTGCATCAGCCATGCTAATTATGAGTGAAGATAAAGCAAAACAACTGGGTCTAAAAATTCGAGCACGCATCAAAGGCATGGCTATTGCCGGTTGCGATCCGTCGATTATGGGTTACGGCCCAGTACCCGCCACTCAAAAAGCACTAAAACGTGCAGGCTTATCTATCAAAGATATGGACATAGTCGAGCTAAATGAAGCCTTTGCAGCACAATCTCTGCCATGTGCAAAAGACTTAGGTCTACTCGAGGTAATGGAAGAGAAGGTAAACCTCAATGGTGGTGCAATCGCTCTTGGCCATCCATTAGGTTGCTCAGGTTCTCGCATTTCAACCACTCTGATCAACCTTATGGAAGATAAGAACGCTAAATATGGTCTAGCGACTATGTGTATTGGCTTAGGTCAAGGTATTGCTACCGTGTTCGAACGCCCGTAACCTTAACATATAAGGCCAGGTTAAACTGGCCTTATTCATATCCACATATTATTCATCATATTTAAGCCAATCCTTGTGCAATTTCTCACCATCACCTAAATAATCTACCATCCATTGAATCAGTTTATGATTGGCATCTTTACGCCATACCAAGCAGCATCGACTAACTGGATTATCATCTGGCAATAACTTTTCTAACAAAGCACCCTGGTGAACTAAAGGCACAGCAATATGACTTGGCATGTAGCCAACACCTACGCCATTTTTTAAGCACTCTGTTGCCGTATGCCAATTTGGCAACAGTAATCGACGCTGGTATGGGTAATGGCCAGAATGACGTTTAGGCAACACATTAGATGTATCATCCAAACAAATGGCTGGAAATTGGCTGACAAACTCTTCTGTCAGAACCTGATACTGTGCACATGGGTGGTGTGGGGCAACTACAAATGTCCAATCCAGACCTCCCATATCCTTCACTTCAAAGTCACCCCCAACCGGAATAGCCGAGGTCGCGCCAATAACAATGTCCGCTCTTTCTTGTGATATTGCTTCCCAAGAACCATTAAATACTTCCATATTAATTTGTAGCTCTGCATATGGAAAAGTTTGGTAAAAATCTTCAACCAAGGGCTTTAAGCATTCGAGCTTTACAACATTATCAAGAGTCAATTTCAATGTTTTTTGCCAGCCATGCGCCGCACGCTTAGTTTGAGACTTAACCTCTTCCATCTGTCGTAACATGGCTCTGGCTTGCTCGACAAACACCTCTCCAGCAACAGTCAACTCCACCTTTCTGGGGAGACGCCGAAACAAAACAACATCTAGGTCCTGCTCAATCTGACGAACACCATAACTGATTGCAGAGGGTACCTTATGTAATACTTGCGCAGCAGAAGTAAAACTTCCAAGCCGAGCAACCGTATCCACCAGCTCTAAAGATGCTTGAGAAAACATACCTACCATTTCCCTTCAATTTTTTTGATTGATAACCATAAAAAATAGCGCTTAAAAGCTAAAAACATCATGGGTAAAATATAAAAGCCTACATTAACACTGATAAATAACGAAAGTAATCCATGAATTATTTTGAATGGAATTCAAATGAATATATCTAAACTGCAATTTTTCTATTTAGCCTGTCTATCCATGCTGGGATTTGTCGCCACCGACATGTATCTTCCTGCTTTTAAAGCGATGCAACATGATTTTGCAACTGGACCAGAACAAATAGCACTATCTCTCACCGTCTTTCTTATCGGAATGGCTATCGGACAACTATCTTGGGGACTCGCATCTGATAAATTTGGTTATCGAAACACTCTAGCTGCTGGCTTGAGCCTATTTACACTTGCCTCTTTGGGTTTAACATTTAGCGATCAAGTATGGCAACTTCTGACTCTGCGCTTCATTCAAGCTATCGGTGTTTGTGCCCCAGCAGTTATCTGGCAAGCTATGGTCATTAAACGTCATGCAAATAAAAGCCAACAGATTTTTGCCACTATTATGCCCCTAGTGGCACTTTCCCCTGCATTAGCACCTCAATTGGGCGTAGCACTCTCTGATCTCTGGGGATGGCGTAGTATATTTATTACTTTAACTATTGTTGGATTGGTATTGATCGCTGCAACTATGGCGCAGGGGAGCCCAAAAGAGAAAACCAAAAAATCTTCTATTAAAGCTGATATAAAAGCCTTAATCACATCTAAAACCTATTTGGGTAATGTGGCGATGTTTGCCACAGCATCGGCAGCATTCTTTGCTTACCTAACTGGCATGCCAGAAATAATGGCTCAATTAGGTTATGATGCTAAGGATATAGGCCTAAGCTTTATACCTCAAACCATTGCTTTTATGGCTGGTGGATACCTAGGTAAAAAATGCGTTTCTAAACATGGTGATGAATACATCCTTCGCCAGATTATCGGGTTATTCAGCCTTGCTGCGATTGTTATTTTGATAGCCTCACAATTTCACCTTTCTTCTATCTGGCCCATTTTGGCTCCATTCTGCCTAATAGCTGTCGCAAATGGTGCTCTTTACCCCATTGTTGTCAACAGAGCGCTAGCAAGTGCCAAACAAAGCCCAGCAACAGCAGCGGGTTTACAAAACAGCTTACAAATATGTATCAGTAGCCTTGCTAGTGCATTAGTCGCAGCAATGGCTAGCCAAGCCCAAGCCGTAACAGGTGTTGCCATCATAATATGTATGGGTGGGCTATGGATTGGCTATTGGCTGGCGAATCGCAACCAACCAGAGGCAACTATAGATGCTAGTGAAACACAAATAGTGACTGAAAAATAGGTAGCATTAAAAAGCGCCGCTAAATAGCGGCGCTTTCGATATATTATTTTTTAGTCGGCCTTTGCCAATTTTTTATCATTCGCTCTTTAACGCGAGTAATGACCAACTCACCTTCCTCAACATCTTTAGTTAAAGTAGTTCCTGCACCAAGAGTCACACCATCAGCCACTACCACTGGTGCAACTAACTGGCTATCAGAACCAATAAAGACATCATTACCTATGATAGTTCTAAACTTGTTAACGCCATCATAGTTACAGGTGATCGTACCAGCACCAATATTAGTTCGCTCACCAATTTGAGCATCACCTAGGTATGTTAGATGATTAGCCTTGGAGCCTTCGCCTAATAGAGTGTTTTTTACTTCAACAAAGTTACCTACATGAGAGCCATTGCGCATTTCAGCACCAGGGCGAAGGCGTGTGAATGGACCAACGGTACAATCCTCTGCCACTGTGGCACCTTCAATCACACTGTATGGACGAATAACAGTGTTGTCATCGATTTCACAATCCTTAAGTACGCAACCGGTGCCAATTGTCACTTTATCACCTAGTGTGACTTTACCTTCAATAATGACATTGGTATCGATTTCACAATCCACCCCACACTGTAACTCTCCACGAAGATCAAAGCGCGCTGGATCGCGTAACATTACCCCTTGTTCGAGTAACTTTTGTGCCTGCATTTCTTGAAAAGCACGCTCTAAACGAGCAAGCTGCGCTCTATCATTCACTCCCTCTACTTCTATAGCATTTACAGGATGAACGGCTTCCACAGCACGCCCCTCATTATGGGCAGCTGCAATAATATCAGTAAGGTAATATTCACCTTGAGCATTGTTATTGTTAAGGCCAGAAAGCCAGCGTTTCAAATCACCACCAGTAGCAACCATAACACCAGTGTTGATCTCTTTAATCAGCTTTTGCTCTTCTGTCGCGTCTTTTTGCTCAACAATAGCTACAACTGGCCCATTATTACGAACAATACGACCGTAACCCGTTGGGTTATCCAACACGACTGTTAGTAACGCGATACCACCATTAGGTTGAGCATCAAGTAGACTTTCTAGTGTTTCCTCAGATATTAAAGGCACGTCACCGTAGAGAACTAAAATCTTTTCATCATTTTCAAATTGAGCAGATGCTTGATCAACCGCATGTCCTGTACCCAACTGTTCGGCCTGAAGAACCCAGTTAACTGGCTCGCCACAAAGTTCTCTCTGCATCTGATCACCACCATGACCAAATACTAGGTGCACATTTTGTGCTCCCAAATTTTTACATGTGTCAACAACATGTTGAACCATAGGCTTTCCAGCCAAGGTATGTAACACCTTAGGCTTACTAGAGTACATGCGAGTCCCTTTACCCGCTGCGAGAATCACCGCGCTAAATTTCATTCAAAACCTTTAGATGAAGTTATTAAACTGAGAAGTATTTTAGACTTTAACTAAAAATTAGTTAACTGCTCTGGAAGTATTTCCCTTAAAAAATAGAAAAAAGGCGGTCATTTGACCGCCTTTATCACTTTAAAACACCGAAAGTTGCCTTAACGGCGTTTCTTTGTCAGCTCGATAACACGTAGCTGAGCAATGGCTTTTGCCAGCTCACTGGCCGCTTGAGCAAAGTCCATATCGCCATGCTGATTCTGAATATTCTCCTCAGCGCGGCGCTTGGCTTCTTCTGCCTTCGCTGCGTCTAGCTCCTCACCACGGATAGCTGTGTCTGCCAATACAGTCGCTGTACCAGGCTGCACTTCTATCATACCACCGGAAACGTAAATAATTTCCTCGTGGCCGTGCTGTTTCACAATACGCACCATACCAGGCTTGATAGCGGTCAGTAGCGGAGTGTGGCCATGGAAAATACCTAGCTCACCCTCGCTACCGGTCACCTGAAACGTTTCAACACGACCAGAAAATAATTTCTTTTCAGCGCTGACTACGTCTAGGTGAAAGGTTATTGGTGCCATATCGCCTCCTAGTTAGCCTTATAGCTTCTTCGCATTCTCGATGGCATCGTCAATTGCACCACAGTACATAAACGCTTGCTCTGGAACGTCATCGTAATCACCAGCTAGAAGACCTTTGAAGCCACGTAAAGTCTCTTTAAGAGATACGTAAACACCTGGGTCGCCAGTAAATACTTCCGCTACGTGATAAGGCTGAGTAAGGAAACGCTCTATCTTACGTGCACGAGATACAACTTGCTTATCACCTTCAGATAGCTCATCCATACCTAGAATCGCAATGATATCTTTCAGCTCTTTATAACGCTGTAGAGTAGATTGAACACCACGCGCAATGTCGTAATGCTCTTGACCTACCACTAAAGGATCTAGCTGACGAGAAGTCGAATCTAGTGGGTCGATCGCTGGGTATAAACCCATAGCTGCAATATTACGGTTAAGTACAACCGTTGCATCTAAGTGCGCAAACGTTGTTGCTGGAGATGGGTCAGTCAAGTCATCCGCAGGAACATATACCGCCTGTACAGACGTGATAGAACCGGCTTTAGTTGATGTGATACGCTCTTGAAGTACACCCATTTCTTCCGCTAGAGTAGGCTGATAACCTACCGCTGAAGGCATACGACCAAGAAGTGCTGACACTTCAGTACCTGCCAATGTGTAACGGTAGATGTTATCAACAAACAGAAGAACATCACGTCCTTCATCACGGAAACGCTCAGCCATTGTCAAACCAGTCAAAGCAACACGTAAACGGTTACCTGGTGGCTCGTTCATCTGACCGTAAACCATCGCAACTTTTGACTCTTCAGGATTTTCAACGTTTACAACGCCAGCTTCCTGCATCTCAAAGTAGAAATCGTTACCTTCACGAGTTCGCTCACCAACACCAGCAAACACTGATAGACCTGAGTGCTGTAATGCAATGTTGTTGATAAGCTCCATCATGTTAACGGTCTTACCTACACCTGCACCACCAAATAGACCAATTTTACCACCCTTAGCGAATGGACAAATCAAGTCGATTACTTTAACACCCGTCTCTAGCAGGGATGTTTCGTTTGACTGCTCTTCGTAGCTTGGCGCTTCACGGTGAATAGAGTATTTCTCTTCTGCACCGATGTCACCACGCTCGTCAATTGCGTCACCTAGAACGTTCATGATACGACCTAGGGTCTTAGTACCAACGGGTACTGAAATTGGAGCGCCAGTATTGACAACTTCCACTCCACGACGTAAACCATCAGAGCTACCCATTACGATACAACGAACTACGCCACCGCCTAGCTGTTGCTGAACTTCAAGAACTAAACGCTCTTTTGAGTCCGTTACGTTTAGAGCGTCATATACACTAGGTACTTCACTCTGTGGGAACTCTACGTCGACTACCGCACCGATGATCTGTACGATCTTACCTGTAGCCATCGTTAATCCTCTAAACTATTTAGTTTTACCTACGCTTAAACCGCAGCCGCACCACTAACAATTTCCGACAGTTCTTGTGTAATCGCAGCCTGACGGGCTTTGTTGTACACAAGTTCTAGATCATCAATCAAATTGGACGCGTTATCAGTTGCAGCTTTCATCGCAACCATTCGAGCCGCTTGCTCACAAGCAAGGTTCTCAATTACTCCCTGATACACCTGTGACTCTACGTAACGAACTAATAGTGCGTCCAGTAAAGGCTGTGGCTCAGGCTCATAAATGTAGTCCCATGAATGATCACGCTGCATCTCTTCGCTATCTGATTTAGGCAAAGGTAGCAATTGATCGATCGTTGGTTGCTGAACCATAGTGTTGACAAACTTATTGAACACTACATACAGACGGTCCAGTTCACCTTCATCATATCTCTTCAGCATTACGCTCACAGAACCAATCAGGTCTTCCAAACTTGGGCTATCACCCAGGCCTGATACCTGTGCAGCAACTTTAGCGCCACTGTTATTAAAAAACGCAGTTGCTTTTGAACCAACGACGGCCAGTTCAACTTCAGCACCTTTGTCTTTCCAAGCTTTCATATCTGTAATGGCTTTCTTGAACACGTTAATGTTCAAACCACCACACAAGCCTCGGTCTGTAGAAACTATGATGTAACCAACTCGTTTCGCCTCACGCTCCTCTAGGTACGGATGACGGTACTCTAGATTTGCGTTTGCCACATGACCGATCACTTTACGCATTGTTTCAGCATATGGACGAGAAGCTTCCATAGCGTCTTGAGAACGACGCATTTTTGAAGCTGCTACCATTTCCATCGCTTTCGTAATTTTCTGCGTGCTTTTAACACTACCGATTTTATTACGTATCTCTTTTGCGCCGGCCATCGTTACTCTCCATTAGCTGGTGGCAATTAATGCCACCGACCTATTACCAAGTTTGGGTTGCTTTGAAATCGTCGACCAGCTTCTTAAGCTGAGCTTCGATATCTTTGTTGTAAGCACCCGTCTTGTCGATCTCAGACGCAAGTTCTGCGTATTGACCGCGAGCATACGATAGTAAAGCCGCCTCGAAATCTAGAACTTTATTCAGTTCTACATCATCAAGATAGCCACGCTCTGCTGCAAAGATAGTTAACGCTTGGTCAAAAACAGACATAGGAGCATACTGCTTTTGCTTCATTAGCTCTGTTACTTTCTGGCCATGATCCAACTGTTTCTTCGTAGCATCATCAAGATCAGAAGAAAACTGAGCAAAAGCTGCAAGTTCACGGTATGCAGCAAGTGCTGTACGTATACCACCTGATAGTTTCTTGATGATTTTAGTCTGAGCTGAACCACCTACACGAGATACTGATATACCAGGGTCAACAGCAGGGCGAACGCCCGCATTGAATAGCTCAGTTTGCAGGAAGATCTGACCATCTGTAATCGAGATTACGTTAGTCGGTACGAATGCTGAAACGTCACCAGCTTGAGTTTCAATGATAGGTAGGGCAGTCAAAGAGCCAGTCTTACCTTTCACTTCACCATTAGTGAACTTTTCTACATAATCCGCGTTAACACGAGCAGCACGCTCTAGTAGACGAGAGTGAAGGTAGAATACATCACCTGGGAATGCTTCACGGCCTGGTGGACGCTTAAGTAGTAGGGAAATCTGACGATAAGCAACAGCTTGTTTAGATAGATCATCATAAACAATCAATGCATCTTCACCGCGATCACGGAAATACTCTCCCATCGTACAACCTGCGTAAGGCGCAAGATATTGCAGCGCTGCAGATTCAGAAGCTGACGCAACAACCACAATTGTGTTTGCTAGAGCACCATGTTCTTCTAGTTTACGAACCACGTTAGCGATAGTCGAAGCTTTCTGACCAATTGCCACGTAAATTGAGTAAATACCAGAATTTTTCTGGTTAATGATCGCATCAATCGCTAAAGCAGTTTTACCCGTTTGACGGTCACCAATCACAAGTTCACGCTGACCACGACCAATTGGGATCATTGAGTCAACAGACTTGTAACCAGTTTGAACAGGTTGATCAACCGATTGACGGTCGATTACACCTGGTGCAATCACTTCTACAGGCGAAGATAATTTAGCTTCAATTGGACCTTTACCATCAATAGGCTCACCTAGTGTATTCACTACGCGCCCTAGCAACTCAGGACCAACTGGTACTTCGAGAATTCGACCTGTACCTGTAACTTTCATGCCTTCCTTTAGGTCAGCATATGGACCCATTACCACAGCACCAACCGAGTCACGCTCAAGGTTAAGTGCTAGCGCATAACGGCTACCCGGTAATTCAATCATTTCACCTTGCATCACGTCTGCTAGACCGTGAATGCGAATGATACCATCACTTACCGATACGATAGTACCTTCGTTGCGAGCTTCACTAACAACATCGAAAGATTCGATACGTTGTTTAATTAGATCGCTAATTTCAGTGGAATTAAGTTGCATGCTCCAATCCCCATTAAGACTGCAATGCATCGCTTAAGCGATTCAGACGACCACGCGCTGAATCATCGATGACTAAGTCTCCGGCTCGAATAATCACCCCACCAAGTAGGGCCTCATCTATACTGCAATTCAGCTTCACTTTGCGTTCTAAACGCTGCTCAAGTTTGCTGCTGATATTTGTAGCTTGTTCTTGTGAAAGTTCTGAAGCCGAAATAACTTCAACATCAATCTCTTTCTCACGCTCTTTTTTAAGCGCTAGGAACTGCTTACAAACATCAGGAAGGGTCGACAAACGACCATTCTCTGCCATTACCTTTAAAAGGTTTTGGCCATGAACATCAACCTGGTCACCACAAACAGCTACAAATACTTCTGCCAGTTTATCTGCTGACATATACCCTGTTAGGAGTTCGTGTATTTGCTCGTTTTTAGCAACTTCTGCAGCAAAAGATAACATCTGACCCCATTGGTCCAATGCACCCTTTTCCACAGCAAAGTCGAATGCTGCTTTAGCATAGGGGCGTGCGATAGTAGTCATATCAGACATATGCACCCCTCCATCTAAAGTTTTGCAGTAATGTTGTCAAGAATATCTCTGTGCGCATCTTTATCAATAGAACGCTCAATGATTTTCTCAGCACCAGCTACAGCCAGAGTTGCAACTTGTTTGCGCAGCTCATCGCGTGCACGATTACGTTCAGCTTCAAGTTCAGCTTCGGCTTGTGATAGAATTTTCTGACGTTCAGTCTGAGCTTCTTCACGTGCTTCATCTAGAATTTGAGCTTTGCGTTTATTCGCTTGCTCGATGACCTCAGTTGCTGTGCGCTTCGCTTCTTTCAACTGATCAGAAGCGTTTGCTTGTGCTAGATCCAAGTCCTTAGCAGCACGTTCGGCTGCTTGCAGGCCGTCAGCTATTTTCTTCTGACGCTCTTCGATCGCTTGCATTAACGGTGGCCATACATATTTCATGCAGAACCAGACAAATAGTGCAAACGAGATTGCTTGACCTAGCAGAGTTGCATTTATGTTCACAACAGCTACCCCTTCTATTCGGACTAAGTGTTAATCAATAACAAGCTAAGCTTGTCGACTCTTAACAGTGATTAACCTAGTTGACCAACGAACGGGTTCGCAAACGTGAATAGAAGTGCGATTACGATACCAATCATTGGAACCGCATCAAGTAGACCCGCGATGATGAACATCTTAACTTGTAACATAGGAGCCATTTCTGGTTGACGCGCTGCACCTTCAAGGAATTTACCACCTAAAAGAGCGAAACCAATCGCTGTACCAAGAGAAGCAAGACCGACGATAAGACCTACGGCGATTGCAGAAAAGCTCAGTAAAGTTTCCATTACTATCTCCAATTTATAGTTGTTGGCTAGTTGCCCAAATAAAAGCTTTAAAAAAATTAATGATCACTGTCTTCGTGTGCCATTGACAGGTAAACAACTGTCAACATCATAAATACGAAGGCTTGAATCGTAATAACCAATACATGGAATATTGCCCACGGAAGTGAACCCATCCATTGTAAATACCATGGCAGCATAGCCGCACAAAGAATGAATACAACCTCACCCGCGAACATATTACCGAATAGACGCATACCAAGTGATAAAGGTTTTGCTAATAGCGAAACCACTTCAATAAGTAGGTTAAACGGAATCATTAGTGGGTGATTAAATGGATGTAATGCTAATTCTTTAGCGAATCCACCTAGACCTTTCACCTTGATGCTGTAATAAATCATCAGAGCGAACACGCCTAGAGCCATAGCCATGGTGATATTTACATCAGCAGACGGTACAACCTTAAGATAAGGAATACCAAGCCAATGCTCTGCTGGGTAAGGTAAGAAATCGATAGGAACCAAGTCCATCAAGTTCATTATAAATACCCAACAAAAGATAGTCAGTGCTAAAGGTGCGATCAGTGGGTTGCGTCCATGGAACGTGTCTTTGACGTTTTCTGCGACAAATTCAACGATCATTTCTACAGCACACTGAAGCTTACCTGGTACACCCGCTGTTGTTCTCTTTGCTACTTTGTAAAAGATTCCAAGGAAAATTAAACCAGTAAACCAAGAAAAAAACAGGCTATCGATATGTACGTTCCAGAAACTTGCCTCCTCCGCTACAAGACCTAACTTATAAGTAGAAAGGTTTGTAAGGTGGTGGGAAATGTATCCGGACGAAGTTAGCGCTTCACCTGGCGCAGCCATAACTCATCCTATTTTTTTGTTGTTAATGAATAGCACTGGCGCACAGATATTAATACCTAGTGCCAGCAAATAGGTTAGCTTAAGGGGAACAAGTTCCACCTGTATATACATGTAGGCAATGGAAAAAAGCGCAACCGTAATGAAGATTTTCAACGCTTCGCCTGCGTAGAAAGAATTCGCAATGCGCTTAGCAGCACGAGCTCCTCCGTACTTAAACGCAAACCAAGCAAACACCGCATTAGCCACAACACAAATGCCGCCGCCAATCAGTGCAGAAAGTCCCCATTTAGCATTTACAGCTAGTGCCATTACCACTGCCATTAATGTAACCGCGCCAAGCTGGATCATTAACAATCGCTTTGCAAGCTCTCGCCCTGGTCTAGCTAACGCCGCTACCATGTATTCGTACCTCGAGTAAAATCCACAGCGTTATTACCTCGATGCTGGGAAATTGGCGAAAATTATACGGCGAGTCTTATTGAATGCAATTAAAACACCGCAAAAAGTTACAATTTTGTTTACAAACCGACAACTTTCGCACAAAAAATCGCTTTTTACATAATTGACTGGAAGTGATTATGTCATCTAGCCTGCCAGCTTGGCAATAAGATGCTCTAATTTATGAGGCTCATCTAGACTAATTGTTACCTTGGAGGTGCCATTTCTGGCTTTAACTATTGCTACCTTAGCATCCAACATTTCACTTAATTTTTGTGATATTTGCTGCGCCTCAGTATCTTGTGATTGGCTTTTATCCTCAGACTGCGGCTGAAGACACTTTTTCACTAACTGTTCAGTCTGACGTACTGTCATACGCTTCTTAGCGACCAATTCAGCGACATCCACTTGCTGCTCAGCATCAAGAGCCAACAACGCTCGCGCATGTCCCATCTCAAGTAGCTTTTCCGACAAAAGATACTTAACGTCCATCTCAAGCTGATTTAACCTCAGCAAGTTAGTCACCGTTGTTCTAGATTTACCAATAACTTCAGCTACTTGTTGATGAGTTAATGAAAACTCTTCTTGAAGGCGATCCAAGGCTACAGCCTCTTCGATCACATTAAGATCTTCACGCTGAATATTTTCGATTAATGCCATCGCGATAGCTGCACGATCATCAACATTTTTGATCACGCAAGGTACTTCTTTTAAGCCCGCCTTACGTGCAGCTCGCCAACGCCTTTCACCAGCAATAATCTCAAACTTATCATTATCGACTTGGCGTACGACTATAGGTTGGATAATTCCCTGTGATTCAATCGAGGCCGCCAACTCTTCAAGTGCTTCCGGTTCCATATCTGTACGTGGTTGATACATCCCAGGTTTAAGAGAATTAATATTGATATCCGTCAATTCTCCTTCGGAAGAAAGTTCCTGACTGTGCATCGCACTTTGCTGCTTGTTACGCGCAAGAGAGCTCGTAGAAAGTAGAGCATCTAACCCTTTACCTAAACCACGCTTAGACATGAAACAAACTTCCTTTGATTAAATTATGCTGGGATTTCATCGCGACGAAGCATCTCTCCAGCCAGTGCTAGATAAGCTTTTGCGCCTGCGGAGTATTTATCGTAGTACATTGCTGGCTTTCCATGACTTGGCGCTTCAGCAAGACGAACATTACGTGGAATTACTGTACGGTACACTTTGTTACCAAAGTGCTTCTTTAACTGATCAGAAACTTCATTCGATAAACGGTTGCGAGGATCGTACATAGTACGCAACAAACCTTCGATCTTAAGTTTTTCATTTACCACCGCAGCCAATTTACTAATAGTATCCATCAGTGCTGTTAACCCTTCAAGGGCAAAATACTCACACTGCATAGGAACCAAGACAGAATCAGCAGCCGCCATCGCATTAATTGTTAAAAGATTTAGTGATGGAGGGCAATCAATAAAGATAAAATCATAGTTATCACGTACTGGAGCAAGAGCCTGCTTTAATCGCACTTCACGAGCAAACACTTCCATTAGTTTAATTTCAGCAGCTGTTACATCGCCATTGGCAGCGATAAGATCATAATTTCCAGAGGTTTTACGGCAAACGACATCGTCAAATGCTACTTCCTCAACCAATAGCTCGTATGCTGTGGCATCAACTTGGTATTTGTCGACACCACTTGCCATAGTTGCGTTGCCTTGGGGGTCAAGATCGATAACCAATACTTTACGTTTCGTAGCAGCCATAGATGCTGCTAAGTTGATACATGTGGTTGTTTTACCAACGCCACCTTTCTGGTTTGCGATTGCTACGATTTTTCCCACGACTAACCTCGCTTTTATTCCTTGCGGGATAAGATTACTAGATGACGCTCGCCTTCCAATTGAGGAACACTCAAAGCTTTGACGTCTGTCACAGAACACCAACTCGGCAACTGTGTAATCTCATCTTGTGGTAATTGTCCTTTTAACGCTAAAAAGCGTCCTGAACATTCTTTAGGAAGATGATGACACCATTCAACCATATCCGTCATGGACGCAAAAGCTCGACTCAACACACCATCAAATTTATGTTCTGGCTGAAACTGCTCAACTCTACTCTGAACGGGAATTACATTACCAATACGCAGTTCATGCAATACTTGCTTAATAAAACGGATTCTTTTTCCCAAGCTGTCTAGTAAATAAAATTCCTTATCTGGTTGCATTATTGCTAGTGGGATTCCAGGCAACCCGGGGCCTGTTCCAACATCAATAAAACGTTCACCCTGTAAGTATTCACTAACAATTATGCTATCAAGGATATGCTTTACCACCATATCACTAGGCTCACGCACCGAAGTAAGATTATAAGCTTTATTCCATTTGTGGAGCATTTCGACATATCCAACCAACTGCATTCTTTGTTTGTCAGATACTTCAAGTGTAGTTTGAGCGATCAAAGAGTCCAGTTGAACACGTAATTGACTCATTATGCTTCACCGCCTTTTCTCAGTATGCCCTGTTTCTTTAAGTGAACTAATAGGATTGATATAGCAGCAGGGGTAATTCCGGATATACGCGACGCCATACCAATAGATTCAGGTCTTGAATCATTGAGTTTAACCACTACCTCATTTGACAAACCTTTAACGCTAGCATAATCCAAATCAGTTGGTAAAAGGGTATGCTCATGGCGTAACGATTTCTCAATTTCGTCCTGCTGACGTTTGATATAACCTTCATACTTAACTTGAGTTTCGACCTGCTCAGACGCTTGAGCATCATCTAGAGAGGGGCTAAATTCTTCTAACTGGGTCAGTTTTTGATAAGTCATTTCAGGGCGACGCAGTAAATCTTCACCACTAGCTTCACGGATCATTGGTGTTTTAAGTAATGAATTAAGTTGATCCACCCCAGAAGATTTAGGATTCATCCAAATGTCTTGAAGTCTTTGTCTTTCTTTGGTTATGTTTTCAATTTTTTGGTTAAAGCGTGCCCAACGTATATCATCAACCAAACCTAATTCACGTGCCTTCTCAGTTAAACGTAGATCGGCATTATCTTCTCTCAAAAGCAAACGATACTCAGCTCGAGAGGTAAACATACGATAAGGTTCTTTAGTTCCCATCGTGGATAGGTCATCAATCAAAACGCCCATGTAGGCTTGATCACGTCTAGGGCTCCACCCTTCTTTTTCTTGACTAAAGAGACTTGCGTTGAGTCCAGCCATTAGACCTTGAGCTGCAGCTTCTTCATAACCTGTCGTGCCGTTAATTTGTCCTGCAAAGAATAGCCCACCAATAAATTTAGTCTCATATGTTTGTTTAAGATCTCTTGGATCGAAGAAATCATATTCAATGGCATACCCTGGACGGACTATATGCGCATTTTCAAATCCTTTCATGGATTGTACAATTTTTACTTGAACATCAAACGGTAAACTAGTTGAAATTCCATTAGGGTACAATTCATGAGTATTTAGCCCTTCGGGCTCGATAAATATTTGATGACTGCTTTTATCAGCGAAACGCATGACTTTATCTTCAATCGATGGGCAATAGCGTGGGCCAATACCTTCAATAACACCAGAATACATGGGACTTCGATCGAGGTTTTTTCTAATAATCTCATGAGTATGATCATTAGTATAAGTAATAAAACATGGGATTTGTGTTGGATGCTGAGTACGATCACCCATAAACGAAAATATGGGAGTTGGATCGTCACCATGCTGAACACTAAGATCTGAAAAATCTACACTTCTAGCATCCACTCTAGGTGGTGTACCTGTTTTAAGACGATCAACACGAAATGGTAATTCTCGCAATCTATTGGCTAAAGCGATAGATGGTGGATCGCCTGCACGTCCTCCAGACGCATTCTCCATGCCAATATGAATCTTACCACCAAGAAAGGTACCAACTGTAAGCACAATAGCTTTAGCGTGGAATTTTAAGCCCATTTGGGTTATTACACCGATGGCTTTTTCTTGTTCAACAACTAAATCATCTACAGATTGCTGAAACAAAGTAAGGTTAGGCGTATTTTCTAATGCTTCCCGTACATAGGATTTATACAAGGCACGATCAGCTTGAGCTCGAGTTGCTCTCACTGCTGGGCCTTTAGATGCATTAAGAGTTCTAAATTGAATACCCGCATGATCAATGGCTTGAGCCATCAGACCACCCATGGCGTCGACTTCTTTGACTAAGTGGCCTTTGCCTATTCCACCTATTGCGGGATTACATGACATTTGACCAAGAGTATCAATGTTATGTGTGAGTAAGAGTGTTTTTTGTCCTGTGCGTGCTGATGCTAGAGCTGCTTCCGTTCCAGCGTGTCCGCCACCCACAACAATGACATCAAATTTTTCATGATACAGCATGCACTGACCTCTGGTATTTAAGAGAACTATGGACAAATCCGAAGAGGGTCATTCTACCTGCTTTCAGTGTGATAGAAAATCGCTTTTCATACTTTTAATATAAGTCACTGACAAAGCTTAATGTTATATGATCTTATATATGATCTTTTATTGGATCTATTATTAGGATCGACGATCTCTGTGGATAAGTGAAAAATGATCAACAAGATCATCGATATTAATCAGATCTTATTCTGTGATCTAGCTTTGATCTAGATGAGGATTTCCTGGGATCAAAATGGCAAGTTATACACAGGGCAAGATTGGATCTTACTTTGTTCTTTGGATAACTAAAGGTTAATCACCGGATAACTGCTATTTTATGCACAGGGAAAAAGGAAGCTTATTTGGTTGGATACGGGGAAATTTGAGGAAGTGGTTACTAAAATCCACTTCCAGTAAGGGGCTTCTTAAAGTTGATGTATATGCTTTGCTAACCAAACTTCTGCTGCATCTTCTGCCACTATATGGCTAAGAACGTCAATGGTTAGACAGTCAGTTACTGGTGTTGCTCCAATATCTTCTAATAAAGCATAAGCGTGTTTACCTGCCCCGCAGAAGGTATCGTAACTTGAGTCACCGATGGCAATCACAGCATATTTAACACCTGACATTTTGGGGGGTGAAGTTTGTAATGCTTGAATAAAAGGCTGAATATTATCTGGGTAATCTCCAGCCCCGTGGGTAGAAGTGATGATTAGCCAAGTCCCTTCAGCTGGAATTTCACTGAGTTGAGGTTGATTGTGAATACAGGTTTCAATCCCTT
Source organism: Vibrio hepatarius (assembly GCF_018860525.1). Classification (GTDB taxonomy): domain Bacteria; phylum Pseudomonadota; class Gammaproteobacteria; order Enterobacterales; family Vibrionaceae; genus Vibrio; species Vibrio hepatarius_B. The sequence goes on from NZ_JAHKPM010000044.1 coordinate 77,363, forward strand.
TTTTATTCAGAAGATCGCTGAGGTGATCGCCAACATATTCAGCCCCACCTAAAGTACTGCCTGTGATGATTTGGATCATGTGGTTTCCTTTATCTAATGACCGCTCGAAATAATAGTCGAGCTAATGAGTTATTTTCCAATACAGAAGGAAGAAAAAATACGACCGAGTAAATCGTCAGAACTAAATTCTCCAGTAATTTCGTTGAGGTGCTGCTGAGCAATCCTCAGCTCTTCTGCAAGAATTTCTCCAGCCATATAACCTTCTAGCTGTTGCTGGCCAATGAGAATATGTTCTGCTGCTACCTCAAGTGCTTCAAGGTGACGTCGCCGAGCCATAAAGCCTCCTTCATTGTTTCCTGAAAAACCCATGCACTCTTTGAGGTGTTGACGTAATGACTCAATACCTTGGCCTGTTCGTGCAGATAAACGAATCAGGGTTGGTACATTAACGTGACAAATGCCGATCTCTTCATTTGTTTGATCGGCTTTATTACGGATCACAGTTATTCCGATATTACTCGGTAAACGGTCGACAAAGTCAGGCCAAATCTCTTTTGGGTCTGTGTCTTCCGTTGTCGTTCCATCAACCATGAAAAGTACCCGATCTGCTTGTTCGATCTCTTCCCAAGCTCTTTCTATACCGATTCTTTCCACTTCATCAGATGCATCACGTAATCCAGCGGTGTCAATGATGTGCAGGGGCATGCCATCTATATGTATGTGCTCACGAAGAACATCACGAGTCGTACCTGCAATATCGGTTACTATCGCAGAGTCTTTGCCAGATAAAGCATTAAGAAGGCTAGATTTACCAGCATTGGGCCGGCCTGCGATAACGACTTTCATCCCCTCACGCATAATGGCACCTTGGTTGGCTTCTTTACGCACGGAATTGAGGTTATCTATAATAGCCTGAAGATCTGCTGATACCTTTCCATCGGCGAGAAAGTCGATTTCTTCCTCTGGGAAGTCAATCGCTGCTTCGACATAGATCCTAAGATGGATGAGTGACTCGACTAAGGTATGAATACGTTGTGAAAAAGCACCTTGAAGAGACTGTAAAGCGGATTTAGCCGCTTGTTCAGAGCTGGCATCAATTAGATCGGCAATGGCTTCTGCTTGAGCAAGATCTAACTTATCATTAAGAAATGCTCTTTCAGAAAACTCACCAGGTCGTGCGGTTCTTATCCCCTCTATTTTTAATATACGCTTGATTAGCATATCCATTACGACAGGACCCCCGTGCCCTTGTAGTTCAAGTACATCTTCGCCAGTAAAGGAGTTTGGGTTGGGGAAAAAAAGAGCAATACCTTGATCAATTTGGATACTATTTTGGTCTATAAATGGCAGGTATTCAGCATAACGATGGCGTAGTTCTTTACCTGTCACTTCCAATGCGACTTGACCTGCAAGAGGGCCGGATACTCGGATAATACCAACGCCTCCACGACCGGGAGCTGTGGCTTGAGCAACAATGGTATCAGTTGTCATAAATGTGCCTGTGTTGTGTCTGGATGCCGAAATAAAGGCAAATATATCTTAGCTGAATTGTAATCAGCTCAAAACTAAAAGGCGACCCTTTGGCCGCCTTTTTATGTTATTTCTTATTAAGGTTTATTTGCTATGTAAGCCTTTCTTTTCTAGTGACTTGTATATCAAAGTTTGCTGGATGAGTGTCACAACGTTCGATACTAGCCAGTAAAGAACCAACCCAGATGGGAAGAATAGGAAGAAGAAAGTAAACATAACCGGCATAAAGGTCATTATCTTCTGCTGCATCGGGTCAGTAACAGTAGTCGGGCTCATTTTTTGAATCATGAACATAGAAACACCCATCAGCAGTGGCAAGATATAGTATGGGTCTTGTGCTGATAAATCAGTAATCCAGCCAAAGAATGGCGAGTGACGCAATTCAACCGACTCCATCAGTGCCCAATAAAGAGCGATGAAAATAGGCATCTGTAATATAAGAGGTAAACAGCCACCAAGTGGGTTCACTTTCTCTTTCTTATACAATTCCATCATTTCTTGGCTCATGCGCTGGCGGTCATCACCAATACGCTCACGCATTGCTTGCAACTTAGGTTGCAACATACGCATTTTGGCCATTGAGGTGTACTGTGCTTTAGTCAACGGGTACATAGCACCACGAATGCAGAAAGTTAGTAGCATTATCGATAGACCCCAATTTCCTACACCGAATGGGAAATCAATGAATCCAAATAACTGTCCACCTGACTGAATAAAGGATAGGAATGTATGTAAAGGTTTAGCGATGAACCACAGCCAACCATAGTCAACAACTAACTCTAAGTTAGGTGCAACTTCGGCCATCTGATCTTGAAGTTTTGGTCCCACCCAAAGGGTCGCTTGAAACGTAGCTGAGTCACCATTGGCTATCGTTTTATTTGGCATACGAATGCCAATATCACCTAAATTACCAATAACACGTGTATATAAGTTGGTGCCAGGTTCATCACGAGGAATCCACGCAGAAGCGAAATAGTGTTGGATCATCGCTGCCCAACCCTGACCGTTTGACAGGTTAATTGATAAGTTACGATCTTGCATATCGTCGAAGCTGTACTTCTTGTAACGTGTATCTTCGGTTGAGTATGCACCGCCACGATAGGTTGGCATCGTTATACTGCCACCATCGTCCATTAAATTTTGGCGAAGATGCGCGTACATACCAAAGGTAGCGTTGTTACCTGAGTTATTTTTTACATCATACTCGACATTCACAGCATAGCTGCCACGTTTTAATACGAACGTCTTTGTATATTCAAGGCCGTTTGCTTGGTAAGTCATTGGAATGCGCAATTCATCCTGGCCATCCGCTAGAATATAGCTATCAGAGCTGACTTGATACGCAGGACGATTACCGCCGCTTAAGTCGATACCTTGAGGCCCTACTAAACCACTTTGGGCGATGAATTGATGGCCTGGCTCATTTTTTAATAAAACGAATGAGTCAGCAGAGTTGAGCTCAGCTGAGTATTGGTTGAGGTCTGCGGTGATCACGTCACCACCCACCGTATCAATAGACAGAGTCAAGACGTCAGTTGCCACGGTAATCGTTTTAGCGGACGCTTTCTGTGCTGGAGCGGGATCTAAATCGTCCGCAAGAGATGGTGCAGGTGCGGTACTGCTAGATTGTGCCTGTTCAACCGGCTGTGGAGCTGGGTTCTTTGCAACTTGCCATTGTTGAAACAACAAGAAAGAAACCAGTGCTAGCGCGATCAACAGGATATTACGTTGAGAATCCATCGTTATTTATCTCTGTCTTGTTTCTGGAGTGGTGGTACTGGGTCAAAACCACCCGTATTCAAAGGGTGGCATTTTAATAGACGTTTGCTCGATAACCAACAACCTTTTACAAATCCATGAGATTTTAGTGCTTCAACAGTATAAGTTGAGCAGGTTGGAGTAAAACGACAACGTGGTCCGATCAGAGGACTTATTAAGCCTTGATATAGACGCACCAAGCCGATCGCTACCCGCGTGAAGGGCGAGACAGGCGCTGCCATAACTTATCAAATATTTTATACATTTCATCATTACTGAGATCTTGTGCGCTTTTTTTAGCTATAACAACAAAATCCTTATGTGGGAGTTGATGCTGCTGATTGCGAAAGCTTTCACGTGCTAGGCGTTTAAAGCGATTACGTGCAACAGCTGTCTTAATCTGTTTTTTAGGAACCGCTAATCCTAATCTTGGATGAGAAAGAGAATTATTGCGAGCAATGATGGTGAAATGAGGTGAGCCAGCTCTATGAGCTTGCTGGAAGACATTTTTATAATGCTCGGGAGTTAACAAACGTAACTCCCGATCGAACGCGTACGTATTCAAAATAAACTAATGATTACTTTGATAGGCGCGCACGGCCTTTTGCACGACGTGCATTAATTACTTTGCGACCGTTCTTAGTTGCCATGCGAGCACGGAAACCGTGAGTACGCTTGCGCTTTAGAACTGAAGGTTGAAAAGTGCGTTTCATGATAATTACCTTTACTGATCAGTAGTTTTAGGTCAATGTTATCCTTGCGTTGGTCGTTTTTATCTTTTGCTATTGCAAGAAGATGGACCAACACCTCTAAACAAAGAGGCGGAATTGTAATCACAGTCACACAAAGTGTCAATCATTGAGCAACTGATAAATTCCGGCCGAGCGATTATACGGAGTGTGAACGAAATCTCAAGGATCAAGCGATGTTCTTTGGTGATCTTTATTTTCCGCCCACCTGTCTTAGAAATTTTTTTAACCTAGGATCCTGTGGATGATTAAAAATATCCTGTGGATTACCTTGTTCTACAATATGCCCTTCTGCCATAAAGATCACTCTATCTGCAACCTCTCGAGCAAACTGCATTTCATGCGTAACCACCAGCATTGTCTGGGATTTATTGGCTAGCTCTTTCATAAGTTGAAGGACTTCACCAACCCACTCTGGATCAAGAGCTGAAGTAGGTTCATCAAATAATAATAGTTCGGGCTCTAGCGCCATAGCTCGACCTATCCCTACACGTTGCTGCTGACCACCGGAAAGAGCTGCTGGGTAACTATCTCCTTTATTTCCTAGCCCAATATCATCAAGGATTTTTTGTGCGTGTTCGAGAGCTTGACCTTTCTTCCAGTTGTGTACCGTAATTAATCCTTCGGCTATATTTTGTTTAGCTGTCATATGAGCAAAGAGTGCATAATTCTGAAAGACAAAGCCTGTTTTTCTGCGTAGGGTGAGCACTTCTGACTTGGAGTATTTCTCTGTATCAACACTGATGTCACCAATGGTGATTTTACCTTGATCGGCACTTTCTAAGAAATTGACAGTTCGTAGTAATGTCGATTTTCCGGTACCACTGGAGCCAATGATAACAATGATTTCACCTTGTTTGATTTCAAGATCAATACCATTAAGTACTTGAGAATCGCCAAAGCGCTTATGGATGTTGGTTAATTTTATCATCTAATATACGCCTTATTAAGTTTGACCTCTGCCCATGTTTGTATGCGAGTTAGGATCACTACGACTGCCCAGTAAATTAATGCTACAGCTAAAAAAGCTTCAAAAAAACGGAAGCTTGATGATGCTTCCATTTGTGCCCTAGCCATAATTTCTGCCACACCAAGTGTGAAAGCGAGTGACGTTGACTTAATCATATCGATAAAATAATTCATCAATGAAGGTAGTGCAATTCGAGTCGCTTGAGGCAATATAATGCGGCGCATCGCTTGTGTAGTCGTCATGCCTACTGACATACTGGCTTCCATTTGGCTACGATCTACGCCTATTATCGCTGCCCGAATGCTTTCTGCCATGTAAGCGGCAAAATGGAGAGTTAAACCTATAACGGCAGCACTGAAAGCGTTGAGCCCCACCAATAAAGGAAATACCTGTGGTAACCCGTAATAAAGAAGAAACAGCTGAACCAGCAGTGGTGTGCCACGAAAAAAACTAATATAAACTTGGCTTAGCTGGTCTAGTATGGGCACACGAAAGACACGGATGTTAGCCAATATGACTGCTAGTGCTAGAGCAAATATTAAGCCCCATGTCGCCATTTCCATCGTTGTGCCAAGATACTTTAGAAGTATTGGCATCAGATTTAGCATGTAGTTGAAATCAAATCCCATAGCCTATTCCGGTATAGTTATTTCATGAAGCTTAAAAACCCACAGCAAGAAAAGAATCTGTGGGTAGTGGGTCTATCTATCAGGTCTCTAGATGGACTTAGTGCAATAAAAGATGCGTTATTGAGTTATATCAGCGCCAAACCATTTTTGCGATATGGTGTTTAGTGTCCCATCCGTTCGCATGGCTGTTAGGGCATGGTTAACTTCTTTTTGAAGCCGATTGCCTTTTTCGTTATCGACAAATGGCCATGCATTTTCGATGGTTTCAAAAGGTTTACCCGCCAGCTGTAGGGGAAGGCCTGTTTTTTTGATAAGTTCAAGTGCAGAAAGACGATCCATGACAAAGGCATCTACTCTGCCCAATGCCACATCATGTTCAATACCAGTGTCGTATGTTTTAATGATTATTTTACCATCTTTGTCATGGCTTCTTAGCAATTGCTCAAAGTTGGAACCTAAGTTAACGGCAACCGTTTTACCTTTTAGATCTGTAATACCTTTAATGCTGGTATTGCCTTTTCTTACGGTAATTTGTGCACCATCAACAACATAAGGGGCGGCAAAAAGGTATTTGTTTTTACGTGCATCTGTCATGGTAATTTGGTTCGAAATAGTATCAATACGCCCCGTTTCAAGCAGGCCAAACAATCCAGAAAAATTGGCGGTAATGTATTCCACATTATAGTCATTGCGTTTGCCTATTTCATCCCACAAGTCAACTTCAAAGCCTTGCAGTTTATCTTGCTCAACAAAAGTAAAAGGGTAGTAACGTCCAGACATTCCAACTTTAACTTCGGTTGCAGCTTGGGCTACTGCCACAGAAAGTGTAAACGCTGTTATTGTGGCTTTAATCCAGTGCTTCATAGTGTATCTCCATAGTTTATAAAATCAGATACTACTGTTAGTTTGGTTATTAATGAAAATAACCAAGAGCAATAACCTAGACGGTGGGGGAATAAGCTAAGTAAATAGAGGGTATAAATAGAGGGAACAGTCACAACTTAAGAAAACTTATTCCACAGACTTATCACCAGACTGAAGATCTGTGAGAAATTGCCCAAATGTGGATCTTTATGTGAGTAAGAATAGGATTACTTGTGTTGATCTAACTAATGATAGTGAAAATATTGTGAATAAGTTAGATCTTATTCACCGGAACGTCGATCATTTACTGGCGATCTTGGTTATCAACAGGTAAAATTACAAATCTTTTTCGATCACTAAATTAGGGTGGGGCCAACGTGTCATCTTCGCTTTGGTTGCAATGTATGCAGCAGCTTCAAGAAGAGCTACCAGCTACAGAATTCAGTATGTGGGTACGTCCGTTACAAGCGGAGCTCAATGACAGTACGCTCACTTTATTTGCACCTAACCGTTTTGTAATGGATTGGGTGCGAGATCGTTACCTTAATAGCATCAACAGGCTATTGCAGGAATATTGTGGGAACGATATTCCTAGTTTGCGGTTTGAAGTTGGCAGTAAGCCAATCTCTGTCCCTAAACCTGCGCCGAAACGAACTCCAGCAGATGTCGCTGCGGAATCGTCTGCGCCAGCACAACTTCAAGCACGTAAACCAGTACATAAAACGTGGGATGATGATGAGCAGAAGCTTGCTGAAATTAATCATCGTTCTAATGTGAATATCAAGCATAAATTCAATAACTTTGTTGAAGGTAAGTCCAACCAACTGGGTTTGGCTGCTGCGCGGCAAGTTGCTGATAACCCTGGAGCAGCATACAACCCTCTATTTCTTTATGGTGGGACAGGTCTAGGTAAAACGCACTTACTGCACGCGGTTGGCAATGCAATCGTGGATAATAAACCCAATGCAAAAGTCGTATACATGCACTCTGAACGTTTTGTTCAGGATATGGTTAAAGCACTGCAAAACAATGCTATTGAAGAGTTTAAGCGTTACTACCGTAGTGTTGATGCTTTGCTCATAGATGACATCCAATTTTTTGCTAATAAAGAGCGCTCCCAAGAAGAGTTTTTCCATACATTTAATGCTTTATTAGAAGGCAACCAGCAGATTATTTTGACGTCTGACCGTTACCCTAAAGAGATTAATGGTGTGGAAGATCGTCTTAAGTCACGTTTCGGCTGGGGTTTGACGGTTGCGATTGAGCCTCCTGAACTTGAAACTCGTGTAGCGATCTTGATGAAAAAAGCGGAAGTTCATCAAATCCACCTTGCCGATGAGGTAGCATTTTTTATCGCTAAAAGATTGAGATCCAATGTGCGAGAATTGGAAGGGGCGCTCAATCGTGTTATTGCAAATGCAAACTTTACCGGCCGACCGATCACTATTGATTTTGTCCGTGAGGCTTTGCGTGACCTCCTTGCACTGCAAGAAAAATTAGTCACTATAGATAACATTCAAAAAACAGTTGCTGAGTATTATAAAATTAAAGTGGCTGATTTGTTGTCTAAACGTCGTTCACGTTCTGTTGCTCGTCCTCGTCAGTTAGCTATGGCATTAGCAAAAGAGCTGACTAACCACAGCTTACCAGAAATAGGTGATGCATTTGGAGGCCGTGACCATACAACAGTACTGCACGCTTGTCGGAAAATAGAACAACTGCGCGAAGAAAGTCACGATATTAAAGAAGATTATTCTAATCTGATCCGTACCCTTTCTTCTTAAATCACAGTATTCTAAGCACTAAATATAATCACTCCATATAAAGCTAAACGAATTCTGAAAGAGTGTACTATGAAATTTTCCATTGAACGTAACCACTTACTCAAGCCGCTTCAGCAAGTGTCTGGCGCTTTGGGTGGTCGTCCAACCCTCCCAATTCTTGGTAATTTGTTGCTTAAGGTTGAAAGCAACATGCTTTCCATGACAGCAACAGATTTGGAAGTAGAGCTCATCAGTCGTGTGACTCTAGAAGGAGATTTTGAGGCAGGTAGTGTCACTGTGCCTTCTCGTAAGTTCCTCGATATTTGCCGTGGACTGCCCGATAACGCAGTCATTACATTTATCCTTGAAGGTGAGCGAGCTCAAGTTCGCTCTGGCCGGAGTCGTTTCTCTTTATCGACTCTGCCTGCTAATGACTTTCCAAATATTGAAGATTGGCAAAGTGATGTTGAGCTTTCTCTTACCCAAGGCGCATTGAGAGGGCTGATAGAGAAAACTCAGTTTTCAATGGCTAACCAAGATGTTCGCTACTACCTAAATGGAATGCTGTTTGAAATCGATGGTTCCACATTGCGCAGTGTGGCTACCGATGGCCATCGTATGGCGGTATCACAAACACAGCTAGGGACAGAATTTATACAGCAACAGATCATTGTGCCGCGTAAAGGGGTCCTTGAGTTAATGAAATTGCTTGATGTACCAGAGCAGCTTGTGACATTGCAAATTGGCAGCTCAAATGTTCGCGCTGAAGTCGACAATTTTGTATTTACATCCAAGCTCGTAGATGGTCGCTTTCCTGATTATCGTCGAGTTATGCCTCAATCAACAAGTAAAACACTTGAAGCTGGATGTGATGAATTACGTCAAGCATTCTCTCGCGCAGCGATTTTATCGAATGAGAAGTTTCGTGGAGTGCGGGTGAATTTGGCTGGTAATGAGCTACGTATTACGGCAAATAATCCTGAGCAAGAAGAGGCAGAGGAAATGCTGGATGTCAATTTCGAAGGAGAAGCTATCGAAATTGGATTCAACGTAAGTTATGTTTTGGATATTCTGAACACATTACGCTGCGAAAAAGTTCGTATTTCTATGTCTGATGCAGTAGCTAGTACTATGGTCGAAAATGTTGATGACGACAGTGCCATGTATGTGGTGATGCCAATCCGACTCTAACATGCCACTTTCGCGCCTTATTATTCAGCAGTTTCGAAATATTGAAGCCTGTGATATTGAACTATCAGCAAGCTTTAACTTTCTTATAGGTCCAAATGGTAGTGGCAAAACGAGTGTTCTAGAAGCAATATATTTGCTTGGACATGGCCGCTCCTTTAAAAGCAGCCTTACGGGGCGAGTGATTCAAAATGATTGTGATCAGTTATTTGTCCATGGTCGTTTTTTGAACTCGGATCAATTTGAGCTACCAATTGGCATTAATAAGCAGCGTGACGGCTCAACAGAGGTTAAAATAGGTGGTCAACCTAGTCAAAAACTGGCTCAGTTAGCGCAGGTATTACCATTACAGTTGATCCATCCAGAAGGCTTTGATTTGCTAACTGATGGACCGAAACATCGTAGAGCTTTTATCGATTGGGGCATTTTTCATACTGAACCTGCATTTTATGATGCGTGGGGGCGTTTTAAACGTCTTAACAAACAAAGGAATGCGCTTTTAAAAACAGCATCTTGCTACCGTGAACTCTCGTATTGGGATCAAGAAATGGCGGGTCTGGCTGAGGACATTAGCCGCTGGCGTGCTGATTATGTTGAGCAGGTGAGTGAGAAAATCACACAAATATGTCAGGTATTTTTGCCTGAATTTGAAATTCAATTGAAGTATTCACGAGGATGGGAAAAAAACACACCTTATGATCGCATCCTAAAGGAAAACTTCGAACGAGATCAGGCGCTAGGGTATACTTTTAGTGGTCCTAATAAAGCCGATTTAAGAATTAAAGTGAATGGGACTCCTGTCGAGGATGTTTTATCACGTGGTCAACTCAAGCTTATGGTGTGTGCGCTACGAGTAGCGCAGGGGCAGCACCTGACAGAGGTGACCAGCAAGCAATGTATCTACTTAATTGATGATCTTGCCTCTGAATTAGATAGTCAACGTCTCAAGCGTCTTGCGGACTGCTTGAAAGAGACGCGGGCACAGGTTTTTGTTAGCTCTATTACCCAAAGTCAAATCGACGATATGTTGGACGAAAATGGCAGGATGTTCCGCTTGGAACATGGCACAATAGAGCAAAATATATAGTGGAAGATAACTCATGTCTGAAAATTACGATTCATCGAGTATTAAAGTACTAAAGGGCTTGGATGCAGTACGTAAACGTCCGGGAATGTACATCGGCGATACCGACGATGGTACCGGCCTACACCACATGGTTTTTGAGGTGGTTGATAACTCTATTGATGAAGCGTTAGCGGGTCACTGTAAAGATATCATCGTGACGATTCATGAGGATAGTTCAGTATCGGTTAGTGATGATGGACGTGGCATTCCAACTGAAATGCACTCAGAAGAAAACGTTTCGGCTGCTGAAGTTATTATGACAGTTCTTCATGCTGGTGGTAAATTTGATGATAACTCATATAAGGTATCGGGCGGCCTGCACGGTGTGGGTATTTCAGTAGTAAATGCATTATCTAGACAAGTGTCATTAAAGATATGTCGTGGCGGTAAAGTTCACACTCAAACCTATCATCATGGTGAACCACAAGCACCACTTTCTGTAACTGGCGATACAGATAAAACAGGGACAGAGATCCGTTTTTGGCCGAGTGAAGGCACTTTCACTAATACAGAATTTCATTACGACATTCTTGCCAAGCGCTTGCGTGAACTATCATTCCTCAACTCTGGTGTATCGATTAGGCTCATTGATGATCGCGAAGAAGATAAGAGTGACCACTTTATGTATCAGGGTGGTATCCAAGCATTTGTGGAGCATCTTAACACCAATAAAACTCCGATTATTGAAAAGGTATTTCATTTTAATACTGAGCGAGAAGATGGTATTGCAGTTGAAGTTGCGATGCAGTGGAATGATGGTTTCCAAGAGAATATCTACTGCTTTACTAACAACATTCCTCAACGCGATGGGGGGGCTCACCTTGCTGGCTTTAGAGCAGCCCTGACGCGAACTATTAATTCCTTTATGGATAAAGAAGGTTTTTCTAAGAAAGAAAAAACATCTACTTCTGGTGATGATGCACGTGAAGGTTTGACTGCTGTTGTCTCGGTTAAGGTGCCAGATCCTAAGTTCTCAAGCCAGACTAAGGATAAGCTTGTTTCTTCTGAAGTGAAGTCGGCAGTGGAGTCGGTAATGGGTGAGAAACTATCGGAATTTTTAGTTGAACACCCTAACGAAGCTAAGATTGTTTGCTCTAAGATTATAGATGCTGCCCGTGCTCGTGAAGCGGCGCGTAAAGCGCGAGAAATGACACGTCGTAAAGGCGCTCTTGATTTGGCAGGATTGCCAGGTAAACTGGCTGATTGCCAAGAAAAAGACCCCGCACTATCTGAACTTTACATAGTGGAGGGTGATTCCGCTGGTGGATCAGCAAAACAAGGCCGTAACCGTAAAAACCAAGCTATTCTTCCGCTAAAAGGTAAAATTCTTAACGTAGAAAAAGCGCGTTTCGATAAGATGTTGTCTTCTCAAGAAGTCGCAACCTTAATCACAGCCCTTGGTTGTGGTATTGGTAGGGATGAATACAATCCAGATAAACTGCGTTACCACAACATTATCATCATGACAGATGCGGATGTTGATGGTTCACACATTCGTACTCTATTGTTAACCTTTTTCTATCGTCAAATGCCAGAGCTTATTGAGCGTGGCTATATCTACATTGCACAGCCTCCACTTTACAAGGTGAAGAAAGGTAAACAAGAGCAATACATAAAAGATGAAGATGCAATGGATCAATATCAGGTTGCGCTTGCGCTTGATAATGCTGCTTTGCATGTAAACGCACAAGCACCAGCATTTTCTGGAGAGGCGCTTGAGAAACTTGTTCACCAATATAATGCTGGAATAAAGCTGGTGGATCGCATGAGTCGTCGCTATCCACGTGCACTGATACATGAGTTGATCTATACGCCACGCATTACCGCAGAAAAATGCCATGATGCAGCCTTTGTTGAAGCATGGACTAAACAGTTGGTAGAGCAACTTAATGCTAAAGAAGTTGGTGCAAGTCAATATCATTTCGAAGTTGAGCAGCACGCTGAGCTTGGCCTAAATCTACCGAAAATTTTGGTTCGTACGCACGGTGTTACTCATGAATTTGCTTTAAGTGTCGATCTTATAAACTCAAAAGAGTACGGAAAATTAGCAAGTTTATCTGAAGCACTTGATGGTCTGATTGAAGATGGAGCATATATTCAACGTGGTGAACGTAATCAGCTTGTATCAACTTTTGTTGATGCACTGAATTGGTTAATCAAAGAGTCGCGCCGGGGTCTAAGTCTTCAGCGTTATAAAGGTCTGGGCGAGATGAACCCTGATCAGCTTTGGGAGACGACGATGGATCCAGAGACCCGTCGTATGATGCAGGTTACGATTGAAGATGCTGTCGGTGCTGATCAGCTGTTCACCACCTTGATGGGTGATCAAGTTGAACCACGTCGAAACTTTATTGAAGAGAATGCATTAAAGGTAGCCAATTTGGATGTGTAGTCCTGCTATGTGTTCATGAAAACACCGCCTTCCGGCGGTGTTTTTGTTTTTAAATCAAAGAATCCTGTGCTTAAAAATTAACAAATAACCCTTGAAAAGTGATTTTCCTGTCCATATATCTACTATTGAAGAGGGCGAACGTCTTGCTCAAAAGAGAAGACATGTTACCTCTGCAGCGCAGGCTGAATATTGCTCAAATTACGAGGATAGTCAGCAACGCACTTAACTTAACTTAACTTAACTTAACTTAACTTAACTTAACTTTGGTTTATTTTTATGTCCCCGAATATCAAAAGATATCAGTGGAATAGCGATAAACTCCCTTAGTCGACAGGTATCTAACTAAGCCTAGATTCTGGTTCACTCTCGACTAAGACTATTGCTTACAATGAGGATAGCATTATGAGAACTGTAGATTTCACTCCTTTATACCGCAACGCCATTGGTTTCGACCGTCTATTTAATATGATGGAAGCAACATCAGCAAAGAACACATCTGGTGGTTACCCCCCTTACAATATCGAACAAAAAGATGAAAACAACTACCGCATCACTATGGCAGTTGCAGGGTTTTCCGAGCAGCAGTTAGAGCTGACCCAAAAAGAAAACACACTTATTGTTAAAGGTGAGCGTAAAGAGGAAGAAAGTAAGAACTATGTGTACCAAGGTATTGCCGAGCGTGATTTCGAGCGTAAATTCCAACTTGCAGATTATGTGAAAGTTGTTGGTGCAAGTATGGAAAATGGTCTTTTGCACATAGATTTAGAGCGTGAAATTCCAGAAGCGATGCAGCCGCGCACTATTGCCATTAATGGTAAAACGCTCCTTGAGAGTTAATCCCAAGTCGTCAGTGTTTTTGATAAAGAGTGAAAGAGCGCCTTAGGCGCTCTTTTTAATTGTGTTAAATGGCGTTAACTTTCTTGGTAAGCTTTGCTTACTTCTTCTGCGATAATTTTGATACCTTTTTGCATCATCTTATCGTCTTGTACGTAGTTCATGCGAAGGCATTGATGAGCATGTTCCCAGTCATCTTCTTGGCCAATAAAGAAATATTCTCCCGGAACAATGAGTACGCCACGTGCTTTTAAGCGTTGATATAATTCCATTGTCGTGATGGGGAGCTTATCAAACCAAAGCCAAAGAAAGATAGCACCTTCAGGTTTGTGGATTCTAAAACGAGGATCTGTTATTTCTGTTTGCAAAAGCTCAACAGCGCGCTGTGATTTTTGTTGATAAAAGGGTTTGATAACCTCAGTGCTAAGCGTGAGCAGATCATTATTTTTGATCATATGATGACCAAGGGCTGGCCCTAGGCTTCCAGGTGCTAGACTGATGATGCCATTCATATTGGTTAGGGCTTGGGTGACCTCTTCGTTCGCAATAACAATACCGCAACGCACACCCGGAAGGCCAAGTTTTGACAGACTCATACACAAGATAGTGTTTTCGTTCCAAAATGGTTTTACATCCTCAAAAATAATGTTGGGGAAGGGGAGTCCATAAGCATTATCTATTAATAGCGGAATGTTATTTTCACGGGCGAGCTTGTCCAGCTTTTGGATTTCTTTATCGGTTAGTACATTGCCTGTTGGGTTGGTTGGACGTGATGCGCAAATGGCAGCTATAGATTTATCTACCTTGAGCTCTTCAAAATTGACATGGTACTTAAATAGACCATTATCGAGTATGTTGATTTCAGGTCGATATGAAATAAAAATATTTTCATCCACTCCAGCATCACCATAGCCAATATATTCTGGTGCTAAAGGTAAAAGGATTTTTTTATGTGAGCCATCAGTTTGCTGACCCGCAAGTAAATTAAACAGATAGAAGAAGCCGCTTTGACTACCATTCGTGAGGCTAATATTTTTGGCTGTGATATTCCAGCCATAGGTTTGTTTGAGTACATCAGCCAAGGCGGTAATAAAAGCATCCTTACCCTGCGGACCATCGTAGTTTGCGAGAGCGGCAACCAGCTCTCCATTGGTGAGCATTTCTTTACTGGCTTGGTGAAAGTATTCGAGCATGGTTGGAATTGCTGCTGGGTTTCCGCCTCCAAGCATCATGGCTCCAGGAGTGCGCAGACCGTCATTTAAATCGTCCATTAAGCGTGTTATACCGGAATACTGGTTGAATTTTTCACCAAACTTAGAGAATTGCATTTGTCGTTATACCTAATATGTTGTGATTGTTTTTATCTATGGATTGCTAGATGCTTGTGGATACAACAAGGCCTAGTACTTCACAAGACTAATAGACTGTGAATACACGAGCAATCTTTGAACATACCCTAATGTGATATTGAGGCAAAGGACAAAATTCGGCTATTTAAAAATAAAGCCCAACTTTAATAAGTTGGGCTTTATTGCATTACTATCGTAGCCTGCTTTATTTCTGAAGAAGGGAAATATCTGCGATTTGCAGGAAGAGATTTCTTAGCTTGTTTAATAAAGTAAGTCGGTTCTTCTTTAAGGCTTCATCATCAGCCATGACCATTACGTTATCGAAAAATGCATCCACGGGCTCACGCAAGTCTGCGAGCTTACTAAGTGCTTCTTGGTAATTACCTGTTGCAAATGCTGGCTCAAGAGCTTCTGTCATGATATCAACACTTGCCGCAAGCGTCTTTTCAGCTTCTTGTTCTAGAAGCGCAAGGTCGATCTCAGCTGCTAAATCCCCTTCGAATTTTGCTAGAATATTGCCAACTCGTTTATTGGCTGCCGCGAGAGATTCTGCAGCTTCTAATTCACGGAAGTGTGATACTGCTTTTACGCGTTGATCAAAGTCTGCAGGTTTGGTTGGGCAACGTGCGAGCACTGACTGTATAACGTCTACACTAAAACCTTCATCTTGATACCAAGAGCGAAAACGACCGAGCATAAATTCAATCACATCATGATCAACGTTGTCGTTTGTTAGCCTTTCACCAAACAGTGATTTTGCTTTGGCAATAAGGTCTACTAGATCAAGCTTATAACCATATTCAACAATAATGCGTAATACACCAAGAGAGGCTCGACGCAGAGCAAATGGGTCACTGCCTTTTGGAGCTTGGCCAATGCCAAAAATACCTACTATGGTATCTAGCTTGTCGGCGATGGCTACAGCAGTAGATATACCGTCAGATGGTAGGGCATCACCAGAAAATCGAGGCATATATTGTTCATTAAGTGCTACTGCGACTTCTTCTGTTTCACCGTCATGGCGTGCGTAGTGCATACCCATCACACCTTGAGTATCGGTAAACTCAAATACCATTGAGGTCATAAGATCACACTTGGCAAGTAGGCCAGCACGCTTTGCCTTTTCAATATCTGCATCAATTTGTTCGGCAATGTATCCAGCAAGTTCAGTGATACGATCAGTTTTGTCTTTTATGGTACCCAGCTGCTTTTGGAAGATGGCTTGTTCTAGTTCGGGTAGACGATCGATAAGAGGACGTTTACGGTCAGTGTTGAAGAAAAACTCTGCATCGGCAAGGCGTGGTCGAACGACTTTTTCATTCCCTTCAATAACATATTTAGGTTCTTTAGACTCAATGTTTGAAACGAAAATAAAGTTAGGTAGTAACTTCTTGTCTTCTGTATAGACAGGGAAATACTTTTGATCACCTTTCATGGTATACACTAAGGCTTCGGAAGGGACCTTTAGGTACTCTTCTTCAAACTTGGCTGTGAGAACTACCGGCCACTCCACTAGGGATGTCACTTCTTCCACTAGTTCATCTTCTAGGTCAGCGGTACCACCAACTGCTGTTGCTGCTTTTTGAGCTTGTGCAATTATGATGGTCTTACGCGCTTCATAATCTGCCATGACCTTACCACGTTCTTGTAAGATAGCAGGATATTGTTGAGCTGATTCGATAGTGAATGTTTGCTCACCCATGAAGCGGTGACCGCGAATGGTGCGAGTGGAAGTTACACCAAGTATTTCGCCTTCAATAAGTTCTGAACCCATGAGCATAGTTAAGGTTTTAACTGGGCGGATAAATTGTGTTGTTTTGTTACCCCAGCGCATTGGTTTCGCAATCGGTAGATTGGCAAGTGATTTGGATACAAGTTCAACTAAGATTTCAGAGGCTAGCTTACCCTTGACTTCTTGCTTAAATAACAGCCATTCACCCTTATCTGTTACCATGCGTTCTGCTTGTTCAATTTCGATACCACAACCACGAGCCCAGCCTTGAGCTGCTTTAGTGGGGTTGCCCTCTGTATCGAATGCTGCAGTAATTGCAGGACCACGTTTTTCAACAGTTTTATCTGCTTGGCTCTCTGCTAGTTCAGTTACTTTGAGTGCTAGGCGTCTAGGAGTGGCGAACCATTTTACCCCTTGATGAGCAAGTTCAGCACCCTTGAGCTCAGATTCAAAATTTGCTGCGAATGCTTCAGCTAGAGCTCGAAGTTGTGTCGGTGGAAGCTCTTCTGTACCTAGCTCGATTAGAAATTCTTTTGCCATGTGACTGTATCCCTTACGCCTGTTCTTTTTTACACATTGGGAAGCCAAGTGCTTCACGAGATGCATAGTATGCTTCTGCAACTGATTTCGAGAGGTTACGAATGCGTAGAATGTAGCGTTGACGTTCTGTTACAGAGATTGCTTTGCGAGCATCAAGTAGATTGAATGCATGACCTGCCTTTAGTATGCGCTCATAAGCGGGCAGTGATAATGGTGTTTCGAGTTCTAGTAGTTCGCGACATTCTTTTTCGCATTGTTCAAAGAAGCCAAATAAGAACTCAACGTCAGCATGTTCGAAGTTGTAAGTCGATTGTTCTACTTCATTTTGATGGAAAATATCACCATAAGTAACACTACTTCCATCTGGCGCTTTGTTCCATACTAAATCATAGACAGAGTCTACTTCTTGAATGTACATAGCTAAGCGCTCAATACCATAAGTGATTTCACCAGTTACAGGTTTACACTCAATACCTCCAACTTGTTGGAAGTAAGTAAACTGAGAAATCTCCATACCATTCAACCAAACTTCCCAGCCTAAACCCCAGGCTCCAAGTGTTGGATTCTCCCAGTTATCTTCTACGAAGCGAATATCGTGAACCAAAGGGTCGACACTAAGTGCTTCAAGCGAGCCTAAATACAACTCCTGAATATTATCCGGTGATGGCTTAAGCGCTACTTGAAATTGGTAGTAGTGCTGTAGGCGGTTTGGGTTTTCACCATAACGGCCATCGGTTGGGCGACGTGAAGGTTGTACATAAGCAGTGGACATTGGCTCTGGGCCAAGTGCTCGTAAACAGGTCATTGGATGCGATGTGCCAGCACCAACCTCTATATCAAGCGGTTGAACAATAGTGCAACCATTTTGAGCCCAATAATCCTGTAGCGCGAGGATCATTCCCTGGAAGGTTTTGGTATCGTATTTTTGCATAAGTCAGGTTCGCGAAATTCTGTGATTACTTGTGTTTTCGTCTGGTTTGTTGCTTTTTTGCGCAACAGCTGCGATTCAAAGTAACTAGGGTTGAAAAAATGACAATCAAGTATACCTACATCTGGTCTATGGGAGTAGAGGTAATATTGCTTAATTGGTAGTCAAAAGTTCGTTTTAATAGAATTTACGGCGCTTATTGTTTTTATTTTCAATAAAAGATGTTTTTTGATGGAAATCTGACTTGTACTTTGTGGTTGTGCTCTTTAGAATTTGGCCATCTTTGGGGAGTAGTTTACCAGCAGGATTTCTGCCTGGTTTGTTCGTCAACATAATTGGTGCAAAATCACCATGGCGTTCGAGGCTCATCGCTTGATGGGTTTAGCAAGACCTTAGATAAACAACGTGAACCGAGGTGGGGCGCGGGGTTTATCTTGGGTTAAAATTATAATCCCTGCCTCATTGAGCATGTCGTGAGCGTTTTAGCTATTTCAATTACTACCGTCGCCTTAGCCGAAATAGGCGATAAAACTCAGTTATTATCATTGTTACTTGCCAGCCGTTACCAAAAGCCTATCCCTATTATTATTGCTATTTCTTTAGCAACATTAGTCAACCACGCCCTTGCTGCCTGGTTAGGAGTGGTACTTGCCGATCATATTCCTCCTCAGATTTTAAAGTGGGTCTTGGTTATCAGTTTTCTTGCAATGGCATGCTGGGTTTTAGTTCCAGACAAGCTAGAAGGGGATAACACCATGGTAAATCGCGGCGCTTTTCTGACTAGTTTTATTGCATTCTTTATTGCTGAAATCGGCGATAAAACTCAAATAGCGACCTCTGTTCTTGGTGCCCAATATGCGCAAGCAATAGTTATTGTGGTCATCGGTACTACACTCGGTATGTTGCTGGCTAATATACCGGTTGTTTTTATTGGCCGCCTTTCTGCTGGAAGGCTACCACTCAATATTATTCGAAAAATTACTGCCATGATTTTTGTCGGCTTGGCTGTGGGCGGTGTGTTTTTTAGTGTGTAGCATACGTAAAGATAGGGTATCTGTTGGTTATTTATTGTAGGGGATGACCAACTACATATCAGTTTGATAGTTGTCGTGCTATGTTAGTTGTGTGAATGATGTTATTCGAAGTGTTGGAAAATTTTATCAATACTCGAAGACCTAAACGGGAGGGCAAAATTATGCTTACACGTTATATGGGAATGTCTCCAAGAAGTCAGAGTTATCTGTTTAGCTTAGGTTTGGTATTGTGCTTACTGGCTATGGCTCTGACAGATATGTGGCTACCAATAGTTGCAGGCTCCTTTGTTTTGACTGCTCTAACCGTAGAGGCTTGGATTAGGGTTGCGCACATAGTACCCCTGCACGAAGAGGTGCGCCTGATGAAAGAGCAATTGGATCAGTTGCAATCGAAGCTGTATGAGCAGGGAAGGGATGGTTAACTAACAGTCGAGTAGGGCTATTTGCTTTTTTTCATTCGATCCTTCTACCTAATACCTTTTCTGATTAAGTATTGATAGGGTAATTGTTCAGTTTGAGCATCGATTAATTGATGATCCATAAAGCGGCAAAAGCTTGGTATATCTCTGGTGGTGGAAGGGTCGTCAGCTGTAACGAGCAATATTTCACCGTCTTGCATGTTTCTAATCGTCTTCCTGACCATCATTACTGGCTCTGGACAGCGCATTCCCTCAGCCACCAGTATTTTATCAGCCTGCTCTGTATTGAATGTCATGGTCATATCTCATGTTGCCTTTTAAGGAGGTAGATGATACTGGCGAAGAAAAAATATTCAATAACCTCTTGGCAAACGAAGAGAATTGATTTAACTTGGTTAACAACCTGATAACATAAGTGCGGAGATTGCTCATGACTGGACTCGATCGTTTGACTCTATACTCCGTACTTTGCTTTATGTGTTTCTGCGCTCTTGTACTTAGCCCTTCACATGAAGGCTCCTTAATGCCTATAGCGGGCATGGTAGCGACTGTAATGGGTATTTGGGTTGAGACGCGTGGTTGGTCAGAATCTTCAGAAGAACATTAAAACCCAAGTATTGGCTAAAAGCACCAGTTACATTCCGACACTATCCCCAGTTTTTCTTGGGCTTCCCCGCTGAAAGGCGGGATTTTTTTATCTAAATATTGGCTAATTTAGAATTCATAACATACAAGTCTATCGTTTCATTTTTGGTAGACTTTGATTGTGCTGGTTAAGTATTTAACATAGATTAAGTTATCTAAGTAGAGTCAGCCAAATCTAAACTGACTCTTGGTTTTATTTACACTATAGCTTAATGACAACTCGGCCAGTGACCTGCCCGTTGGTGATGTCTTGTGCGTATTTTAGTACCTCATCCAAAGTTATCTCGGTACACGCTTGGTCGAAGTAGCTTTGAGGTAATAATGCCACTAATTTATTCCAAGCTTCTATGCGTTTTTCCTTTGGGCACATAACCGAATCTACGCCCTGAAGGCGTACATTACGTAGAATAAATGGCATAACAGAAGTGGGTAAATCAACCCCACCTGCGAGGCCACATATTGCAACCGCACCATTATAATCCATCTGCGATAAGACTTTTGCTAAAACTGTGCTGCCAACAGTGTCTATGGCACCCGCCCATAGCTGTTTTTCTAGTGGGCGTGCTGGTTGCTCAAATTCAGTGCGGTCGATGATGCGCTTAGCACCGAGTTTTGCGAGTAGAGGACCGTTTTGTTCAATTCTGCCTGTGACAGCAGCAACTTGATAGCCAAGTTGAGCCAATAAAGTTATGGCTACCGATCCTACTCCTCCGCTTGCTCCAGTGATGAGAATTTCTCCTGACTCAGGCTCAATGCCAGCATCGATTAAAGCCTGAACACACAGCATGGCGGTTAAGCCAGCGGTGCCAATTACCATTGCTTGCTTGTGATTTAGTCCACTGGGTAAAGGGACTAGCCAATCTGCTTTTAGACGAGCGCGCTGTGCCATACCACCCCAGTGATTCTCGCCCACCCCCCAACCTGTCAATATTACATTATCTCCTACTTGGTAGCGTTCATCATCTGAGTGAGCGACGGTGCCAGTGAGATCAATACCCGGAACCATAGGGAAGTTGCGGATGATTTTACCCTTACCAGTAATCGCTAAGCCATCTTTGTAGTTGAGAGAGGAATAGTCGACATTGATCAACACATTTCCTTCAGGTAATTGGCTGTCATCCGTTTGCTCAATACAAGCGAGAGTTTGGTTTTGTTCTTGTCTTAAAATCAGTGCATTAAACATAAATGGTCTCCACAACTAGGAAAGAGGTTATACCGGATTGTGAGTTTAGATCTAAATCGAGTATGACTGAAATGAAACTTTAGTATTCTGAGCGTGTTCTTGAGGTAGGTTAAGGTGTGATGCTTTTGGGAGAGTATTTGTTAACATATAGAGTATTTTGAATTCATTACCATAAAAAGGTGTTATTAGTTATGTGGTGGTCAAAGCAAGTTTAGAGCTGAATACCTTCAGCCCTAAGCTTATCTTTTATGCTGAAAGAAAAAACTTATAGGATGGATTATCGGTCTCATCTTTACACTGATAACCAAGTTCTCTCAAGTGAGCGGAAAAGCGTGATAGATCTGACTCATCAAGTTCAAAACCACACAGTACTCGGCCATAGTCAGCACCATGGTTACGATAATTAAATAAGCTGATGTTCCAGTGAGTGCCAAGGGTGCTAAGGAACTTAACAAGTGCACCTGGGTATTCAGGAAACTCGAAGCTGTACAGCCGTTCTTTAATTTGCCTTGATGGTTTGCCTCCAATCATATATCGAATGTGCAACTTAGCCATTTCATCATCTGATAGATCAACAACAGGGTAACCCCCTTCTCGTAAATCATGAATGATATGTACCAGTTCTTCTTGACCGCCTTGTAGGCGTATACCAACGAATATATTGGCAAGTGCGTCGTCGTTATAGCGGTAGTTAAACTCAGTCACTGCCCGTCCACCGATAAGATTGCAAAACTCAAAGAAGGCACCCTGGCGCTCTGGGATGGTTACTGCCAATAAACCTTCGCGCTTTTCGCCTAGTTCGCAACGCTCTGAAACATAACGCAGACCATGGAAGTTAGTGTTCGCTCCAGACAACACAGTGCCAAGGTTGTTACCTTTCAATTGGTTTTGCTCGGCATATTTTTTTAGGCCTGCAAGTGCGAGTGCGCCGGAAGGTTCAGCTATGGCGCGAGTATCTTCGAATATGTCTTTGACGGCAGCACAAATCTCATCACTCGAAACACTAATGTGTCCATCGAGATATTGTTGGCAGAGCCTGAACGTCTCGTCACCGATGCGTTTTACAGCTACTCCATCGGCGAACATACTGACTTGATCTAGTACGACAGGTTTTCCTGCATCTAAAGCAGCTTTAAGACATGCAGAATCTTCAGGTTCTACTGCAATGACTTTGATTTCTGGCATTAGTTGTTTTACCAACACTGCCACCCCCGCCGCTAAACCTCCGCCACCGACAGGAACAAAGATATGATCCAAGTGACCATTTTGCTGGAGCATCTCCATACCAATCGTTCCCTGACCTGCTATCACCAAAGGGTGATCGAAAGGAGGAACGAAGGTATAACCATTCTGCTGGGATAAACGCTCTGCTTCAGTTTTTGCCTCATCGAAGTTGTTACCGTGCAGTAGCACATGGCCACCGAAGCTACCTACCGCATCAACTTTGATATCTGGTGTTGTTTTTGGCATCACAATGGTGGTTTTTATACCGAGCTTGGTCCCTGATAAAGCCAATCCCTGAGCGTGATTTCCCGCAGAGGCTGCGATCACACCAGCCGCTTTTTGTTCTTCAGATAAACTGGCAACCATATTATAGGCACCACGTAATTTAAAAGAGTGTACTGGTTGGCGGTCTTCACGCTTAATTTGCACATTATTGCCAATGCGCTCACTCAAACGTGGCATCACTTGCAATGGTGTAAGGGTGACAACTTCATACACTGGTGCTCTTAAAATCTGGCGCAGGTAATCTGCGCCAGTCTGGTGGTTTTTCCCTGAAAATACACAAGCAGTCATAAGCTAGTCCTCTAGCTTAGACTTGTCTCGTACTGCACCTTTGTCAGCACTAGTCGCCATGCTTGCGTATGCTTTGAGGGCAAACGAAACTTCGCGTTGGCGATCAACTGGTTTCCAGCCCAGATCGTCTTGTTTAGCGCGGCGATCAATAAGCTCTTGATCTGACACTTGCAAAGAGATTGAGCGGTTTGGAATGTCAATCGCAATGATGTCTCCTTGCTTGACTAGACCAATTGCACCACCATTGGCTGCTTCTGGTGAGGCATGGCCAATAGACAGTCCCGATGTGCCCCCAGAGAATCGGCCATCTGTAAGTAGAGCACACTCTTTGCCTAAGCCCATCGATTTAAGGTAGGTGGTTGGATACAGCATTTCTTGCATCCCTGGGCCGCCTTTGGGGCCTTCATAACGAATTATGACAACGTTGCCAGCTTTGACTTTTCCGCCTAGTATACCTTCCACGGCATCTTCTTGGCTCTCAAACACAATCGCTGGACCAGTGAATTTGAGATTGCTTTCATCGACGCCAGCTGTCTTAACTATACAGCCATCTAGAGCAATATTACCCGATAGAACCGCAAGCCCACCCTCTTGGCTAAAGGCGTTGTCTTTTGTTCTAATGCAACCAGCAACTCTGTCATCATCGAGGCGATCCCAGCGACAATCCTGAGAGAAAGCTTTGGTGGTACGAATACCCGCAGGACCTGCTCGAAAAAACTTCAGAACGTCAGCGTCCTCAGTTTGTATTATGTCATATCTGGCCAGTTGTTCTTTCATTGAAAGGCCAAGCACAGTGCGAGTGTCATTATGCAAGAGGCCTGCTCGATCTAGTTCACCGAGAATGGCCATCACCCCCCCAGCACGGTGGACATCCTCCATGTGATATTTAGGAGTAGATGGCGCGACTTTACATAAATGTGGAACTTGTCGAGACAGGCGATCAATATCATCCATATCGAAGTCGATTTCGCCTTCCTGCGCAGCGGCAACTAAATGAAGTATGGTGTTGGTTGAGCCCCCCATAGCAATATCTAACGCCATGGCATTTTCAAACGCATCAAAGTTGGCAATGTTGCGCGGTAGTGCTGACTCATCGTCTTGCTCGTAGTAGCGACGCGTAAGCTCAACGATACGTTTACCTGCATTAATAAATAAAGCTTCACGATCAGCGTGAGTGGCGAGCATGGAGCCGTTACCAGGTTGCGACAAACCAAGCGCTTCAGTTAGACAGTTCATTGAGTTGGCGGTGAACATACCAGAGCATGAACCACATGTTGGACAGGCTGAGCGTTCTACCTGTTCACTTTGCTCATCAGAGACTTTAGGATCGGCACCTTGAATCATGGCGTCGACTAAATCGAGTTTGATCAGTTGATCTGAAAGCTTGGTTTTACCTGCTTCCATTGGGCCACCTGAAACAAAGATCACAGGAATGTTGAGGCGCATTGACGCCATCAACATTCCTGGAGTAATTTTGTCACAGTTTGATATACACACCATGGCATCTGCGCAATGAGCATTAACCATATATTCGACTGAATCGGCAATCAGTTCACGTGATGGCAGTGAGTACAACATGCCACCATGACCCATGGCAATACCATCATCTACAGCAATAGTATTGAACTCTTTGGCGATACCACCAGCTTTCTCTATTTCACCAGCGACCAGTTGGCCCATGTCTTTAAGGTGTACGTGGCCTGGTACAAACTGGGTGAAAGAGTTCACTACTGCGATAATTGGTTTACCAAAGTCTTCATCTTTTACGCCAGTTGCACGCCATAGAGCACGAGCGCCTGCCATGTTGCGACCGTGAGTGGTGGTTGCTGATCTATATTTAGGCATTCTACTACTTCCTTAATTTGCCGTGTCTTATGGGTGGACGTAATCTAACCAGTCCCACTTATCTTCTGTGGTGCCATTGAAAAGTCCAAAGTAAGCTTCTTGGAGCTCTTTTGTGATTGGGCCGCGCTTACCGCTGCCGATTTCCATTTTATCGATAGTCGCAACAGGAACGACCTCTGCTGCGGTACCCGTCATAAATACTTCGTCTGCGAGATAAAGTGCTTCGCGAGCAATGTTAGTTTCTTGCACTTGGTAGCCTCTATCGCGAGCGAGTGTCATGATTGAATCACGAGTGATGCCCGGTAGGATAGCACTGGTTGCTGGAGGGGTGGTGATAACACCATTCTTGACGACGAAAATGTTCTCGCCAGCTCCTTCCGATAAATAGCCATCGACGCTCAGAGCAATTCCTTCATCATAGCCGTTACGACGAGCTTCACCACCCACGAGCAAAGAAGATAGGTAATTACCACCCGCCTTTGCTGCGGTAGGAATGGTATTAGGTGCAGCTCGGTTCCAACTCGATATCATGGCATCAACGCCTTTTTCTAACGCTTCTTCACCTAAGTAAGAGCCCCAAGGGAAAGCTGCAATGATTAAGTCCATTGCAGTACCTTGAGGTGGGCAAACACCAAGACCTACGTTGCCAACAAAACCTAACGGGCGAATATAAGCACTATCAAGTTTGTTTTCACGCAGTGTTTCACGGGTTGCTTCCATGATTTCATCTACGCTATATGGAATGGGGAAGCGGTAAATTTTGGCAGAATCTTTAAGCCTTTTTGCATGTTCGCGGTGGCGGAAGATTATTGGTCCTTTGGGAGTGTTGTAACAACGTACGCCTTCAAATACTGAAGTGCCGTAGTGCATTGCATGAGTCAAGACGTGAACATTCGCCTCTCCCCAAGGAACTAATTCACCGTTAAACCAGATGTAATCCGCTGTTTTTGTAGCCATTCTTGCCTTCCTTTATGCGCAAACTTTTTGCTGAAGATTGTTGTTTGGTAGTTGATTACTCGCAATTTGAGTCACCTCAACAGTACGCACATCCCAGAGTTTTTCAATTTGATTAGTCAGGAAAGAGATTGGCCTATCGCTATCAACTATGATTTCAACACTGGCAATCTTACTTTCGTGATTCTGTGTCCCTGCAACTTGCCTTACTATGAAGCCACGGTGACGAACAACTCTTAGGACGCGTTCAAGTAAAACGGGTTTATCGTCTGCTTTTATGTCGATTAGGTATCTTTCCATTTTACGTGTTCTCCAGCATATCATTATTTGAAGCACCTGGTGGTACTAGTGGCCATACGTTTTCCTCTTCGTCGATCATGACATGAAGTAAGTATGACGTCTCACTTGCCAGCATTTCTCTAATTGCAGGCCCAACTTCTGATTTGGTTGAAATCGTTTTTCCAGGAATATCAAACGCTTTTGCTAAAGTGATGAAATCTGGGTTGTCATCCAAAATGGTTTCACTGTGGCGCCCATCAAAAAACAGTGATTGCCACTGACGAACCATGCCAAGGCGTTGATTATTTAATAGAACAATTTTTACTGGTATTTGACGACGCTTAAGAGTTCCCAGTTCTTGAATATTCATCATGAAAGAGCCATCACCTGTAATAAGGATAGACTGGTCATCAGGCCGAGCGACAGCGGCTCCCATTGCAGCAGGCAGACCAAAACCCATGGTGCCTAAGCCAGCAGAAGTGATAAAATTTTGTGGTTGACGAGGTTGGATATGTTGCGCCGCCCACATTTGGTGTTGACCAACATCTGTAGATACTATTGAGCTATCTGGCATCATGTCTGATAACTGTTTAAGTAAGCTAGGAGCGAATATGAGTTCACCTGGATGATCATATCGCCACTTGAAACCGCTGCGTAGACTTTCACTGTGCTTGACCCATGGAGTGATATTTTGTGTTAGTTCAAGTTGTGGAAGTGTTTCTCTTATTTCACCACGCAGAGGCGCATTAGCATGACGCAGTTTATTGATCTCTGCGGCATCTATATCTACGTGTACTACACGAGCATGAGGGGCAAAGGTTTCAAGCTTACCTGTGACTCGATCATCGAATCTAGCACCGACAGCAATCAATAAGTCGCATTCCTGAACCACTAAATTAGCTGCTTTTGTACCGTGCATTCCTAGCATGCCTAGATAATGAGGGTCATGACGCTCGATGGTCCCCAAGCCTTTTAATGTACTGACTGAGGGCATCGGATTTAAGCGCAAAAACTCACGAACTACGCTGGTTGCTTTACCAAGCTGGACACCCCCACCGACGTAGAGAACTGGTCGTGTGCTTTGTGATAATAATTCTTGGGCTGCAATGATTGCGTCTTCTTTTGGTTCAGGGGAACGCGGTGGAGCAAGGGAAGGCAATACACTAACCGGTGCTTGAGCAAGTTGTACATCTTTTGCTATGTCGACAATCACAGGTCCAGGTCTGCCAGCTTTTGCTACTTCAAAGGCTTCTGCGAGTGTTGGGGCGAGATCCTCTATATCTGTGACAAGATAGCTGTGTTTAGTGCAAGAGAGTGACATGCCGATGACATCCATCTCTTGAAAAGCATCTGTACCTATATGAGAACTTGCTACTTGGCCTGTAATTGCCACCATAGGGATGGAATCCATTAAAGCATCGGCTAGTCCAGTAACTAAATTGGTCGCCCCTGGTCCCGAGGTAGCCATGCAAACGGCCACATCTTGGGTTGCACGGGCCATACCAATAGCAGCCATTGCAGCGCCTTGTTCATGGCGACAAAGTATATGTTCAACACCGCCATCATAGAGCGCATCATAAATTGGCATAATGGCACCACCTGGGTAGCCAAATACCGTTTTTATACCTTGTTGTTTTAGAGCCGATACAACTAATTCAGCACCTGTCATTGAGCGCCCCCATCTTGCTTCGTGTTTTTTGTTGTGTTGCACCTCATGTGCGTTCCCCATTCTTCCTGCTCGTTATTGGTCGAGCTAATGTTTCCGACTTATTTAAAATTGTGATTATTCTCTTGCTGATAGCAGCATTTAAGTTGAAAAAAAACCCCGGACTTTTCAGTGCGGGGTTTTTTTAAAACTTGGTGTTTATTTTTTGCCCACCAGCCCCCGCGCGGAATCAATAATGACCACGATAATCAGGTTAATTAGTACGTTAATGTGAGCGTTAATATTCATCTGTTTTTATGATGCTTTATATGTGTAATTTGATACTAAATGTTTACACCCTTAGTGTTAACACAGATTTCTGTTATATGACAAGAAAAATATCATTCTTTTTTCACATTATTTCATTATCTCAGTGCGCTATATAACAAGCTTAATAAAAAATAAATTAACTATCAGATAGATAATTTAATGATGTGGGAGTGAGATAAAGTATGGGACTTGCGATTATTTATAGCCGAGCATCGGTCGGTGTAGAAGCCCCGTTAGTTACAGTGGAAGTACATATTAGCAATGGTATGCCTGGTTTTACCTTAGTGGGTTTGCCTGAAACTACGGTAAAGGAATCAAGGGATCGAGTAAGAAGTGCGATAATTAACTCGCGATTTGAATTTCCAGCGAAGCGAATTACGGTCAATTTAGCTCCCGCAGATTTACCTAAAGAAGGAGGACGCTTTGATTTGCCAATCGCTCTTGGCATTTTGGTAGCTTCAGATCAAATCCCTGCAGCTGATTTACCTAACAGAGAGTTTATAGGTGAATTGGCACTATCGGGGAAACTTCGTAAAGTGAAGGGGGTTTTACCTGCAGCGTTAGCAGCCAATAGGGAGCAAAGAAGCTTAGTTGTACCTCATTTTAATGGTGATCAAGCAGCTTTAGTGGGGCGAGATGTACATCGGTCCGCTGATAGCTTACTTGAAGTTTGTTCTGATATATGTGGTCAGAAAAAACTGACGTTATATCAGACAAGTAAATGCATTCAATTAATTGAACAAGACCGTGACCTACAAGATATAATCGGTCAACAGCAAGGAAAGCGAGCACTTGAGATCGCCGCTGCGGGTAATCATAACTTACTCTTCTTAGGTCCTCCAGGTACCGGAAAAACTATGCTGGCTTCGCGTCTATGTGACTTGTTGCCAGAGATGACCGAAGAGGAAGCGATGGAAACCGCATCTGTTGCCTCCCTGACCCAGCAAGACATTCATGCGCTTAATTGGAAGAAGCGTCCGTTTCGCGCACCTCATCATTCAAGCTCTATGGCTGCTTTAGTTGGTGGAGGAACGATCCCTAGGCCGGGTGAAATCTCTTTGGCGCACAATGGTTTGCTTTTCTTAGATGAAATACCAGAATTTGAAAGAAAAGTATTGGACTCGCTACGGGAGCCTTTGGAGTCGGGAGAAATAATTATCTCAAGAGCTCAAGGTAAAACTCGTTTTCCAGCAAGGTTTCAGCTGGTTGGAGCCTTAAATCCCAGTCCAACAGGATATTATGAAGGTAATCATTCTAGAGCTAATCCACAAATTATTCTGCGCTATCTCAGCCGACTTTCTGGCCCATTATTAGATCGCTTTGACATGTCGATAGAAATCCCTGGGTTACCGAAAGGAACATTGTCAGAAGGGGGAGAGCGTGGAGAGCCTACACAAGCCGTTAAAATAAGAGTCGCAAGTGCGAGGAGCTATATGCTTGAGAGGTCTGGAAAGGTTAATGCCTTATTGGGAAGCCGAGAAATGGAGCAGTATTGTCCACTTGAAAAACAAGATGCGCAATTCCTAGAGAGTGCATTGCATCAACTTGGGCTATCGATACGGGCCTATCATCGCATTATAAAAGTAGCGCGAACCATAGCCGATCTTGATGGAAAAGAGTGTATTACTCGGCATCACCTTGCTGAAGCGCTTGGTTATAGAGCAATGGATCGCTTGCTGAAACAATTGAATTCTCAGGCAGTATAATGGCCCACAATATATGGGCCAGCTCTTTTAGAACTTGTAGTTCATACCTACAGTCAACAAGTACTGCTTTGTATCGTAGAAATCAATGTTTGAATCCGACTCTGTATAGCCTGAAAGAGAAATGAAAGACCAGTTTTTCCAACCCATAAAGTTTTTATATTCGTATGCGGCGAATAAGCTCAATTCATCTTCGTCACGAACTTTACCGTAGATGGGGTTGGTGCCATCGAAAGAACGATTGGTATAACCGGCTGTTAGTGCTAGCTGGTGTCTATCGAATATTCTTAGATAGGTTAGTTCACCGCCGACGGAAGTTAAAGAGTTAGCGTCGCCATCTGCATCAGTTTTGATATAAGTGAGAGAAGGTTTTATGAAAGAGGTCTTACTTATCGGTTGGCGAAAATCGCCTTTAACATAGATGGATGTAGAGTCTCGCTGCAAGGTATTGATGTCTTCAGATGTTAGGCCTGAGTATGAAGTTCCAGACTGTTCATTTTCTACATCTCTACTGGCATACGCCGTATCTAAGCTAAATCTAGAACCCATTATATTATTGAACTTAAGACGAAATGCATTGCCTTTTTCATCTGTAGTTTGGCGCTCTTGGTTGGTTAAGAAAGGGTCTGCCCATGTATCAGTGGGCATGATCGTTGGTAGAAATGAGGCGTCAATAATGGTTCCCGAATCTAATTCTTGTTTATACCCAACTTCAAGAATTAGAGTACCTACAGCGATATCTTCTCGAGATGTACCAACATAGAACTGTTTGTCTGAGCTTGCACCAAAGGTATAGGCCAATGAACCAAGCGGTAGTGCTAGTCCACCACTATCTTCATTAGCATTTTGGTTGACATCAGTAATGACTTTATCACCATTAGTATTAAGATTAGAAGTTGTTGAAGCAAAGCCTGCACTGAGTGCTAACTCCCCACCAAGTCCAGAGTGCTCTGCAAGCTGTGCCTGAACAGAAGATGTTATCATCGCAAGAGCTAACAGCGAGAGTTTGGTTTTCATCGGGTGATTTCCTTGTCATTTAATTATCGGTCGTTGGTTAGTATTTGGAGGTATTCTCGCAGAACTTGTCTGACCTGAGTCAGAGAGAGTACAAAACTCTGTCATATCGATTTCAATATGACCTCGACATTGTATAATTACACGCTGTTTTCTTCTTAAATAGATGAATTCTTATAAATTCTACTCGAGATCTCATAATTACTTAACGCTATGTTTGTATATCTACTTCTTGTATTGAATATCACCTTAGTCATTTTGAATTCTGCATTTTGTTCTATCGCAATATGTATGATTGCATTGGCTAAATTAACCTTACCAACCAGTAGTTTGAAAGCAAAGTCAACCACAATGGCTAATCGAGTGATGTGGTTATGGGCAACAATGAACTCTGGCATTTTAACCGTATCCAATGATATCGAATGGGATGTGGAGGTGGAGGACGGTTTGCGCAAAGATGGTTGGTATTTGTTAATTAGCAATCATTTAAGTTGGACCGATATTGTGGTTCTCTGTTGTGTGTTTAAAGACCGCATTCCTATGCCAAAATTCTTTCTTAAGCAACAGTTATTATATGTGCCATTTATCGGTATGGCTTGTTGGGCTTTGGATATGCCTTTTATGCGCCGTTATTCTAGAGAATACTTGATTCGTCACCCAGGAAAGCGCGGTCAAGATTTAGATACAACACGACGCTCTTGCACAAAATTTAAGCACACACCAACCACTGTAGTGAATTATGTTGAGGGAACACGTTTTACCGTTCAGAAGCAAAAAATAGGTCAAGCAGGATACCAATACTTGCTGCAACCAAAAAGTGGAGGTATTGCTTATACCTTAGCTGCAATGGGGGAACAATTTGATAATATTATTGATGTTACTCTGGCTTATCCGCGCAATAGTAAGAGTCCATTTCGGGACTTATTATCAGGGCGCATGACAAAAGTGGTTGTGCGCAGCCAAATATTACCAGTTGATGGTGCTATGCGTGGTGACTATTTTAACGACAAGCCATATAAGCGTCAGTTTCAGCGCTGGCTTGGTGGTGTATGGCAAGAGAAAGATGAGCGGCTTAAGAAAATCCATCAAAGTAAGTAGCTGGTATGGGAGCAGCAAAGGGAGAGTTGCCTTCCTTTGCTGCTTTAATTATGATGATTACTTCTTAGATAGTAGGAAGTTAACCAATTCGATATACTCATCTATCGTTTTAAGTCCCTGGGCCTCAACAAGATATTTGTTGTTAACTATCACGGCAGGTACCCCTGATAGACCACTTTGTGTGAATTGCTTATTAAAACGGCGCACCATGGAATCAACTGCAAAACCCTTGAATGCTGCATCGAACTTTTTGGCATCAATGCCTTCATCTAGAAAAATTTGGCGCAGTTCTTGTTCGTTTTGTGGTGGCTTATGCATATTATGAATTCGATTGAACATGACCGGGATCATCTTACTTTCAGCTTTCAGCGCGACCATTGTGGCGTAGGCCTTACTCATGGGCCCACCCATACTGCCCCCCATAAAAGACACATGGACTTTTTGAAATTTTGCATCTTCGGGGAGTTGAGCTTTTAGCTGCTGAATGATGGGCTCAAAGGTGTTGCAATGTGGACAAAAGAAGGAAAAGAATTCCGTGACAGTAGGCTTTTTTGAAGCCTCAAGTTCAAGGGTTTTGTAGTGATCTCCTTCTTTGAATTGGGCAGCATTTACTGACATGCTCAGCATAACGGTTGCGACAAGTGCAAACAGCTTTTTCATTGTTGACTCCATGTTGGTTATTTTAGCTTCTTACCACTGTGGCAGAAGTGACAGTGGTGGCTCACTTAGTGCCGATATTTGTTCTTTGAAAGCAAGTACTTGGCTTTCCCAGTATTTTGCATCATTGAACCAAGGGAAGGCGATAGGAAAGGCAGGGTCTTGCCACCTTTTGGTCAGCCACGCCATATAATGCACCATGCGTAGACCGCGTAAAGGTTCAATTAGTTTCAATTCGTTAGCATCAAAGTCGTTAAATTCTTGGTATGCTTCCAAGATAATGTCCAGTTGCATTAGTTTTTCAGAGCGCTCACCACTTAGCATCATCCATAAATCTTGAATGGCAGGGCCGTTACGAGAATCATCGAGATCAACAAACATAGGTCCCTCAAGCCACAAAATATTGCCAGGATGGCAGTCACCATGAAGGCGAATGACTGGGTAAGACTCTTGCCAGTGTTGCTTAATCGATTCAATTAACAAATCTAAATCATTGAAAAAAGCAGCTTCCAAGTGAGAGGGAATAAATTGCGCTTGTTCAAGCAATTTTCGTGGTTGGTATAAGTATTCATCTAGACTAATGGTGGGCCTGTGCTGAAATGGCGCTTTAGAGCCGACTTGATGGATTCGACCAAGAAATCGTCCTACTCCTTCGAGTTGTTTTAGGTTGTCGACTTCAAATTGCCTCCCTCCGACGCTTGTAAAAAGAGCAAAGAGATAACCTTGATATTTATGCAGAGTTTGTCCTTGGATTTTTATTGGTGGAGCTACGGGGATATCAGCTTCGACTAACTCTATTGTGAAATCATGCTCTTCTTGGATTTGCAATAAACCCCATCGTTCTGGTCGATAAAACTTAACGACATATCGGTGGTGTTGTTCATCGGTAAACTGATATACACGGTTTTCATAACTATTGAGCGGTAAGAAACCTGACTCTGCACGAATTCCAATGCTTTCTATGGCGTACCACATAAAGTCTGGAGTTAAAGCGTTAAAGTTAAAAGCTTGTTGTGGCATAGATTAAAGGATCCGTTGCTAATAGGTTACGGCAAGTACAATGGCTTGTGATAAAAGCTATATGACATCATTGGGGATAATATACATCACGGTGTAAATTTCAGATACATACTTTGAAGGATAAAGATAGCAATCGTTCTAATACATTGATGTGATTAGGAGAATATCAGCGCTTGCTTGTAGCTAGCGCTGTTTTATAAAAAAGGCTCCTGCGGAGCCCTTTAAAATTAATCTCAGATACGTATTACAATTTTTTAATGAATCGACTTTCTACCGATATAGTAAAGTCATGGCTGTCTGCGAGGGTAAATTCTATGGTTGCGATAGCAGAATCAAGATTGTCTGGCTGCACCCCCAAACTCATTGGCAGGCTTAAGACCTCCCCGGGTAATACATTAATGGTTTGTTTGCCATACCAAGAGGGATTCGGCAAGCCGACTACGCCGAGTTTATATTCTTGTTCTTGCTGCGTTTTGTTTATGATTTTCAGAGTGTACGTATTTTCGATTTCACCCAGTCCATTTACTCTAAATAATTGGTTGCGATCTCGAAGTACGCTAAGACCAGCTGGATCTACAGCAGCAATTTGCGCAAAAAATAAGCCCATCATTACTAAAAGAATAGCACCGTATCCGAGCAGTTTTGGTCTCATTACTTTGGTATGCTTTCCTGACAGTCTATGTTCTGTGGTGTAACTAATTAAGCCTTTCTTGTAGCCCATACGATCCATAGTGTGATCACAAGCATCAATACAAGCGCCACAATTTATACACTCGTACTGTAAGCCATCGCGGATATCGATCCCAGTAGGACACACCTGAACACATAAATTACAGTCAACACAATCACCCAACCCAAGTGCTTTGGGGTCGGCTTTACGTGAGCGTGCACCGCGTGATTCACCGCGTTCAACATCGTACCCTACTATAAATGTATCTTTATCAAACATTGCTGATTGGAAGCGAGCATATGGGCATATATGAATGCACATGATGGAGCGCATCCAGCCTGCATTGCCATAAGTACAGCCAGCAAAGAATAACACCCAAAATACGGGCCAGAAACTCGCCCCCCAAGTAAAGAAATTCACAACTAAATCATGTATGGGCACAAAATAACCAACAAAAGTAAACCCAGTAGCTAATGCGATTACTAGCCAGGCTAAGTGTTTCGTGGCTTTACGGAATATGAGATTACCTGTTAGCTTCACAGAGTCTTGTTTTCGACGTTTATTTGCACTACCTTCAAGCTTCTCTTCGAACCATATGTACATAAAAGTCCATACAGTTTGAGGGCAAAGGTAGCCGCACCATACTCGCCCCAAAAATGTAGTGATAAAAAACAGTCCAAAGGCTGAAATAACGAATAAAAGTGCCAGTAAGGTTAAGTCTTGTGGGTAGAGTGTGGTGCCAAAGAAGTTAAACTGTTGGTTACTAATATCCAGCAATATGGCTTGTCGGTCTCCATAGGGAATCCACGGTACCATGGTGAAGAGAATTAGCAAAAACCAGCCTCCATAGCGACGTAATTTCTGGAATTGTCCCTTACTCTCGCGCACGTAAATACGATTGCTTGGGTTAAACCTATCCCCTTTGGTTTTATGAGTTTTAGGGTTAAAGGTTTTGGGAGTCACGTCTTTTACTTTAATTTTGTCCTGACTCATAAAGCTTCCTTCTGGGCTAAAGGCGAGACTTTTTCGGTTCTCGCTCTATCGACAATCCTTTTTAAGTATTGTCTTATTTGGCGATGATTATATACGCGGCAATACTTTTATTTCTTTAGCGCTATCAACCTTTAACAACAAAGAGCAGTACAGTTTTATAAAAAAAAAGCCTAACAGTTTCCTCATCTTCATGATTTAGATATAAAAATATTTTTAGATAAGGTTGGTGGGAAGGCATTAATCTATAACGCCGCGAGCCTTTAATAATGCTGATTTAAAATCTAATTCTTGGTCTTTTCTTAAGCCTGGAATCATCTCATCTGTAGGACTGTTACGCATTTTTAGGTGATAGATAAGCACATCGTCAGTCAGTTCTTGTATTGGCCCTTGGTATCCTGCTTCCTTTGCGAGTTGAATAATAAAAGGGATCAAATTCAATTGCTGATCTTTGTTCCACTCTGATTCTAATAATTCGAGTAACTCTCTAATGCGATGGCATGTCATGGTCTCATTACCACACTTTTATTATTGATATGTTATTGAATGTATCAAATGAGGCTCTAAAGAGCCAAGAATTAAATCGATTGGAAGTGAAACGTACAATAAAGAAAAGCGCAGTATAGACTGCGCTTTTTTCTATGCCGCCTTGGTAACTTTGGCTCGAGTTGACGCCATTAATGCCGTCTTCTCTACTAAAGTCATTCCAGACGCGAGATTGTGTGTCGCTGGTGTCTTAACAAAGCCACTACGGCGACGCATCGCACGGTTGGTGTGCGAACACCTGACTACTGTCGGTCGCATTGATTAACCTAACTGCCAGACATATCCATTGCCAAACTTATGGCCTAATTAGTTATGAGTAACACTAACTTTCTCGAGGTACTCTTCTGGCTTGCGCCATTCCAAGTAACTAATCAGGGAGTATGATATAAATTACTTATATCAATGATTAGACTAGCACTATCTTTAAAATTGGTCGATATGTGATCGATGATGTTTGTCGGGTTTTACGGCAATTATGTGAGAGGAGATGGTAGTAGTTAAGTGCGAGTAAAGCTTACTATGGTTTCATAAGTTGATATGTAATTATATTGCAATCAGGAGTTGTGAATGTCTTTGTTTAAGAAAACCCTGGCAAGCTTTGGTATAGGATCTGCGAAAGTGGATTCTATACTTCAACAAGAGGTGTTATACCCAGGACAAGCGGTGAATGTCACTGTGCATGTTTATGGTGGGTCAACAGTACAAGAAATTGATAATATAGAAATGAAGCTCTATTGTCGTTACATCAAAGAAATACCCGCCAATCAAGGCCGAGATGATCGCAATAGCAATCATATGCGTCGTATTCCGACGAGCTATACGCTAGCGCACTGGAGTTTACCATATAGTTTCACTATTGGGCCCGGAGAGACGCGTGATTTTGAAGTTGAGCTCAACGTGCCTTGGAATACCCCTGTGACAATTGGAGATTCCAAAGTGTGGTTGGATACGGGGTTGAATATCGCTTTATCGAAAGACCCAAGTGATACCGATATCCTTACTGTACGCCCAGAGCCGTTATTGGATGGAATTTTTGCTGCACTGGAAGAGTGTGGTTTACGTATTCGTCAGGTTGAGTGCGAAGCGGTGGATGGTTTTGATTTACCTTTTGTCCAGGAGTTTGAATTTGTGCCGACGACAGGCCCTTTTCATGGTCGTTGGCGAGAGCTAGAAATGGTGAGCTACAGGGGTGATGAGCAGCTTCAAATGTGGTTTGAGGTTGATCGACATCGTAAAGGAGCAAGAGGCATGATGGCCAGTTTACTAGGCCGTGGCAAGCTCAAACGTCATTTAACCATCCCGGTTGATACACCAGCAAAGCAAGCTGGTAAGCTGGTGGTGGAATATTTAGATAACAGTTCTTAACTTAAAATTAACAACTTTAGCTTACACTTGTAAGCTCAGTGTGTCATAATTTGAGTAATTATTCCAAAGTGTGATTGATTATGACAACCCAACCCAGTTCCTTATATAGCGTTAAAGAAGAGTTGGCAAATACACTGACCCATGGTTTTGGAATGCTATTAGGGGTTGTTGGCCTGATTCTATTGTTGATAAAGGCTATCGATAATAATGCTGATATTCTCACGATTACTAGCATGAGTATTTATGGTACTAGTATAATAGTGCTATTTCTCGCTTCAACGCTATATCATGCGATTTCCTCTCAGAAAGCCAAAAAGGCACTGAAAACATTTGACCACTGTGCAATTTACCTTTTGATTGCTGGCAGTTATACGCCTTTTCTTTTGGTGAGCTTGAGGACCCCTCTTGCGATTGGATTAATGATTGTCATATGGGTATTAGCCTTGATGGGGGTTATTATGAAATTGGCATTTGTTTACCGTTTTGAAAAGTTATCACTAGTAACCTATTTAATGATGGGCTGGCTTTCGTTGGTGGTAATTTATCAGTTAGCGCTAAACCTAGAGATTGGCGGTTTGGCCCTTTTGGCGGTCGGTGGAATCATTTACTCACTTGGAGTGATTTTTTATGTTGCGAAGCGCATTCCATTTAACCATGCGATTTGGCATGGTTTTGTTTTGGTCGGCTGCGCTTGTCATTTCTTTGCGATTTACTTGTACGTAGATCCTGTTTAGCGAGTGATAAGACTGGTAATTCTGGCGGTAACAAAATACTGATCCTGTTTAATAACGTCTAATTCTATATTTTTACCTTGTTCCACTTGCTGAGGGCGAAGGTAAGTATCAGGCATGCGTTTTATCGATTGCCATATTTTTATATGTTTCTTAGACAAGACTTTTTTGCTTGCTGTTGATACTTCAATTTCAGCTTCCACAAGTATGACTGAGTTTAGGCTTTGATTGGTTATCGACGTCGGAATTATTAGCGTTTGATTATCGTAACTTGGCACTCCAAGTAGAACATCAATACCAGAATCTGATAGCTGCATAGTTGGACGCATACTATCTAACCTCACCATGCTACCTACGGTTTTGCCGATAAGTGGGATAGAGGCCAGCTGAGTCTTTTCTGTGGCCTTGATTTCTGTTTGTGCAGAGGTTGTGTTAGCCATATATTGCCAAGTAAAGTCATCATTCAATATGACCTGGCGACCATCATCTAAAGTGACCGTTTGATCTGCTATAGCAGTCGATGCTGCGAGTAAGGCAAATAACCCTAAAAACCTATACATTCTGTATCCTTAGCGCTTCCAAAATGCTGGAAAAAATAGTACCAACAAAGTGAGTATTTCAAGTCGTCCCATCAGCATGCCAAAACTTAGCAGCCATTTTGCCATATCTGGAAGAGGGGAAAAGTTACCCGTTGGACCGATAATATCCCCCATCCCTGGGCCGACATTAGCCACAGCGGTAATTGAACCAGAAATGCTAGTGATAGGATCTAAGCCCAAGGCACTTAGGCAGCCAGCAATGAAAATTATGGTGACGAAAAACATCAGTACAAATGCGACGACTGAGCGAACAATGTCATCATTAACTGGTCTTTGATTATAACGTTGTACAAATACACCAGAAGGGTGAATGAGCTTCATCATTTGTTTATTGAGCAGAGTGATCGCTATTTGAAAGCGAAAAATCTTGATTCCTCCAGAGGTGGAACCGGAACAAGCGCCTGCCATCATCAAAAACGCAAATAAAGTGGTTGGTAACGCTCCCCAGGCGGTAAAGTCTTCCAAGCCAAACCCTGTGGTCGTTAATACGGAAACAATATTAAACATAGAGACACGTAAGGCGTCCATAATGTTGTAGCCATCACGAAAGATTAGCCAGCCTGAAATGATGAAACTAGCACTGAGAAAGAGATATGTGAAGCCTTTGACTTGAGCATCATTGAAGAGTTGATCGATTCTTCGTTTACGCAGCGCTGCAATAAACAGTAGGAAAGGTAAGCCGCCGAGAAACATAAATAAGGTGGCTATCCAGTGTGAGCCCTTTGAGAAGTGATTCATTGAACCATCAGAGGTTGAATAACCACCAGTAGAAAGAGTGGTAAATGAGTGATTAATTGCTTCGAACAAGTTCATGCCGGTAAGAAGATAACCCACCATGCATAGACCAGTTAAGCTCAAATAAACCAACATGATATTTTTAGCAACGGTTTTTGCTCGAGGACTACTTTTATCTGACCAATCAGAAGATTCGGTATGGAATAGCTTCATCCCACCGACGTTAAGCATGGGGAGTACCGCTACTGCCATAACAATGAAACCAATACCTCCAAGCCACTGCAATATTGATCGCCAAAGCAAGATGCTTGGTGCCATGTCATCGAGACCACTGAGAACCGTTGAGCCAGTTGTCGTGATACCAGACATGGTCTCAAAGTAAGCATCTGTAAAGCTAATATGGTTTATAAAAACAAAAGGTAGGGCTGCAAAGGCGCTTGCCACAGTCCAAACTAGGCTGGTGATGAGAAACATATCTCTAGCACTGAGTTTGAAGCTTTTTGTTCTACCAATGGTCAAGCAGGCAAAGGCAGCAATGTGGGTGATGATGACTGCCTGGCCAAATTCGATAAACCCCGAGGTGCCTGTAAAGAATGATACCAATGTTGGGACATACATAAACAAAGCTAGCTTGGATAAAACCAAACCTATGACGAATAATATAGGGCGAAAGTTGACCATAATGTCAAACCTAAAGGAAAAAAGGACTCGGTTGGAATAGAGCCTCTACATCGGCAACATATTTCTTGTTAACCAAAAACATGACCACATGATCATCTTGTTCTATGATGGTGCGGTCATGCGCAATCAACACTTCATCACCTCGTACAATGGCTCCGATAGTTGTTGCCGGAGGAAGTTTTATGTCACCAATCGCTCGACCGACAACTTTAGAGGTTGTTTCATCTCCGTGAGCGATTGCTTCGATTGCTTCGGCAGCACCACGGCGCAGGGAAGAGACATTAACAATATCGGCTCGACGAACATGAGTAAGCAGGGCTGATATTGTGGCTTGTTGTGGTGATATTGCGACATCAATAACCCCACCTTGTACCAAGTCAACATATGCTCCGCGCTGAATAAGTACCATGACTTTTTTAGCACCCATTCTTTTTGCTAACATGGCAGACATAATGTTGGTTTCATCTTCGTTGGTGAGTGCAATGAACACATCAACTTGGTCGATGTTTTCTTCTAGTAGCAATTCCTGATCTGCCGCATCACCGCAAAAAACTATTGTATTTTCCAACTCTTCTGACAGTTTCTCCGCTCGTGGGTAACTGCGTTCGATAAGTTTGACGCTATAAGATTGCTCAAGACGTTTGGCGAGGCCTGCCCCTATGTTTCCACCCCCAACAATCATAATTCGTCGATATGGTTTTTCAAGACGTTGTAATTCACTCATTACGGAGCGAATGTGATTACTTGCGGCGACGAAAAAGACTTCGTCGTCGGCCTCAATAATGGTAGTGCCTTGCGGCCTAATAGGACGCCCTTGACGGAATATGGCCGCTACTCGAGTGTCAATATGAGGCATGTGTTCACGTAGAGCAGATAGTGCGTTACCTACGAGAGGGCCTCCATAATAAGCTTTAACTGCAACCAAGCTAACTTTTTGGTCGGCAAAACTGACGACTTGAAGAGCGCCAGGGTATTGAATCAGGCGTTCGATATAACTAGTCACCAATTCTTCCGGGGCGATTAAGTGGTCGACAGGAACAGCACCTGATTGAAATAGTGCTTCTTTTTCGAGTAAATATTGTGGGGAACGAATACGAGCAATACGGTTGGGAGTATTAAACAAAGAGAAGGCCACTTGGCAGGCTGCCATATTGGTTTCGTCCATATTAGTCACAGCGACTAACATGTCGGCATCTTGAGCGCCTGCTTCACGTAGTACGTCTGGGTGGCTGGCATAGCCGTTGACGACTCGCAAATCATACTTATCCTGAAGTTCACGTAATCGGTCACTGTTTCTGTCGACAATGGTGATATCATTATTTTCACCAACCAGATTTTCAGCCAGTGTACCGCCTACTTGACCTGCACCAAGAATGATGATTTTCATAGCGTTTCCTGTTTAATCAAAGTTGAAAAGACTGTCAGCCTCTAATTATTATGAGCTTTCTTTAAGACTGCATAATAAAAACCATCCATATCTTCCTCACCGGGAAGAACTTGACGTCCAGGTTTATCTGCTTGCGAGCCTTCCAATTGAGCCTCTTGAGTGCGAGATAGAAACGCCTTTATCTGTTCACCATTTTCTGATGGAGCAATCGAGCATGTTGCATAAACTAGCGTACCGCCTGGTTTCAATTGTTGCCACATAGCATCAAGAATTTCGCTTTGTAATTGGGTTAATGCAGCAATGTCTTCATTGCGACGTAGCCATTTAATATCCGGATGGCGACGAATAACACCAGTGGCGGAACAAGGAGCGTCCAGTAAGATACGGTCAAATTGTTCCCCTTGCCACCAATCTTGCGGTTGACGTGCATCCCCACAGATCACCTGGGCTTTTAATTGCAGACGATTTAGATTGTCATAGACAC
Organism: Vibrio hepatarius; assembly: GCF_018860525.1. GTDB lineage: Bacteria > Pseudomonadota > Gammaproteobacteria > Enterobacterales > Vibrionaceae > Vibrio > Vibrio hepatarius_B. The sequence continues at coordinate 119,526 of NZ_JAHKPM010000044.1, forward strand.
GCTTAAGACGGTTTTCATCACAGTCGATTGCGACCACCTTAGCATTTTGAGTCCGCTCAAGGATATGTGCGGTTTTTCCTCCCGGTGCTGCGCAGCAATCGAGAATAAGCTCACTATCTTTTGGGGTTAGATAATTGAGTGAGAGTTGTGCGGCGGCATCTTGTACCGATACCCAACCCTTGTCAAACCCTGGTAATAGAGATACATCACATGGGGTTGCTAGCCTAAGTGCATCATTAGCCTCACTATGAGGGTGACTCTCTATATCGCTGTCTTTGAGTATTTTCTGGTATTCATCACGGTTATGGTGCTGATTATTGACCCTTAGCCACATTGGAGCTTTGCTATTATTAGCTTCAACGATGCTTTGCCATTGCTGTGGATAGGCACTTTGAAGCAGCGAGAGTAGCCAGTTTGGATGAGCATACTTGCCAGCATTGTGACTTACGGCATAGGTATCTAGTTCTTCTTGCTTGCGCTGATAGTTACGTAACACGGCATTGATTAAACCACGAAGGCGAGGGCCTTTAAGTGTCTTGGTTCCTTCAACAGTTTCACCTACTGCAGCATGAGCAGGAATGCGCATAAAACTCAATTGATAAATACCGACTAAAATCAAGTGGTGAAAAACGCGTTGTTTTCCTTTGAGCGGTTTATCCATAAGCTTATTGGCTATCGATTCTAAGCGAGGAAGGTAACGCAATGTTCCATAACATATTTCTTGCAGCAGAGCCTGATCGCGAGGCTTAATTTGCTGTTGAGCTAAAGGGAGGGCATTGGAAAGAGACTGACCTTTGTCGACGACTTGGAAAAGGACATTAGCCGCGGCAGCGCGAACATTCATGTAAGTTACCTTAACAGTAAGGGAGGGTGTCTCCACCCTCAAAAAGTACGTATAAGTTAAGTCAGCTGAGTGCCGACTTCAAACCAATCTGCACGCGAATTCAGAATATCTTGAATTGACATGGCCTTTTTTCCAGGTATTTGGATCTGTTCCAGAACAAGGACATCTTTGCCAGTTGACACATAAATTCCAGTCTTGTCTGCTTGAAGTATAATTCCTGGCGCTTGATTTGTTTGTTGTTCAATAACCTGGCTTTGCCAAACTTTAATGCTTTTATCGCCTACTAAAAAGTGACTTATAGGCCAAGGATTGAACGCGCGTACGCATCGTTCAATATGTTCTGCACTATCGTTCCACTGAATGTGAGCTTCTTGTTTGCTTAGTTTTTCCGCATAGTTTGCTTTGCTGCTATTTTGTTTTTCGGGCGTCGCCGAACCATTTGCTATATCAGCAAGGCACTCAGTCAAAGCTTTTGGTCCCAGCTCTGCTAGCTTTTGGTACATTGAGGCGCTGGTGTCCTTTCGGTCGATAGGAAGCGTAGCAATCTTTAGCATATCTCCCGTATCCAAGCCTATGTCCATTTGCATAATGGTGACGCCCGTGTGGTCATCACCTGCCCAAATAGAGCGCTGGATAGGGGCTGCTCCTCGCCATTTAGGTAAGAGAGAGCCGTGCACATTCACACAGCCCAGCGTGGGAATGTCGAGTACTGCTTGAGGCAGTAGTAGCCCATAAGCTACAACCACCATAAGGTCAGCGTTTATATTGGCTAAATCTTGCTTGGCTTGCTCAGACTTGAAATTTTCTGGCTGATATACTGGGATATCATGTTCTAGCGCTAAAGTTTTGACTGGGCTCGCGGTAATTTTTTTGCCACGCCCCGCGGGGCGATCAGGCTGAGTGTATACAGCTACAACTTGATGCGGCGAAGACAACAACGCCGCCAAATGACGGGCGGCGAAGTCGGGAGTGCCTGCAAAAACTATCTTTAAAGGTTTGCTCAAAGTCGGTTCCTTTACTTGGTCATTGGGCTTTACTGGCGCTTTTTTCGTTAAAACGTTTGATTTTCGCTAGCTTGTCTTGGATACGTTTGCGCTTTAAAGGCGAGAGGTAATCGACAAACAGTTTGCCTTGTAAATGATCAAGTTCATGTTGAACACAGATTGCGAGTAGTTCATCTGCTTCAAATGTGTATTCTTTGCCATCTCGATCAAGGGCTTTGACAGTAACCTCAGCAGCTCGTGGTACGAGTGCTCTCGCGCCCGGGACCGATAAGCAGCCCTCTTCTATACCGTCTTCCCCTCGCTTTTCAAGAATTTCAGGGTTAATCAGGACCATGGGTTGGTCGCGAGTGTCTGAAATGTCAATCACGACTACGCGTTGGTGGACATCGACTTGGGTGGCGGCAAGGCCAATACCTTCTTCGTCGTACATGGTTTCAATCATGTCATCGACGAGCTTTTGAATTTCAGGTGTCACCTGCTCTACTGGCTTGGCTACAGTGCGCAGGCGATCATCTGGAAATGTTAATACTTGTAATACAGACATATACACTCGAAATATTGAACTGAGCTGAATCAGGATAAACTTTATTGGGCCAATTCTAGACATTTTACCACCTAAATGACAGCATCGTTATTGCTTTTTACTGTTTTTCCTGAATTAAAAAGTTGCATAGTTTCAGTGGCGGTTAATTCGCTATTCCTACTTGATGTGTGTGCAGAGTTAAGCTCTATCCCTGTGTCACACCAGAATAGTTAAGAGGTGATACCCTGAACCATTCCCCACATACATGTGATGAACTAAGAGCTTGGTTGAGTTTGTACTTTACGCCAAGAATTGGCCCCAAGACCTTCCAAAAGATTATTGCTTTGGATTCACCATCCAACATCACTCAATCTTCATCTCAAGCTTTGGCAGCGTTAGGCTTTAGCTCTCGGCAAATTCACTATTTGAATAATAAAGCCTCCAAAGATGTTGATGAGTGTTTTGAATGGCAGCAGGCAGAATGTAGTAGGAGTCTTTTAACTTTCAATGATGCTAAGTATCCTGCGCAGCTCAAGTTAGTGGACTCTGCTCCGCCAGTAATATTTTTGGAAGGTAAGGTTGAAAGCGTGTTGCAGCCACAAATTGCTATTGTCGGCAGTCGCAATGCGAGTATCGACGGCCTTAATCTTGCAAGAGATTTTTCCTGTCAGTTATCTAAACACGCTTTGACGATCACTAGTGGTATGGCCTTGGGGATCGATGGTTATGCGCATGATGGTGCGCTGCAAGCAGGAGGGGAAACCGTTGCTGTATTAGGTTGCGGCTTGGGCAGTATCTACCCTGCTCGTCATAAAAAGCTATCGCAAAGAATAATGCAACAAGGTGCTTTGGTGTCTGAGTTTCACCCCAATGTAAAGCCTAAAGCAGAAAACTTTCCCCGCCGAAATCGAATAATTAGTGGCTTGTCTTTGGGCGTTTTAGTGGTTGAAGCGGCTGAAAAAAGTGGTTCGCTGATAACTGCTCGTTATGCAATAGAGCAAGGACGTGAGGTCTTTGCAATACCTGGTTCAATCTATCACCCACAGGCGAGAGGGTGTAATTTATTGATAAAGCAAGGCGCATGTTTAGTTCAACAGGTTTCTGACATTATGGATGAAATGGAATGTTTGATACGTTGGTCTGATTTTTATCCCTCCAAAGCGGCAGAGGAAGCATTTGAACAAATTGATTGCAAAGAAGAATTGCCATTTTCTCAGCTGTTAGCTAACGTAGGTAATAAGGCTATACCAGTTGATATTCTTGCAAACAGGACCAATATACCTGTTCAAGATGTCATGATGCAGCTTTTAGAGCTTGAACTCTTAGGGCACGTTGTTGCAGTTTCCGGTGGCTATATTCGAAAGGGGAGGGGCGAGCTATGATGATGGATATTTTAATGTATCTGTTTGAAACTTACATCCATAGCGATGCGGAGTTACAGGTCAATCAAGATGAACTAGAAGATGAGTTACTTCGTGCTGGATTTCATCAGAAAGACATTTACAAAGCTCTTGTTTGGCTCGAAGAATTGGCGGCATTACAACAGAGCGAAACGCATGCGGCAATTTCAATTTGTAGTACCTCAACATCAACACGTATTTATACCAAAAAAGAATGTCAGAGACTTAATATAGAATCGCGTGGTTTTTTGACATTCCTTGAGCAAGTTAATGTGTTGACAACGGAAACCCGTGAAATGGTGGTTGATCGTATTATGGGATTAGAAACTGATGAATTTGAGTTGGATGATTTAAAGTGGATTGTTCTCATGGTGTTGTTTAATGTGCCAGGAAATGAGAATGCGTACACTTTGATGGAAGAGCTTTTGTATACCAAAGAGCAAGGTATCCTTCATTAGTCCTATGAGTGGTAAAATCGATCATCAGCTGTTTTCTGCTCATGAGCATGCTTTAGAAGGTAAGGCGTGTCCTTTGTGTCAGTCAGAGCAACGCTTGGGAGAGTTGCAACTTCGTCATGGTAAACACGGCCCTTTTCTTGGCTGTAGTCTGTATCCTAGTTGTGATTACGTTCAGCCCTTACACCAAAACGATGGCCATATTGTTAAAGAATTAGGTGTGCCGTGTTCCGAATGTGGTCAAGAGTTAGTCTTGCGTCAAGGGCGCTATGGCATGTTTATTGGCTGCAGTGGCTATCCACAGTGCACTTATGCTGAGTCACCTGAAGAAACACATGACTCTTCCGCCCAATCTAAGGTTTCTTGCCCGGAGTGTAGTAAGGGCTTGTTAGTTGAAAGGAAAAATCGTTTTGGTAAAACTTTTTTTGCATGTGATCATTACCCTAAGTGCAAATTTATAGTTAACCAGCCGCCAGTTAATGGCAGGTGTGAAAAGTGCGAATTTTCTATTTTGATTGAAAAAAAGCATGCCTCTGGACATAAACTCCAATGTGCCAACCGTAAGTGCGGCTATATGCAAACTCAAAGCGGAAGATAGAAACGGCGCTATATGTAGCGCCGCGTTAAAATGATTAGCTTAGCTCTCTAATTTTAATCCACTGTTGAACGGCAGGGAAGGTATCAGAGTCTAGGATCTTTGCTAAATTAGATAGCTTACGTTGCAGCTCGCCAGTGTAATCACCGCATACGTTAATATGCCCCATTTTACGTCCAGGGCGCTTTTCTTTGTTATACCAGTGAATGTAGCAACCCTCCAGTTCAAGTACTTCTGCTGGTAAGCTATCCTCCCCAAGTATATTAATCATGGAAGTCTCTCTTATAAGTTTGGTACTGCCAAGAGGCATTCCACAAACTGCACGAAGGTGGTTCTCGAACTGGCATGTTTCAGCGCCCTGCTGTGTCCAGTGGCCTGAGTTGTGTACGCGCGGTGCAATTTCGTTGACTAATAAGGTGCCATCGAGATCGAAGAACTCTAGCGCCAATACACCAAAGTAGTTGAGTTCGTTGGCTACAGAGGTAAACATATCTTCTGCTTGTTGCTGCAGATTATTATCGGCAATGGCCGTTGAAATACTGAGTACGCCATCAGTGTGAATATTTTCTGCTATTGGGTATACCTTAATTGAGCCATCATTTCCGCGAGCACCAATTAGTGATACCTCACGTTGAAAGGGTACAAATTCTTCAGCGACAATAGCTTGATTGTCATCTGATTCAAGACAGGCTTTCATCTCATTCCAGATAGACTCAATTTGATCACTATGCTTCAGTCGCCACTGACCTTTTCCATCATAGCCACCCTGTGCACTTTTTAGCACCATAGGAAGCCCAATTTTATGAATTGCAGCGGTAAAATCTTGTTGTGTTTTGATGATATGGTAATTAGCACTGCGAACTTGGGCTCGATCCAAAAGTGCTTTTTCTATGCGCCTATCGCCGCCACATTTTATTGCTTCTGCTGATGGAAAAAGTTTTCCACTTGCTTGGCATTCATCTAAGATTGGATGGGGAATGTGTTCAAATTCAGCAGTAATAACGTCCGCTTGCTCTATGGCATTAGTTAGTCCTTTGCCAATTTGAGCTTGTGTCAGTGGATGAACAATCGATTCATTACCGACATCATAAGCAATAACCTTTATATTAAGTGGCGCACCAGCCAAAGACATCATGCGTGCTAATTGACCTGCACCAAGCACTAACACTTGCATGGGTTAATCCTCTTCTGGGTTGGGGTTTGCTAAGACGGTCTCAGTCTGTTGGTCACGAAATGCTTCAACTTTTTCCATGACTGTTTCATCGTGGGTACCGATGATTTGTGCAGCAAGAATACCAGCGTTAGCTGCCCCAGCCTCGCCAATTGCGAGAGTGCCCACGGCAATACCTTTAGGCATTTGTACAATCGACAATAATGAGTCCATACCTTTCAAAGCTCGTGATTGAACAGGTACCCCTAAGACAGGAAGGCTTGTGAATGCGGCGGCCATACCAGGTAAGTGAGCGGCGCCGCCAGCTCCGGCTATGATGACTTTAAGACCTCGTTGTTTAGCGCTGTTAGCATAATCTGCGAGAAGCTGTGGGGTGCGATGAGCCGATACCACTTTTGTCTCATACTCTATACCAAACTGATCCAGCATTTCTGCGGCCAACTTCATAGTTGGCCAGTCAGACTTAGAACCCATGATGATACCGACTTTCATCTTCAACTCCTTAATTCGACTCTTATTGGTGAGTAGATAAACTTGGCAGTATTATACGAGGATTCCGAACTCAAGCAAACGTTTGCGCCTATTTTTGGTTTCAAAGAGTGTAATTTGTTATCAAATAGCTTTAGTCTTAGCTAGTGAATGTTTGTAAACTTGAACTTTTCGAATACAAAATCAGACAGGAAAGAATTAGTGGATAATTTTGAGCAGGCACTATTGGCTCTAAATAATGGTGAGGTTATCGCTTACCCAACCGAAGGTGTATTTGGTGTTGGTTGTGATCCAGATAATCCAGAAGCCATTCAGAAACTACTTGAGTTAAAACAAAGACCAGTGGAGAAAGGCTTAATTCTAATTGCTGCTAGCTATCAACAATTACTACCTTATATCGATGAGTCGCAGCTTAGCCAAGAGCAGCTTAGTGAAGTGCATCAAACTTGGCCAGGGGCGGTAACATGGATAATGCCTTGTAGTGATAAAGTATCGAGTTGGGTCTGCGGGCAGTTTGATTCGATTGCTGTAAGGGTTACCGATCATCCTTTGGTCCAAAAAATGTGTAATGCTTTTGGGAAGCCGTTAACCTCGACGAGTGCAAATTTGACAGGTAAGCCTCCTTGCCTGACAAGCCAAGAAGTTGAACGCCAGCTTGGAGGGCATTTAGCTGCGATCTTAGTCGGTGAAACCGGTGGAAGAGATAGGCCGAGTGAGATTCGTGACGCCAAAACATCGAAAGTATTGAGGCAAGGGTAATCCTGAGAAGGAAGTGAAAGATATGTCAGCCATCGATAAGCAAGCAGTAAAACAGTTTTTAATTGAGCTACAAGACTCAATTTGTCAGCAGTTAGAACAAAAAGACGGACGAGCCAAGTTTAAAGAGGATGCCTGGAGCCGAGAGCCAGGAGAGAAATTAGGTGGTGGTGGTCGTACACGAGTAATGACTGAAGGGGCGGTATTTGAGCAAGGCGGGGTGAATTTCTCTCATGTCGAAGGTAAAGAAATGCCCGCATCTGCCACGGCTCATCGCCCAGAGCTTGCTGGTCGCCGCTTTGAGGCGATGGGAGTATCTTTGGTTATGCACCCTAACAATCCTTATGTCCCCACATCACATGCCAATGTGCGATTTTTCGTGGCTGAAAAAGAGGGTGAAGATCCCATATGGTGGTTTGGTGGTGGGTTTGATTTAACGCCTTTTTATCCTTTTGAAGAGGATGCTCAGTATTGGCACAACACTGCCAAGGAAATCTGCGCACCTTTTGGTAGTGAGGTATACCTAGAGCACAAAGCTTGGTGTGATAAGTATTTCTACCTTCCGCACCGTAATGAGACTCGCGGAGTTGGAGGGGTGTTCTTTGATGACCTTAATCACTGGGAGTTTGATAAATGCTTGTCTTATATAAAGGCTATCGGTGAAGGGTTTACTCAAGCATATCTGCCTATAGTTGAGCGACGCAAAGATACTGAGTTTGGTGAGCGAGAACGTCAGTTCCAGCTATATCGCCGAGGTCGCTATGTAGAATTTAATTTGGTTTTTGATCGTGGAACCTTGTTTGGTTTACAAAGTGGTGGTCGCACCGAATCGATTTTGATGTCTATGCCGCCGCTGGCTCGTTGGGAATACGGTTATCAGGTTATAGAAGGTAGCCATGAAGCCGATCTCTATCAACATTACCTCAAACCAAGAGATTGGTAGGGCTTTCTTCTGAATATTGTTAGTGGTAGGGTCGTTGTTCAACAATGACCCTTTTGTTTTTAATAGGTAAGGACATGACTGAGCAGAGTGCGTACTATGCCGTTTTTGGCAACCCGATCAATCAGAGTAAATCGCCATTTATTCATACCTTGTTTGCGCAGCAAACCAAACAACCAATAATTTATACAGCAGAGCAGGCACCTATTGATGGCTTTGAAGTGGCAGTAAAAACCTTTTTTTCTCAAGGAGGAGAGGGGTGTAATGTCACTGTACCGTTTAAGGAGCAAGCGTTTCGTTTGGCGACACAGTTAACGGAGCGAGCTCAGCTAGCGGGTGCAGTTAATACTCTTAAAAAACTCCCCGGTGGACAAATTTTGGGCGACAATACCGATGGGGAGGGGCTTGTTCAAGATTTATTGCGGTGTGATGTAAAGTTAGAAGGTTCGCGAGTTTTGCTTATTGGAGCAGGAGGGGCTGCTCGAGGTGTCATTAAGCCACTTCTTGAGCATAATCCTGCTGAAATAGTTATAACTAACCGTACATATAATAAAGCTCAGAAATTAGCAGAAATTTTTCAGCCTTATGGTGGGGTTAGTGCACAGGAAATGAGTGAGGTATCGGGTGCTTATGATGTGATTGTCAATTCAACTTCTGCAAGTTTAACTGGCGATATACCGACAATCTCTGCGGATATATTTTCTACAAATAGCGTGGCTTACGACATGATGTATGGTCGAGGCAATACACCCTTCAATCAATGGGCACTGGACAATGGTGCTAACTCCATTTTTGATGGGGTAGGGATGTTGGTCGGTCAAGCTGCGGAAAGTTTCTTTCTTTGGCGTGGGGTTAGACCAGAAGTACAAATGGTGCTTGAGACGCTCAAAAGTCATCTTGAGGATGCGTCATGAATCAATCGATTTTGTTTTCTGATACTCAGTTATGGGACAAAGACAAACAGGCAGTATTCTTTTCAGCGCAGTGTTCGGGTGCTTTAATTCAGTGCCTGATCAGAAAAAAGGAACTAGAGAGCATTGCTGGGTACTCTCTTAATGATGAACAACAAATTTTAGAGGCTTTTTCTATGCTGCGCTTCGATGTTGAAGAGTTGACTGAGCAGCTAATAGAGGATGAGGCTTTTAATGAGCAGGGAATGGTTGAAGTGGTTAGCTGATACCTTCTACTTTATGAAGATAGTCTTCTTTATTTTGCACATAGTTATTCGCAGACTTTTGTAGAAAGGCGCGTTCATTATCGTTTAGAAGACGTGCTTGTTTGACTGGGCTGCCCATATACAGAAATCCACCTTCAAGTACTTTACCTGGGGGGACCAAGCTTCCGGCCCCTATCATAACATTGGTTTCTATCAAAGCACCGTCCAAAATAATGGCTCCCATTCCGACTAGAACCCTGTCTTTTATAATGCAGCCATGCAGCATTACTTTATGCCCGATGGTGACATCATTGCCTATAATTAATGGAAAGCCGCTCGGGTTTTCTTGATTTTTATGCGTTACATGTAGCACACTTCCGTCTTGTATATTAGTTCGTTCACCAATATGGATATGGTTGACATCTCCCCTAGCGGCCACAAAAGGCCAGATGCTAGAGTCATTGCCGATGCGAATATCTCCAACCAGAACCGAACTGCCATCCACATAGACTCTTTGTCCTAATTGTGGGCTGATACCTTTATAGCTGCGTAAGGGACCCATTCTTTATCCTTATCTAATGAGATTGGTAATGTATAAGGGAGTTTAAAGTAGCAAAAACGACGACTTTTGAACATAAAATCTTCAAACGATGAAAAAATCAAAAAAAACTGGAAAAAGAGCTTGCCAATGTGAAGTCGATCTCTATAATGCCCCCTCGCTGACACGCTAATGCGGATATGTTACAGAAACAGTAATTATCAAGTCAGTTAGGTCTACTAGATGTAAGCAGAAATGCGAACAAAAGAAGTTTAAAAAAGTGTTTGACACTCAACTTTATATCGCTAGAATGACCGTCCGTTTTGAGTTAACCTCACAACACTGCTCTTTAACAATATAAACCTATCAATCTGTGTGGGCACTCGTTGATGATAATCCAACTTTTGGTTTTCACTTTTTTATAAAAGTAAAATCAAAAACTGATTCTTCGGAATCATTAGGTATCAATGAACTGAGTGACCAATACGAATAACGACTTTCTCTTGTAGAAAGGCATTATTTGGCACAGTCAATTCATTATCGTTCTGTTGGAACGATAATAGCTTTAGAATGACATGTTCATTTTCGAATGAATATTAGTTTTGAAGTCAGTATTCATTGAGCCGAGAAAACTTTAANNAGTAGGACATCGCCAGGCTTTTATTTCGACTTGTCTTTAATTAGACGAGTCATCATAAAGCTTTTAAAAATAAGAGTTTTATGTTGACTTAAACAGTCAGTCGCGTACTATACGCGTCCTGCTTATATACCAACAGGTACTAAGCACTGCTCTTTAACAATATAAACCTATCAATCTGTGTGGGCACTCGTTGATGATAATCCAACTTTTGGTTTTCACTTTTTTATAAAAGTAAAATCAAAAACTGATTCTTCGGAATCATTA
>NZ_JAHKPM010000050.1 GCF_018860525.1 Vibrio hepatarius
AATTTTCCAGTTCCCAATTGATCATTGGGTAAAGGATAATTTTGGGGGAAACATGCCGCTTGATTGAAGTATTGGCTAATCGCCAAGTTTTGGCCCAAACCAAGGTAGCTAGTTGAAGAAAGAGTGAAATTTAGATTTCCTACGTTGACATTGAAAAGATCATCGCCTGTTTTCGTTTCATAGGTGATCTGAGTTGAAGCCCCGCCAAGATCCATAATACCCGTTGTTTCCTGGTTATTAGCAAAAGACCCATTGTAGTAGTTGGCGGTTAGCCAAGCATAAGCGCCTTCTGTTTGACCAGTGATTGTTTTAACTCTGATATCCGCATCAGGGAAGCGCTTGGCCAGTGCATCTTTGACTCTTTGATTAACCAAGTTTCTCTCGGTCGCTGAAATGGTTCGCATGCCAGCGGTAGAATAAAAGTACACGTTATCTGGAGTTGTTTTAGTTTCTACAAATAGGCTATCAATATAACTGTCTAAGTTTGCCTCTTTGATAGTTTGTACACCACCCTTGATACTTTGGTGTTTAATTTGTTCATCAATCACAGGTAGCCCTTGATCAGATGATGTGTCTTGGTGGTATTGATATTCGAATAATCTCGAGCCTGAGCTGCCTGCATCAATTACAAACGTACTTTCTGCTAGGGCAGATGACGATACTAATATTGCGACTAAAAAAGATAATTTTCTTATATTCATTAAAATACCTATTACTAAAATTTAACTACCTTGGAGCAAGGTATTACCGATATAACTATGATTTATTTTATAAAACCAACACCCATATGATAATTTCATCAAGAGTCGTTAAATATAGACATTTGGTCAGACCATAAATAACAAATCTCATATCGGCTTTTATCATATAAAAAATATGTTCGCTCACTGGCATATTCTCCTAGTAAATATATCAAATTCCGATTTTGTTACTTGCGCGTTTTATACGCTCTATCATCGTTTTGTTTGGTTATCTTTTTGGCAGTTTTCTCAATTGCAAATTAAGGATAATCCCGTGCCTAACGACTCTAAAGTGCTTGTGCCTTACAACGTTCTGAACACCTCTTCCGATCAAGTGACTCCGCTTCTTTATGCTGGCTCTGGCCTAACATCGATTGAAACCAACCGCGCTGCAAAATTCATAAAAGAAGCAGGGAAGCCATCTCGAGAAAGCCTTACCGGACCTTCAAGTTCCGGTCGCCTGAAAACTCAAGGCAGTCGCGATTTCAACTCCCAGAGAACGGATGGCTCAGCACAAGACGATGATGACATAGGTTCCCCAGGTAAGTTACGCCGCCATTATAATATCGTTTTGCCTGAATCTAAAATACCTGAAGAACTTAAGAAGTTCGATGAAGATGCAAAAAAAGAACAAGCTATAGCCTTTATTCATCAAGGCTTTAATAAGTCTGAAGTTGTCATTGACGATGAGAAGTTACAAAAACTTGAAAAGACAATTCATCAATTGAAACAAGTAAACACACCTAGAGGGATGTCTGATCTCATCCAAGATGCGGAGCAAATACTGCGGTTGGTGAAATCTGGGGTAGCTGGGTATCTTGCCGGAGGACAGGATGCCTCATGGGCACATGTAGTTATTGGGATGAGTGGAGAAGATAAAGCCAGTTTTGTTAAGCGCTTAGAGACCACGATAGACAGTGTTGAAATGGGGTTACGCTATATGGCGTTACATGGTTCGGATAACAATGAGGCCTTGTCCGCTTTATTTCAATCAGAGAACCCAATTAACATTCTGGAGCACATTGACGACCTGGAAAAGGCGAAGGAAAAGGCTGAGGATTATGCGAAAGTTCGTGCTTGGCAAACGTATTTTAACGGAAAGGGACAAACCTTTCCTGATGAATTTTATGACATTTTTAATCGTGCAGCAAAGATGCTTAAACAGGTTAGTCAGGAGGCGGTACAAAAGTTTGAAAATATCGATGTTGCTGACGTATCACAGAAAGTGGGTGAGCTGAACAAAGTAATAACGGATATTAAACTGGGTGAAAAAGAGGGTAAAGAACTTCAAATACCCAAAACTATGTTAGAGGCAGCAGAGAAATTTGCGCTAGACGTAGAGCGAGAGAGTCAATCAATCATTAAGACTTCTCGCGGGCAAGATGGTATTTCTGCAGCAAAAAAAATGCAGCGACGTATCAATGTTGGCATTGATGGTGTCCGGCTATCGCTTGAGGCGATGACGGCGTTAGATAAACTAGGCCGTCAGGTTAAAAGTGATGAAATACAAGATACCGATGTAATCAATGCTCTAAAACCAGCGGAGTCCAAGTGGTTAAAATCAATACGAAGCCATGAAATGCAGGCCGCTGGCGTGATTGATACCCTTAATGAAATGGAGAGCGTACTCAACGCTCAAGCGTATACACATAAAACTCTTGCAAAGGTTGGACTTAAGGAGTGGTGGGAAGTTCCGAGGAAGGAGTTTCGAAATAAAGCGCATGAAATGGATCGCGTTGTTTTTAAAATGCTCGCTACGTCTAGATTGGCCATTGATGTTAAGAAAAATGAGTATGGCCAAGGTGATAAGCCTACGAGTAAAACCAGTTTAGTTGATGATGTTAAAGAAAAGAAAAAAGAATATGTAACGAATATAGAGCGTTTTTTCAATGAGAAGTCTGCTCAGGCTTGGCAATTCGGGCAGGCGTTGTCGTTACCTTTTCGGAAATTGGAGAGTCAACCTAAAGAAGGACTCGTTCATTTAGCAGATAAGATAGCTTTGACCTCAGAGCAACGTGACGATGTTCAATATAGAGACCATAAGGTAAATAGTATTGCTCGTAGTGTCTATTGGCTTTATCAACAACCCGCGTTGAGGGTGCAATACGATTTTATTCCTTTGCTGACTACTGCACAAGAACTGAAGAAAGCTCATCCCAACGAGATTGCGTATTACAAAGATGAATATGCGAAAAGGCTTAGGGAAGCAGTAAATGCTGTAGATTACATATTAGTTGCAATAAATCAATTCCCCTTGGCGCTGGAGACAATTATTGAAACCCATGCTTTTTCCCTCTCCGACACAGACCTAAGTAAATTACAAAATAAAATAGGTGAATTGTCTGAACTGGAGGTAGAGCGATTAAAAATAAAGCATCGTCTTGAGGTGATTTCAGCCTTATCTTCCAAGGGTGGCAGTAATAAAGAAGCAGATCTTGAAGAGGTGATTCATCATACTCGCAAGATCGCTCGGTTAGGAGATGAGCTTATCAAAAAAGTGGGGAACCTGTCGGAGCGTGAAACTGGAAAAAGGTTAGATCCCTTCTCACGAAGGGCTAGAGTCGCCAAAGATTGGGGCATGTTAGCGTACAAATGCGCCCCCGAAAGTGAAGTGCCTACCGCCGAATCCCTTCGCAACCACTTAAAAGACAACGAAATGTTAGAAGGAGTCGTACCCGCAAATGATCCCGACGGTATCCTTTTCGCTACTAGGATGCATCAGGAATGGCTGGATGCTAAAGGCGATAAAACCATAATGCCTTTAAGCCCAGAGGAATATGCCAATCAAGAAAAGTCCTTTGCTGAATTTATTGTTAAGTGGGGGCAATCTCAGGTTACGCGAGGGGCTATATCTGCCACAGTGAATACTGGGCTTGACATCACTTCTGGCCTTATCGTCACCTTAGTAAAAGGGTCTGTGAAAGCAGGTATTAAAATCGCTATTGCATCGGTTAAAATCCCATATAAAGTGCATAAGGCTAAGCAAGGCCTTATGCCTGGAGAGCCGTACCCCTTGGCGGCAGTTAGCTATGTTATCAATCAGCAGATGAAGAAGCTCGGTTTTAAGATCGCGATGGGCTTTGTGCCCCGAGCGGTAAAGGTAGCGGCAGGCGGCCTAACATATCTAGGGGCATTCTCACATAACCACTACCAAAGTCATTTCGGACAGGATGACAAGAAAATTAAAACACGTTCTTGGTTGGAAAGTGTGATGACGGAATTGGCGACGACTGCTATCGTCGCCCCCACCTCTCTTGGAGCGAAGACGTTTATTGCCAAGCCGATAGTCGAGGGCATAAAAGACAGAAAAGAATTGGCACATATCCAATCCCAGCTCCCGAGTATCAGGAAGGATTTCCTCGATTATGTTGGTAAAGTAGAGGATGAATATGAAGAGATGTTTAACACTTGGAAGGAGACGTTTAAGAAGGATAATGAGGGAAAGTTAGATGATAATCTAATCGAAGAAATTCTTGCTCAAGCCGATAGAGATTTCCCCGAGATAAAAGAAGCTTACTTGCTCAACGTCAGGCGGCAACTGTCGAAAGATTTTGATAATCAAATGAAATTGCTGATAGCCAAGGGCTACCCACTTGAATATGAGTCGCTTCTTGGGGAAGAGCAACTAAAAGAAAGCGCAGACCTTGAAGAAGAAGTACTTACTCCTTCTCAAGCTTACCCCTACATTCGAATTGATGGAGATGAAGCGTTTGCAGAGTCGACCATGGAGATCCTCAAAGGTCTACAGAGCACTCCCTCTGGTAGGGAGATACTTGAGCGCATGAATCTGTACGGTGTTGTTATTCGCCAACGGATAACAAATGAGGAAAGTGGCCAGCCCTTAATAGACCCTGCAAGTAGGACGTTGTACTTCAATCCGAATGACAACACAGTTGGCGCACCAGGAGCATTTAGTGGTCAAGGGGCGGCAGAAGTTAGGTTCACCCGAGGAGCACTTCGATTCCTAAATGATACGGACAACCAAGAGCCTTATTTCAACGACAAGATGGTCGAGAATGAAAACCGCTTCCGTGCGGAGTACTCACGGCAGAACCCTGGTGTGGACGTTGGGCAGATTTTGTATGTACAGGAACCAGGCGTAGAGTACTCACTGCCGTATGAGGAAGTCGAGAACGAGGATGAAACGGTAATTAAAAAACCTATTGGCGGCAGCTATCTGGGTATTGAAATTGAGGGAACCCGAACATTCTTCGAGGCTACTATTCAGCATTTCAAGACTCTGCAGGAGACAGAGGTTGGGAGACAGCTTCTGGATAGAATGCGGAATAATCGGATTGTTGTTCGTTATGCTGGAGAGCGTGGGGACAAAAATCTTGTGCGGGAAGAAGGAGGAAGACAGTTCTACGTCAGCTCGGCAGATGTGGTTGAAAACACTATCTATTTCGACCCTTGGAATCTTCTAGCCGCGAGCAGCCCGAATGAACTGGCGGATCGCCCCTTCCTCTATCGAGACCCCTCGATAGCATTGTTTCACGAGCTGCGTCACATTGAGACTCATAATAACCCCGTAACCATTACGGCCCATGGGCGAACAATTATTCTTGGAAGTGACGGGGAAATAGAAGGCAATGATGACGCCCGGAAAGAAATGAGGGAGATGACCGAACATCTAGTTTCTGGGGTTGATTTTACGGACAAAAATGGGAAACGTTGGCGATTTTCTAACCCAGTATGGATGACGAGGTATGCCCAGACTGAGAATGGTCGCAGCACGAATGATTACAGACGAGGTTTTTACAAGCGAAGAAAAGAACCAGTGGACCTGAGAACGGAATATCGTGGGGGGGCCGAGCATTCTGATGGGGATTTTGGTGAAGTAGGCTTTGGTTGGGATAGAGAGTTCCATGCTTCGAGAAACCGATGGATTGAAAAGGTCAAGGATATCTTACGTGAGCAGGGTGTCTTGGGCGATGGACTGGCTCTTGAGGAGTTAGCTTATATTTCTCCTAACTATACTTCTCCGGAAGCACAGGCAGAAGTTATAAGGCAATTTAGAGAGAACGGGACGGGTGAGTTAGCAGAATTCTGGGATGTTTATTCAGAGGACATTGACTTTGAATTTCATGATGCTATCAGGAATGTTCCCCTTCCCGACGGTAGAATTGTAGAAGCTAGATACATTAGTGAATTTATTCGTCAAGCCGGAGGAGTAAAGGCATTCGCTCGCTTGGCTGGGCTGCCTGAGGAGAACCTGACTCCTGATAAGATAAGGAGTATTGCAAGGGCGGCTGCCTATACTCGTTATTACACTAGCCTAAATGCCTCAAACAAGGAGGGATACTATAGAGCGGCTATTATAGATACCTTGTTACAGGTAGAAAATGGCAATAGCCTATCACCTGAACAACGTAGGTTAGTCAAAGATTTTCGGGCAGGCATGATCGGAGCTGTACCTATATCAATTGATGGCAAGGAAGCTAGCAATGCTTTCTTGATTCCTCTCCACCCCGGCGAGAGGAAAGGGATCTTAATAAACCTTCTTGCGATTCCTCCCCAGCCTCTTTACACAGTGGTTAATACGGCAGCTGATATTCCGGATAGCATTGTAGGGAATTTTAATCCTTCTGATAGGGAAGATGTGGCTGATAAGTTGCGGAAGATAAAAGATAGGAACTGGACCTCCTTGAACTTTGAACACTTCCTTCCTGATGGAGCAGATGAAGACGAAGAGCCAGAAGGACGAGGTCTGATGCCCATTTCTATTTATAAAATGCCTAGGGAGCTCGTTACACGTACGGATAAAAGCCTTAAATTAAGTGGAAATTTGACAGAAACAATCTTGCCTGTCATTGCGAAGATTCGAGATCAAGATGCAGATGATGAGAGCACAGCACAGTTATCGGCTAGCTTGCTAATACTTGCAACCAAAATTCGCGATGCGCTGCAAAATAACGATGAGCAGACGGCAGAGGAATTATGCAGAAACATATACTCTCTGGTGAAAAAGAGGGTCGATAAATTCGTTCAGTACAATACTCTTCAGGAAGCCGAGTCCTTGTTCTTAAATTCTGATCCTGGAATGAGAAAACTTAACGCCTTAGCCCTGCATTATTTGTATTCGGGTCAATTCACAAGCAGCAACCCCATAAGACAATTTGTTCATGATTTCACCCCTGATGGATTTCTTCGGAGGTCTTTTCCGCGCCCCGTTAAGTTTAGCGGATATCACCCTGAACCATGGTTTGAGAAGCTCAGTAATGATGACAAGTATCAACCCCGTCACAATTGGAAAAGCGGGCATAAGGATTTAGAAGGATTTAAAACGGCTCTAGCAGGTAAGGGATATACGGGGGAATTCAATGAATACTACTTTGATGAAGTGTACGTTAAACTAGACACAGAAGCAGTGTACTACCCAAAAGGTAACGAGCCTTTTGCTGTATCTTCTAGTGAAGTGAGTAGAACTGACAATCGAATATATGTCTACCGCGGGGTGAGTGGGAAAGACATTCTCTATTCTGCAGCTACTGGGCAATTGGTTGAAGAGCCTTATGATGATCAGGGTAATCCAAACGCTGAGATTGACATAGACTTACATATGCCTACTGGGCGTCCTGATCGAGTCTCTAGTCACTTTGCGTTATCGAGAGATGAGCGTGTAGTCCATGAAGAACACATGGAAGTAAAGGGCCATGTCACAGCAGCTAAGTTGCTTTTGCCGAGAAAGAAAATAATTACCGGGTTAGAAGTTATTAAGGGTAAGCGGAATGATGTTGTGTTCCCATTCTCAAACAGCAGGCACAGGGGTATGGCTCATTATACTCATTTTGATGCGGCGAAATATTACCATGAATACCGTGAGAAAAAGTTAGGGCTTCCACATCAGTCTTATGGCCGTACAGATAATGGTGGTTCTCTTTCGGGAGCATCGACTTGGAGCGTTGATAAAGGTTATGCATATGAATCTCTCGTAAGCCTCTATGATGCAAGGTTGCAAGATATCCCGTATATGCCAATACATGCGGATTCAGATGGGGTACGTAACACGGTTAGGGGCTGGTTGAAAGAGTTTGTCAAGGGGGAGAAAATGGCTCAAATTGGGACGCCATTTAGCCCTGGAAACACCAATACCTTATTCATCCCTTTATCGAGAGGGGACTCGAGTGAGTATTCAGGAGTCATGGTAAACCTGGTCACAGGTTTCGTCATTCCTATCCCTAGAAACCCAGTGAAGCTTGCTGAGCTGTTCAGTTCTGATGCGTTTAGAATTCATTTCCGAGACGGTGTGCCGGGAAGTGAATACGAGCAAGCGCGAATCGATTTAACAACACCTCCTAAAAGGGAAGTTTTTGAGCGCGGAGGAGTAGGCCAAAATGGCATGGGTCATCAATACACTGTCCACATTTCAGTGCATTCTTTGGTCCACTCAATTGATGATGTAGAAAAAGATATCTTATATCTGTCAAGAATGAATGAGGAAGATTGGAACAATAGGTATTTCCCGCTCGTTCAACAATCAGTGCAAAGGTACTTCCAGCTGATTGCACTAGGTCTGATTAGACCGAAGGCCAGTGAGGTTAGAAAGGTTCTCAGTGTGTATAAACTGGCTGTCGAGAATCTAGCTCCTCGTGGAACCTCTAGTGAGATTGTGCCATTTGGCCTGTCAACAGACAAACTAACTCGGGATAGGATGGCCCCAGTATTGCTAAAAGCGTCCGTATCTAAGTTCGATGACGAATTCGATTATAGCACCACCTCTCATGCAGAAGCGAGGATGAAGGAGTTTCTTGCTGATGCATCCGTATCGATGCGTTTTATAGGTTATGGACTTGGAGTAGGACTGGGGATGATGTTTCCGGGGGTGGGCCCAGGTATCATCGCTGGTGTGGTCTCCACCTTCCTGACCAGTACCTCGTTGAGCTTGGTAGAGCTAGGGGTCACTGATAGCGTGGAGGCAAGAAACACATTGATATCAGGGATTTTACAAGAGATGGCCTTGGCACCGATTCAAGAGGTAGGTGGGGTAGGGCTGGGTAAGATGTTTGGTGGACCCTTTGCAAAATTAGGATCTGCTTTGAGAAAGGCGTTCACACAAGAAGCGGGTGAGGAAGCACTTAACAAGGTAAGCAAGGAAGGTTTTCAAAAGGTGATCAGCGCTTTTAAGTCGGGATTTAAGAACATGGTAGATAATGTCCCTTTCTCTGACTGGGTAAGGCAAACGGCAGTCCTTATGATGGCCAGTGAAACCATGCTTGCTATTGAAAAAGCAATAGATGATGACGAACTGACAGGACATCTGTTATGGCAGCTTCTCAACCAGGTTATTGTCCTGGGGATAACATCTGGGGTAGAAGGGGCGGCATTAAGGCAGGGTACTATACCAAGTCGCTGGGAAGCGGCAGTGACGTCACAAGATCCTAACGCTTTATCCACATTAGTGAGAGAGTCTGCTGAGGCTATGGGGATGCCGACAGATACAGTCAACACGCTGATAGAAAAAATTAAGAGCGAGGGGCTCAGCATTAAAGATATGCCTGGGAAAAGTGAGATTTCAGAAACGCTTAGGCAGGTTAGTGATCCGACAAATCTGGAAACAGAAACCATTCATGGACCTAACAATAAGAGTTATGAAATACCCGTTCCAGGTGCATATGATAAAGGCCGAGTAAAAGCGCTTATAGATTTTTTTGAAAAAAGTAAACTTGGAGATTACCCAGAGTTCAGGTTATTTAGGGATTTGTTGAATAGGGGAATGAAACCGCAAGATGTTATCAAGCGTGCTCACCAGATTAAACCCGATTTGGTGGATGCGGATATACTTAAGCAAAACCTGTGGTTGATTGAGAATGGAGTCGACAATGGCTGGGGAAGCTCGCGCCCTCCTCTAGGTGTTGAAGGTAATTCCCCTGTTCCTGGAACAACGGGGCGTTCCCTTTATGGGCAGGCTGTACCATTTCGAAGACCTGCATTAGATGGAGGAGAATGGACGGGTCAATCAGGCACTCTACCAGGTACAGATGCGGACTATTTTGCCTATATTAAAGCGGGGGGCACACCGGAAGGATATTATGCGACTCTAAAAGAGGCTGAACCAGCGGTAACTCAAAGTCTGTTCAGTTTCTTTGGCAAACAATATCAGGGCCGAGTACAGGATGGCCAGTTTGAGGTTAAGAAAGTCGGTAGTGATGAATGGCGAGCTGGGCATTGGTGGGAAGAGTTTACATGGCGTTTTAAAAACCGAGGGGGTCGAGTACAGAGCTCAGCTGAACTTGATAAACGTATCCTAAAGGCGGCAGCTAAGGATCCAGTTTTCAATTTTCTGTGCAATCTAAGTGCGATTAATACTGCACAAGCCAGCGGAGAGCTGCCTAAAGGAGTAGCAACAAGTCTGCAAAGTACTAAGTTTAATTCACCAGCCTATAAGCAGGCATTCAGTCTTCCTGCTTCAGTGACGGAGTCTTCAAGTACTTCTCTGGTTGAAGGACCATTGAGTAAAGACAATATTACCGAATCAGGTTTTATCCATACTGGTGTGAAGGATGCAGATGGGAATGTTCACTATGAACATGTTATATACGCCTATGTCCAAGATGGTAAAGTCACATTATACCAAAGTAATAGCGATACCTTCTATAAAGCCTTTGGTGGAGATATGCAACAACCTAGTAACAATCGGGTTGGTCAATCATCACTCACAAAGATAGAGTGGAGTGAGCAAACCGATACGAAACTGGCCGAAGAGCAAGGAAGAAGGCCGAACTTAGTGTATTCATTTACACCAACCAATCAGGTAAAAAATGTTGCCGACATCAGTGTCCAGCAAAATGGAGATGTTGAGGTTAATGCGGGCGAACAAAAAGAGGTATTTTCTGTCGGAAACAATGCGCAAGAAATCGCAAGAATCCCTTTCATGAATGAAGGTAGAAGGGTAGAAGTGCGAGGTTATACCTCAGAGTTTCAAGGAAAGACTGGCCAAGAAGCGCTTTCAATACATGGGGATCGACAAGGTAATTTTTATCTCGCAAGGCAAAGCCATCCTATGAACGCCCAGCAGCTTGTTGATTATTTAAAATCTCAAGGTGTTGATCTTAAGTCTGGGAGCGGCCCTGTACACTTGTTGTCATGTTACTCAAAGAGCAGCGGCGCTGCGCAAGCACTCGCAGATGTCATTAATCGCCCAGTCATCGGGTACTCAAACCGTGGAATTCAGCTACCTACATTACAGCAATTGACAACAAATCCCGTTGAAATTGGTAGTGAAATGGGCAAGTTTGATCCCCGTAGGTTCCTTGCACAAAGCGATTTTAAACCTGCAACATCTCGTGTGTATTACCCTCGCAGTGATTCTAGTCAGGGGGCTTCCACAAGTGGAAGGGCATCTTTAGAAAAGGCTGGGTCTGGAAGCGGTAGTAATGCGAAGCAGATAGCCTTCAATGCCTTGCCTCAAATGCAGGCCTCACCAAGTTGGTATAGCGCAGACAATATCTACACCCCAAAAACCAGCGCTCACGGGGTGATATTTAAAGATCCTGGTAACCCAGATAGGCTGATTAAATTTTACAAGCGGCCAAGTGACAAGGGTATCGCTGAAAACAACAGAGATGTCATGAATAAACTGTACGGCCAAGATGCGGAATTGATCACTCTCACAGGTTCTGATGGGCAAAGTTATTATG
The DNA here is from genome assembly GCF_018860525.1 of Vibrio hepatarius. Lineage (GTDB taxonomy): Bacteria > Pseudomonadota > Gammaproteobacteria > Enterobacterales > Vibrionaceae > Vibrio > Vibrio hepatarius_B. Next base: position 11,378 of record NZ_JAHKPM010000050.1, read on the forward strand.
CGGTTAATATGCCCAAAATGAAAGGTGTCTCGATAGAAGATATTAAGGACCCTCAAGTTATGCAAGATATGCTTGATAAAATCGAAGCAGGTGACTTTATTGCCCAGTGGGTCGGTAAGTTACAGGATAATGGTATCCGAGTAGAAGATTTGAACCTTGGTAGTGTGTTGTATGACCCAAGCACCGGGCGCTTCAGTTTGGTTGACTTTGATTCTTCAACGATTTCAGGTTCAGTAAGTAATGCACACTATAAACAAATGTATAGAAGTTTGCACACGCCGATAAGGGACGTGCTTATAAGGCAAGCAAAAACATTATTTGCCGGTCAACAAGATAAGCTCGATCTGGTGAACAGGGTGGAGGGAAAACTGAGTCAACGGTTTAGACACCTCATGGAACTCGATGAACGTGGAGAGGCCAGTTTTAGTACTCGGATGGAAGAACGAACCCCAGCCGACGTTGAAGTAGCTGTTGGTGCGAGAAACCAAGAAGCGGCTTCCGCTGGTCATGCAGATGAGCCAATACAGCTAAGTAAAGGGGACTGGGACAGCATACCGAATAAGGTGGAAATGTTTGGCGCAGATTCTGAGTTCTTTTATGAAGATTTTGATGGTCAAATATACAAGTATGACGCCGGCGATGGAGAAATAACATACCTTGTGAAACAGGATGGAGAATACATAAATTTAAAAAATGACCAAACATGGCAACCAAGGCGTTATAGTGTGGTTGGTCCGAACGCTATCAAAACTTGGCTTACCGGTGATCCGGCAACATTGTATGCGGATACAGATAAGGTGATTGCAGATAGGAGTGCCTCATATGATAACGAAAGGTTGGAGAATATACGAAATGGATTTAATCAAGGCCATTACCTACCACCCATAGATGTACGATGGGATAATGGGGTATTTAAGGTCATTAATGGAAATCACCGACTTAAAGTGGCCAGAGAAATGGGAATGGAGAGTATCCCTTACCGCTTAATAAGCTAATTGGAACTGCCTGAAGGTTTTGTTCGAAAAATTATTGGTAGTATATTTTAATCTATTAGTTATCACCAACACCGCCAACCGGCGGTGTTTTACTATCCAGTTACCAATATTGGCGCGCTTTTTCCAATCGAATCACATCGCTCAGTTATAGCCTGTAGCTAGACAATCATTTTAATATGGCAGCGTATTAGCTTATGGACAATCAATCTAGTAACCAGAATGTTGGGCAATATCAACCTTCACACTCTCGTACTCCCTTAGTAACCACAAGAACAGGAATCCGATCTGGTGTCACTCGTTCTACATCAAACATAGATCCTGACTATGCACGCATGGCCCATTGGGTCCACCAAAGACAAACCGATATTCTCAATGAAATGAACGTCTCTTCTCTCTTCAATACCACTGCAGATTTCTTGCAGCTTGAGTTAATTGCGGAATTAAAACGTCGATGTCCTTATCCACCATGCATCGACTACATCGAAGGTGATTTTGTCTTAAAGGGGCTTAGCGATCGTTGGGGGATCGCTAATATTGCCGAGCATAGTCTAGTCGACGATTTGCTTACGTGGGGTTTTCCTAAAACGGGGTATATGGCAAGTTCCCACAGCCCCGTGATTAGTATTTGCAGCTATGACGATGATTATGAGGGGCAGCGTTTAGGTGGCTATGCATCAGTGATTGTCTCCCTAGGAGAGTTCATTGGTAAAACAGCACAAACCCGTATATCTATGCCTTGGGGTCAAATGCAGATTGAAGAAATAGAGGAATGTGATGCTTATTTCTCTCAGCACTATACCCATCTTGCATCAAGTTTTCCTCCAAGATTAATCGCTATTCTGCCTGCGCTTCAATGGGCCTATGACAAGATCCGCTCAGAGCCAAGAGATAGGGTGTCTCGCCTATTTACCTTAGAAAAGCGTTTAACAGACTTAGAGCGGGGACTTCATAAGCGTTTTCGAATTGATCCACAGCAATTTGATCGAGAACCCGATTCGGCCGATATTGTGGCAGCAACAAATAGCCTGAAAGGTGCGATTGCTTATCTTTCCTATGACTATGCGTTGTTTGTTGGTCGCGCGCCAGAGTTGGAGCAATATGGAGAAGGATATGTTGGCTATATGGCAATGAGGAAAACTGTCAATAGTCTTCAAGCTCAGCTGCGAGGCTTAATACAATCAGAATCAGGCCAAGCATACTTAGCCCCTCGGCTTGCCGCTCAAGCCAAAGAATTAGAGAAAAGCGGCCTAGCAAGCATGGCAAACAATAGTATGGGTGCATTACTGATTAAAGAGGCAAAAAAAGTCGCGGATGAGTATCCGAGCATTCTCAATGCTAATTCTGAGATAGAAATACACAGCAGATATAGAGATGTAGGTAGCGCTAGGATAAGGGTTATCAAAGAAAAAATGTCAATATCTGACATGCTGATGAAGAAAGTGCCATCAGGGGATTGGTATTGCGCAAAAAATTGCAAAGCTAAGGGTAAAATTTCCAATTCTGATAGGGATAACATTCGCTCAACAGTCACTCAAACTCGCTACGATATGGATACCGAAATCCCATTTCAGTTCCAGTTACAATTAGAAGAAAAAAGTGCAGAGCTCAATTTATTATTGGAAACCGCTTTTAAGGCGCATACACAAAACTTTCTATACAGTGACGAAGTACCAAAAAATCAAAAAACGCTCCTGGAATCATTTTTGGCTGGTCACACCCAAGCTCATAAATGCGCTTACGATGAACATACACTTTATGCCTCAGTATTTATTCCTTATGACGCAAACAATAATCAAACAACGGCTGGGGAGATGGTTGAGAAAGATGGCTTATTATACTCGCCATATAAAGGGTTTACTTGGATTCAAAGCCATAATTACAGTTTGAGTTCTGTACAGCAAGAGGCAATATCCAGTTGCCTTACTCCTTCAGGTAAACGTGCTTTTGAGCGGCGGATAAACACAAAATTTGTCGTTGATATAGGGACAGGTTTGAAGTTTCCAGTTGATCCATTACAACACTTAGAGACACAGGTTGGAGGTGAATCCTTTAGCCCAGTGAATCTATCCATATATTTGAAGAACTCAATGTCGGAGTACTTTGATGAAGTGTTTGATGAGCGGCACTTTTCTCTTCAGGAGAGTTGGGATGAAGTCCAAAATAACCTAAAACAAATCATAGGTATTTTGTCTTTGATTGCGATACCTATTCCTCAACTGAGTTTGGCTTTAATCGCAGGCAATATTGCTGTCAGCATCGTTACGTTAACAGATCCTGAATCTAGCCGGAGTGACCGAGCTTGGGCCATAGTAGATATTGGATTGGAAGCGCTCGGAGCAATCGGCGATGTTATTGTCCTGTCAAAACATGCCAGTCGGGCACTAATGGGGACGATGAAGCAAGCAGGAGCCGATTCGCTTGACTTCAAACGTTGTTTGACGAATTTAGCTCAAACCGAAGTTACTAAAACAAAAGGTGGTCATCATAAGCTGCTTGGCTTTATGCACCACTCGAAAAAGGCTGAGATTCCTGTATCCCAGTTTAAAGCCGATCCAAGTATTGGGCAATTTAAACGAATCGAAACGACACCGTTCGAGCAAGCGAAGATTGATGAAATATCGTCCCAGATAACGTCGATATCAGATGTAAAATATTACATTCAGCACCCAAACGAAAACTGTGAGAATGCAGCCAAATCTATCTTTAGCGCGCTGAGCCGCAATACAGATGTCGACAACATACAAATCGGCAATATTGCCATGTGGGATGAGTTTATTGGAAGGTCTGCGGATATGTTCGATAACCATTGGGTGATATTTGCTCGATACCAAGGGGTTGAAATGGCGTCTGATCCTACCGCAGCTCAATTTGCAAAATACGGTATCCAAACCCCTATTTTTGATACTAGAAATAATTGGATTGCTGAATATCAACGTGCCCTTGGTGGATACAAAAACAAAAAAGTACTGGCAAAAATGGTCTATCCAGACAACTTTGGTTCCAAAGCACCTTATCGCTCAAACGCATTCCTGTCGCCGTTTGATCCTGTGACGACAGGCGATACTAAAGTACTTTCTCAATCTCGCTGGTACACTGAAGAGGGTTTTAAGGTTAATTTAAAATCACAGCAAACACGGGTTACTAAAGGTGGCCCGAACGGGTTTTCTTGGCCAAAGTTAAGTGTTAGAAAGCCTGATAGTCAGTCATTAAAGTCATTTACTACGCCTAGTGGCAACACTGCCTCTGTTGTGAGAAATAAGGTGGGCAGTGATTTTATGCTTTACACCGCCAACGATGGCGTTCAAGCAGATACTTTGTTGATATCAGTTCACGGTGGCCATCATCAAAGTGCGTCTTTGACCAGCCTTGCTTTTAAAACGGGAGACATTAAAGTTCCAGATGGGGTCACTATGGAGTTCTTAGGCCCGCATGGAAGGACATTATCCGATCCCTCGATAGAGATTATGAACAACCCTCACTTCAGCCCACACTCAACGGTAACGAGCTCAGGCCATACGTTCAATCCACATAAAACTACAGGTAGCACACATATGTTCCAACGTGATGTCGTTGATGCCTCTGGTTCAAGCGATGTTGGCAATATCAAAGATTATCGAATATTTAAATATCAAGGGCGGCATAGTGGTGGTGCGGAAACGGAAGCTAACATAGTAGACGCGATAATAAATAATCGTCAAGGCACCACAAGGGCCACAGATGTGCTTACCGTTCGTGAGCGAACCTTTGCTTTCTCAGAGGCGAGCTTAAGTGATGTCTTTCAGCAGTTGGACCTGAAGAACTCACAATATAAATACGTGACATTCAGCGGTTGTAGAAATGAGTTGTCGGCGGCGAACCCGCCCAACTACTCAAATAAAAGTGGACGACCTATGTGGATAACCGTTGATGTGTCAGGAGATATCCCAAGAGTTGTTTATGCTAAGCCTATCGCTGAATTGTTGCAGTGGGGGGAGAAACAAGGAGACCGTTTAGATTTCAGTCCATCAGATGAGTGAGACGAGAAATTTAAGATTTTGGCTAGTTTTAGACACCGTCAGCATTGGCGGTGTTTTTTTGCGCGTTTTGTACGCTCCATCGTCGTTTTGATTGGTTATCTTTTGGCAGTTTTCTCAATTGCTCATTAAGGATAATCCCTGTGCCTAACGACTCCAAAGTGCTCGTGCCTTACAACGTTTTGAATACCCCTTCTCTAGATGCAACTCCACTCCTTTATGCCGGCTCTGGCCTAACATCGATTGAAACTAATCGTGCAGCGGCTGAACGTGCAACGCATGAGAGCCCGCAGACTCCACGGTGGCCGATTGGCAATGAGTCGGAACCCTCTGCCCCCATAGAAGAGCTGAATGTGCCGCAAGTACTCGAAAAAAGACGGAGCACCAGTGCCGACCCGTTAGAGGCGGTATGGCAGGCGTGGCAAGACAAATACGAGCAGGCTAAGACCTTTATAGAGCAAGGATACAATGAACAAGAGATTGATATTCAGCGTGACCTAATCACAGAGCTTAAACAGGCCAAAGAAGCAATCACCAATATACCCGCTGAGTTGTCGTCACCCGTTGATGCCATGATAAGTGACGCCAATAGCAAGTCGAAAGGCTGGATTGATGAGTTGGCCGAATCCGATAGGGCCAATGCGTATCAGCTTGCAAGGCACATCGATGGCAGTTTAAAAGTGGTGACTGAGGCGCTAAAAGCCTTTAAACACGACCAAGATTTAGAGTTGGAGACTTGGAAAGAGAAAATTTCTGCCGGATACAAACAAAAGCATGGCCTGACTCAAGACACGGATAACCTGCGCCATCATATCACTTTGCGCAGACATGCCGTTAGAGAACGCCTCAAAGACGTGCGTCATGAACTTGAGTCGAGTAAGAACAAGATACAGCGCAAAGGTTGGCGAAATACCTTCAAACGCGAAGCGGAAGTCAAAGCCTATTTTGAACAGGTGATGAATGCGCTTGAGGTGGTGATAAACGAATTTAAAGGCAAGAAAAAACAGTTTGAACCAAGTTTTAAAGACAGCGCGGCTTCTATGTTTATATCACAAGCCGGGCAAAGCAAAGAAGAAAAGCGTCAGCGTGGAGAGCATGAACAAGACAAGGCAAGTAAAGGCATTGACCTTGCTGAGTTAGAAGTGGCTATGGGTGAGCAGATCCTTAAGTTTGAGGATGCGGCCATCAAAGTGGGCAAGGGTGCCAAAAACAAGATGGCCAAAGTGGTGATGCAAGTGGCCCGTACCCCAACCTATGTGGCGCCTACCGCAATGCATTTATTGCACAAGGCGCGCTCACCTATGGCCAAGGGGGTGAACAAAGCCCTCAACCACAATCTTTCAGATGAAGATCAAATCATTCGCTCTATTGTGCGCAGCTTGTGCTGGACGCTTATCCAACCAGCGTTTCGTATGCAGTATGACTATGCGCCTTTGCTCGGCGCTGCACAATCATTAGCCAAGAGTAAACATAATACCGCCGACAGTGCTGATGTATTGGAAACCATGACTGAGGGCAGTGCAGCGACCTCGGGCATCAATAAAGCGGCGAGCGCTCAATCTGAAGAGGTTTCAGGTGAGGCAGAACAATCTCGTCAAGAAGTGCTGGAGCCAAGCCTTAAGAAAGCGCAGCAAACATCAGAGTCACTGCTAGCGCAAGTGTCACTTGGCGGCAACGGGGCGTTAAGAGAAGTGCTTAATCACTATCAAGCTGACGACTTAACACAGCTCTTGGAGCAGCTCCAAAGCCTGTCACTCAGTGAAGAGACCCCTGACACAAAGATTCGCCCTTCACTTGACAGAGACGTACAAACACTGAAAAACCTATTGGCGCAAGAGCCTTCAAGTCGAGGCGCCCAATTGAACCAAGTCTCAGCCTCAGAGCGTGAACGTCTGGTGAACATCTTATCTACCATCAAAGACATGGGCTTGTCTGAGCAAAGGTTTAAGGAGACGGTGGAGTACTTCCTTGGTGTTGGTCAACAAGTCTTAACCAAAGAGGGACAGGAAAGTCTTGGCAATATTGTGGTGAAAATTGAAGATGCGCTGCGCAAAGGGGAAGCGTACAAAAAAGTGAGGGCAATGGCGCTGAGACTGCGTTCCCGTGCGACGAAAGCATCAGACTATCAAGACAGCAGTCTAGATAGCATCATACACAAAGCCCGCTTTGCTGGGTTAGCCGCTCGAGATGCCTACGATGAACTGGATTCGCTGGCGCTGAAACATACCGGCCAACCGCTTGGGCCTTTCTCGAGAAGATCGAGAGTCGCCAAAGACTGGGGCATGTGTGCCAATGAAGTACTGCGTGAAGCTGGGCATACAGACGCTGCGCTGCTCCCAGACACTGAAATGATTCGTCATGCCTTGACAGAGCGCGATATGCTGACTGGATTGGTGTCGGAGAAAGACCCTTTAGGGATCTTTTTCTCAACCCGAATTGCGGGCGAGTGGCGCTATGCGTATCGCGATAAAACCATTAAACCGATGAGCCCTGCAGAGTACGCTACGCAGGAGAAAACACTGGCCGAGTTTATTGTCGGTTGGTCACAAAAGCGTTTGGCTCGCGGTGTGGTGGTCAGCTTTATCGAGGGCGGTATGGATGTCGTGGGTGGCCTGACGGTTACACCAATTAAAATCGGCGTTCGCGCGGGTATTAAGGTGCCAATTTCTTTGATTCGTATTGGGTATGACGTGCATAAAATCAAACAAGGCGTCATGCCAGGTGAAGATAAACCTTACAAAGTCATTAAAGCGCGTATCACCCACAGGCTAGAGCAGTTGGGCTTTAAGATGGTGATGATCCCTGTTGGCTCCACAGTGAAAACTGTCTTTGCGGCTGGGGTGTCGGCGGCAGCGCACGCCCACAACGCCATGGTGGAGAAAGAAGAAGATAAGGTCAAAATTAGCTCTTGGGCTAAGGTGTTGGGCACAGAAGCTTCGCTTACCGGAGGATCAGTACCGGTTACGCTTGGCGTGAAAACTGCGGTGAATTTAGTGATGGAGCCCTCACCGAAGTTAACCACCGACGAGCAGCAAGTCGTCGAACAAATTAAACAGGCACTGGCGGGTGAATCAGCGTCTGAAGAATTGGATGCTGTAGATGAGTCGAACCCAATCTCTAATGCCTATCCCGACATAAACCGAGGTGAAGGGGAGTACAAAGAGGCGGTCGATGTATCGCTTGCGAAAATCGCCAATACCCCTTTTGGGCGTGACTTAATTGAGTCGATGAATAAGCAAGGGATTAAGATCACTCAGCCTAGTGAGGAAGAGCGTCTTCGCCAACAAGATGGCCAAACGTTTTACGCAACTTATGCCAAGCCAGAGCTAAATACGATTTTCTTTGACCCATGGAATACCCTCGCAGCAGAACACGCTGAGCAAGCGGATGATAAACCTTGGCTAAGGCGAGATCCTTCGATTGCTTTGTTCCACGAAATGCTACACCTTTACTACCATAGTCATCCTGTGAAAGTAAATTACCAAGACGATTGGCTCACTATCGACGAGTTGGGTGAGAAATTGGCGCCCGAAGGGGCAAGTGAGGAAGAAAAAGAGTCATTGAGTCATGGGATCTTTGAACACTTTGTTGCTGGAGCTGACTACGATGCAAATGGCGTTCACTTGCCGTTTTCTGACCCAAGCTTTATAGAACAATCCGCCCAAGTAGACAATGGTCGTTATATCAGTGAAAACGATTACCGCGAGGCTTTTTACCGTGCACAAGGCCAAGCTGTTATCAAAAGGTTGGATTACGGAGATTCGAGTTTCTCCGGTCATGATGGAGACAGGTATGCGCCAAGTTCACAAAGTGGTGAAGACCAAGCAGAAGATTGGCAATACAAGGTGTCAGAAACCCATACTATTGGAATAAAAGGTACCCAAGAATACTTTGATGATGTCTCCGTCGTACTCGATGATCTTAAGGATACCGAACAAGGTAAGAGATTACTCGAAGCAATGAGTAGTCCACAATTCTCGATACGTTTGCCAGCTAAGGAAGTATTAGAAGGCGTTGAGTACTATCCGGCCAGTGCAGATTTGGATAACAGCATTATCTATTTTGATCCTTTAAGTACCCTCTCGCTTAATGGAGAAACTGGTGGTGATGAACAAGCTCAAATAATCCTTTTCCATGAACTCTTACACTTATACGACAACAATAATTTAGCCAACGACAGTTATTCAGATGACATTAAACTGCTTGAGCATATGGTAGTTGGATTACCATATACCCTTGGTGAAGATGTATTAGATTTCAGTGACACGAACATCAAGAAGCAGTATTTACGGGACGGTTCACAAGTCTTTACTGTCAATCAGCTTAGGGAAGAACTGGGTATTGATCCTAGGTTGCATTATAGCGATGTAGAAAATGCGATTGATGGTCGAGCTTATTTCCGAAGACCAATAAGCCGTAATGCCCAATTGCATATCAGCCTATTGCAAAGGGTTGAAGAGCTTGAAGAAAAAATAAGAGTAGCGAGGTGGAATATAAATGATGCTGACAGTATTTTTTCACGGCCTTACCGAAGACGTCAGAGAAAGAAAATAGCAAAATGGGAGAGAGAGCTTAGCAATAATATTCAGCCCAAACTTGATCAATTAGAAAACACCTTACCTGCGATAGAGAAAGTGGCTTATGCCAAACTCTGGACTCGAGACGCTCAAGCGCTAAGGCCTGAAACGGCTTATGTAGATGGAGGTATGGGGAGGCTTTACCAGACGACCAATCAGTCAGAAATTGATAAGGAGCGGCAAAAGGCTAGGCAATACCTCGAAAGTTCGAGAAATGAACTGAACCAGAGAGGGTTAGGTTCGAGTTATACTGGTAGATTCGACAATCAAGTGCGCTCTCTTGATGAGTTTAAAGAGGAGATGATCGAGGACTTAAACCCTGCTTATACATCAGGCGATGTGGTTAAAGTTTATGCTTGGATACTCGCAAAAAAACAATCTCTAAATGAGTTGATAGTCCGAGAGGGTAATACACCATCACTGCGGCAACAGAAGGCGCTATTAGAAGAGGCTGAACGCATAATTATAGGGCAACGCAACCTATCGAGATTACCTGAAGTTCGTCAATTGTTTTTCAACCCTTCTTCAGACCAAACAATGAATTTAGCAGAAGAAATAACCAATGATATTTCTGCATCTTCCGTTTTTGAAGGTTATCGCTTGCCTCTACTTCCCACTGAAATGATGTACCTTGAAAAGCAGGGTTTTAAATCAAAAGAAACCCTGTTGAATAAGATTTTGCAATATCGGCAAGGGCGGGGTGAACTACACGTAAATGTCCAACAAGTCGAAGCTGAGTTTTATGCATCTATGAAGGATATCGTTCAGGATAATGAGACGTATACGGTTGCACAGCAGAGAGAGGAGATTCGATCACATGGGGGGCTTATTGCTTACGAAAGAGAAATCATGAACAAAACCTATATGGCATACTTTTTTGACCGAGTATCACCAGACAGCGCTGCTTATCGATATTGGAAGGAAAATGGCATCGATCAGCCTGGAAAGGTTAAATTTGCGATTGAACATATAGATCGTTCTCCAAGTCAAGTCGATGATTACATACAAGAAAATAAGGGAACAAGTTATCGAGGCTTAGAGCGGTTAATTGGTAAACAAATCACTTATACTTCAGGTTTCAGCCAAGAGCGCTACACCATTGGTTACAAGAATATAGAGTCTGCTTTGGGCAAAGAGTATCTATATTCAGTCAATCAAGAGGAATTGGATAGTGTTAACTGGAGTACGGAGAGGTACACCAAGTTATTACGTGAACGTGTGACTGAGAAAATTGAGTCTATTGCTGATAATAATGAAAGAGAAGTGGCACTTAACTTATTGGATCGAGCGCTAAAACCTGTTCAGTACCGAGAGGATCCAAGAGACATTCCTCACATCATTAAACCTTACGTAGGCTACCCGCGAGAGAGTATTGGTGAGATTATCAAAGGCGATAGTTATCCATTAGAGAACATGATGGTCATTATTGATGGCGACAATTACACTATGATTAGCTTAATGCCTGATGGACAAGTACATAATTTTTCCTCTAGGCAAGATCTGAATCGTTTCTTCCGTAACCCAAGTAATCATGAATATCTTCTTTCTCATGCAAGCTTGTACAATCAAATGGATGGGCGCAGTAAAAAAGGTATGGCGACCATACTGGAAGAGCTTTCTGCATCAAAAGATCACCGTAATGACAATCGATATATTTTGACAAATGAACTTAAGCACAGGATGGATGCAAAAAGTGTATTCTCCTCTCTTGCGGCCGGATCGAAAGGTTATTATCAGAGCAAGTTGTACAGTGAAATAGATCTAGTTACAGCAGTAAAAAAACACTATCGAAAAGGCTTAAGTGATACCGGCTCTGTTATTATCGAGCCAAGTTATGAGCTTCCTGAAGCTTATCAGAATGATAGTTTTAATAAGCTTTATGGAATTCTAAAGCATAAGAATGCTGACCTTCAACCCATGATTACTGACCAGATAGATGATTTTAAGAACAATCATCTAGATGTATTCAAGGGATACCTTAAAACAGAATACAAGAATATAGTGAATAAAGCACAGCTTGAAGGGACATTAAGTTCACAAGAGGCAACAGACATAATCAACCATCCAGAAAGAATGTTTATTCCGTCATTGCGCAATCAAGTAAAGCATTACCCATTGGAAGGAATGTTGATGACTAAGAGAGGAAATACAGTCATCTTGATTAGTCTGCAGTCAAACGGTGGTGTACATAAGTTCGATAGTGAGCGAGATTTTAACTTATTTTTCGCTAATCCTGCGAATAAAGATTATATCTTGTCACATATGAGTGAGCGCAATAAACAGCCTAGAGGGATAAAAGAAAAGGGACCTTCGGAGTTTTTGGACACCTTAGCATCGTGGTCGAATAAATATCGAGGTACAAATTTTGTTGCTGACGAGCTAATTGAGCCTCTCGCTGAGGACAAATTTGCGCCGCATCCAGTGCAAAACCCAGATGAGATCATCAATGTAAAACCCGTTCGTTTTAATGCTGCTGATGATGCTTTTGAGATCATGGCCACTCGTATGTTGGATAGGCTCAGAAGCGATGCGGACACACTTCTTACTTCGCATTCCGAGTGGAAAACAGATAAGTTTTTTGAAATATCAGGTTATGTGTTGGCAGCAGCTTCCATTATGCTAACTGCTGGCGCAGCGGCTGGTGTTGGTGGAGTGTATGTTGCAGGCTCTGCCTTTGTTGTGGATATGATTAGTGCTGCTCATGGTATCACCGAGGGTCTATATGTTGTCATTCACGGTGATACATCGGAGCAGAGAAAACTAGGGCTTCTTCCGTTGGTTCTTGCACCTCTTGATATGTTTGGGGCTGCGGGAGGAGCGGCAGAGTTGAGGCGATTAGGTAAGGCTGGTGGTACAGTGACTGATTCTCTAGCCACTGGAGGCCGCAGATTACCACCAGTAGAAGAATCCAACGAATTTGATGGCATTCGCACACAAAAAAACCGACGACGCTCTATTCGAGCAGTGTTAGATAACTTTGGCCTCACAAGGCGCGGAAATTCGCAAACAAGTGTATTCGACGCCTTGCCCAAAATGGAACAATCACCAAGTTGGTACACTGCTGATAACCTCTATACCCCTAAAACCAGTGCCCATGGAGTGATATTTAAAGATCCTGACAACCCCGATAGATTGATTAAGTTTTATAAGCGACCGAGTGATAGAGGTATCGCTGAAAACAACCGGGATGTCTTGAATAAATTGTATGACCAAGATGCTGAATTGAATACCCTTAGAGGGATCGATGGTGAAACCTATTACGCAGTTAACATGCCCAAAATGAAAGGTATCTCAATAGAGAATATTGAGGAGCCTGACATTATGCTAGATCTACTGAGGAGAATTGAAGAAAGCGATTTTATTGCTCATTGGGTGGGTAAGTTACAGGATAATGGTATCCGGGTCGAAGATTTAAACCTTGGTAGCGTGCTATATGACCCAAGTACTAGGGACTTCAGTTTGGTTGACTTTGATTCATCAACGATTTCAGATTCAGTAAGTAATTCACACTACAAACAAATGTATCGAAGCTTGCACACTCCGATAAGGGATCAGCTTGTAAAGAAAGCCAAGACATTATATGAGGGTCAAGAAGAGATGCTCGATACAGTGAAAAGAGTGGAGGAAAAACTGAATCTCAGGTTTAGAGAACTCATGAGTCACAATGAATACGGAGAAGAAAGCTTCAGCATTTTGATGAAAAGGCAAAATGATGCAGGAGACCGAGAGGGGTGGGGCTCTGCAAGACTTCCAATGGGCGGAGATGCAGCAGGTAGTCAATCTGTTCCATCCACTAACGGCAGAAACATCTATGGTCACGACAACCCGATGTCGAAACCAAGGCAAGATGTCAATTCAGATGGTACATGGGTGGGTGAGCAAGGTACTTTTTATGATGATGTTGATCTTACCGATATCTTGCCAGATGACAGACCGTGGGCGAACTTGGGGACCTCTTCTCGGCCGCGTTCGGTCGATTATGAAGGCAACAGTTATCGAATAAAGTACACAGACGAGAGAAGTGCAGAGGCAGGCAGAACGACTCAATACCGTGCCTCTTTAATCTCCGATTCAGGGGAAGAAATTCCAGTTAGAATCAAAGTGGCAACAAACTGTTCAGAAGCCTATGCCTATGTCGGGAAGAGTGGATCACCTATGAACAGCTACATGCCTGAGCTTGTCGGTGTTACTGATAGTCAAGGACTGCCTATTTCTGATATCGGCCGAGGACAGATACGTGAGGAACCTATTTTTCTTATTCTTAGAGATGAGGTGAAAGCACTGGAAGAGACAGGCTCATCGGTTAGAAAAGTGCTTGATGTGAAATTTAGCGATGTTCGATTAAGAAGCACACCAGCAGAGCGGGCGGTAAATGGCTATCCAGAAAAGAGCTCCCTTTACTATGCTGCTAAAAATAAAGCGATGGATTCATCAGGCATACCTTTCATCAACCATAGCGGAGGTAATGAACTCAATAAGTTCTTAGCTATAAGGAATACCAAGAAAAAGCTACTCAGCGTTTTGAACATGGCTGATAATCTCGATGAGCTCAAAGCTCAACTTGAAAGCTTTCGACAAGCGGTTATGGCTTCGGATTGGGTGAGCTATGACAGTAGTTTGCTTCTCATTGCTCATGCTAAAAATGGTCAGACGAAAATAGACTTTAAGTTTATTGATCCCGCACATCCAGTTACTCGACAAGCTGGCACGAATAGTCAGGCGTTAAACTCAGGAAAATCAGCGATGCAAGATAGCATCAACTGGATGTCAGAAGAAATTGATCAAATCCTATATAGAAGAAGCGCTGCCAGAGAAGGTTTGATGTCTTATGAAAGCCCAACAAGTAGTAGAATACTATCAAGTTCAAGTGCTGAAAATTTAACAGTATTGGATGATATTGTCGTTGAGGAAGGGTTTAAACCATATATAAAACCCAATGGTAGAGACTACATCTATTTCCCATTTATGAATGACGAACGAGTGACCGAGAGGCTGATACCATTACTTAGAGATAGGATAAGTAATGGTAAACCACCGATTGAGGTTGTGTTTAAAAATCAGGAGCAAATAGATACGTTTAGGGAAATCCTTAATCGTGTTTTTCCAGCTAACTCTCGACTGGAGGCTGGCCTTGAGTATCTTTACACGAGCGCTAACAAGATGGATCTTAGTGATTTACGATCTTCGGATACTCTCTATGTCAGTGGGCATGGACAACCTGGTCAAGGGTACGTGTATAGTGCAGCTTCACCAAATGCCGATAAAGTGAATGCTAGACAAGTCGCTAAAGACATTGATGGTATGCTGTTACCCGATGATGTGACAGTTAAAGTTGCGGCGTGTAATAGTGCAAGTGAGCGCACCATAATAGCTCCTTCATCGAGAGTGGACGGCGATTTATATGCTCACATTACAGAACCAGCGAATATGGGGGACTTTGATGCTTCACTGGCAGGGAAGCTTGAGATCGCACTAAAAACCCTTCAAGAAGGTCGGGAGTTGGGTAAGGTCTATGGGTATTTGGGCTATATCACGAACAGGCGAATTCAGACGGGTATGGGTAAAATTCAAGGTGGTCAACTAACATTTGGTACTTCCACTCATGCAGTTGCTGGCTTTGATATATTAGGTGACTCAAGTGCTCGTCTGGTTGATTTTAGGCGGAGTGACATGATGCGTGGTCGGTTTTACGATCCAAACCCTATGTTAGGGAAGCATGGGTTACAGGAATTATATTCGCATATGCCTCCGTTAAATCTTGCGCTGAGGCAGGAAGATCTACAACCTAAGCTCTTAAAACGAAGAGGCTTAGCTCTCATACAAGCTCAAGGCAGTGAGCCAAATAAACAAGTTTACTTTGCCGAGGCAGAAGAATCATCAGCACAACGTGAGGCTTGGTATACAGTATGGGAAAACACCGCGAGGGCTAGTGACACTCCAAATACTGATGTTTTTCTAGCTTACAACGGTAGGCAACTAAATATAGAAGATATAGTAAAACATATGGATAGTGGTGGTTTACAGCAATATAAAGAGGCATCAGGATACATTGGTACTAACCCAGTTTCTTTCGTCAGAGTTGTTCGAGTCTCGGAAGATAGCGTACAGGAGGAGAACCAATACGAGATTACGGTAGAAACTCTGGAAACCCAACTGCTTGAGTAACCAGTTTACAACCTTATGCAAGGATTGAAATGGATTTTAGGTCTTCAAAAAAACACCGCCAATAGGCGGTGTTTTTTTGCGTGTTTCGTACGTTCCACCATCGTTTTAATTGGCTATACTACCTATCGTTTTACAAGTTTAAAATTAAGGGTAATTTAACGTGTCGGATGAGTCTCCAGAACCATCATCACCAAATACAATCAAATCTTTAACTTCTCTTGCAACACCATTGGTGTTTGCTGAATCTGGCCTCACCTCGATTGATGCTAATCGTATCAAGTCACAAGGGCAAAGTTTTTGGCATTCCTTGCAAGATACTTTTGAACACTCAGCGGATTTGTTGAAGCAGGAGGTAAGCCAACAGTACCATGATATTCATGACCAAGTGGAAACGGAGTTTCAAGAAGTTAAACAGACGATAGAGTCTATACCGGAAGAGATATCCAAACAGGTGGATTCTGCTGTAACGGATGTCACAGAGAAAGTGAATGATTACCAACTCGATAAGCGTATTGAGAGTAGTTTTGATTCTTTAAAGAATGCTGTTGATGTATTTAAATGGTAGTCAGCCTATTGAACTGAAAAAATCCTAGCAACAGTGGATATTCCTCCAAAGTAAAGGTAGAAAATTACTTTAAAATCACAATACTGAATTTTTCATTAATTATATGTGAGTGTTTTAATAGAAACCAAATACATTATCCATAGCTATTTACAATCTAGATATTTATATTTTAGATAGGCTGAAAGCTCACATAAATTTATATAATGAGGAGCTTCAGTTTATGACCGAAGAAATCAATCCCCTTAATTCACTACCCCCTTATGTTTTTGGGGAAGTGAGCAATACTAATTTGTCCGTTTCCTCCAGTACTGATCATTTAACAACACCGCTTATCTTACCTTGGAATGGTATTTCAGAGGATGGGACTTCAAGCCGTTCAAAGAGAACACGTCGAGATACCTATGCATTTAATCCAGCATCGAGCCCAGTTCGGCTTGATACAATATCGGAAGTTCATGGTAGGTTAACTCGTAGGCTAGCGAGTATGTCAACGTCAGACCTCAATTCCTTGTCATCTGAAGTCTTTATGATGGATCAGCTTAACTGGCTTCGTTGTTATTTTAGTTCTGACCCAGAGGCATTGAGGTACATAGATGGTGATCTGAGAGCTCGAAGTTTATGTTTGCAGTGGAATGTACATAGTGATACAGATTCTGTTTTACTCGATGATCTGTTGGCAGTTGGATTCCCTGGATTGACTGATGGCGTGAGTGCGACAAGCCCTGCGATCTTAGTCAGTCGAATCAATGACGGTGGAGCACGAACATGGGATGCATTCCATGTACTCCCTTTGGGAAAGATATTTGGCGCCTCCGATGGCATGAGGCTTAAAGCCGCATGGGGGCGAGCTACTTGTCGACCTCTCTATCAAAAATCGGATAAGTATCGTCGAGGGTATGCGTCAGGCTCCACTGGTTTACCGTCAAAGGTGGACTTTATAAAAGGCTCACTACTGTGGGCATATAACCAAATACGATCAGAGGGCACGGACAAAACGATACGCAGCATTACTGCCGCTGAACGCTATGAACAATTGGAGCGAGATATGCAGGCTCGCTTTGGCTTCTCACAGGGAGAATTTGAGCGTACACCACAAGATCCAGAAATATTGAGCACTCTAATTCGGTTACAAGGTGCGGTGGCATACCTAGCTTATGATCATGCCGTGCTTATGGGTAGCAACCCTCGACTAGAACCAGCAGGAGAGGGCTATGCGGGGTATATGAATCTGCGTAACATGTTTACCGCTTTATTAGCAGGTTTGAGGCGGTATTTGGCTACATCAAAATCAAATATGTTGGAAGTCAAAGCCCAAGCGTTAACTGCGGGCACTCTATTAGATACTGTTAATGCGAATATGAAAAACTTACTAGACGCAGAAGTAAGAAAGTTTGTCGCTAAATTTTCGACTAAGTATCCCCGCATCCCTCTTACGGAAGGTTCGACGTTTTTGATTAGAAGTTTGTCGGTTCCCCTTATAGCTCCCGTGGGACCATTGGGGGCAGCGTCTTACCCAATTGGATCGAATCCATATACAACGGAGAGAATGTCACTTTCTGACATGTTGATGAAGCCAATACCAAGCGGTGAATGGTATTACCCAGATGGACGGTCAGTTTCTAATGGGGACAAGGCTTGCATCGTGGATGAGGTCACAAAAACCAGATATGACATGGACACAGAAATTCCATTTCGCTTTGACCAAGTTCTTCGTTCAAAACAAGCAGACTACACTAGTGTGCTGGGAAGTGCGTTAGAACTCCATGCCAACCAGTTTGTTAATAATGAAGCGAATCCAGCACATCAAAGAGAGTTGGTTGAAAAATTTAAAAAAGGTAAGAAGCCAGCCTATAAATGTGCCTTTAAAGGCCACACGGTTTATGGGTCAGTATTTATTCCATATTTAGATGACGATGGTCAAACGAAATACGGTTCGGATTTGAGTAAAAACGGTCTTCTGTATTCTCCATACAATGGTTTTGTTTGGCTTGAAACCGACCGCTTTACGGATATTCAATATGTAGCAATAAGAAATGGACTGAGTATACAAGGAAAGACCGAGCTTGATGCCGCTATGGATGTAAAAAGTCTGCCCACAACAGGCATGATATATCCGGGCTATATGGGGATGGGTGGATATGCTCAGACCCCACCAATTTCAGTGGGACCTTTGCGGTATTTTGATGGTCAAGTGGATAGCGAACATTTGACGTTCAATTACAGTACAACGCCCCTCTATCTGACCAATTCTATTTCAGAGTACTTTGATGAGGTGTTCTCAGCTTCTCATTTGTCATTACAAGATAGATGGGATGAGATAAGAGATCACTTGATGTTAGCTGTCAGCATTCTAAATATCGCTGCAATACCTTTCCCTTATCTTGGTCTTGCATTGATTGCAGGCAACATCACCATAGCTATTGTCACTCTTGCCGATCGCACCTCAACTACAGGAGATAGAGCTTGGGCTATTGCTGACTTAGTCTTGGAACCACTTGGTGCAGTAGGAGACATCTTAACTTTGTCCAAGAGAGGAACCAAAATGTTGACTGATATTGCGCAGACTTCCGGAGCAAACTCTCCAGCCTTTACCCGAAAGCTTATAGAGCTTGCGCAAGTTGAGTTGATAAAACAGCCTAAGAGAGTGAACGATAAGATAGTGGGTATCGTAGGTCGCATTGGTGATAACTCTGATTATCCAAGTTTTGCGTCCGCGACACTCACTCCAAATGTCCCTTCAGAAGGGATGTGTCGAGGTTTAGCATTCAAAGATGCTATCAGCCGATTAAATGGCTCGCCTATTGATAAGCTAACCACAGAGTTTTCTCAAAACTTATCCTTAGCAGATGATGTTCAAGTTTTACATCATACTCAGCCTGTGGTGTTAAATCGTTCGCAAGTACTGAGTAGTCGAGAAGCAAGGCTCGCAACAAGAAAGGCTGTGGGAGCATCAGAGAGGGGAGCTAACTCCGTTAGCCTAGATGAAGAAATGACATTCTCACGAGCGAATGCGGAGATCTTGGTTCAATTAGCTAAACATGATGAGTTGAGTATAGTAATCGGCACTCGTACTCATGCAGTTTCCCTTTCTAAATCTGGAATAGGAGCGAATGCAAAACTGACTTTATTTGACTCAGCGGCAGACCAGCTCTTTGAGTGGCCACTCGGCAATGAAAAGCAAAATGTCGTTGATATACTCAATTATATTGCGTCCAATTATGATAAGGGCGTATCAAGACAACTTGGCGATAATCCACTGTCATTAACCGTGTTAACCAAAAGGCCTGAGTCCCGTTACATATATGTACCCAAAGCTGGAATGGAGTCATTGATGGCTGCCGTTAACCAGCTTGATTTGGATGTTTCACAAGGTAGGCTCATTCAACCGATTATGGTTAAGGGCCCAGCAGAAAAAGCAGCGCTGCAAGCCGAGATTGCAACACTAGCAAGGGTGCAACCAAAGCTAAAGCCTTTGCTTGATAGTCTTGAAATCGAAGAGCTAAAGCCTAATCGATTGTCAGCCTTATCAATAGAAAATAGTGCCCTTACTGTGGTTGGGCAAAGTGATGTACCTGCATCCAATATTGTTACTGATCTCAGCGCGCTACCAAAAGGTTATATCGATGTTCGCTACCTCGATGCCCGCCGTGCAGCAAACGATTCTACGTCGATGAATCACCTTACTCGCCAATCCAGTAGCGAAAGATTAGTCATTGTTGATGGCAAAGATATCAAGGCAACCCCATCTGAAGCATTGGCAACTGCGATGGAAAATGCGGGCTACTCACATACTCGGGTAAGAGATGGAAAGCTAAAATTCCCGCTGGATCGAACTCGAGAAGAATGGAACATCATTGGGTTGGAGCAGCGTGGAAGAGCAAAGAATGTCATTGCACAAAATTCAAATCAAAGTGGTGACTCTAATGGTGTTGCACTTGCTTTACGTGAAAACCGAGAAAGAAAGCTCTTATATCTGACAAGTCCTCGTGATTACAAGGGACATAAGACGTTGCGTTATTACCTTGACATGGGTGTCGGACGAGAACAAATCTATGTGATCAATATCAACCCAAATCAGGAATCACTCCCAGATGATATACAAGATCTGGGCAAGGTAATCATTCTAAACGGACCGCCTAGCTTAGAGCCTAATCAAGTCTATCACGCTCTGACTGGCTCCTTAGGTAAAAAGAAGTCCCAATTTACAGACAAACTGACGGGTTATAAAGAGTTTGAACAAGAGCTAAAGGCGTTTGGTGTCGATGAACCCAGTGATGTTGGCCAAAGTACTAGACACATTGCTGAAGATATCGCGGGTGGTGATTCACAGGCTACAAAAAATTTCTTTACGCGAACTTGGCATGCTTATCAAAACCAAGCAGTGAATGCTGAAGTTTCTCGAAAAATTGATGAGGTTTACAGACAGATCAAGGACAGTATAACTCGAGAAGGGTGGGAAGGTGTCTCTCTAGTATGGTCAAGGGGGTTGAATGGCGAAGAGTATAGCAAATTACGAAGCTTGGGCGACAAGAACAGTCTATCGGTTTCTTCACCAATTGAGCAGGTTGAAGAGGTTAAATCGTTTAAATTGCTTGATGAGCAAAAGAGAAACCCTCACCACTTAATGACACCACAGCTATACGAAACGCTGAAGGAGGTAAATACCAGGAAAAAAATGCTCACTATCCCTATTGGAGATCCGATTGAATATTCTCCGTATCATTCAGCGCTTACGGGTGCAGCTAAACAGTACTATTTAAATAGTGATGTTTCTGATGCATTAAATCTAATTCAGTATTGGAACAAATCGAGTGAGCTAAGGGACCTAAACCACGGAAAGTTTAACCAAGGTGTATTCTTGCAGCAGCTTTTCAAAAAATTGAGTGAAGATGGTATACCACTGCAACAGGTAGGGTTACGTTCTGGTGAGATGGAAAAAGGGGCTTATATGGGGATCCCGACTCTCTATCTTGAAGAACATAATGCCGCTAAAGGTAGTGCACGTTTACTACCCGTTACCAGAGGTGGAGAAGATGCAAGAAAAGTTGATGAAAGCCAACAAGTAAAAGATGATGTCAGTAAAATAGCTCAAAATACAAAGCAAATACAAAAGTTTAATAATGATATTTTAAAGAATAACGACAAGTTATCTAACATGCGAGCAACGAACTCAACCCACCCCGGTATTGCTGGTATCGAAAAAAACATTGAAAAGCTTGAAGCTAATAAGCGGACTTTGGAAGCAGAGGTGGCTCAGCTCGAAGAATCAATAAAAGCATATCAGCTAGATGCCTCTTTTTCGGCTCCCCACCGTGTTGTTATTGAAGGTGACGGCTTGGGTGGGTTACCATACTTTATAAGAGAAAATCTTGAAAATTACGTGGGTCTTTATGCTGCGCAGAATCCTGCGGATATGCAATCACTTCGGCTTTGTCTACGCGACATAGCATTGCAGGACGCGGATACTGTGTTTGAACGTATTCCGGAGCATATTGCTAAAGGAATGATGACGCCTTTTGAGGTGGATATATTCGGAAATTATATAGAAGACGTTATTGCTAATTTCACAGCGTATCGGACTAAATATCTGCCCTAGATAGCTTTAGTCATAGCTAATCCACAAGGAGCCAGTTTGGCTCCTATTTTTTACTCGTTTGTATCTATTACCAATTCACTGTATCCGGTTGTGTTGTCGTGCTGCCGAGAAAATCTCAGGTCTGGATAGTGATGAATGATAAGCTCGGCAGTAGTATCAATGATGGTATTGTCCAGTAAATGCCCACCGATGACCTTTCCCGTTTCGTTGGCAACCGACAAGTGTATATGTTGATGAGTCGGCGTGAGTGTCCCCATCATAGAGACAATTTCAAAGGGTTGAGTCAACGTTATTGATTGTGTGGCGCCAGCAAGGCGCAGGCTGACTTGCTCTAAACTCCCCACACAGGATGCGATGGACCCTGCTTGTAAAGCATGTTTGGTCACCAGAGACTGGATTTGTGTTTTTAAGTCTTGCCCTTTAGTTAACCTTATTACGATAGGCTCAATCATTATTTGTTCTTAACCTTGCGTAGCGAGTATTTGCCAAGTATCTCATACCACTTATTTTATTGAATAGGTTTTAACATTGGGGTCAGCAACTTGTGTCGAAGGTTTTGCTTGATTGGCAGGGTCGAGAGGAATCCATTTGAGCGCGCCGTTAGTTTCAAAGTCATTTGCGCGGTCGCAAGTCATATAATGTTCTCCCACTTGCAAAATTGCGCCCAAAGAATACGCCTGATCTTGGTAGTAACATACTCTTTTACTTGCATTGCTAGCATCGATTGCCACCACAGGCTTACCTGGGGTGGTGACGATATAGGCTAATGTTGACCCTGGGATCAATAATAAAAACGTCAAGATAGCTGAATGCATAGATTTCTCCTTAGTAATAAGAGGCTCTTTATTGCTGTACGAAGAAGTTTAATGTAACAACAATAAAGAGTATTTAGTTTTACAGATCAAGACGACCGGTAGACTAAAAAAATAAATTATATATAGAGAAATAGGGTCAAATTCACTATTTGATTAGGGTTTGAATGAGCCAAACTTTCTCAGATATCTAGGCAGCATACTTTCGTTGCCAAGTACGCCCCCTTGATGAATGTATAGCACGGATTTATCAGCATTACGCGGATACCAGTCAAGCAAACATTGCCACATCATAGGATCGTATAACAAGTCAAATTCTACCTGGGTTTGTTCGAGCAGAGCCGCCCATATTTTGTAGTCGTTGTAATACAACTTGCCAAAGTGGTGTTTGTTTTTTAATTGCAGAATTTGTGGCAGGCACTGAATCTCGAGGGACCGGATTTGTTCAACTAAATAATCACGACCTCCCACACAAGGGCAGGTGATGACATCTATTTTATGTGGTTTCAAAAAATGCTCAAGGTAAGCGCTTGTTGTGCCCGTACCAGAAGGTAAAGCGACAACGACGTTTTTATTCGCTTGCGAATAAACCCAGCCACGAATTTCTTCTGCAAGTTCTTTTATGCCGATTTGTGCTTGTTGTTCTCTTCCACCTTCTTCTAGCACTATACAGCTAGAATCGGGACAACGAATATGTTGGATGAATTGGGTAGGGTGAGAGGTTTGGTTATTAACCGCAATTATTTTGGCTCCAAGTTCTAGAGCCCCACGGTAGTTGCCCATCGGTTTGTCACGCAGCCAATTAGGGATGCGATCAACATAAAACTCTAGTGTCCAGCTTTTGAGGGCGCACAATGCTGCGAGTGAATAGAGCGAATTCGCTTGCGGGCTGCCGTAGCTAATCACAGTCTTGATCTGTGGCTGTTCGTTTTGCAGCAGCGACATAAATTTACGTGCTTTATTACCACTAAATTGAGGGTGAAGCAAATCATCCCGTTTTAGAAAAAATTCAATACCTTCAAATGTATGCGTGGTTATGGGTGAATCGTTTAGCTGCATTGGGACTTCTTTTTGGGTTCAATATAAAAGAGTTTACCTGATTTTGATAGCAAACTTCCGATGGGATTTTTTGCTTTAGCGGATAAAAAAAGCCCAGAGCAATCTGGCTCTGGGCTGATACAAAACATAGGAGTTATATAAGAAAAAGCAGCGTAAATTAGTCACGTAAGTTAAATGTGCAGGTTTATCAGCCTGCAAACTCAATAAAGATTGGCTAACTACATACAATCAGACTCTACTAATTTCGATCGGTTCCATCGTTTTGCAAAATTATTTGAATTTTTATTTCACTACATTGCTCAATAAGCTATCTGGTCCGACCATTTTTGAAAAATGTGATGTTAATAACTTGTTGAATACTTGTTTCGGTTGTATATTTCAAACAGATGTTTAATACGAGCGATTGAAATCTCGATGAGACCAACCACCAAAGACAAAATACTAGATGTCGCTGAAGCCTTATTTGCAGAGCATGGCTTTAACGATACTTCATTGCGCGCAATCACTAGCAAAGCTGGTGTCAATCTTGCCTCAGTCAATTATCATTTCGGTGATAAAAAGACACTAGTGCGAGCGGTACTGAATCGTTATTTAGAAGCTTTCATGCCTGCTGTTCAGGATGCATTAATTACACTCAATTTAAACCAAGCCTATGTTATGCAAGATGTGTTTGAGTCGTTAAGAGGCCCATTACGCGCTTTAAATGATATACGTCCTAATGGAACCAGCCGCTTCATGTTGTTAATTGGGCGGGGGTACACAGATGTACAGGGGCATTTACGGTGGTTTATCACTACTCGTTATCAAGAGACGTTGTCTTTGTTCACTCAATCGGTACTTAAAGCCAATCCGAATCTGACTCAGGAAACACTATTCTGGCGATTACATTTTACGCTTGGAACCTGTGTTTTTACTATGGCTTCGAGCCAAGCACTGATGGAAATTGCAGAAAACGATTATGACAAGCAGATGGACGCAAAGTATATCGTCGATCAGCTTATCCCTTACCTAGCTGCTGGTGTAGCAGCTGAGTAAAAACTGGACTATAAAATTATAAGTTGGACCACCAGCTATGGACAAAAAGGAACTGATTATGTGCTCTCTACGTAGAAAATGGGTCAGTGACCCCGCTTTTAAAATGTTTAAAAAAGTACTGCCACCTCTTTCCACTACGGAAAAAGAAGCGATGGAAGCGGGTAGCGTTTGGTGGGATGGTGAACTATTTTCAGGTAGCCCAGATTTTTCAAAACTGCACAAATACCCTACGCCAACACTATCGACAGAAGAGCAATCATTTATCGATAATGAACTAGAAACCTTACTCGCGATGTTAGACGATCATAGGATGGTTAAGCATGATCGAGATCTTCCACCGGAAGTTTGGCAATATTTGCGTAAAGAGCGTTTCTTTTCGCTAATTATTTCAAAAGAGTACGGCGGACGAGAGTTTTCTGCATTAGCTAATTCTACAATCGTTACCCGTATTGCCACTCGCAGTATCAGTACTGCTGTGTCAGTTATGGTACCTAACTCTCTTGGGCCTGGTGAGTTATTGTCTCATTACGGAACCCAAGAACAAAAGGATTACTGGCTACCACGCTTAGCTGATGGTACCGATATTCCTTGTTTTGCTCTTACTGGACCTGAAGCAGGTTCGGATGCTGGTGGCATCCCTGACGAAGGCGTTGTTTGCTATGGCAGATACAAGAATAAAAAGGTACTGGGTATTCGCCTCAACTGGAATAAGCGCTATATTACCTTGGCTCCAGTGGCAACCGTATTAGGTCTTGCATTTAAGATGTATGATCCAGAAGGATTGATTGGTGATAAAAAAGACCTAGGCATTACCTGCGCACTCATCCCTGCTGATCACAAAGGAGTCGAAATTGGTGAGCGCCACGACCCTATGGGCCTTGCCTTTATGAATGGTCCAACTCGAGGTACAGATGTGTTCATTCCTATGGAGTGGCTCATTGGTGGTCAAGAATACGCAGGAAAAGGCTGGCGTATGCTGGTTGAATGTTTGTCTGCAGGGAGAGGGATTTCTTTGCCTGCACTGGGTACAGCAATTGGTCATCTTACGGCGCGCACCACGGGTGCCTATGCATATGTCCGTAAACAGTTTGGAATGTCGATTGGTAACTTTGAAGGTGTGGCAGAAGCACTGGGCCGAATTGGAGGTCTAACTTACCTCCTTGAAGCAAGTCGAACGTTGACAACGACTTCACTCGATTTAAAAGAGAAACCTGGAATCGTGACTGCTATTGCTAAATATCATATGACAGAAATGGCTCGTACTATTCTCAATGATTCAATGGATATTCATGCAGGACGAGCGATTCAAGACGGTCCAATGAACTACCTTGCAACGCATTACCTTGGCATCCCTGTTGCGATAACGGTGGAAGGGGCGAATATATTAACCCGTAACCTGATGATTTTTGGTCAAGGTGCAACTCGTTGTCATCCATTTGTACTCAAAGAAATGGAAGCTGCAGCCAATGAAGATCAAGAGCAGGGGGCGAATGATTTTGATAAGTTACTGTTTAAACACATAGCTCATGCCGCCAAAAATACCTTTGGCGCATTTGGTGCAGCTCTGACTGGGTCTTACTTTGTTAAAGCGGATATGAGTGGACCAACTCAGGTATATTATAAAGATTTAACTCGCCTTAGCCGTGCCCTTGCGGTAAGTGCAGATATAGCAATGGCAACACTTGGCGGAGATCTTAAGCGTAAAGAGATGATTTCTGCTCGTCTTGGTGATGCGTTGGCGTATCTTTACATGGGCTCTGCGGCACTGAAGAAATATGAAGACGAAGGGCGGCAGCAGCAAGATCTAGATTATGTCCATTACTCACTTCAGCACTGTTTACACAATGCCGCCCAAGCGTTAACAGAAGTATTTAGCAATTTCCCACAAAAAATGGTTGGTGTGCTTCTTAAAGGGTTGATATTCCCTCTTGGCAATCATTTCGCTAAACCAAACGACGACTTAACCGTGAAATTGGCTGAAAGCCTAATGACACCAGGAGTGCATCGTGATCGATTGACTCACCTTTGCTATGTAGGTAAAGAAAAAGATGATGCTGTTGGTTTGATGGATGAGGCCTTCCTCGCTATGTATGGCATCAAAAGCTTAGAGAGAAAACTAATGCGAGCGGCTCAAGAAGGAAAAGTGGATCGTAAAGGATTACTGAAAGATAGACTTGCTCAGGCTTTGGAAGCGGATGTATTTAGTGAAGATGAAGTGGAACAAATTATGGCTGCTGAAGCACTGCGTTACCGAGCAATTCAAGTGGATGATTTTAGCCATGATCTGAGCCAAGTATTGACTGGGGGTAAACCTAAGAAAGGTAAAGCAAAGCTCGATAGCGTTGCCTAATACTATTCAATCTACTAACGGAAGGCACCTACTAGGTGCCTTTGTTTTTGCTCGAAATCTAAAACTTGGATGAAAGACCTCCAACCACTTGCATTTTAGTTACATTTTTACAGAAATTAGATGCGAATAAACGCTGAACCTTTTATCCTAGCGGGGTTTTTTAAAGGAAGCTGAATATGATCATCAAACCTAGAATTCGTGGATTTATCTGTACAACAACGCACCCAATGGGCTGTGAAGCTAACGTAAAAGAACAGATCGCTTACACAAAAGCGCAAGGCCCAATTGCGAACCCGCCTAAACGCGTGTTGGTGGTCGGAGCTTCAAGTGGTTACGGCCTGTCTTCTCGTATCGCTGCGACGTTTGGTGGCGGAGCTTCGACTATTGGTGTTTTCTTCGAGAAAGAAGGTACAGAGAAAAAGCCAGGTACAGCGGGTTTTTATAATGCAGCTGCATTTGAAAAATTGGCTCGAGAAGAAGGTCTGTATGCTAAAAGTCTTAATGGTGATGCTTTTTCCAATGAAGCGAAGCAAAAAACGATTGAGCTTATCAAACAAGACTTAGGTCAGATTGATATGGTGGTGTATTCATTGGCATCGCCAGTTCGTAAAATGCCAGAAACGGGTGAAGTGATTCGTTCATCTTTGAAACCAATTGGTGATACTTACACTTCAACGGCGGTAGACACAAATAAAGATACGATTATCGAAGTGAGTGTTGAGCCTGCTAGCGAGCAAGAAATTCAAGATACCGTGACAGTGATGGGCGGCGAAGACTGGGAGCTATGGATGAATGCTCTTTCTGATGCCGGTGTATTAGCGCAAGGTTGTAAAACAGTCGCCTATAGCTATATCGGCACTGAGCTGACCTGGCCAATCTATTGGGACGGTGCATTGGGTAAAGCTAAGATGGATTTAGACCGCGCTGCCAATGCATTAAATGAAAAACTTGCCACTACGGGTGGAAGTGCCAATGTTGCGGTACTCAAGTCGGTTGTGACGCAAGCGAGTTCTGCTATTCCTGTTATGCCGCTCTATATTGCCATGGTATTTAAGAAAATGCGTGCAGAGGGCGTGCATGAAGGCTGTATGGAACAGATTTTCCGTATGTTTAATGAACGTTTGTACAAAGCAGATGGAAGCGCGGCTGAAGTTGATGACAAAAATCGTCTACGTCTAGATGATTGGGAATTAC
Source organism: Vibrio hepatarius (assembly GCF_018860525.1). Lineage (GTDB taxonomy): Bacteria > Pseudomonadota > Gammaproteobacteria > Enterobacterales > Vibrionaceae > Vibrio > Vibrio hepatarius_B. Next base: position 39,739 of record NZ_JAHKPM010000050.1, read on the forward strand.
GTGAAGATATTCAGCAACATTGTCGTGATCTATGGCCACAAATTACCAGTGATAATCTGAAAGATCTGGCTGATTATTCTGAGTATAAAGAAGAGTTCCTCAAGCTATTTGGTTTTGGTGTTGCTGGCGTAGATTATGAAGCTGACGTCAATCCAATGGTTGAGGCCGATTTTACCGCGATTTAACCAGTCCTGAAAATGGTCAAGAATAGGGGGCTAACACATGACTTTGTGCTAGCCCTTTTGTCATTTTAGGCTTTAGCTATGTAATTTGGTTCATTCAAAACTTGACCATATTGGCGCGTGGTCGGAAGGTTTCTCGATGCCACGTAAATCATAATCAACATCAGATTCAATACATTTACTTGCCAAAGATGGTGTTGCTAAAATGACATCAATACGTAGGCCACGGTTATCATCAAACCCTCGTGAACGGTAGTCGAACCATGAGAAGCGCTCGGTCACATCAGGGTTAATAGTACGGAAAGTATCAACTAACCCCCAATCCAAAAGAGTTTGCAGCCATTCCCTTTCAATAGGTTGGAATGAACATTTGCCTGTTTTTAACCAGCGCTTTCTATTTGGTTCACCAATACCAATATCAGAATCCTGTGGACTGATATTAATATCACCCATCACTATGAGCTGCTCTTTGCTGTCATGATGCTCATGCAAATAAGTCATCAGATCTTTGTAGAACTGACGTTTATATGGAAACTTAGTTTCATGGTCGATACTCTCACCTTGAGGGAAGTAACCATTTAAAACAGTAACTTTTTCTCCGTTGGCATCTTCTACTGTCGCCATGATCATGCGCTTTTGATGATCTTCATTGTCCGTCGGGAATCCCTTACGAATTGAAATAGGCTCCTTTTTACACAACATAGCGACGCCATAATGCGCTTTCTGGCCATGAAAATACACGTGATAACCCATTGCTTCGACTTCTTGTAACGGAAAAGCCTCATCGTGAACTTTGATTTCTTGCAGGCCGATAACATCGGGTTGATGCTTGTCAATAATCGCTTGAAGTTGATGAAGTCTAGCTCTTAGGCCATTGATATTAAATGATATAACTTTCATTTGATTAAAGTCCTTGGAAACAGTAATTACTTATTCATTTGGGTAGTTATTAAATTATCGACTCCGCTTGATCTAGTCCAAATACCACAAACCGGCATTGACTAAAGAAACGAGCAGCTCTATGTCGGGCTGGGAGAGTTTACTTTCAATATCTTGATAGAGAATCTCCGATTGGTTACACAAAAGGTGTGTTAGGTGGTTAGATTCTGTAGGGTATACTTCCCCATTGATGTAAACACATAACGCATTACCTTGAAGATAAAGTGTCTTAAGCCCTGATAGTTTTCGTAGGGTGCCAGAGTCTTTTAAGTGGCTTTGGATGTCAATCGCAGTCACTTGAGTATCAAGTTCGATAATATTGAGTTGATGGCGAGGTTGGCTGAGTATTACCCCAATACTACTATGGACATCGTTTTCAGATTCTAGTGCAGAACGTAGCATAGCGGTAAGCATATCTAAATCACTGATTTTCACTTCACCATGATGAGCTTGAGGGCGTATGTTTGGATTATGTAGGTGAACATCCCCTTTATCATTGGCTATCACGTAATCAGCGAAATTACTTAACAGCTCCCGTTCTTTGGGTGAGCGAAAGCCAATAGAGTAGCTCATACTTGGCTCTAAGGTATTACCTTCATGTGGAAAACCCGGTGGAATATAAAGTACATCGCCTGGCATTAAAACCTGATCTATGATGGCATTAAAGCCCGTGATTTGGCGTAAGGCTCCAGCTTGAATAGACTCTTGATACTGACCTTTATCTTTTGCTCCCACACGCCAATGTCGTTTGCCACTTCCTTGAACAATAAAGACGTCATACTGATCTATGTGTGGGCCCACACCACCATGAGGGGCAGAATAACAAACCATCAAATCATCTAGCAGCCATTGAGGAAGAGATTGAAATGGTGCTATTAATTCAGCAGCACCTTCATGCCAGTGATTACAAGCCTGAACGACGAGCTGCCAATGAGATTCAGGCAAATTTGCAAATAAGGAGTCTTCAAACGGACCATGCTGTACAGACCATTTTTCACCTTCATTACTAATAAAGCGTGAATCAATTTCTTCTTCCATTGCCAAACCTGCTAGCTCTTCAGGTGTGATAGGATCGATAAAGTCAGCAAAGCCTGCTTTAATTACAATAGGCTTTTTATGCCAATAATTAGCTAAGAAGTCGGCCATATTGATTTTTAGCGAATAGCTCACTGTTCGGACTCCAGTTTTTTTTCCAAATCAGCCTTAACTATATTGATCGCTTCAAGGGCGATTTTAGTATCTATCTGATGGCTTTCTATGAGGTAAATAAGATCTACGGCAAGTTTGATTTCGTCGGGTGCTTTTTCCAGTTTGGGAGATGACATATTACTGGTTTCGCTCTTTGTAAGTAATGTGTTTTTCTATTTTCAGTTTAGCTTGTTGGCAGCGCTGCAAGCGTCTTTGAGTAGCAGTTAGCTTCTGAGAGGCTAACGCTTTCTCTCTACCCGTAGCATTGCGATATTCTTGCTCATACTGAGATACCATGTTTTTTAGTGACAGTTCCCATTCATGGTGCTGGGCTAAATGTTGATACAGTCGGTTTAGATCACTTTGTTTTGGAGACGGAATGTGATGTTCTTGCTGCCTAACTTGAAATGAACTCAGTTCTTTTTTGATTGCATCAATCTGGCAAATGAGCTTTTCTGATAGGTAATGGGCTTGATGCACCGTCTCAGTCCCTGATTTTAACTGGGCTGCGAGTCTATCAAGGGTCGATTGAGCTTCATTTACATAGGGGTGCAATTGTTTTGCTTGGCAGCGAAATAGACTTTGATCAAAAAGCGCCTGATGGTGTTCCCCATATTTTTGGTCTTTAAGTTTGGCTTGTGACTCCAGCTGAGCCAAAAGATTAGATAGTTCACTTAGTGGTTTCATACCGGAACGAACCATGCTTCATAAGCCAGTTTCACAGCCAAGATGCTCACAACGATGACAAAAACAGGGCGAATAAAATTGGCACCAAAACGGATTGCTGAGTGAGCACCAACGAAGGCACCAGCCATTAAACATATCCCCATAGTGAGTCCTAATACCCAATCAATGTGACCGAGTAATGCAAAGGTAACTAAAGACGTAAAGTTACTGGTAAAGTTCATCGCCTTTGATAATCCAGATGCCAGTAAAATGTTAAGACGATATAGCGCCATTGAGCTGACGGTCCAAAATGCGCCTGTGCCCGGACCGGCTAGGCCATCGTAAAAACCGATACTAAACCCTTGTGCATATTGTTTTTGATTAAACTTTGGGCACGGCTCGGGCATGTCATTACTCATGGTTGTCGGAGTCTTATGGCATATAGTATATATAGCGGCAACCAAGATAATAAGTGGTAAGATTTTCTCCAGCCATTCTGTGCTGATGAGGTCGACGACTAATGTCCCTATGGTTGCACCTATCAGGGTGGCAACGAATGCCCGTTTCCAACACTCTGGTTTAAACAGGCGCTTTTTGTAGTAAGTAAAGGCGGCTGTTGAGGAGGCAAAGCTTGCCGCTAACTTGTTGGTACCAAGAGCAATATGCGGGGGTAAGCCCAATGAGAGCAAAGCTGGAACCGTGAGCATACCACCTCCACCAGCAACAGCGTCGATAAATCCAGCCGTAAAGGCCACCAGCGCTAATACCAACAGTAATGTTGGTTCAAAAAATTCCATATAATATCTTAATTTATTTACTCGATGATAAGTTTAAATGGTGGCAGAGCGTCGATGAGTGCCTGCCCATAGCGCTTTGTAACAATGCGTCGATCAAGAATGATAACTCTACCAGAATCACGCTCTTTTCGCAGTAGCCGGCCGACAGATTGGATCAATTTTTTACTCGCTTCTGGTACCGCAATCTGCATAAATGGGTTACCTCCCTTACTTTCGATATATTCAGCATGGGCTTGTTCTACAGGAGAAGTGGGTACAGCAAAAGGTATTTTAGTGATAATTAAGTTTTCTAATAGTTCTCCGGGTAAGTCTAGACCTTCGGAAAAACTACCAGTTCCAAATATGATGCTTGTTTTCTGGCATTGAACTAATATTTTATGCTTTTTTAGAATTTCTGAGCGCGAATTCTGACCTTGAATTTGTAGTGACCAGCCAATTTTAGCAAAGTGTTGGCTGACAGCATCACAGACTTGGTTCATCTGCCAGTAAGACGAAAAAAGTACTAGGTTAGCTTTACCCTCTATAATCAGTTTGGGCAAATTTTCGACCAAGGCATCAGTGAACTGGGGAGCCTGTGGCTCGCAAGGCATTTTTGGTATCAGCAACTCAGCTTGATTTTGATAATCAAAAGGAGACGCTAAGGCTAAGAATTTTACGCCGTCATCTGTTTTCTCACTAATACCGGCTTGACGACAAAAAAAGCGAAATGAATTTAATGCACGCAGAGTAGCAGAAACCAGCACCGCACCTATGCATCGGCTCCAAATTTTCTGGTCAAGTTGCCATCCGACCTCTAGAGGTGACACATTAACGACAAAGTCGCCTTCTCTCTCGGGGGTTGACGCTAACCAGCGAGCAAGCGGTGCTCCATTTTCTCTTAGTGGCTGGGCCATTAAGTGCCAGACTTGAGCGAGATTATCCATGCGTTGTATAAAGAAACCCAGTTCAGCTAGTGCTGGCTCAGCTAACCGGTTGGCGAGTTCTCCATCTCTAACTCGCTCTGCAATCAAATCGGCAATCTTCGACACCGACTGTACGCCTTTTTGACTTAACGTTTTGAGCTGTTTTGATTCGTCTTCAAGCCAACTTGGCAGTTCACCATTTTCAAACCGATAACATCCATCTTCAAATTGTGAGCTATCAAACCGACTGGCAAGTTGGGTAAGAGAAGGGATAAGTTCTTGAATAGATGTTTGTAGATCGTTACGAAATCGTGCGACTCGTTTTTCATCGGCGAGATTGGTAAATTTAGTCACCGATTGATTAAGTTTCTCCAACCAACTTGCTGCACCTTTTAAACTGGCAGCAGCAGAGGCATGATCTCTTGCAACATGAGGTAGGTGATGAGCTTCATCGAAGACATAGATGGTATTTTCTGGCTCAGGTAGTATCACCCCGCCTCCCAAGTCTGCGTCAGCCATGACCAAGCTATGGTTAGCGATTACCACATCGACTTTATCCAGTTCTGAGCGAGCTTTTTGAAAAGGGCAGCTTCGGTGAGCAGGTAGACTCAGATTACAACTATGTTTGTCACTAACGATAGACTGCCAAATACCATCATCTATGGGTTTGGGCCAAGAGTCTCTATCCCCATCCCACTTGTTTTGCGCCATTTTTTCATACATCAATTGCAGCTGCTTAATATCTTTAGCTTTTGGCTTAGATTCAAACATGGCCAACTGACCACCATCGACACCACTGGCGGCGGCAAGTTTTTCTGCGCAGCAGTATCGTTGCCTACCTTTAGCAAGAATGAACGAAAACTCTCTATCTATTAACCTGCGATATAAAGGCAAATCTTTATTAATTAGTTGCTCTTGCAGCGCAACGGTAGCAGTGGAGATGACCACTTTTCGGTTGTTATATAGTGCGACTGGAATACTTGCCATTAAATAGGAAAGGGACTTTCCAATACCTGTGCCAGCTTCGGCAACGATCATACGGGTTGTTTTATGGTATTCGCCGCATAAGGATTTAGTGATTTCTGCTGTTAAATAATTTTGTGCTCGGCGAGGGATAAAATTATCCAGTTGCGACTGTAAGTTTTGGTAGCTGGTACGAATGGTTTTTTGGATTTTACTGGTGGTCATAGACAAGCCTTAGATTGAGAAAGGCGATATTAGCACATTGTCTAAAGGGCAAGTAGTGCGTTAAATAAGGTACTTTCGTTTCAAATATAGATCTTCTTCACAAAAAAAACTGAACCTTCATAAACTTAGCGTTAACAGTGGCACTTAAAAAGATATCTCTTTATAAGTGTTTTTTTGATAGTTATATATTCTGTTTATTAACATTTTAAAAACAAATTTCGGGTATATATCTGGAGTTTCATGATATTTCTCATTGATGATAATTTGGTTTTTTTGTTCAAAACACACACTTATAGGGGTTGCATATCAGATTAAGTGGTTGTTTTTAAAGTATTTTATGTTTTTTTACCTGTTTTATTTATAGTATTTGACACTGAGATGATTATTTTGCAATCTAGACCCGCAATTTAATGGCGGCAACATCTGACCAGTTAGAGTTCGGAGTTGTCATCAAAAAACATAAAGGGAACCGGATAAGGATTTCCCTCATTCTATAGAAAAGGCAGTGGATATTATTATGAAAAAGACTCTAGTAGCTCTTTCAGTTCTAGCAGCGGCAGCAAGCGTAAACGCAGCTGAAGTTTACTCTACCGATACATCTAAAGTATCACTATCTGGTGAAGTTGATGCTTATGTGGCAACAACTGATGTAAATGACACCAAAAAAGACCCGTATGTTACGGTTTGGGGTAAAATCCAACTTGACGCAGAGCATAAAGTAAGTGACACGCTAACTAGCTTTGCATCATTTGAAATCGAGTCTGACAGCGATGTTTACGCAGGCGAAAACGATAACAATGCTTCATTCGATGACCTACATGTTGGTGTGAAAACTGATACTTGGGGTGTTGCGGTCGGTGAAGTTGGTGATGTAGCAGATTCAATGGACGTTCTTGAAAAGGGCGATATCACTAACGAAGGTAAATACTTAGGTAGTGCAGGCGGCCATCGCTCTGAATCTGAAGGTCAAGGTATTGTATTTAAGTCTAAAATCGGCGAGAGCCTAGTTTTTGTAGCTGACGTCAATACTGAGTCTAGCGATAAGCAAGATAACACTTACGGCGTGTCACTAGATTGGTCTATCAATGACATGTTCACTGTAGGTGCAGCTTTCGACAGTGGTGAGTCAGCAGAAAATATTGATTATTCAGTAGCGGGTGCTTCCGTATCTGCAGAGGTTGGAGGCTTCTTCTTTGCTGCAACTTTTGCTCAGTTTGAAGGTGTTAATCAATGGGGTCTATTTGACAAGACTACTACGTACTATGATGGTGATGCGTATGGTGTTGCAGCTCAGTATACTTACGAAAAGACTCGTCTATACACAACTTTTGATGTAATGGATCTGGATGAAGCTCAATCTGCAACTGGTCCTAACAGCAACGCTAATGGTGATCTAACAAACCTAGTGGTTGGTGTTGATTATGCTTTGTTAGCAAACGTAAAAATCTTTGCTGAATACCAAACAGCTGAAACATCTGATGATTTCTCTGCTGGTGCAAAACAGGATGCAGATACATTTATCCTAGGTACATACTACACATTCTAATTACTTGTTAATTAGAGTATTATTTAAGCCAACGCTTGTGCGTTGGCTTTTGTTATTTTTAGAGGAATACCAGATTGAAAACGATCAACACTCTTTTGCTTGCGGTATTGGCATCCGCTGTTTCTTATTCCGCTTTAGCGGTTGAATTGGATTTAGCCAGTGGTATTTCAGTGCCAGTGTTAAATGGAAAAAAAGTTAAGGATGACAACCTTGATTTTGTAGAAGGTGAAAACCAGCTTGTGTTTGAGTTTGCAGGCAAGCTTAAAGACAACAACAAACGTAAATACTATTCTGCGCGCCCCTATATTGTTACTTTGGACCTTACTGGTGCCAAAACGCTTAAGGTTGAGCTTGTATCAAACAAACTCAGCAAAATAGAGCGCAGCGTTAATAAAAAGCAGCCGATTTTTGAATTTACTATTGATGGTAAACGTGTACAAGATTCACAACAAATGCTGAAACCTGCTGAAGGCGTATTCCCGTATTCAAATGTTCCACTATTAGTAGAAAACTATAATAAAGAGCGTGGTTTGGTATTTGATTCTGGGAAAGTCATTGAGCTTAAAGCTGAGCTAGCTAAGCTAGAACAAGGTGAGCCAGTTGTTTCTGGTGAACGTAAAACCACCACGATTGCAGGCGTTACCGAAACAGAAAGCACTTTGCAGTTGAAGCTTTGGTATTTAAAGGCCAGTAATGAAGAGCGTAAAAACTTCAAACGCTGGATGATTGAACAAGATTAGTATTTTAAAAGGCCTCACTTCGAGGCCTTTTGATTGGTAACGTTCAACAAAATCAGCGTTATTCAAAGCACGAAACTTGCTGAAGCGCTTTTTCGATGGCATTGATCAGAGCTTTAATATGATGCTCTTGGCTGATAAAAGGCGGCATCATATAGATAAGCTTGCCAAATGGCCGTATCCAAACTCCTTGGTCTACAAATAAAGCTTGAATATTTTCCATATTGACCGGTCGTTTGGTCTCCACCACACCAATGGCGCCTAGCCAGCGAACATCCTCCACTAACTCATACTCCAATAGTTTGGGTAAATATGCTGCAAAGTTGGATTCAATGATTTCAACTTGCTGTTGCCAATCTCCTTGTTGTAAAAGTTCGAGACTTTTGCCTGCGACTGCGCAGGCCAGCGGATTGGCCATAAAGGTTGGGCCATGCATAAAACAGCCTGCTTCTCCCGCGCAAACAGTATCGGCGACTTCTTTTGAGGTCAGCGTTGCTGAAAGCGTCATATAGCCGCTTGTTAGTGCTTTACCCACACACAAGATATCAGGTTGGATGTTAGCGTGCTCGCAAGCAAACAACTTACCGGTGCGACCAAAGCCTGTTGCAATTTCATCAAGAATCAGCAACAAACCATATTCATCACATAATGCTCGAACGCCGTGTAAAAAATTTGGGTGGTAGATTCGCATGCCCCCCGCACCTTGAACAATGGGTTCAAGAATAACTGCGGCTATCTCTTGGTAGTGTTGGCTTATTTTGTCTTTAAAATCATCAAGGTCACTCTCATTCCATTGGTGGTGAAAGCCTGTTTTTGGGGAGGTTGCAAAAATATGCTCGGGTAAGAAGCCTTTATAGAGAGAATGCATTGAATTATCAGGGTCAGTGACAGACATGGCTGCAAAAGTATCCCCATGGTAGCCATCGCGCAGCGTTAAAAACTTGGAACGATTTTCCCCTTTGCTGTGCCAGTATTGCAGGGCCATTTTTAAACTCACTTCAACGGCAACTGACCCAGAATCGGCCAAAAAGACTTGTTTTAGCGTATTTGGCACCAAGGAAAGCAGCGTTTTACACAAATTAATCGCAGGAACATGGGTGATGCCGCCGAACATAACATGTGACATTTTACCGAGCTGATCATGTGCTGCTTGATTGAGTTGTGGGTGATTATAGCCATGAATAGCGGCCCACCATGACGACATGCCATCGACAAGTTGCCGGCCATCCTCTAGCTCTATATAAACACCATTAGCAGAAGTGACAGGGTAGCAAGTTAAAGGTGCGAGTGTTGAAGTATAAGGGTGCCAAATATGGCGACGATCAAATTCAAGATCCATGATTTTCCTATAGCTCAAAAAGTAAACACATGTAAACTTTTGATTTTAAAAGTTGTTGACAGTGTACTCCGTGTAGTTAGACTAGCCAAGTCATTCATTCCAACTAACGTATAAGGAAGTCATGTGGAAGCACGTCACAACTGGACTGTTGCTGAAGTAAGGTCATTAATGGCCAAGCCATTTATGGATCTTTTGTTTGAAGCTCAAGTCGTCCATCGTCAGCACCAGCAGCATAACTATGTACAAGTCAGTACACTGCTTTCTATAAAAACTGGCGCGTGTCCTGAAGACTGCAAATATTGTCCGCAAAGTGCACGCTACCAAACCGATATTGAAAAGGAGCGCTTGATGGAAGTCGAGCGTGTGTTAGATGCGGCACAAAAAGCAAAAAGTGCCGGCTCGACACGCTTTTGTATGGGGGCGGCTTGGAAAAACCCTAAAGCGCGTGATATGCCTCATTTAACCGAGATGATTAAAGGTGTCAAAGACATGGGGTTAGAAACCTGCATGACTCTTGGTATGCTCACACCAGAGCAAGCTAATCAACTATCCGATGCAGGACTAGATTACTATAACCATAACTTAGATACTTCTCCTGAGTTTTACGGCAATATCATTACTACGCGAACTTACCAAGACAGGTTAGATACCTTGTCACATGTACGAGATTCAGGGATGAAGATTTGTTCTGGAGGCATTATTGGCATGGGAGAAAGTGCCAATGACAGGGCTGGGTTATTGGTTGAACTGGCAAACTTGCCAACCCACCCTGAAAGCGTGCCAATTAATATGTTGGTCAAAGTTAAAGGCACACCATTGGAAGAGGTGGACGATGTTGAACCGTTCGATTTTGTCCGTTTGATTGCTATTGCTCGTATTTTAATGCCTAAAGCGGCGGTTCGACTATCCGCTGGACGTGAGGATATGAATGAGCAAATGCAAGCGCTGTGTTTTATGGCCGGCGCCAACTCCATCTTTTACGGCTGCAAGCTACTGACTACGCCAAACCCTTCAGAAGATAAAGATGTACAGCTATTTGAAAAACTAGGGATTAATCGACACGAAGTGTTACAGCGACCAGATGAAATTGAAGAAAATGATTTACTTGATCGCGTTGTAGAGCGTGTAGCGGCTCGGCCAAAAGAAAATGATCTGTTCTATGATGCTGCTGTTTGATACGCGAATAAATGATAAATTGGCCGAACGACAGCGTTTAGGTATAACGCGCAATGTACGTACCACTGAAGCTGGGAATACTGCGCGTATATTATACCAAACTCAGACACATACCAATTTTTCAAATAATGACTATTTAGGGTTAGCAGCAGACAAGCATCTATCGTCTGCTTGGCAGCAAGGGATCGACTTATATGGAAATGGTAGTGGCGCATCTCCTTTAGTGACTGGGTTTTCAAAAGCGCATGCCAATTTACAAGCGTCACTGTGTGATTGGTTGGGGTTTGAATGTGCTATTTTATTTGGTTCAGGCTTTTCTGCTAATCAAGCATTATTGTTTAGCTTACTTCAAAAAGGTGATTTGCTTGTGCAGGATAAGCTTAATCACGCTTCTCTGATGGAGGCTGGGGTACTTTCTCCCGCAATAATGAAGCGCTTTCGTCATAACGATGTTGATCATCTTAAAAGTATCCTTACTCAAGGTGGCTTAGTGGTAACAGAGGGCGTGTTTAGCATGGATGGTGATTTGGCGCCGTTGGCTGATATCCATAAGATAACCGGTTTCGATTCTTGGTTAATGGTTGACGATGCACATGGTATTGGCGTGCTTGGCAATGAAGGCCGAGGAAGCTGCGAGTTAGCCAGAATAAAGCCAGATGCGCTAGTTGTGACTTTTGGTAAAGCGTTAGGTTTATCTTGTGCCGCCATTATGTGCAGCCAAGCCTTAGGTGATTATCTTACTCAGTTCGCCAAACATCATGTGTATTCTACCGCTATTCCCCCCTCGCTCGCTTATGCTATCTCCCACAGTATTGAGATGGTTCGTTCTCAGCAATGGCGCCGTGACAAGCTTGAAGAGCTGCAAAATGAGTATCAACAATGCTTTTCTGTATTTGATGGTTATGTTGAAACCAATACGCCAATCAAACCGTTGTTGCTTGGTGATAGCGGTTATTCGGTACACATTGCTAAAGAGCTTAGCTGTTTAGGCTTTTGGATAACGGCGATAAGGCCGCCTACAGTAGCCCAAGATTCCGCGCGGCTTAGAATAACATTGACGGCAAATCACAGCATAACTCAGATCCGAGAACTGGCAAAAGCAATGGAAATATCGATAGAAAAGGTGAATTAATGGAACCTGCAACTTTAGACTACTCTTTATCGCCTGTGAATAAATCAGCAATTGCTGAGGCATTCGGTAAAGCAGCAGGTAATTATGACTCACATGCTGCTTTTCAAAGAGAGGTTGGTGCTCGACTACTTAAATTTTTACCTAGTGATATACGCGGGAAAACGGTGTTGGATTTAGGGTGTGGTACTGGCTATTTCGCGGCGTTATTGCGTCAACGAGGGGCAAATGTAATATGTTGTGACCTATCAAAGAAAATGTTGGAGAGGGCCAAACGGCGCTGTGGTGTTTCAAAAATGCGATATCAGCAAGGTGATGCTGAGTCTTTACCTTTCGCTTCTCAATCAATAGATTTGGTGTTTTCCAGCCTTGCTTTGCAGTGGTGTAACGATCTCTCAGTGCCTTTACGTGAAATGCGTAGAATTTTGAAGCCAAACGGCGGTATTTATTTCTCCACCTTATTGGATGGCTCTTTATGTGAACTTAAAGAGTCGTGGAAGGCAATCGATGAATATCAACATGTGAATGACTTTTATCGTATAGATGAGATAAACATTGCGTTAGCGCAATCTGGTTGCCGTCCCTCTCAGTTAGACTTACCCACCATTACGGTCTGGTATAATTCAGCCTTTTCACTAATGCGAGACCTAAAAGGGATTGGTGCTAGCTATGTGCAGGGGAGATCTCAGGGGTTGACTAGCCGTAGTATGTTGCTACAAGTCGAGCAGGCTTATCAACGTTTTAGAAACCATAAAGGGCTGGTGCCTGCTACATATCAGGTTTGTTTAGGGGTAATTCATATATGACTAACGCATTTTTTGTTGCGGGTACGGATACGGATGTAGGAAAAACGGTGGTCTCTACTGCGATTCTTAATGCGCTTGCGCAGAAGGAAATAAGGACAATAGGGTACAAACCCGTTGCGGCGGGTTGTGAAAATACAGAGCACGGATACCGAAACTCTGATGCACTATTTCTCCAAAAGGCGTCAACACTGGAAGTGGAATATGAGGATATAAACCCTTACTCACTTGAACTTCCTACTTCGCCGCACATTGCTGCTCAGCGCGAAGGGGTCGACATTGAATATACGGTACTTAGCAGTAAGCTTTTGCAACACAAACGCAGAGCGGATGTTGTGTTGGTTGAAGGGGCTGGTGGCTGGCGGGTACCAGTGAACGACGAGGAATGCTTGTCTAGCTGGGTACAACAGGAACAACTTCCTGTGATTTTAGTCGTTGGTATTAAACTCGGTTGTTTAAATCATGCCATGTTGACAGTCGATGCAATAAAAGCCGATGGTTTAAAGATTGTCGGATGGGTGGCCAATAGGATAAATCCAGGTACTGAACATTATGCTGACATCATCTCTATGTTAGAGAATAAAATTGATGCGCCAAAGTTAGGCGAAATACCATATGTGCCAAGTGTTAAACAAAAAAATCTCGCTAAATACATCGATATTTCGACAATGATAAATGTTTCATGACTTATATGTTTTGCATTAGAAATGAAAAAGGCTGCCTCATTGAGGCAGCCTTTTAAATGTTGGGCTCAGCCGTCTTGATTGACACTCATTAATATATGGTGTGCATCCGCAATATGCTTTTGTACTTGCTGCTGTGAGCCAATACCAAGTTGTTGCTTTGCTTCTTCCTCTGAAATGCCAAGATGGCAGCATAGTAGATCAATAGCCATCTGATAGTTGTGTGTCTCAGCCATGATTTTCTGTCCTTTTAGCACATGGGTATTTTATCCTGACCTAATCTAACATGCTTGCTGTTAGTCGCAATAAGACAAAAGTCTAATCTTTGAAATTCATAGTTATGGATGCTGGTTTAAGTATTTGATAGGTGAATTTTTTTGGTGAAAACAAATGTTTCAATTTGTGCCTTCCACTTGTAATTAAAAGGGATAGACTATATCTAATAGAAAGATAATCAGTTCCTAATTTGGAATACAATAAAGAGTTCAGTGTCGGAGAATTGTAATGAAGCGTGTAATGTTGTTTTTGGCAACCAACTTGGCCGTAATTTTGGTCTTGAGTGTTGTATTAAATATTGTTTATTCCGTCACGGGAATGCAGCCTGGCAGTTTGTCTGGGTTGCTTATTATGGCGGCAGTGTTTGGTTTTGGTGGTGCGTTTATTTCTTTGATGATGTCAAAAAGTATGGCGCTGCGCTCTGTCGGTGGTGTGGTGATTGAAAGCCCGCGTAATGAAACCGAGCACTGGCTTCTTGATACCGTGCATCGCCAGTCTCAACAGGTGGGTATCGGAATGCCAAGTGTAGCCGTTTATAATTCAGCTGACATAAACGCTTTTGCAACAGGAGCAAAGCGCGATAAATCCTTGGTCGCTGTATCTTCAGGTCTATTACATAGTATGACACGAGATGAAGCTGAGGCGGTTCTTGCGCATGAAGTCAGTCATATTGCTAATGGAGACATGGTGACCATGACACTAATGCAAGGTGTTGTTAATACATTCGTGATTTTCCTATCACGCTTTATTGCCAATATAGTCTCTTCAAATGATGATGAAGAGGGCGGTAGTAGCATGATGGTTTATTTTGGTGTATCGATTGTTTTGGAATTGGTGTTTGGGTTCCTAGCTAGTTTTATCACTATGTGGTACAGCCGCCGTCGCGAGTTTTATGCTGATGCTGGGGCAGCCGACCTAGTGGGTAAACATAAAATGATCGCGGCATTGGAACGCTTGAAGCTTAGTCATGAATCCCAACTTGAAGGTTCAATGATGGCGTTTGGTATTAACGGTAAACGCTCAATGACTGAACTTCTTATGAGCCATCCTCCACTAGATAAGCGTATCTCTGCATTACGTAACTTATAGAGAACATTTCGGGTTCAATAATATCTCGGCTCGTTCTAATAAATTGAAAAGGCTTGGTTTATAACTAAGCCTTTTTTGATCTCTTTGATGCATGAGACGTATAAGTTATACAAAATAAAATTTGTACAACTGTGTGAAATCGCCTAGAGTTCTTATGTTGTACAATAAAAATTCATGTACAATTTATTGAGAGGTTCCTGAATGGATGTGCAAGCAGTTGGCGAGGTTTATCAGCAACTTAATAAATCCAATCTTCACCTTCTATCTGACGTCTACCACAAAGAAGTCGTGTTTGAAGATGCAGCCCACAAACTTGAGGGTTGGTGTGAATTAGAAAACTATTTTCAAGCTTTATACAGCAACGTCAAACGATGTGACTTTGATATTCTTGAGCATCAGCAATCTGGTGACAGCGGGTTTCTGACTTGGCAAATGTCACTTGAGCACCCCAAGCTCTCTAATGGCTCGACAGTCTACGTCAATGGGGTTAGCCATTTAAAGTTTTCTCAAGACCGAGTCATTTATCATCGTGACTATTTTGACCTTGGTGAAATGTTATATGAGAATTTGCCATTACTTGGTTCTTTAATTAAGGCGATTAAAGTGAGGTTGGGCAAATGAACACGGTTCTGATCACTGGTGCAACATCGGGTATTGGTCTCCAACTGGCTACAGATTATGCTAAAAGTGGTATCAATGTTTATGCGTGTGGCCGAAACCAAGACCGCTTGAGAGAGCTGAGTAGCCAATTTTCAAATCTTCATGCTTTAGCCTTTGACCTTACAGATCTTGAAGCGACCAAAATGGCATTGAGTGGCTTAGCTGATGTACCTGATTTATGGATTTTGAATGCAGGCGACTGTGAATACATCGATAATGGTCAGCTTGATGCTATGTTAGTCAAACGTGTATTTGACATCAACGTCATTGGTTTAACGAATGCTATTGAGGCATGCCAGCCCTATTTTAAGCAAGGTCAAAGGCTTGCGATCGTCGGCTCTATAGCTAGCGAGGTCGCTTTACCACGTGCAGAAGCATATGGAGCATCAAAGGCTGCGGTAAGCTATCTGGCAAGAGCCCTACAACTGGATCTCAAGCCTCAAGGAATTGAGGTATCGATTATTTACCCTGGCTTTGTTAAAACACCTCTCACAGACAAAAACTCCTTTGAAATGCCAATGTTGATTTCCTCTGAACGGGCATCCAAGGAAATAAGAGAAGGTTTGGCTAGAGGAAGTAGTCACATATATTTCCCCAAGAAATTCACATCTATTTTGCGTTTGATAGGTGCTCTTCCATACCGTTGGCAGAATGCGATTACTGCCAAGCTCCTCGCCCAATAATAGGAATAAGCGAATGAATATTGCGATAATAGGTTCTGGGATTTCGGGCTTAACATGTGGTTACTATTTGCATCAAGATCATGATGTGACAGTGTTTGAATCTAATGACTACGTTGGAGGGCATACCGCGACAATAGATATCAATCTCGAAGGGCAGCATTATGCTGTCGATTCAGGTTTTATCGTATTTAATAATAGAACCTATCCAAACTTCATGGCTCTTATGGACGAAATAGGGGTAGAGGGAGTTGAAAGCCAAATGAGTTTCAGTGTTAGAAATGATGCTAATGGGCTTGAATATAATGGCCATACATTATCGACACTATTTGCTCAAAAACGTAATTGGCTGAATCCTAAATTTTATTCCTTTATTTTTGAAATACTGCGCTTTAACAAAGAAGTGAAAGAAATTGCCCAAAAAGATATGATCCTAGATATAACTCTAGGTGAGTTTATTTCCTCTAAAAAGTTTAGCCGTTTTTTTTGCGATAACTACATATTACCCATGGGGGCGGCGATATGGTCATCAACCTTGGCAGATATGAGAGCTTTCCCGTTAACTTTCTTTGCTCGGTTTTTTCTAAATCATGGGCTTCTCGACATTACTAATCGGCCACAGTGGTATGTAATCAAAGGCGGGTCTAGGGAATATATTAAGCCGCTGACTAAAGGGTTTGCAGATAGGATAAGATTGAATACATCAATAGATGGTGTGAGTCGAGATCAAGCTGGCGTCACTATCTATGCGAATGGGCAAAGCGAGCGTTTTGATCATGTAATTTTTGCTTGCCATAGTGACCAAGCATTAAACCTAATAAAAGACTCAAACTCGGCTGAATATGCCGTGCTGTCTAAATTAGCGTACCAAGCTAACGAGGTTATTATTCATACTGATGAGAGCTTGCTTCCGAAACGAAAAGCAGCCTGGGCTGCATGGAATTATAGGCTATCTGGTGGTAATGAAGAGCAAAATCGCGCTCCAACCTTAACCTACAACATGAATATATTGCAGCGTATAGAGGCACCTAAAACGTTTTGCGTGTCGCTAAACAGCAACGAGCAAATAGATCAAGAGAAAGTCTTACGACGCTTTGTTTATCACCATCCGGTATTTAACCACCAATCGATAAAAGCCCAATCAAGGAAAGAGGAAATTAATGGTGTATGTAATACCTGGTTTTGCGGTGCTTACTGGTATAACGGCTTCCATGAAGATGGTGTCAAAAGTGCACTAGATGTTGTGCGAGGACTTAAAGCTTACAGTTCAAACCATCGTGATAAAGGAGCTGCCTAATATGTCGTCGCAGCTTAAAAGTTGTCTGTTTGTAGGTAATGTAAGGCATCGGCGTTTTAGTCCGATAGAGCACTCACTGAATTACAGCTTGTTTATGCCATGCCTGGACCTTGATGAATTTGAAGCGATACAAAGTAAAGTTTGGGGTTTTGGATGTCGATGGTGGCACTGGGCAAGGTTCAAACGTAGTGATTATGTAGGGTCTGGAGACTTAAAACACTCGGTATTAAATAAAGTTTCAGAACTTGGTGGTGAGCAACTTGAAGGTAATGTAAAGGCTGTGATTCACCTCAGATACTTTGGTATTTACTTCAGTCCTGTTAATTTCTACTACATTTATGATAACGAAAATAATTGGCGTTATCTGCTTGCTGAAGTAAGTAACACACCTTGGAATGAGCGATATTACTATTTGTTGGATGCTTGCAACGAAGCTACTTGGGTGCATTCAAAAGCTTTTCATGTTTCTCCATTTAATCCAATCGATCAAGAATATCGATGGAAACTGAAACCGATAAACCCGAATTTATCTATACACTTAGAATGCCACCGCGACGGGAAACAATTTGATGCTACTATGAAAATGACGAAACAAGACTTTAGCTCTCGTGTATTACTAAAGCATTTGGTCATAACCCCTGTACTTGCAGTGAAAATGCTAGTTGGTATATACGTGCATGCTCTCAAGCTATGGATAAAAGGTGCCCCATTTTATTCTCATCCCAAATATAAGCAGAGCGATGAAGCTCAATCCAATAGAAGTGCAAAAGTTGAAAAATAATTAGGAGCTGACTAAATGATTAATTCACAAACGCTACCTTTGCCAAAGCCATTGACGTCAATGCAGAAAACAGCGAGAAATATCGCGTTTACTTGTCTAAATAGGCTTCAACATGGCTCATTAACTGTGATTGAATCATTTGACTCGCAGGTGTCTGAAGGCGCAATGAATTATTTTGGTAGTCATGTTGACGAGAGAAATAAGGCTGTTATCGAAGTAAAACACCCCGCTTTTTACGCCCGACTGTTAAAGGGTGGCAGTATTGCGGCAGGTGAGGCCTATATGGATGGGTGGTGGGAAAGCCCAGATCTTACAACTCTGATGAAGCTAATGGCAATGAATTTATCTACACTTGATGAGATAGAAAAGAAAAGCAGCCTACTATCAACCATTATGTATCAGTTGGGTCATTGGCTAAATCGTAATACGATGTCTAACTCTGCCAAAAACATCCAAGCTCACTATGACTTGAGCAATGACCTATACCAAACATTTTTAGATAGAGAAATGCTTTATTCTTCAGGTGTTTACAATAAAAACTCAGATACCCTAGAACAAGCCCAAATTAATAAGATGGAACGTTTGTGCCAACAACTCAACCTCAGTGAGAACGATTCAGTTATTGAGATCGGAACAGGGTGGGGTGCAATGGCCATATACATGGCTGAACGATATGGCTGTCACGTTACAACTACTACCATTTCAAGTCAGCAGTACCAGTACGCAAAGGAGCAGATCGAGAGTAGGGGGCTTGACGGTAAAATCACACTGCTTAAGAAAGATTATCGCTTACTTGAAGGCAAATATGACAAGCTGGTATCCATTGAAATGATAGAAGCCGTGGGTAAGCAATTTTTGAATTCATACGTCGAAAAGTGCCAATCATTACTTAAATCTGGTGGCTTAATGGCTATTCAAGCAATTACTATTGCCGATCAACGCTATGCTGATTACAGCAGCGGTGTCGACTTTATCCAAAAATACATCTTTCCAGGCGGGTTCTTGCCCTCTATCACCGCTATTACTTTTGCGACAACAAAACACACAGACTTAGTTCTCAGAGATTTGTTTGATATCGGTCAAGATTATGCTCGAACGCTCAAAGACTGGTATATACGCTTCAACCAAGCCGAAAAGCAGGTATTGACATTGGGGTTTGATGACAGGTTTATCCGGATGTGGAATTACTACTTTTGCTATTGTGAGGGAGGATTTCAAGCTAGATCTATTAGTACTGTTCACATGACGTTTCAACGCCCCTAGCGATGAGAAGTTTAAGGTAAATATATGAAACGTTTTATTATTATTTCCACTTGGTTCCAGATAATATGGTTTTGTGCTGTGTTGGGTAATTACGAGTGGCAGTACCTGAGCTTATTATTTGTTGTGGGAACAATAGCAATTTCTGTTGTAAAAACGGAGATGAATTGGTTTAAGTGGTTAGGTATCGTTGCGGTTGGAGTTGTTATCGATTTTTCCAATACGGCTTTGGGCCTATTTGAGTTTCAGTATGAAGGCTTTCCTTTATGGCTTATCGCTTTATGGATGATCTTCGCTTGGTATGGGTATTTTTTGTACCCACTAGTGAGCCAATACCCCTCATTAATCGTATCAATAGTTGGAGGGATCGCTGGAGCACTTAGCTATCTGGCTGGAGAGAAATTTGGCGCAGTTACTTTTGGGCTGCCTTTCTTTACAGTTGCATGGGTGTTGTTTCTCGAGTGGTTCCTTATTATCGCATTGATACTAAGGATATATGGGTATGAAGTTCGTAACAATGGTGGGAATTTACCTAACGCTGATAGGTAGTGTAAACGCTTCAGTTGCTTTAGGAAATAATACTAAAGGTTGGGATACTTGGTCGAGCGTAGGACAGGCCCAGTTGACGATGTTTTTCTTCGATGTATATCAATCGCAGCTTTTTAGCCCTGATGGTGGTTATTTAATTGATGAAGATATTACCCCACACCCTCTTGCATTATCTATCACTTATCAAAGAGATATATCTCAAAAGCAGTTGCTTGATGCCACTGTTGAACAGTGGGAGATGCTTGGTTATGAGCAAAGTTTAACAAGCCAATGGGAACGAAGACTTGGAACAATATTTCCAGATATCAAAGAAGGAAGTAATCTTACCTATGTAACTGATGGCTTTCAGGGGAAGTTTTATTATTCCCAAGCGGGCGATGTTGTCGAGTTGATTGGTCATATTGAAGAAGAAGATTTCAACGATGCTTTTCTTGCTATTTGGTTGTCCCCGGAGACTGAGTTCCCGACTTTAAGGAAGAATTTAATTGGGAGATATTAATGTTGAAGCAGATAAGGCGTGTTCTCGTTTCATTTTTTACTTGCCTAACCATAGTCGCCTGTACAGCTGACATAGATGATTATAGAGATACCCAGCCTAATTTTGAGCTTTTTGAATACTTTAATGGAAAATCAACGGCATGGGGTATGATACAAGATTACACTGCACTTCAAACTCGTCGTTTTGAAGTGTCAATCATTGGTACGGTTGATGGTAATACACTAACCCTCGTCGAGGATTTCGTGTTCGATGATGGTGAAGAGACGCAACGAATCTGGCAAATTGAGCGTCTTGCTTCTGGTCAGTATCAAGGCAGGGCAGATGATATTATTGGTATCGCTACAGGTATAGTAGAAGGTAACGCACTTCGCTGGCAATATGATTTTGAGCTTCAACTTGAAGATTCGAGTGTCGTGGTTGCTTTTGATGATTGGTTATATCGCCAAGATGAAAATCATGTTTTCAATCTAACCAAAATTAAGAAATTTGGTATTGAGGTTGGACAAATAACATTACTTTTCCAAAAAGTATCTCAATAGCTGGGGCTCGATATGTAACAAAGAAAAAGGATGGCGTGACAGCCATCCTTTTTATATTGGTTCTTTAAAGTGCTTAAAGTTGATCTGTTAGCTCAATCGCTTGACCGATGTAGTTTGCAGGCGTCATTTTCTTAAGACGCTCTTTTTCTTCTTCTGGTAATGCTAACCCATCGATAAACATTCGCATAGCTTCACCGTCAACACGTTTGCCACGAGTCAATTCTTTGAGTTTTTCGTATGGTTTTTCAATGCCATAACGACGCATTACTGTTTGAATTGGCTCAGCAAGAACCTCCCAGTTTTGATCAAGTTCAGAAAGAAGCGCTTCGCGGTTAACTTCTAATTTACTGATACCCTTAAGTGTCGACGTATAGGCAATGATCGCGTAGCCAACACCAACACCCAAATTACGTAATACAGTTGAGTCAGTAAGATCACGCTGCCAACGAGAAATGGGTAGTTTTTGTGCTAAATGAGCAAAAACGGCATTTGCTAGCCCCAGATTTCCTTCTGAATTTTCAAAGTCGATTGGGTTAACTTTATGCGGCATGGTTGACGAGCCAATTTCACCTGCGATTGTTTTTTGTTTAAAGTGACCAAGAGCAATATAACCCCAGATATCTCGGTCAAAATCAATCAATATAGTGTTGAATCTCGCAATAGCATCAAATAACTCTGCAATATAATCGTGCGGCTCAATCTGAGTTGTGTACGGGTTCCAATTAACGCCAAGGGATTCCGTAACGAACTTCTCAGAAAACTGGTGCCAGTCTAATTCTGGGTAGGCTGATAAATGGGCATTGTAATTACCCACTGCTCCATTAATTTTTGCTAGGATTTCGACATTAGTAATTTGTCTGTACTGACGTTCCATTCGGTAGGCAACATTGGCCATTTCTTTACCCACAGTAGATGGCGAAGCAGGTTGACCATGGGTTCGTGATAGTAAAGGAATATCCCGATATTCAACTGCAAGTGCTTTAACCGCGTCGATTATGTTGCGTATTTCTGGAATAATAACGGTTTCACGAGCTTCTTTTAGCATCAGTGCGTGAGAAGTGTTATTGATGTCTTCAGAAGTACATGCGAAATGAAAGAACTCATTGACAGCATGTAATTCAGGAAAATCTGCGACTTTTTCTTTCAGGAAATATTCAACGGCTTTTACATCATGGTTTGTCGTACGCTCAATATCCTTTATACGACGTGCATCGGCTTCAGAGAAATTGGTAGCGATCTCGTTTAGGAATTGGTTTGCCTCTGCGCTGAAAGCTGGTACTTCTGTAATTTCAGTAGTATCAGCAAGTTTTTGTAACCAACGAATTTCTACGATAGTACGGTATTTGAGCAGGCCGTATTCACTAAAAATGTCGCGTAGCGCAATAGTCTTGCTTCCATAACGGCCGTCTACTGGCGAAACAGCAGTCAATGCTGACAGTTCCATGATGTTCTCCTGAATTGAATGTCTAAATGTCGTGAGGGTTATACCAATAACTAATGCAATTGTCACGCATATCGCGCAAACGTTTGCTTAGAGAGGGTTTTTATTGAAAAATTCAGCTCATCTTTGCTTGAATCGTGATTTTTATAATCTTGCCAATAGTATTTGAGCTTGTTCAACCATTTTCTTTCTTCCGAAAATAAGCTGTCGTCTTTTGCCACCGACTTGGTGCCACAAAACGGTGCTACGAATACCTGATAGCAACAGAGCTCTAACTTTATCCTGATTACTTGTTTGTTGTAATACAGACGGTGTACCCGTTACTTGTATTCTCGGTCCTATTGGGCTGATCACATCAAGGTATATACTGGCTAAATTGCTAAGCATTTGAGCGTCGAGTAACTCAAAATGGTTGAGCTGTCTTTCAAGCATTTGGATGCGATCACCCAGCTGGGACATCGCATCTTTACGTGCCCTTAATTTACGCTCAAGAGCCATCAAACTGATGATGTAGCGAGTTATCTCACTACCGGATGGCGTGCTGTCAATGCCTTTTACGAGATATTCAAGGCCTATTTTTAAGTTTGATTCTTCACCGTAAACACCCAAAGTATTAACTGGGTTAGTGTTTAAGATAGCTTTTAATGATGCTTCAAACGCGTCAGAGTCACAGTGACCATTTTGCGCGACTTGTTGGACAAGTGCCACAGCTTGGCAAATTCCAGCAAATGCAATAGTTCGGTCGTAAAGTGCATTAGTCACAGATATTACTCCTCAAATACGTTGCTTAAATACGTTCTTTGATGATGCCACCACCGAGACATACATCCCCTTGGTAAAATACTGCCGATTGACCGGGCGTGACAGCAATTTGAGGTTCATCAAAGATGACTTTAATTGTAGTGTCATCGATTGGAATTATGGTGCATGAAATATCAGTCTGGCGATAGCGTGTTTTCACGGAACATTGTTGTGGTGATGTGATAGTTTGACGATTAACCCAATGGAGCTGTGATGCAATTAAGCCTTGAGACTTTAATAAAGGATGATCAGCACCTTGGACAGCAATAAGAACATTTCGCTTTAGATTTTTATCTGCAACATACCAAGGTTCTTCGGTACCTGTGCCACCTTTTTGGCCACCTATGTGTAACCCCTTTCTCTGACCAAGTGTATGATACATTAGGCCTTGGTGTTCGCCGACAACTTTACCTTCTGGAGTCTCAATTTTCCCAGGTTGAGCAGGTAGATAACGTGATAAAAAGTCAGTAAATTTACGTTCACCAATAAAACAAATCCCGGTTGAATCCTTTTTCTTTGCCGTAATAAGGCCTTGTTCTTCGGCTATTTTTCTCACTTCTAGTTTGTCTAGTTCACCTACAGGGAAAAGGCTACGAGATATTTGCTCGCAGCTTAAAGTATACAAAAAATAACTTTGATCTTTGTTGCCGTCCAAACCTCGCAGCATTTTTATTTCTTCCAGATTGTCTGAAAAAGTCCGACGTACATAATGACCCATAGCAATGAAATCGGCGTCAAGCACTTCATCAGAAAATTCAAGAAAAGCTTTGAATTTTATTTCCTTATTACAAAGGATATCGGGATTTGGAGTTCGGCCAGCCTTATATTCTGCTAGGAAGTATTCGAATACATTGTCCCAATATTCTGCAGCAAAGTTTATTTTGTGCAGGTGGATATCTAGTTTGTCACAGACTGCTTGCGCGTCTGCTAAATCTTCAGCAGCAGTACAGTACTCTTCATTGTCATCTTCTTCCCAATTTTTCATAAACAGACCTTCAACCTGATAGCCCTGTTGCTTGAGAAGGTAGGCGGAAACGGATGAGTCGACTCCACCAGACATACCCACGATGACTTTCTTTTTACTGTTATCAGTACAGTTCTGAGACATTACAAAACACCACATAAATTAGCTGGAGGCAAATCTTAACAGAAAGCGTTAAAAGGTGACAGGTTCTCGAATCAAATCACAAATCATTTCGATATTTAGTAAAGCTTTTGAGCAAATGGTTTAAAAAAATGAGCTGATTATATTTGATTAACAAGAGCAAACGTTTGCTCTTGTTGTAGTAGTTGCCGAGTTTGATAGTGCGCGGTAGAATCCAGACCCTTTTTACCTCTTACTCAGAATAAGTTTGTTATGAAGTTCCCAGGTCAACGAAAATCTAAGCACTATTTTCCTGTGCATGCCCGAGATCCCTTGGTTAGTCAGTCTCAACAAAATAAGAAAGTGTCGAGTACTCATATCATAGGTATTGATCAGACTTTGGTTGATATTGAAGCAAAAGTTAATTCGGAACTTATTGATAGATATAAGCTGAGCAAAGGGCACTCACTGGTTATCGATGATGATACAGCTGAAGCTTTATACAATGAACTGAAAGAAAATAATTTTATTACCAATGAGTATGCAGGTGGCACTATTGGTAATACATTGCATAATTACTCGGTGCTTGCTGATGATCGTTCAACACTTTTGGGTGTAATGAGTCAAGATATTAGAATCGGTAGTTATGGCTTTAGGTATTTGTGCAACACTTCAAGTCGTATGGATTTAAATTATCTGCAGGGAGTTGATGGCGCTATCGGTAGATGTTTTGCCTTAATTTCAGATGATGGTGAGCGGACATTTGCAATTAGTGAAGGGCAGATGAATCAACTTCACGCAAGTAATATTCCGGAGTCTATCTTTAGAAATGCATCTGCATTAGTGCTCACTGCTTACTTGGTTCGTTGTAAAGATGGCGATCCGATGCCAAAGGCAACGATGCAAGCTATTAAGTATGCTAAAAAGTATAGCGTTCCTGTTGTTTTAACCTTAGGCACTAAATACGTTATTCAAAATGACCCTATTTTTTGGCAGGATTTCTTGCGTGATCATGTGAGTGTAGTGGCGATGAATGAAGATGAGGCAGAAGCATTAACCGGCGAATCCGATCCGCTTATTGCATCGGATAAAACGTTGGAGTGGGTTGATTTGGTATTATGCACTGCTGGGCCAGTGGGTTTATTCATGGCTGGTTACACTGAGGATGCAGCTAAACGAGTCACTTCTTTACCTTTACTGCCAGGTAGTATTGCTGAATTTAACCGTTATGAATTTAGTCGTCCGGCTGAAAAGTCAGCTTGTGAAAATCCAATTAAGGTTTATTCTCATATTTCACCTTATATGGGGGGACCAGAAAAAATTAAAAACACAAATGGAGCAGGTGACGCAGCCCTTTCTGCGTTACTGCATGATATGGCCGCAAATAAACACCATAAAGAAAATGTGCCTAATTCTAGCAAGCATGCCCATACTTTTTTGACATACTCATCATTTTCACAGGTATGTAAATATTCTAATCGTGCTAGTTATGAAGTATTAGTTCAACACTCTCCACGTTTATCAAGAGGATTACCTGAGCGTGAAGATAGCTTAGAAGAAGCATACTGGGAACGTTAACTTATTGATGATAATAAAAAAGCCTCAAATTATGAGGCTTTTTTATTATTATATAATTACATATTTAAAATGTATTTATAAATTTAATTAGATTAGGAAGTTATCTAAAGATTTACCTGAATCTAATTTCTCTTGGATTGCAGAAGGAGTGCGGCCTTGACCAGTCCAAGTTTTCTGCTCACCATTATTATCAACATACTTATATTTTGCAGGGCGAGGGGCACGCTTGGACTTTTGCTTACTTGCTGATTCTCCAGCTAGAGCAGAAATAACCATATTCTTATCTAGTCCAAGCTGCTTAATTTGATCAGCAATATCAGCTAATTTAGCTTCTTGCGCCGCTTTTTCAGCAAGCTCTACTTCTTCTGCATCTTTACGTTCAGTAACGACTGTTGATAGTTTATCAAGTGCTTCTTCAAGTTGTTCCAGTGTTAGCTCACGAGCAAATGCACGTAGGCTACGAATGTTTAATAAAGTTTTTGTTAGTTCCGACATATAGTTTCTCACTTAATTAAGGAGCCGATGGAATAAATATTAAACCCGTATTATCTGCAATACAATATTTTCTAGTTAAATTCTTATAAAAAGTTATTATTTAATGTCTTAACATTAGAATAATGAGACCTTTCTTATTAACTGATTAAAATTTGTTACATAAAATATCGAAGCTTTTGTGATTATGACAATACTTATTGCCAATAAGTTTCATAAGAGGGTGACAATTATTTACACAATTATGTTATTAAGTGCTACCCACTTCGCTGAGAATTATCATGATAGTAACAAATCTTCAGCAAATTACTTTTTTACCGTCTATTAATCATATTTTTGACTGAAAAAACATGAAAGGATACTAATTGCATAATTAACAAAGATGTTTCTTCATGATTTTATCAAACATTCTATTATAGCACCTATGTATAAATAAGTAGGCATATTCAATATTTATTAAAAATCCAATGCTAGTGTTGGTAGTTATTCAACTGAATGTGTTGAAATCAACGCTTAGATAAGTACAATGGCCCCACCTAATGTGGTGTTTACCTAAACGGTCGTTAATTACTTGACGTCGTTTTTAAACGTTAAGCATCGCGGTAGAGGCGCAAAATAAATCAGTATGACTTGTTGGGGTGATGCCAATGAACAAGTTCGAAAGGTTGTTTTGCCGAAGTGAGCTTCTATATCAAAAGAACTTGCTGGTGTTACACCTGAAAAGGGTTAACACTGCCATAGTCTATATTTTTTAACACTATGGAGCGCTACTGTAGGGCCAAGGCGAAGTATTTGCTCGCCTTTCGCTTCGTTCAACACTTATTGCTCTGGATTATTTCCTTCAATTTGTTTGCAGTAGATCTCTAACCATCTATTACTGGTTTTTGAAGATCATGAATTTAACTGACTTTGCATCATCTCCTATATCGCTCTTACCACCTTTAGTGGCTTTGAGTTTGGCTATCATTACTCGACATGTACTTTTATCATTGGGGGTGGGCATTGTTCTCGGTGCTACACTTCTAAGCGATTACTCAATCAGTAATACAATGAGTTACATGATCTCAACGGTGTCTAATGTATTCGTTGAAGATGGTGGTATAAATACTTGGAATATGAGTATTCTAGCTTTCTTAGTCTTATTAGGCATGATGACCGCACTCCTTACCCTGTCTGGAGGGACTTTAGCCTTTGCTGAGTGGGCTCAGTCGAGAGTAAAAAGTAAGCGTGGCTCAAAACTGCTTGCTGCTTTTTTGGGTGTTTTTATTTTCGTTGACGATTATTTCAATAGTCTGGCTGTTGGTGCTATTTCTCGCCCAGTAACTGATCGCTTTTATGTTTCTCGTGCAAAACTCGCTTATATACTTGACTCTACCGCAGCACCAATGTGCGTAATTATGCCTGCATCAAGTTGGGGTGCTTATATAATAACGATTATTGGTGGAATCTTGGTTTCGCATGGTGTTACTGAATATTCAGCACTTGGTGCGTATGTTCGTTTGATACCAATGAATTTTTATGCGGTCTTTGCGTTGTTAATGGTTTTTGCTGTTGCTTGGTTTGGGCTCGATGTTGGTAAAATGCGGAAACATGAAATCGCAGCATCGCAAGGTTATGGATATGGTCAAGAGCAAGCCGAAAACGTTCAGCAGGCACACGAAATAAATGAAGAATTGGATATTGCCCAAAGTGAAAAGGGTAAGGTTACTGATTTAGTTCTACCAATCGTTTGTCTCATCATCGCCACTGTTGCTTCAATGTTGTATACGGGTGGGCAATCTCTGAGTACTGATGGTAAAGAATTTACTGTTCTTGGTGCATTTGAAAACACAGATGTTGGAACATCGCTGGTTTATGGTGGTCTCGTTGGGTTAGCTTTGGCTTTATTCACAGTCTTCAAACAAAGTATTGCTTTGGTCGAAATATCTCGTACTTTATGGATTGGCGCTAAATCAATGTTTGGTGCGATTCTGATTCTGGTATTTGCCTGGACCATTGGTTCAATTATCGGAGATATGAATACGGGTAAATATCTATCAACGCTCGCACAAGGTAATATTGCTGTTCACTGGTTGCCAGTTATCCTTTTCCTACTCGCTGGTTTGATGGCTTTTTCTACAGGAACGTCTTGGGGGACATTCGGTATTATGTTGCCTATTGCTGGAGATATGGCAGCGGCGACAGAGATAGGTTTAATGCTACCTATGCTAAGTGCAGTTCTCGCAGGTTCTGTGTTTGGTGATCATTGCTCGCCGATCTCAGACACGACCATTCTATCGTCGACTGGTGCACGTTGTGATCATATCGATCATGTTTCTACTCAGTTGCCATACGCGTTGTCTGTTGCTGCAGTATCAAGTATTGGATTTATCGCTTTGGGGATGACTTCCTCCGTAGGCATTTCATTCGCTATTTCCTTTGTGGCCTTTGTTATCGTATGTGTATTACTCTCTTCATTGTCTAAATCGAAGATGACAAGTTGTGCTGATTCTTAAGTATACTCAGTTTTAAAGGGAGCAAATGCTCCCTTTTTATTTGTCCTATACAAATTTAGAAAATCTTTAATTTTTAGTTGAAAAATAATTTATCCTTGGTTAATGTGGTTACCAAGCAACCCAACTGAATAATTTATAAGTATGCGTAATTTTGTAATGAACATTCATCACCATCATCACCCAATATAGTCTTTCGGGAGATGTGCGCATACCCGGGAGGCAAGAGGCTCCCGGTGGAATAAATCGCTAAAACAAGATTTTAACCCTCGGGAGATAACACTCCCGAGGGTTTTTTGGTTTTTTGGTTTTTTGGTTTTGATGATTTGAGATTAGTTTTATACAGGGATATAAGTAATGACAACACAGCGTTTGAGAATAGCGATTCAAAAAAAAGGCCGTTTAAGTAAAGAATGCCAAGAGTTACTAAAAAAGTGCGGGGTGAACTTTAATATCATGGGCGAACGCCTGGTTGTTCATTCTTTGAACATGCCGATTGACCTTCTTCTCGTCCGTGATGACGATATACCTGGTCTTATTATGGATGGTGTTGTGGACCTTGGCTTCATTGGTGAAAATGAACTTGAAGAAGTACGTTTAGATCGCAAGGCACTTGGTGAGCCTAGTGCGTTTATTCCACTTAGACGCCTTGATTTTGGTGGTTGTCGTTTATCTATAGCAATAGATAAAGATGAAGAATATAACGGTCCTCAAGATCTCGCAGGGAAACGTATTGCTACCACTTATCCTCAACTTCTTAAGGCTTATATGGATGAACAAGGCGTGACATTTTCCACCTGCATGTTGACGGGTTCAGTAGAAGTTGCACCGCGCGCTGGATTAGCAGATGCCATTGCAGATCTCGTTTCCACTGGAGCAACTCTAGAAGCGAATGGCTTGAAAGAAGTCGCCGTGATTTTTAAATCAAAAGCGACACTGATTCAACGAACGGGTGATTTTGACTTAGACAAAATGGCCTTAATAGAAAAGCTTCTCACTCGGATGCAAGGTGTACAGCAGGCAAAAGAATCCAAATACATTATGTTGCATGCGCCTGTAAGCCAGCTTGAACAGGTGAAAGCCTTACTCCCTGGTGCCGAGGATCCCACGGTTCTTCCGTTATCATCAGACAAAGAAAAAGTAGCGGTACACCTCGTTAGTACTGAAAATCTGTTCTGGGAGACCATGGAACAGCTTAAGGAACTCGGGGCCAGCTCGATTTTAGTTCTACCAATTGAAAAAATGATGGGGTAGTGATGATGAAAACCGTCGTTTGGCAATCGTTGAGTGAGTCGCAGCAAGACTCGATTTTGAAACGTCCTGCAATGCTTGAAGGTGCAAACATCACTGCGGCAGTTTCTGGCGTAATTGCACAAGTTAGGGAGGGTGGCGATACAGCTTTGTTAGCACTCACCGAGCAATTTGATCGTATTAAACCAGAGACAATACGTGTTTCTGCTGCTGATATTGACCAAGCTTCAGAGCGACTTTCGATCAAGATGAAAGCTGCACTTGAGCAAGCTTATGAGAATATCTTTAAGTTTCACAAAGCACAAAAGTCTCAGCCGATTAAAGTTGAAACTCAAGTTGGTGTGGTTTGTGAGCAGTTAACACGCCCAATTCAAAAAGTCGGTTTATATATTCCAGGCGGCAGTGCGCCGTTACCATCAACGGTTTTGATGCTTGGTGTACCGGCTAAAATTGCAGGTTGTCGTAAAGTTGTTCTTTGTTCTCCTCCACCTATTGCCGATGAGATTCTTTATGTTGCCAAACTGTGTGGTGTTGATGAAGTATACAACATAGGGGGGGCTCAAGCTGTAGCTGCGATGGCTTACGGGACAGACACGGTGTCTAAAGTCGATAAGGTCTTTGGTCCTGGAAATGCCTATGTCACAGAAGCAAAACGTCAAGTAAGTAATGATTTTCGTGGTGCTGCGATTGATATGCCAGCAGGACCATCAGAAGTGCTTGTTATTGCAGATGAAACAGCTGACCCCGATTTTGTTGCAGCCGACTTGTTAAGTCAGGCGGAACATGGCCCAGATTCTCAAGTAATACTCGTCACACCTTCACCTATCATTGCAGATCAAGTTATCGATGCGATTCAATGTCAACTCAAACAACTATCGCGCGCAACAATTGCTGAGCAAGCTCTAGCTTCTAGCTTAGTTATTATCTCAGAGTCTTTAACTCAAGCCGTTTCAATCTCAAACTATTACGGTCCTGAGCACTTAATTGTTCAAACTAAGAACCCTCGTGAGCTGCTTCCTTTATTGGATAATGCGGGTTCAATTTTTTTAGGTGAGTGGTCTCCAGAATCAGCAGGCGATTATGCATCAGGAACAAATCACGTTCTGCCAACATATGGATATACGCGTACACACTCAAGCCTAGGTTTGGCCGACTTTTCCAAGCGAATGACGGTTCAAGAGTTATCTGCACAGGGTTTACAAAACCTAGCTTCGACTGTGGTAACAATGGCAGAAGCCGAAGGATTAGATGCGCATAAACGTGCGGTAACTATTCGAGTCGACAAGTTAAATTTGAAAGGATAAAGACAGTGGAAAAGCTAGCAAGAAAACGAGTCCAAACGCTTACACCATATTTGTCAGCTCGACGGATTGGAGGCACTGGAGACGTGTGGTTAAATGCCAATGAATCACCATTCGATAATGAATATAGAACGAATTTCACCCGCCTTAACCGGTATAGTGAATGTCAGCCGCAAGCGTTGATATCCACCTATGCGGCTTATGCCGGCGTAGGAAAAGAACAAACTTTAGTTTCCCGTGGTGCTGATGAAGGTATTGAGTTGTTGATACGAGCGTTTTGTGAACCGAGCGAGGATGCAATTTTATACTGCCCGCCGACTTATGGCATGTACTCAATCAGTGCTGAAACTCATGGTGTCGAGCAAAAAACGGTACCATTAACGTCTGATTGGCAGCTTGATTTGTCAGATATTGAAGCCAATCTTGATAGAGTTAAGCTCGTGTTTGTTTGTTCGCCAAACAACCCCACGGGAAATTTAATCAAGCGTGAAGATATAGTTTCTTTACTCAAGCTAACGAAAGATCGAGCAATTGTAGTTATGGATGAAGCTTACATCGATTTTTGTCCAGAAGCATCAATGGTTGATTTGCTCGATCAATACCCTAATTTGGCAATTTTACGTACCTTGTCGAAAGCGTTTGCACTTGCTGGTCTGCGTTGCGGATTTACGCTTGCTAACGAAAAGATAATTAATATTCTACTTAAAGTTATCGCACCATATCCAGTCCCCATTCCAGTTACTGATATTGCTATACAAGCGTTGTCTCAAGCTGGTTTAGCCCGAGCAAAGTTTCAAGTACTCGATTTGAACGCTAATCGTGCTTATATGCAGGTAGGGCTTTCGATGATCCCTGACCTAGACGTTTTTGAAGGTTGGGGGAACTACTTATTGGTTAAATTCCCAGATGGTGACGCTTTTTTCAAAGCAGCTTGGGACACGGGGATCATCTTGCGTAATTCACCCATTGAGAATTGTGTACGAATTAGTATCGGTAACCGTGAAGAGTGCGAGAAAACCCTTGGTTTTATAAGAAACTACTACTCATAAGTAGTCATGAATTCATTGTACTCACAGAAGAGTGAGTGCTAAAAATTGTAATAAGGAAGTTCGAGTGAGCAAACAGAAAAAAATCCTTTTTATTGACCGTGATGGTACCTTAATTGTGGAGCCGCCAAGTGATTTTCAAGTCGACCGCTTAGACAAGCTAAAACTAGAGCCATTTGTCATTCCAAGTTTATTATCCTTGCAAGATGCTGGGTATAGGCTTGTTATGGTGACCAATCAAGATGGCCTAGGTACGGACAGTTACCCACAAGAAGATTTCGATGCACCACACAATATGATGATGGAAATTTTCGAGTCTCAAGGTGTGATGTTTGATGATGTACTGATTTGTCCGCACTTTGAAGAAGATAACTGTTCATGTCGCAAGCCAAAGCTTGGGTTGGTAAAAGAATACCTGCAAGCAGGTAAAGTCGATTTTCAAAACTCTGTGGTCATTGGTGATCGCCACACGGATCTTCAACTAGCGGAAAACATGGCCATTCGGGGTATTCAATACAATCCAGAGACCATGAATTGGAAGCAGATTTTAAAAGACCTGACGGTAAAAGCACGCATTTCAGATGTAGTACGTACCACCAAAGAAACGGACATTAAAGTTACCGTTAATCTTGATGAGCAAGGTGGTAATGATATCTCAACTGGCTTAGGTTTTTTTGATCATATGCTGGATCAAATCGCGACTCATGGTGGGTTTCAGATGGTGTGTAAAGTGGAAGGTGATTTGCACATTGATGATCACCACACAATTGAAGATACTGCTTTAGCCCTCGGTCAGGCGCTAAAAGAGGCGTTAGGTGACAAGCGTGGAATTGGCCGTTTTGGTTTTAGCCTGCCGATGGATGAATGTTTAGCACAATGTGCGCTTGACTTATCTGGGCGCCCTTACCTGAAGTTTGATGCCAAATTTGGCCGTGAGCAAGTCGGCGACCTATCGACTGAGATGGTTGTGCATTTTTTTAGATCGTTAACTGACACATTAGCATGCACGCTGCATCTATCTTCATGTGGTGATAATGATCACCACATCATTGAAAGTCTATTTAAAGCCTTTGGTCGAACATTACGCCAAGCAGTCAAAGTTGATGGCAAAGAACTACCAAGCAGCAAAGGTGTTCTTTAAAGGAGAGTCGTGCAATGACTGAACAGAAAGTTGTCATTATAGATACAGGCTGTGCCAATGTGTCTTCGGTAAAGTTTGCCATTGAGCGTTTGGGTTATAGCGTCACTATTTCAAAAGATCCTCAAGTGGTGTTATCAGCTGATAAGCTATTTTTGCCAGGGGTTGGTACCGCAAGTGAAGCGATGAAAAACTTAGCAGAACGTGATCTTATCTGTTTGGTTAAACAAGTAGAAAAGCCGTTACTAGGTATTTGTTTGGGGATGCAGCTTTTGGGTAAAGTATCGCAAGAGAAAGGTCAAAAATCCGATGATCGAGTCGAATGCCTTGGGCTTTGTGATGGTGAAGTAATACGACTCCGTGCAGGCGATTTGCCATTACCTCATATGGGCTGGAATACAGTGTCTGCAGAAAGAAGTCACCCTCTTTTTCAAGGTATTGATGAGGGCGAATATTTTTACTTTGTGCACAGCTTTGCAATGCCAGTCTGTGAAGATACTATCGCGCAAAGTACTTACGGTAATCCGTTTACGGCAGCAGTTCAATGTGGTAACTACTACGGTGTACAGTTTCATCCGGAACGTTCTTCAAGAGCGGGTGCCAAGCTTATTCAAAACTTCTTAGAACTATAAAGGGACGTAGTGTGATTATTCCAGCTCTTGATTTAATTGAAGGCCAGGTCGTTCGCCTTTATCAAGGTGATTATGGCCAAGTAACCGAATACAAAGTCGATCCAGCAGAGCAGTTCAACTTATACCATCAAGCAGGTGCAAATTGGCTTCACTTAGTTGATTTAACGGGTGCCAAGGACACGACTGCGCGCCAACTTGAGCTTATTGCTAAATTACTTGCAAGTACGCCAGCCAATATCCAAATTGGTGGTGGGGTTAGGGAAGAACAAGATGTGGTTGATTTATTAGAAGCGGGTGCGCAGCGCGTTGTTGTGGGTTCTACTGCGGTAAAACATCCAGAGCTTGTAAAAGGTTGGATGGAAAAATATGGTGCTGAAAAAATCGTTTTAGCGCTCGATATCAACATTGACCAAGACGGAATCCGTAATGTTGCGATTTCTGGCTGGCAAGAAGATTCAGGCATTACCATCGAAGCCTTGATCAACGATTTCTTAACCGTTGGGCTCAAACACGTGCTCTGTACTGACATCTCTCGCGACGGCACGTTAGAAGGCTCAAATGTTGAGCTTTATGTTGATCTATGCCGACAGTATCCACAGGTTCAGTTCCAGTCTTCTGGCGGTATCGGTTCATTAGCAGATATCGAAGCATTAAAAGGCAGTGGGGTTGCTGGTGTGATTGTTGGTAGAGCGTTGCTTGATGGTAAGTTCACAGCGAAGGAGGCATTTGTATGTTGGCAAAGCGAATAATCCCATGCCTTGACGTACGTGATGGGCAAGTGGTGAAGGGGGTTAAATTTCGCAATCACGAAATTATTGGTGATATCGTACCCTTGGCGAAACGGTATGCTGAAGAAGGCGCTGATGAACTGGTATTTTACGATATTACTGCATCAAGTGATGGTCGTGTAGTAGATAAAAGCTGGGTGGAGAGAGTTGCTGAAGTAATTGATATCCCATTTTGCGTTGCTGGAGGTATTAAATCAGTACAAGATGCAGCACGTATTCTTAAATTTGGCGCTGACAAAGTCTCTATTAATTCTCCAGCATTAGCAAACCCAGAATTGATCACTAAACTTGCCGATAAATTTGGCGTTCAATGTATTGTCGTTGGGGTTGACTCATACTACGACGAAGAAACAGGAAAATATCAGGTTTATCAGTTTACTGGCGATGAGGAGCGCACCAAAGCAACCCAATGGGAGACGAGTGATTGGGTGCAAGAAGTGCAGAGCCGTGGTGCAGGGGAAATTGTATTAAATATGATGAACCAAGATGGAGTACGTAATGGGTACGATATCAAACAACTAAATACGGTCCGAAAAATATGCAGAGTACCGCTCATTGCGTCCGGTGGTGCTGGTACAATGGAACATTTTGCACAAGCGTATCAGCGAGCAAATGTTGATGGTGCGTTGGCGGCATCCGTATTCCATAAGCAGGTCATCAATATTGATAAATTAAAACAATATTTAAAACAACAAGGTATAGAGGTGCGTTTATGAATTTCAAAGCAGATGAAGCTAGGTTGCTGGTGGGACGAATTAACTGGGAAAAAGTGAATGGCCTAGTACCTTCTATTGTGCAAGATTTCCAATCGAGCCAAGTTCTGATGATGGGATACATGAATCACGATGCTTTGGAAAAAACTTACGAAACTGGTCAGGTGACGTTTTTCTCTCGTACTAAAGAACGCCTTTGGACGAAAGGAGAGTCTTCAGGCAATGTATTACAGCTCGTTAATATGTCTTTGGATTGCGATAATGATACCTTACTTATTAAAGTTAATCCTATTGGACCTACATGTCATTTGGGAAATACTTCTTGTTGGAATGATGATACTAAAGAAGAGTCGCAAATGGTGTGGCTTAGCCAACTAGAACAGTTGCTTGCTTCGAGAAAAAAAGCCGATCCAGAATCATCCTATACTGCCAGTCTTTATGCTCGTGGTACTAAGCGTATTTCACAAAAAGTGGGTGAAGAAGGTGTTGAAGTTGCACTTGCGGCAACATCGGGGGATAAGGCTGAGTTAGTCTGTGAGTCGGCAGATTTGGTGTACCATTTGCTGGTGTTACTTCAAGATCAGGGACTTTCGCTGAATGATGTTATCAACAAATTAAAACAGCGACATAACTAGCTAAATTCGTTACCTAATCTACTTATGTGGTGACAAGATCACCGATTTTAGGCTATTTACCTTCTGTACATAGTATTGTCGAATGGAAGGTAAATAGTGATTATTTAATACTTTCTACTAACTGATACTTATAATACTAATAAATCAGAGCCTATAATTGCCTTAAGCGTTTATCGAGAAAGAGATAATGAGAAACTACTTAAAGGCAACTCCACTTTTGACAAGACTTGTTCTCACGTCTATTTCATTTGTTCTACCTGTAGTGCTTGGCACTATTCTTCTGTTTGTTTTGGCTCAGAATAGCTTACAGCGTGAAATGAACCGTTCTCTTGAATCTGGAGTGGTATTACTTGATAGACTTCTCTGGAATGCAGATGCGGCCGCGCAACGTGCGTATCCTTTTACTCAAGGGCAATGTGATGAGGTCTTACCTTATATTCGCGATTTGGTGGTGATCATTCCAGATGTCAGGATGCTCACTCTTATTAAAAATGGGAGAATATATTGCAGCTCTTTACTTGGAGAAGTCGATACGCCATTACCAGACTATAAGCTAGTTGATAATTCCCTGGTTCTTATGCCAAGTTCTCCGATAACGCCTAAAGAATCGGCTCTGAGTTTCGTCATGACGAATGGAGAGATTAGCGTTGCGTCTTCCATCTCTGGATATTATTTAAAAAACATTTTGACCTTGACTAGTCAAGAAAAAATGATTCACCTACAAATTGGTGAGACATGGATAGATAAAACAGGTCATGTCAGTACAAGCCCAATAAAAAGTACCTTAAGAGTAAACTCTAAACATTATGCTTATTCTTTGAGCGTGTGGCTTTCAGGAGATGATTATTTAGATTTTATGGTCTCCCACAAACAATCGGCAATGCTTATTTTGATTGGATTTTGTGCGGTAATGGCTTGGTATACGTACTGGATCACTGGTAAGCCTGAGTCAATGAAAGACAAAATTAACCGAGCCATTTACAACAAAGAGTTCGTTCCCTACGTTCAGCCTTATGTCGATAGCGATTATAATATTGTTGGCGCGGAAGTATTAATGCGTTGGAACGATCCTCAAGAAGGTCTTATACGTCCTGATCTTTTTATTCCATTAGCGGAAGAGTCGGGATTGATTATCCCCATGACTAAATTAATTATGGCTCAGGTAGGGGAACAACTGTCGTTACACCAAGATTTGTTGGGAGAAGGGTTTACTGTCTCATTTAATATATCGGCAAAGCATTGTATTAACTCTGACCTACTTGAAGATAGTTTGAGTTTTCTCAACGCTTTTTCACCGGGGAAAGCTCGATTGTGCTTAGAGCTTACAGAGCGAGAGTTAATAGAAAATACTGAGGAAGCTCAAAACTTATTTACGGCATTACATGAAAACAATATTCAGTTAGCAATTGACGATTTTGGTACCGGGCATTCGAGCTTGCGATATTTACATCAATTTCGGTTTGATGTGTTGAAAATCGATCAAAGTTTCATTCGTATGATTGGTAATGACTCTGTATCTGCCCATATCGTTGAAAACTTGCTGGATCTAGCCTCTCGGCTTGGAATGAAAACGGTGGCTGAAGGTGTAGAAACACTTAAGCAAGTCGAATACCTTGCCCAGCATAAGGTTCACTGCCTTCAAGGTTATTATTTTGCTAAGCCGATGCCAATTAAAGCGTTTATCGATTCAATATCAAACCAGTCGTAAACAGGTGTAATATTACATTTCAAATACAAAGTAATATGCATAACCAACCACTAGAGCTGGAAGTGCAGAATAGAGAGTTGCAACCAGCGCGGCTTTTGGTGCAAGTGCAATAGCAGGGAATAGAGCATCACCATCATTTGAAATTGCATTAGCTAACTGAGTTGAAAGTGGTACCGCCCCTGATATATATAAACTAGTGACAAGTATTTGTGGACCACACCCAGGAAGGATCCCCACGGCAAGCCCAACGAAAGGCATCCATACTCCCCAGCCAGAGAACGCGCTGACAAGATCAATATCACCAATTGTTGTTAATAGCTCAAAGGACATGAATGCCAAGATTACCCAAGCTGTAACAAAGTTGGTATCTTGAGCTGCTTTTTGCAATGGGTGTGAGGTGATGGTTTTCGCATCCTCAGAAACGGTAGAGCGGTAATCTTTTATTTCTTTTGTTAATGACCATAGGAGCATACTAATCACAATAAGAACGGCTCCAATCCATTCTACAGTTTCAGCAGGAAGCACCAGCAATTGGTTGATATCAACTTGAAAGGATCCTAAGAAAGCGACTATCGTGGCGGGAATGATAAGCCATTTCCAAAATGCTCCTTGGAGGTTAATGGCTTTTTTCTCGAAGTTAGTCTGTGGGCTGGGATCTGACTGGCAAGTATACTTAATATCAGAGGTTTCTCTGTTTTTGGGGCGTAAAAAACTGTCTGGATGGATAGCATTAACTGCCCAGCCAGTGATACACCCTATGACAATACCTATTGCGACAACGAGTATACCGATATCGGGCTTACTGGCGAGAAGCAAAAAGGCCGCATCCCCCATTGTTGATGTCAATACAGCGACTATCGCTCCAAACCCAACTCGGCCACTGACAAATTGAGTTGTCACTATAATAGCGCCTCCGCATCCAGGTAGGGCACCGAGCAGTGATGCAAATAATACTTGGCAATGACGGGAGCTTTTATAGAGGTTGACTATCTTGTTGTCTTTATTCATCCAAAGAGAAAGATAATGATAGATAGCAAGAGTAAAGGCGACATAAGCAGAAACAGCCCAAAAGGCATCAGAAAGCGTTGTTACTGTTAAGGATCGAGAAGATTCATTAAGTATTAATGCGATGAGAGTGGCAGGTAGCAGGAGCCTTTTGTATGCAGGACGAAACTGAGAGAATTTAAGCCAGCTAGGTATAGAGAAGGAAAGTCGAATCGAATTCATTATTTACTAAATCTAAATGATAATGGTTATCAATTTAGATTTGTGTGCCACTATTTGCAACCAAAATTTGTGATTTAGCTATTTATTTTTTCTAACCCATGACAAATTTCAAAATTCAGGTAAAGTATCTGGCTTTGTGGGTAATTGCCCAGTATGGGTTTATTGAAGTCGTATAGGAAAAAAGATGATTCTAGTTGTAGGTCACAAGAACCCTGATAGTGACAGTATTTGTAGTGCCTTAGTGGCAACCGAACTACTTAACGCGCGTGGTGTTGAAGCCATGCCGATCCGGCAAGGTGAAATCAACCGCGAAACTCAGCATATTCTTGATGTTGCTGGAGCCGAACTGCCAGAGCTTCGCACCTCTGTAGCAGGCGAAAAAATTTGGTTAGTTGATTATTCTGATCTTGCTCAAGCACCGGATGATGTGGCTGAAGCTGAAATCTTGGGTATCGTAGATCACCATAGATTAGGTGATGTGATGACCATTAACCCGATGGAAGCTTGGATTTGGCCTGTTGGTTGTACCAACACTATCCTTTTCAATATGTTTAAAATTGAAGGCCATGAGATTTCACCAAAAATTGCTAAGCTGATGATGTCGGCTATTTTGTCTGATACTGTTGGTTTTGCTTCACCGACATGTACCCAGAAAGACAAAGATGCAATCGAAGAATTGGCTAAAATCGCCGATGTATGTGACATCGATGCTTTCATTAAAGACTTGCTGATTGCGAAAACCAATATTGAAGGACTCTCTGCTGCACAATTGGTAGAGAAAGATCTCAAGGGTTACCCATTTAATGGTCGTGACGTTGTTGTTGGTCAGGTTGAACTCGCCACATTAGAACAAGTTGATGATATGATTGGTGCACTAGAGTTGGATCTCGAACGTCGATGTGCTGAAGAGAACTTAGCTTTTGCAGCCGTGATGTTGACAGATATTACAACGGCTAACACTCGCCTATTATACAGAGGTGAGTGGGCAGAAAAGCTGACCAAGCATGAACGTGACGGTATGCTAATGATGGAAAATACTTTGAGTCGTAAGAAGCAAGGTTGGCCTTGGCTTCAAACTGAGCTAGTTTAAGCGACTCGGTCATTGATCATAGCACCCACTTCAACGTGGGTGTTTTATTGAAGGAATAAGTAAATGCCGCAACCACTCTCGCAGCAAGAGATAGAATCTGTCCAGAAAATGCTTGAAGATGAACGATTTAATTACGCAGTAAACGAAATCGCTAAGCACAAAAATGTTTGGATTCTCACTGACGAACATGGCTGTGTAATGCTCAATACAGAAGATGAAGACTGTGTACCAATCTGGCCGCATCAAGAGTTTGCTAACCAGTGGGCTAACGGGGATTGGGAACACTGTAAAGCGGAATGTATTTCTACTGCCAAATGGTTTAGCCGTTGGACTCATGGCCTTGAAGATGATGAGTTGTCAGTTGTGGTCTTTCCAAACCACAATGAAGAAGGCTTAGTACTTTTCCCAGAAGAATTTGAGTCAGAGTTAAAAAAAGCCGATAAAAAGCACAAGCGCTAGTTTGCTGTAGCCATGTTATTAAATATTAATATCCGACAAGTTGAAATAATTCTGTCGACTTAGCTATAGTAACCGCTTGGGTTAGCACACCTTGGCTCTGGTAGCGGCTAAGTATGGCGTCGACGGCTTGCTGAGTTTGAGCTAAGTTCATACCAGACCTTAATTCCGGCTCGTAGAGCATTTTTAATAAAATAACATCTAGGGGTGAGAGCAAATTCTCAGGTGTTTCATCATTAAAAATGGATGGGTAAGCCGCTTTTGTATCATTTGGAAGTCCCAGTGTTTGTGTGATTTCTTCGACAATACATGCAAGTAGCTTCCCGTGTTCTCTTGCTTGGTCAACAGGGATGATGATGACAGCAGAGTCAATTTCATTGGTTACTTTATTTGTTTGATAGCCAGCCTTACATATTGCACCATGAGTGTATTTTAGAGCACCTGCTCCGAGTTCTTTTTCAATATCACCTTCCCATTTTGATTTCTGGGTATATACCCACACAATATTTGCTTTGTCTCGTTTTGTGACTCGTTTGATTGAATGCCCAGTGATAGTAGATAAATCTCTCAGGTGGGTATTGGTTAATTGGTCATGTAGGGCTTGGTCAGCAACTTTATGTTGGACCCAAACTTTAATTGGTTTCTCCCACTTAGTGAGATGTCGAGTTCCTTGAGAATATTCATTCTTTAGCGCCACTTCTAGAAAGGCTTGTTTGACAAAGTTCGGGTCTAGCCAAGTCTGCGTCAAAGCATAACTGCTTTTAGCCGTACTACAATTGAGTAGGAGACCCATCGCTATCCTTAGCATAAGGTTTTTCATTGGCTAAATCTTGCTACCTGAAGCAGGTTGCTTTATTAAAGTGGCTTTCAACCAGTCGTTGAGTAATCACGTTGGCTGGACAGGTTAAGATTTGTTGAGTTTCTCCAGCTTCGACTACTTGACCATCGTGCATGACCATGACTTTATCAGTAATATGTTTCACCACACCTAAATGTTGTGATACATAAATAAATGATACCCCCATCTCTTCTTGTAGTTCTAAAAAGAGGTTAATGATCTGGGAACGCATTGCCATATCTAAGCCATTAAGTGCTTCATCAGCCACAATAACGGAAGGTTGTAAAATTAATGCACGTGCGAGGCATATCCGTTGTTTTTGTCCGGCAGCCAACATTTGAGGATAAAAATAAGCGTGCTCGGGAAGTAAGCCAACTTTGAGCAATACATTTTTCACTCTTGACACCCGTGCCTCTGGCGTCATTTCTGTAT
This sequence comes from Vibrio hepatarius, assembly GCF_018860525.1. Lineage (GTDB taxonomy): Bacteria > Pseudomonadota > Gammaproteobacteria > Enterobacterales > Vibrionaceae > Vibrio > Vibrio hepatarius_B. Next base: position 81,787 of record NZ_JAHKPM010000050.1, read on the forward strand.
TTCTTTTAAGCGGCCCTTCAAGAATGCGCCCAATTTGGAGGCGTGGATTAAGTGAAGTATTAGGATCTTGAAAAATCATTCGAATCAACTTACACCGTGTGGAATAATCTTGGTGTTCTAATCGTTCGCCATTAACTTTTATCTCGCCTTTTGTTGGTTCGATGACACCTGCCAACATTCGCGCTAGAGTCGACTTACCTGAGCTATTTTGACCAATTAAACCTAGGGTTTGCCCAGCTTCTAATGTGAAACTGACCGGTTTAACAGCTTGGTAGACTTTTTTATGAAACAACCCTGACCTAGTGACAAACGTTTTGCTTAATTCGTTGACTTCCAGCAATGAACTCATACTTTATTCTTCTCCATATTTAGAGGGAAATGGCAGGCGAATTTGTGAGTTTTTACTCGGTTCGTTTTGGGCATTTCGACGCATTGGCGTTGCGCGTACGGGCAGCGAGGTCCAAGTCTACATCCAATAGGTAAGTGCTGCAGTGGTGGAATTGTTCCAGGTAAAGATTCCAACTTTTGTTTGTGGGGAATTTTTTCACTGAAGTCTGGCATTGCTTTAAGCAGAGCGACAGTATACGGGTGTTTGGGTTGGCCGAGAATTTTTTTTGTGTCAGCTGATTCAACAGACTGACCACAGTACATAACGGTAATTCTGGTTGCCCATTGCGTTATCGTCGTGAGATCATGTCCTATCAGCATGATTGAAGTGTTGTTGATTTGATTCATACGACTGAGTAAGCGTAAGATTTGTGATTGTGTTATGGGATCGAGATCATTGGTCGGTTCATCAGCAATCAGTAATTTTGGTTTTGCAGCTATTGCCATTGCAATCATGATCATTTGGCATTCGCCGTCAGTCAGTTCATATGGGTAGCTCGACATAATGTCAACATGATTCTTTATGCCGACTTTATGAAGTAGGGTAATGGCTTGTTTTTTTCGCCACTTAAAACGTTCCCACCATTTACCTGAGAATGAATGAGAGGGGATGGATTCAATGAGCTGGCTCCCCACTTGTTCAGAGGGGTCTAAACAAGTGGAAGGCTCTTGGAATATCATTGCGATATCTCTCGCAATAACACGGCGACGTTCTTTTGGTGTAAGTTGCAACAAATCAATGTTGCCTAAACGCATTCTGTCAGCGGTCACTTTCCAATTGTCTTTACAAACACCTACAATAGCTTTGGCTACAAGACTTTTACCAGAGCCTGATTCACCTACCAAACCACGAATTTCACCTTCACTCATCGTTAGGCTCATTCGATCTACCGCTTTCATTAATCCCTGCGGTGTCTCGATTTCAATAGTTAAGTGACGAATATCCAGTAGTGGCATTATTCTATCCCCGCATTGAGAGCTTGACGGACTCCTTCGCCGACAAGGTTAATGACGATGACGGTAAACATAATTGCCAGTCCTGGTAAAGTGACGGTCCAAGGTGCAAGATAAATAAGTTCTACAGAGTCACCGAGAACGGCACCCCATTCAGTGCTAGGCGCTTGTGCTCCTAAACCAAGAAACCCTAACGCGGTAATATCTAAAACAGCAATAGAAAGTGCGAGTGTTACCTCTGCTGCAATGACAACAAGAATATTGGGTAAAATAGAGTTCCAAAGAAGATAAAAATCATTTGCCCCATCAAGGCGCGCGGCGATGATGTAATCTTTTTCAACTTCTGTATGTACAGCGATATATATGGAACGAACAAACCTGGGAATTAAAGCCAAACATATCGCGAGTAGGATATTGAATTCACCAAAACCGAGGAAAGCAACAAATATGATGGCTAAAAGGAGTGAGGGAATGGACATTATGGTGTCGAGCAGGTGGTTGAGTACACTAGACAATAAACCCTTTGTCATCCCCGCTAGAATGCCGATTAAGCAGCCTACTATTGTTGCGACAAACGCAATGATCACTGCTGCCCCAAATGTTAACTGAGACCCTACGATTAGGCGCGATAATATATCTCGCCCTAAATCGTCAGTACCAAGGAAGTAATCAACAGTCCCTGCAGGATTCCATGAGGGTGGAATAAGCAATTCCCCAGTCTGAGCTTGTGGATCGTGTGGAGTGAGCCAGGGTGATGTTAGGGTTATAACGATAACAATGCCTAAACACCAGAGGCCAAACATTGCAAGTCCATTTGAGCGATAGCTACGCCAAAAGCGCTCAAATTGAGTAGGAACGCGCTCTTCCTGATAAATGTTATCGGTTAGCATACCATTCTTTCCTTACTAATGGATTCACCATTGCGCCCAATAAATCCGACAGTATATTGGCGGTGAGAACCAATGTAGCAACTACCATCACCCCAGCCTGAATTGAGACATAATCTTGATTGGATAAAGCATCTAGCAGCCATCGACCAATTCCGGGCCAATTGAATATTGACTCTGTAATAATTGCCAATGTCAACATACTTGATAACTGTACACCGATCTTAGGTATGATAGGTGGGATGGCATTTCTTAATACATGCTGGGTAACGATTTCATGAGTGGCGAGACCTTTTATTTTCGCTGCACGGATGTAATTTTGACTCATGACTTCAGCCACAGAAGATCGCATTAAACCAATCACTTGCGTTGTTGGCGTGAGTGCGAGTACTAGGCAAGGTAAAATTAGATGCTCAAGCACGCTTTGAAGTGCATGTGCGCGATATTCTCCTTGAGTCAAAGAAGCATCGAGGATAGCAAACCCTGTGAAATGCTTGATTTCGTATAAAAGGTCATATCGCCCCGCGACTGGGAACATCTCAAAATGGAATGAAAATGCCATGATCATCAATAGAGCAACCCAGAAAATAGGAGCGGAATAACCAGACATGGAAGTAAATGAAATAGCGGTATCAATCCATTTTCCCTGTTTCATTCCAGCAAGGGTGCCAATTGGAATTCCGACCAAGAGAGAGAAAACAAAAGCAATAAGGCAAAGCTCTAGGGTTGCTGGAAATACGATTGCTAGCTCGCTAGATATAGGAACACCGTTTTTAGTCACACCAAAATTTAGGTGCATTAACTCGCCTATGTACGTCATCCAACCTTGCCAAAAACTCTCAGCAAGCCAAGGAGAGTCGGGATCTAACCTAAGCAGGCTAAAGCCAACCATAGACAGTATTAATAACGTAATAATAAATAAGTTGATACGCTTAAGTGTATAGAGAAACATTATTTTACCCTCTCTACCGTATCAAAAGGCTGTACGTTAAATGGGCTAATTTTAAACCCTTTTAAAGAAGAGTCGAAAGCTTGAAACTGCATCCCATGGCTAAGTGGAATAACAGGAAATTCTTCGTTGAGAATATTTTGAGCTTGTTTGTATAAATTGAGTCGATAGCGCGGTTTATCGACCTCAAGGGCAAGATCAAGTAGAAAATCGAAATCTGCGTTGCACCAACTAGACACATTCAAGCCAACTTTTTTGGAGTCGCAGGACAACAAAGGTCGCAGAAAATTGTCTGGATCGCCTGTATTAGCAATCCAACCAGTGAGGTATAAGTCAACATGTTGGTTGTTTGCGACGTTAGAACGGTCGAAGCGATCGTCTGTCAGTAAATTCAAGGTTATACCTATATCGGCAAAATTTGCTTGAATTAATTCGGCGGTTTTTCTTGGGCTAGGGTTGTAGGCTCTTGGTTCTAATGGTACCGACATAGTTAACTCTAGCCCTTTATCAAATCCAGCTGCTTTCATCAAGGCGATAGCATAATTCCTGTCATAGCGAATTTGAACGTTGTCTTTTAGGTAAGCCCAAGAGTTTGGTGGCAATACTGAATAAGCTTGGCTACCAGTACCGTAATAGACTGATTCAAGGATATTTTTGCGGTTAATTGCATAGTTCAGTGCTTTTCTTACACGAGGATCGTTGAGTGCAGGATTAGTTGTGTTGACAGCGATAAAGGAGATGTTCATTGCCGGTTTTACCATCAATTTGATATTTTTTTGTTGTTTGATAGTAGGGATCTGACTAGAAAGAGGGGAATTTAACACATCGCATTCGTTTCGTAGCAGTTTTGCTAATGTACCAGTGCCTCGATGAGAAATATCAAACACGATCTGACTCATTTTGGGTTGACCTCGCCAGTAGTTTTTGTGTCGCTTGAGTCGTATGAGGTCATTAACCTGATAATCGTACAAATAGAAAGGACCAGTTCCTACAGGATGGCTGTCTATCCTCGTTTTATCATCTGCTATAGTTAGCCCTCTGGCATATTCTGCTGAATGAATAACAGCGTGGCTGGTGGCAATATTTGATAAGAAGGTATTATCTGGGCGGCTTAACGTGAAGCGAACTTGGTACGGTGAGATTGCTTGGACATCTGTCAGCAGGTTTTGGAAATCAATACCACTAAACCAAGGATAAAAGCCGCCCCCTACATTATGGTAAGGATGCGCAGCATCAATAATACGTTGAAAGCTGAATACTACATCTTGGGCGTTTAATGGTCGTGTTGGAGAAAACCAAGGGGTTGTTTGAAAGGAGACATTCTTACGTAAGTTAAAAATATACACTGTCCCTTCTTTATTTACTGACCAACTAGTAGCAAGGTTTGCAACTGGTTTGAAATTATCAGGGTCAAGGGTTAAAAGTGTGTCGAAAACTTGTGGGCTTAATGTTTCCGAAGTGATACCACTTTCGACCAATTGCGGATTAAAACTGTCGGGTCCACCCTGACCGCAATAGACGAAGCCAGTTTGACGAATTTTACTGTGATCAAGGCCCTCGCCACAGCCGGCAAGTAAGGTAAGACCACATAGACTTAATGTCAGTTGAATAAATGCTTTCATAGCGAGAACGACTGTCATGGACAAATCACAATATAACTTGTCATTATGCCCTAATAGTTCAGTAATTTACCAATAATAGTTTCAGCTCTACCAAATAAGTTAGGTAATAGACGAGAGGTCATACTTTCTTATCATACCTCTAAGCTGATGATAGCTCAGACCCAGCATATCGGCAGCTTTACGTTGGTTAAACTTACTTTGTTTTAACGCAGCTTTTAGCAAAGCGATGTCTTGCTCCTGTTGCCAAGTTTTATAATCTATAGGGAAAGTAAAATTGTTAATGCTCGATTTGATGTCAGGATTGGTGCCGTGAGTGTCTTGTTCTTCTGCTTTCCATTGACTTAAAAAGGGGTTGAATATTAGGTCTTCGATGGGCTCATATTGGTGTCCGTTTTGATAGACGCCTCGTTCAACGACATTCTTTAATTCACGTATGTTTCCGGGCCATTGATAATCAATGAGTGCCTGCTGAATACCTTTAGAAAAACCAACAAAATATTCAAGTTCGAGTTCACGGCACATTTTAATGGCGTAATATTCTGCTAGTAAGAGGATGTCTGCTTTTCGTTCGCGAAGTGGGGGAAGGTGGATGACATCAAAAGCCAGCCTGTCTAGAAGATCTGCTCTGAAATGACCTCGAGCTGCCATTTCGGGTAGATCGGTGTTGGTCGCGCAGATAAGACGAACATTGGCATTGAGTAGTTGATGCCCACCGACTCTTTCGTATTGACCGTATTCAATCACTCGAAGCAGCTTTTCTTGAACTAAAAGAGGCGCAGTGGCAAGTTCATCTAAAAAAAGAGTGCCATTTTCTGCTCGTTCAAAGCGTCCTTTATGTAGCCCTTTTGACCCTGTAAATGAACCTTGTTCATGACCAAATAGTTCAGAATCAATCAAACCCTCGCTCAATGTTGAGCAATTAAGTGAGATAAGTGGTTGGTCCCAACGTTTTGAAAGGTAATGCAAACGTTGGGCGATAAGCTCTTTACCCGTTCCTCGCTCACCAATGATAAGAACTGGGCGATGTATAGAGGCGAGTTTTGATACCTTGTCTAGCACTTCTAGGAAATTGGGAGACTCGCCGATGAGGTTTTGCTGCATTATAACGCATTCCGTAGGTGAAATTTACCTAATATTGGCTAAATTCATCAAAGATTGATAGTACTTTTAATGCTTGCTTTATTAACTAATTGTTTTATAAGAATTAATAAGTTGGCACATATCTTGGTTAATAGAAGTTGGTCACATTTAAACTGATAATTCAAGATAACCTAGGGATATGGTCGCTGGGGCATCAGATAAGGAGCTAAGTTATGGGTATTTTCTCGCGTTTTGCAGACATCATCAATTCAAATATAAGTGCACTATTGGATAAGGCAGAAGATCCAGAAAAAATGATACGCCTCATAATCCAAGAGATGGAGGATACACTAGTAGAAGTACGCACTAATTCAGCAAAAGCCATTGCTGACCAAAAAGAATTATCGCGTAAAGTGGGTATTATCGATCAACAGATCAACGAATGGCAAAATAAAGCAACTTTAGCCTTGACTAAGCAGCGTGATGATTTGGCAAGGTCGGCATTAATAGAAAAGCAAAAACTGCAAGATATGCTCAAAGGAATGCATACCGAGCAGAATCTAGTGGTAGAAACGATAGAAAAGTTAACCGGCGAGATTGCTAAGCTGGAGAGTAAAATCACAGAAACTAGAGCTAAGCAGCAGGCTTTGGCGATTCGTTCACAGACGGCTTCAGGACGTCGTGATGTACAAAAACATTTGCATACAGCTCGAAGCTCTGAGGCGATGGCTAAGTTTGAGCAGTATTCTAGAAAAATTGATGAGCTTGAAGCTGAAGCGGATGTTTATGCTCAGTCTGGTAACGCTAAGTCGTTAGATCAGGAATTTGCTGAACTTAAAGCGCAAGATGATATTGAAAAAGAACTCGAGACTCTGAAGCAGCAGGTAAAAGCCAAAAAATGATTGGCTACCGCTAAGTGAAGTATTTATAGTCAAATAGAGATTCGTAACCTGATATTTTTCATTTATAAAACAGCACACTGATAAAGTTCATTGTTGCTTGGTTGACGGCAAAGTCTCACGCTAAGCAAGCATTATTTAGGAGTTCCATATGTCATCATTTTTTATTGCTGGGCCTTTAATTGTTTTCTTGATATTTGTGGCGCCACTCTGGTTGATATTACATTATCGCAGCAAGAAAAAAGCCGCAGGTGGCCTTTCAGAAGATGATTTTAACCGGCTACAGACGCTGTCAGAAAAAGCGGATCAGATGCAAAAACGTGTTGAAACCCTCGAGCGAATTTTAGACACAGAAACACCTAGCTGGAGACGTCGTTATGAATAATAGAGAGCTGTATCGAGATACTTACAATGGCAAACTTTCTGGGGTATGTGCAGGGCTTGCCAATTACTTTGGCTGTGAAGTTTGGCTGATAAGGATTTTGGTGATCTCTGCAGCTTTATTAGGTGGTAGCTTTCTTGTATTGCTCGCATATATAGCCATGACACTAATGTTGGAGAAGCAGCCAGAAAATTATGTGATGTCGTTGAAAGCCGAGCAGGAACATAAGCTAAAAAGCAAACCTTGGCAGCAAGGACAAACACCTGACGTGTTACTTAACACACTTGAAAAAGACTTTGATATTTTGGAGGGACAAGTTCGTGAGTTAGAAGCGTATGTTACTTCCGAAACTTTTAAAGTCGACAGAGAATTTAGCCGTTTGTAAGTCAATAATGGGAACTAAGGTGACACTTCCCAGAAAATAGCCAATTATTATAATAATTTACTGGTAACTGGCTGGCAGTCATATAATCATTCATCTATCTTTGGGTTTGTTGACTTTTAGGGTTGGTTTTAATTTTTTACAAAAATCAATCTTGAACAGGAAACAGGCCCTAATATCTCTAAGTGACTATTGGATGACTGATTATGCAATCAAAGTTTTTGCTTCTTACTGCTGCCACTTTATTAAGCGGTTGTGGTAAAGAGTTACCTCCTGTTCCTGAGCCAGAATCTAGGCCCGCAAAACTTTTCACCGTTTCAGTCGGCAACGCACAATTTGAAAGACATTTCCCTGCTACATCTGAAGCAGGAGACAGAGCTGTTTTAGCTTTTCGAGTGCCTGGGCAGCTACAATCAATAGATGTGTTATCTGGTCAGCCTGTTACTAAAGGGCAAGTGCTCGCCTCTTTAAACCCAGACGAATATTCTTTGCTCGCCAAGCAAGCAGAAGCTCAGTTCCGTTTAGCGGACGTTCAATATGAGCGTTACAAAAAACTGCGAATTGATAAAGTCGTTTCTGAACAAGATTTTGATCAGGCTAAAGCGAACCATAATTCTGCGAAAGCATCATTAGAACAAGCGCAGGCCAATTTGCGTTATACAAAGTTAGTCGCCCCTTACAATGGAACAGTTTCTATTATACCAGCAGAAACCTATCAATATATTGCTGCCAAGCAAGGCGTGATGAATATTCAGACCAATCAACTGATAAAAATCCTATTTCAGTTGCCTGACCACTTACTTAATCGGTTTGCTTCAGGGGTCAATCTTACCGCTTCAATGAAGTTTGATGCGTTTCCGGACAACGATTACGTACTGACTTTCCAAGAAGTGGATACAGAAGCGGATCCGAAAACTGGCTCATATAAAGTGACCATGGTTATGGAGCGCCCACTAGATGTAGGTATTCTGCCCGGAATGGCGGGAGAGGTGAATGTTAAAGTTGATTCTTTAGGTGCTACGCGGATCCCGAATACCGCTGTTTTTGAACAAAATGGAGAAACCTGTGTTTGGCGCGTTGATTCATCCGGTGTGGTCGAGAAAGTGAGCATAGTGTTGGATGAAAAACGTCAAGTCAAACGTGGCCTTGAGGATGGGGACCGTATCATTATTTCTGGCGTGAATGACATTGAGTCTGGCATCAAAGTGAGAGAGTGGGTTAAGGAGAGAGGGCTGTAACATGAAGTTATTTATAGGTCTTAGTTTGCTCAGCTCAGCGATTGTTCTTACTGGGTGTGGTAAGGAAAACCAATACGTTGATTTTGGCATACCAAAAGTGAAGGCTGTTCAAGTAAGCACTGATGTCGAGCAAGATAATCTTTATTTCCCAGCGGTGGCCAATGCAGCGGAGCGCGCGCCCTTGAGCTTTCGAGTGTTTGGTGAAGTCAGTAAGCTCAATGTTAAAGAAGGAGATAGGGTTAAAAAAGGCGCTGTACTAGCCGAGCTAGACCCAACGGATTATCAACTGGACGTCGATAATGCTAGTGCCAAGTTCACCGTTATTGATAGCCAATACAAGCGTTCTAAACCTCTTGTTGCGAAAGGACTGCTTGCGAGATCTCAGTTCGATGAGATAGCCGCCAATCGGCAGATCGCTTTAAGCGAATTGGAGTTAGCTCAATTGAGGTTGTCATTCACTCAACTTTTGGCTCCGGTTGATGGCATAATTTCACGGGTAAATGTTGATCAATATGAAAACGTGCAGGTTGGTCAACAGGTCGTGAATATTCATAGTATTGACAACGTGGAAGTGTTGATTCAGCTGCCTGATAGCCTTTATACCAATCAGCCTGAACCGGAGACTCTTTCTCGTATCGAAGCATTAGTTAAAGTGCCGAGCGGCAATGAGTACCGAGCATCCATCAAGGAGTTTACTACTGAGCCTGATCCTAAAACCGGAACTTTCACTGTTACCTTGGCTCTACCCATGCCTGAGCAAGAATACATATTGGATGGTATGGCGGTAGAAGTCACAACTGATAGTTACCAAATTGGCTTGAACAGGAGTAGTGGAGTATTGGTGCCTATTGAAGCCGTATTTAATGCAGATGGTGATGATATAAATAGAAGTAACAAATTTGTTTGGCTGCTAAATGAAGACAGTACAGTGACTCGGCAAAAAATTCGAGTCAGTAAAGTCACTAAGGAAGATCTACAAGTAGTAAGTGGATTGACAGGCCAACAGCAAGTAGTCGTGGCTGGGATTTCAAGGCTAAAAGAGGGAATGAAAGTGGAAGTGATTAAGCAGGAGACTGGAAATGAGTGAACACGATAACAGCCAGTCTTCTCAAGATGAAAATGTCACTGGTGTAGCTGCATATTTCATTAGAAACCGCGTTATTAGCTGGATGATCGCGTTGATTTTCCTTATAGGCGGTATTTCGGCTTTTTTTGGTTTGGGACGTTTAGAAGACCCAGCATTTACGATAAAAGATGCCATGGTAGTCACTTCATATCCAGGTGCAACGCCTCAGCAGGTAGAAGAAGAGGTGACTTACCCTATAGAGAAAGCCATCCAGCAATTGACTTATGTTGATGAGGTGAATTCAATTTCCAGTCGTGGTTTATCCCAGATCACTGTCTCGATGAAAAACAACTATGGCCCAGATGACTTGCCGCAAATATGGGACGAATTACGCCGCAAGGTGAGCGATCTTAAGGTTCAGCTACCTCCAGGGGTCAATGAACCCAAAGTTATAGATGATTTTGGTGATGTGTACGGTATTTTACTCGCGATCACAGGCGATGGGTATTCGTATAAAGAGTTACTTGATTATGTTGACTATTTAAGACGTGAGCTGGAGCTGGTTGATGGTGTCAGTAAAGTGTCGGTTTCAGGCCAGCAACAGGAACAGGTGTTTATCGAGGTCTCGATGAAGCGCTTAAGTAGCCTTGGTTTAGCACCGAATACATTCTTCAATTTATTATCTACTCAAAACGTGGTTTCCGATGCTGGCGCAATCCGAGTCGGTGACGAATACATACGCATCCAACCTACCGGTGAATTTGAAAATGTTGATCAGCTTGGTGACTTGATCATCACAGAAAGTGGTGCCCAAGGGCTGATTTACTTACGAGATGTCGCCGAAATTAAACGCGGTTATGTCGATGTTCCCGATAACATCATTACCTTTAACGGCCATCTTGCGCTTAACGTGGGCGTTTCCTTTGCGCAAGGTGTGAATGTGGTTGAAGTGGGCGAGCGCTTTGATCGTCGGCTTGCCGAGTTAAAGTATCAACAACCGGTTGGTATTGATATTGCCGAAGTCTACAGCCAGCCGAAAGAAGTCGACAAGTCGGTGAGCGGTTTTGTTGTTAGTCTTGGCCAAGCAGTCGCAATCGTGATAATCGTATTGTTGTTTTTTATGGGTATTCGCTCGGGGCTGCTTATTGGTTTAATCCTATTGCTGACCGTGTTTGGTACTTTCATTTTTATGAAGTACTTTGCTATCGATTTGCAACGTATCTCGCTTGGGGCTCTAGTTATTGCTCTTGGTATGTTGGTCGATAATGCGATTGTAGTCGTCGAAGGTATATTGATAGGAACGCAAAAAGGGCGTTCGCGAATGCAGGCGGCAACCGATATTGTCACGCAAACTAAGTGGCCATTGCTTGGTGCGACAATAATTGCTGTGACTGCATTTGCTCCTATCGGCTTATCTGAAGATTCAACGGGTGAGTACTGTGGAACCTTGTTTACTGTCTTGCTTATTTCTTTGATGTTAAGTTGGTTTACCGCCATATCCTTGACCCCATTTTTTGCCGATATGTTTTTTAAAGGGCAAAAAATTAGCAATGATGGTGAAGATAATGACCCCTATAAAGGCATGGTTTTTGCCCTCTACAAAGGGTTTCTAGAGTTTTGTATGCAGCGTGCTTGGCTAACGGTTATTGTTATGATTGTTGGTCTTGCTGCTAGTCTCTATGGGTTTACTTTTGTCAAACAGTCCTTTTTTCCATCATCAACAACACCTATGTTCCAGGCTGATATCTGGTTGCCTGAAGGGACAGATATTCGTGCGACTAATACTAAGCTAAAAGCATTGGAAACTTGGCTCTCTGATCAAGAGGGAGTTGAACATATCACCACCACTGCGGGGAAAGGTTTGCAGCGTTTTATGCTTACTTACTCGCCTGAGAAAAGTTATGCAGCGTATGGTGAAATTACAACACGAGTAGAAAGTTACGAGCAGTTAGCAACATTAATGTCGAATTTCAGAGCTTATGTTGAGGATAATTTCCCTGAAATTAACTATAAGCTCAAGCAAATTGAGCTTGGCCCTGGTGGTGGTGCAAAAATTGAAGCGCGTGTGATTGGCTCCGACCCAACTGTGCTGCGGAGTGTCGCAAGGCAGATTGAAGATATTATGCATGCAGATCCTGGCGCGAATAACATACGCCATGACTGGCGAGAGAGGACAAAAGTACTAGAGCCGCAATTTAACGAAGGTCAAGCAAGGCGCTACGGCATTACTAAAGCCGATGTAGACGAGTTCCTTGCGATGTCTTTTTCAGGGAAATCTGTCGGTGTATACCGTGACGGAACGACTTTAATGCCAATTGTTGCTCGACTACCAGAAGAAGAGCGTATTGATATTCGTAATATTGAAGGGATGAAAATTTGGAGCCCAGCGCTAAGTGAATATATTCCACTTCAGCAAGTCACTTTAGGCTACGACATGCGTTGGGAAGATCCCATCATAGTGCGTAAAAACCGCAAGCGCATGTTGACTGTGATGGCTGACCCGGATTTGTTAGGTGAAGAAACTGCCGCAACCCTACAAAAGAGGCTGCAACCACAGATTGAAGCGATTGAACTTCCGCCTGGGTATGCTCTTGAGTGGGGCGGTGAATATGAATCTTCGGGGGATGCTCAGGCTTCGCTCTTTACTACTATGCCGATGGGCTACCTCTTCATGTTTTTGATCACGGTATTCTTGTTTAATACGGTCAAAGAGCCATTGATCGTCTGGCTAACCGTTCCACTGGCGATTATTGGGGTTACAACAGGGTTACTGGTATTAAATACACCGTTTGGCTTTATGGCATTACTGGGCTTTTTGAGCCTATCTGGGATGTTGCTAAAAAATGGTATTGTCTTGCTTGACCAAATAGAGATTGAAATGAGGTCAGGCAAAGACCCTTACCTTGCGGTGGTCGATGCGTCTTTAAGCCGTGTACGCCCTGTTTGTATGGCAGCGATCACCACAATATTGGGCATGCTTCCCTTGCTACCTGATATTTTCTTCAAACCTATGGCCGTGACTATAATGTTTGGGTTAGGGTTTGCCACCGTATTAACCCTGATTGTAGTGCCTGTGCTTTATCGAATTTTCCATAAAGTACAAGTGCCAAATTAATTAATGTTATTAGCGCCTCCTTAGCGAGGCGCTAATAACAACTGATGTAGGAAAGAAAATGGATACGAGGTGCGCTTGGGCAATGAATCATCAGCTTGAACGTGACTATCACGACAACGAATGGGGCATACCTGTTTATGACGACCGAGTGTTGTTTGAGTTTATCACGCTGGAAGGCGCGCAAGCGGGCTTAAGTTGGATAACTATTTTGAAAAAGCGAGAAGGCTACCGCGCCGCGTTTCAAAATTATGATATCGACAAACTGGCCAAGTGTGATGAACAAGCGGTCGAGCCCATTATTGGTCAATTTGATGTAGTTAAGCACAGAGGTAAAATCAACTCGGTCTTTAGTAATGCGCGCGCCGCAAAGGCTCTGATTAAAGAATATGGTAGTCTGTCGAATGCGTTATGGCAGTTTGTCGATGGCAAACCAGTAGTGAATCACTGGAGTGTGATGGAGCAAGTGCCAGTTTCAACAGAGCAATCAAAAGCGATGAGTAAATTTTTAAAAAAGCACGGTTTTAAGTTTGTCGGCGAGACGATTTGCTACGCCTTTATGCAAGCCGTCGGTATGGTCAACGACCATTTGCTCGAGTGCCCCAAGAGGGGATGATGATGGTAAAGCCTAGCTAGCGTAACATTTTGACAATCGGCTGCTGGCTTCTGCGTGACTAACAACGTTGCCTTCAGCTAATGCTCACTTGTTCCGTGCAATCCCCTCAAAAGTAGCTAATCGATTTTCTACGAGTGTTCGACAAAATAATTTGGCGGTGCGTAAGCGCCTCTATATTGGTTCATTGACTCTCAACTCAGTTTAGCACTGACATGAGCCTCATTGTGAGTATTGAAGAACTGCCATTTTAAATGTCCAATTTTTTCCCGAATTGTCACACCCCAGTTACGTTCAGAGGCTAAACTTGCATAGTGTTCAGTTCAAGGTTGGTGGAAGGTTTATGGAAAAAATAATTGCGATAACTGTTACTTTAATGTTGGTGTCATTCCAGACTTATGCATCTAATACAAGCTTTCTTACTTTTGAATTTCCGCCATTTAGCCACAAGATTAAAGGACAACCCTCAGGTCCATTCACGGATATGGTCAATGACGTATGTTTGGAATTGGGTAATGAGTGTAGTTTTAAAACATTTCCCACAAGAAGAGCTAAGCTTATGATATCAGAAGGAAAAGCTGATGGGATATACCCATTCGCTTGGTATGAGAATCGGGCGGAAAAGTTTTATTTCTCAGTTCCTTTCATGATGACTGAATATGGTATTTTCCTTTCAGTAGATAACAAAACAACCATTGCAAATGTAGAGGATCTTCAAGGTTTGCATGTGGGCGTTTTTGGCCCATCAAACACATCTAATTCTCTGGACGAGCTAAATGAAACATTGGTAGCTAAAGGCTTGAAACCAATGAAAATCATGATACAAAGAGATGAGAGTGGTAATTTAATTAGAATGTTGGATTCAAATAGAATTGATGCCTATTACAGCAACCGTTCGTTAGGGGAGTTTCGTGCAAAACAGTTTGGCATTGAAGGTATTAGATATACTTGGAAAGATAAACGTCTTTTGTATTTTGTGGCATTCCCTAAGTCAACAACAGATATAGAGTTTGTTGAAAAATTCAATAAAGCTGCATTGAAGATTTTTTCAAAACAAGGCTATTTAGAAAGCAAGTTAAATCCTTGGGCTATCTCCTCACCTCCGCTTACTGCCGAGACACTTAACGAATACGCTATACCACTTTAGGGAATTTGTGTGAGCCACTAAATGATAGAATCTAGAAAATGGCTCATTCACTTTCTCATTCTGGACACACACCAAAAGGACATTCAATTTATTTTTGACAATCGCACTGATCGAGCGCGTAATGTAGAAACACTTCTCTGCTAGCTCAGTGAGAGCACATCTTGTGCCATCAACCACTCATGCGTAACTTCATCTTGTGGTTTACCTTCACGGCACACTTTATAATCAAGTTCTGCAATAATATCATTGGAGAAGCGTAATGAATCTAAGGTCTTAAGCTGCTTTTCAGTGAAAAGATTTTTTTTGTCATCTCGAAGTAAAAGCAAGGCTCTATCTACAATTCCAAGCAGTCCTTTAGGCTCTTTAAGCTCACGAATATCATAACGATAGTGAAGAAATTGCGGCTTCCACAGTGGAACAATAACCCATTTTTTATTCGCGACTGCATCTTCAAAGGCACTTAAGCAATCGTCTTCACTGCCCGTAAAAAATTTATACCCTGCTTTACTTAAACCGTACTCTTCCATCATACGAATTGAGAAGCGTGTGATACCAGCTCCTGGGTTAATACCTTGAATCTTAGGTATCATTTTCTTGACCACTTCAGGCTTCAATAAATCCACCACTTCTGAGACCATATCTTTAGGCACGTAATCCGGTACACCCCACAATGCGTATGGCTCATAGTGAAGTCCAAGCTCGATTAATTGCTCAACCTCTTCAACATCTGATTTATAGATACCATGACTCGATGGTAACCAAGCAGAAGATAGCATGTCTATTTCACCAGTTTTCAGTTTTTCAAAATTTTCTTGATGAGGAGAGAAGATTCGCTCAACTTCGAATTTCATGTTTTTCAATACGTTGGTAACCAATGACGCTGTTGTACGATGAAACGACAGGTCTGTTACACCAATTGTAATTTTTTTATTCATTGTTCTTTTTCTCTTACCGTAACTGACATATGAAAAAATTGAGAAAGAACCAGAGGAACTAGTTCTATTGATTGGAATAGCTGACACATGGGCTGCATTAGGAAGCACTCTTTGCCTTGAAACAATGAGGCGTATGTTTATATTCGAGGAAGAGCTAAAGCACTTCTTTGATACTGATATATGGACAGGTAAACATCTAAAATATCTACCTTCTTTCCTGCAAGTAGAGTTAAATGTTGTCGTGGAACGCATCAACTTTGAACGAAGGATTGAAGGTCAGCGACTATCAAAACCTAAGTATGTCCAACAACTGGCAGTTCAAAAGGTTTTAAATCATTACGCAAAGGTGCTTCAGGAAATCAGCAACTATTATGCATTTACGATCCCTAACTTTATAAAGAAGCTATCAGAAATGCAGATGAAAGAAGCTGCGACTCAAGTAATTTTGGCAAATCTTCACAATTATTGGAAGTTACCTAGATGGTTCGAAGATATATCTCAGCTAATTAATAGATACAGAGAGTTTGAACATTACTCCGAAAAGCAGTATTTATTTCCAGAAATAGATATTGATGCTTTTAGAAAGCAACACGCCACAGCACGAGATGAAGCAATAGAGATGCTAGGTGAAGCTAGTATTATTGGGCATGTTTTTAGGCAAAAACAAAATGATGAACTACCAGATCATTTTGGGCACATATACTTCGAACTCGCCGAAGCTTGTATTGATGCACTTGAGCAGAATGATGAGGATAAGTTAAGTAAATCTATTTCAATGTTCATGCTACTAGCTTTTATGGCTTCCGACTCTAAATTCGTAGATCCTAAACTCGATATAAATGATGAGTTTCGATTACATCTCATTTCAACTGTATTGAACGATATAATGTCAGTTGTAGGATTTGCTATTTTATATGGAGCTTACTTCGAGAATTCGAGACTATCTGAAATGGCACTTGGCGAGTTCAATAAATGGATAGATAGGTTTCCAACCAAGAAACAATATTTGGAGAGGATGGTACGGCTTTCAAACCCTCGTTCGTTTAGCTCTAGTGCATCCCCAAGAGATATGATTCGTTTCAACTGGAAATCAGCTTTTGAAGATCGTACAAGGCAAGATGGATATGGAGACCAAATGGGTATGAATAGAGGAAAAGCCCATAAAAACAAAATAATTAGAGCGTTTCTTAGCAACTCATTTTCGGATGCTTCTCATCTGTTTATTGCTTTACATATCCTTCCGCAACTTGGCTCTGTTGATTTCGAAATAGGTCATGATATTTCCTCTCTTAAACGTTCTTTAGAAGATACTGAAGACAGTGAAGAGGATTACCTATGAAGCTTGTTAAAGGGAAACCAGAACATCATTTCGATACAGAAAATATGGGGCTCTTAGAAAGACTTTTCATTAGTCCTTTGAGAGAACGAGAGGGCTTCTACCAAGGAATGTTTAATCAAGATTTTTCTCAAATTTTTAAATCGATTCATCGAAGAAATGAAGCTCTTTTCAGTATAAAGTCTAATGATGACGTGCTAGCTGATAAATTGCTTGGAAATGTCAAAGGGAGACGTAGGCATCATTGTTTAGACGATACTGTACGTGAGTGGGTGGAGGAAATAGCTCAAAAATTAGTGCGTTTGAAAAGTGCACGCTATTTTCTTCATGAAGATGCAGAAAAAGAAGAACTACATATAGTGCCTTTAAGTTCAGTTAATCTGTTCCAGTTCTTGAATATATTCATCCAGCTTTTGCCAAAACGACGCAAAGAGCATTGGAATAGCGATGGAGAGTTACTACCAGCAGAGCTACGAATCTTAGATACAAGTAAACTTATTCGAATTGATATTTCCAGTGCCACTAAGCAACTTTTGTTAGCACAAAATAGGATATTGATCGCTCTAGATAAGCACCAATATGACAACACTGCATTTTTTCCCGAAGCCACATATAAGAACCCCATACCAAGAAGCGATTTTGACTTTAACTATTGGGTAGATACGCAAGATAAAGCACTGTATCGAGCAACGAGAGATACTGGCTGGACTGGCAGAAAACAAGACTCATCAAAGCGTTCAGATTTTTTCGATTGCTATCGTTTGCTCCGTTTTAAAAGAAACCAATTAATACTGCGCGACAACATACTTTTCCAATTAGGAAAAGAGCTTACAAGAGTTGGACAGCAGTACAATCCTGAGTTTGAGGTTGTAATCTCCCCTACTAATGCTTTGCCTAATATCGCTGAACTGGACAAATTGAAAGAGCAACTATCACAAGAAGAAGTTAGCTTCACCGACATCATTGACTTTTGCTACGAACGTAAAAGGACTTCTTAATGAAACATTTCTAAATTAATTAGTCTAAATGTAGCGTACGACCCACGACTTGTAGATACAGCTAGATTAGAAAATCGGCTCTTCTCAGCTTAGGTGAGCTTGATATTTGGGTAAAAAGTTGAGTGTGTATCGGGAACCGATGTTTGTCTGATCTTTAATTTGAAATAGTCTGTATC
>NZ_JAHKPM010000055.1 GCF_018860525.1 Vibrio hepatarius
ACCTAAGCGGAGAAGAGCCAGTATTATTCATCCATCGAGACTAAAAAGAACTTACTAATCAGTATGGTAGAACGAGGGAATGTGGACATTAGACTCACCTAAGCGGAGAAGAGCCGTTTACCTTCAATTTCTAAACGCGTTCGAATCCGCCAGATATCTTCAAGCTTAAAGGGTTTCTTCTGTCCTAATATCCGTTTCTTTGTATTACCAGTCACCATACATCACCTCCATGGTTACTTACTTGAGTGACCTATTAATTTTAGAAACCGTGATTTCAGATAATTTTTTCTAATGATGCGTGGCAAGTTTGAAAAGATATAGAGTATTTGATCTAACGGACTTTGGGGCATTTTTGATTTAAAAATGGCAGTGCTTCTATATGAACACTGCCATTTATTAGGATATTTTATCCCTTTCTTACAGGAGTATTATTTATTAGTCGCCGCTTTCATCGGTGAAACAAACTGAGATAGCTGCACCAGCATTTCTTCTGGGGTTTCTGTGTGTGTTTCTATTATTTTAACAACCGCTGACCCCGATATAGCACCTGCTGCACCCGCATCAATAGCCTGTTTTACTTGTTCTGGTGTTGAGATACCAAAGCCTAGCAAAGCGGGCGGGGCACTAAATTGGTTGAGTCTATTGAGAAGGTCACTAACGGGCATATTGGCTTTTGTCTCTGCACCTGTTACGCCAGAGCGAGAGAGAAGATAAGTGTATCCGCTGCCTAATTCTGCTACTGATTTTAATGTGTCGTCAGATGCTGTAGGCGGCGCAATGAAAATAGGCTCAATGCCATGTTTTTTTGCCGATGCGACAAATTCAGCGCTTTCATTTGTTGGGACATCTGCAATCAACACGGAATCAATACCAGCGTCGGAGCAGCTCTGATAAAAGTTATCAATACCCCGTGCGTAGACCAAGTTAGCATACATAAGTAAACCGATTGGTAGTTCGGGGTATTTTGCCCGAATTTTTGCTATTAATTCAAAGCAAATATCGGGTGTTGCCCCCGCTTCTAGAGCTCGGATATTGGCACCTTGAATTGTTGGACCATCAGCCAAAGGATCGGAAAAAGGAATACCGAGCTCGAGCGCATCTGCCCCAGCTTCGACTAGCGTTTCCATTATTTTTAAGGATTGATCTGGATTAGGGTCGCAAACCGTGACAAAGGGAACAAACGCACCTTGGTTTTGCTCGTCTAAGCGTGAAAACATAGATTCGTAACGGCTCATTAGAACACTCCTTTTTCTTCTAAGATGGCGTGAACGGTGAAGATATCTTTGTCTCCGCGTCCCGATAGATTAACGACTAGTAGTTGCTCTTTATCTGGGTTCTCGCGTGCCATGCGTAGCGCATGAGCTAAAGCATGAGATGACTCAAGTGCAGGTATGATACCTTCGCTGCGTGCTAATTCTTGGAAAGCACTTAAGGCTTCATCATCGGTAACATTGTCATACTCTGCACGACCTATGGCGTTTAGGTGTGCGTGCTGAGGCCCTACAGATGGAAAGTCTAATCCAGCTGAAACTGAGTAAGACTCTTCAACCTGACCGTTTACATCTTGCATTAATGGTGCCTTCATACCAAAGAAAATGCCAGTTTTACCATGCTTTAATGGTGCGCCGTGTTGATTGGTGTCAATGCCTTTGCCTGCTGGCTCAACGCCAATAAGGCGTACAGCTGTTTCATCAATAAAATCGGCAAACATACCTATAGCATTGGAGCCACCACCTACACAGGCAATAATTGCATCTGGAAGGCGTCCTTCACGAGCTAAGATTTGGTTCTTTGTTTCTTCACCAATCATACGCTGAAATTCACGCACTATGGTTGGAAATGGGTGTGGTCCAGCCGCTGTGCCCAGTAGGTAATGGGCTTGCTCATAGGTTGCTGACCAATCGCGAAGGGCTTCGTTACAAGCATCTTTTAGCGTGGCCGAACCAGAGTGGACAGGAATGACTTCAGCACCCATAAGTTTCATGCGAAATACATTAGGGCTTTGGCGTTCAACATCTTTTGCACCCATGTACACGCGACATTTCAAACCTAACAGCGCACAAGCTAATGCAGTAGCAACACCATGCTGGCCTGCGCCTGTTTCAGCTATTATTTCTTCCTTTCCCATGCGTTTGGCGAGTAATGCTTGGCCTAATACCTGGTTAGTTTTGTGTGCACCACCATGGAGTAGATCCTCGCGTTTAAGGTAAATTTTACTTTTTGTGCCTTTAGTTAGATTGCGAGTTAATGTTAAAGCAGTCGGTCGGCCAGCATATTCTTGTAGTAAGCCCATAAACTCACTACGAAAATTGGGATCGTCTTGAGCATCGATGAAAGCTTGCTCAAGCTGTTCAAGTGCTGGAACGAGAATTTGTGGCACGTACTGACCACCATATTCGCCAAAGTAGGCATCAAGTTTTGCCATTGTTTTATTCCTTTAATTCTAGGTGGAGTAGTTCATTGAGGCTCCACCAACATTTTCTTATCTAAAGCCTTCTACTGTTATTTTGTTTATCAGTAGTTACGGATGGCGTCGAATGCTTGTTGTAATTTTTGGCTATCTTTTTTACCAGGAGACAATTCAACACCTGAGTTCAGATCTAGTCCTAAACAACCTTGTTGAGCAGCTTTTTGAGCGTTAAAAGGTGAAATACCACCAGCAAGCATAACTTGTTTGGTGTCTTCGATTAGTGACCAGTCGAATACTAAGCCAGTCCCACCTGTTTGAGACCCTACTTTGGTATCTAGGAGATGGCGATCTACTGGTGCTCCGAGTAGACTTGGCAATGAGTTCTTCACTCCGTATGCTTTCCAAATCTCAACGTTTTCGCTTAATTGAGAATGTAGAGCTTTGACATAGTTTTGATCTTCGTCGCCGTGTAATTGGACAGCACTTAGTCCAAGTTGGTTAGCCGTTTCAGCGACAGTTTCGACATCATGGTTTTGAAATACGCCGACATACTTAAGGGGAGCACCTGACATTGTTAGACGAGCAGATTCAACATCAACACAACGTTTTGACTTCGCAACGAAAATAAGGCCACCAAATACAGCGCCAGCTTGGTACGCTTTTGCCGCGTCATCTGCTTGAGTGAGACCACACACTTTGTTTTCGCCCAGTATTACTTTACGTACAGCTAACTCAAGGTTGTCTTCTGCCATTAACGAACTTCCAATCAGAAACCCATCAGCAAACTCAGATAAGTCACGAACCTGCTGGTGCGTATTGATACCAGACTCTGAAATGATTGTTGCTTGTGGAGCCAGCTCACGGATGTGAGGTGACAGTTCTTTAGTGCGGTTAAGATCGGTCGTTAAATCTCGTAGATTACGGTTGTTGATGCCAATAACTTTGGCGTCAAGTGCCACTGCACGATGTAGTTCTTGCTCGTTACTGACTTCGGTTAAAATACCCATATTAAGTGAATGAGCCGCTGTTGCGAGTTCTTGGTATTTATCGTCATCAAGTACAGATAACATGAGGAGAATCGCATCTGCTGAGTAATGGCGAGCAAGATATATTTGGTAAGAATCTACAATGAAGTCTTTACATAAAATAGGCTGAGTTACATGGCGCCTTACTTGTGGTAAAAACTCAAAGTTACCTTGAAAATATTTTTCATCGGTTAATACCGAGATTGCATCAGCATGCTTGTTATATACGGATGCAATGTAATCAAGGTCAAAATTTTCTCGAATCAAGCCTTTAGAAGGCGAAGCTTTCTTACATTCAGTAATGAATGTGGTTTTATTACCACCGACAGCTTTATAGAAGCTGCGATCAGACGGAGTCAGTGCATCTTTGAACTCAGATAGAGGCAGAGATGACTGGTGCTTGTTTAGCCATAGGTATTTATCATCTACAATTTTTGCTAATACTTCCGCCATTTTTGCTTCTTTAACGGAAATGTGTTCGGAAAGTTTGTCTTGTGTCTGAGTCATGAATTTCTACCTTGTCCTAGAGCCGTTATGTATGCGCTGATAGTTGTTTTACTAGTTCAAAAGCTTGGCCTGAATTCATCGTATCAATGGCATGCTTGGTATTTTCTTTGAGATCATTACGATCAAAAAGTTTCATCAGCAGGGCAACATTGACAGCAACAGCGCCGAGCTGGGCGTCAGTACCTTTACCCGTTAGGATATTGGTAATGATCGCTTTGTTTTCTTCTGGGGTTCCGCCTTTGATTGCGTCAAGTGGATGAGCAGTAAGACCAAAATCCTCTGGGTGAAGTGTGTACTCTGTGATTTGTCCATGTTTAATTTCTGCTACTTTAGTCTCGCCATGAATGGCAACCTCATCAAGACCGCTGCCATGAACAACAGCGGCACGCTTCATGCCCATTTTAAGCATGGTTTCGGCAATGGGTCTGACGAGCTCTTCACTGTAAACCCCCATAAGCTCGATATTTGGCCGAGCTGGGTTAATGAGTGGGCCAAGAATATTGAATATAGTTCGCGTTTTCATCGTTTGACGGACAGGCATCGCATGGTGAACCCCACTGTGATATTGGGGAGCGAAGAGAAAAGTAACACCTAGCTTGTCCATTGCAGCACGGCTAGTATCGGCATCCATCGTGAGATCTATACCAAATGAGCTTAATAAATCTGAGGATCCCGACTTACTGGAAACACCGCGGTTACCATGCTTGGCGATTTTTAGACCGCAAGCCGCAGCCACAAATGCAGCCGTAGTTGAAATATTTATTGTATTATGCCCATCACCGCCAGTACCGACAATGTCTGCAAAGTCATAATCAGGGCGGGGAAATGGGTTCGCATTCGCAAGCAGCGCGTTTGCAGCTCCTGCAATTTCATCCGGTGTTTCACCTTTAAGTTTGAGAGCCGTCAGTACCGAAGCCATAAGTATAGGATCCAACTCGCCGCGAATAATCACATCAAAAAGCTGCTGACTTTCGTCTTGAGTTAGAGAATCTTGTTGGTATAGTTTATTAATTATTTGGTTCATATCCTTTGCCTTATTGCTGCAATGTGTTTTTTACTGGTTTATCTAGGGCCCATTTGATGGCATTGGCGAGTAATACCGCACCTTGTGTTGTCATAATAGATTCGGGATGGAATTGAAACCCGCAGACCTTATCCTGCTCTTGTACCACTGACATGACAAGTCCATCAACTTCTGCTGTCACCGTTAGTGTCTCTGGAACGACAGTGGCTACAAGAGAATGGTAACGTGCAATTGCTAGTGGAGAAGGCAAATTGGTATAAATGCTATGATTGAGATGATCCATCATAGAGACTTTTCCGTGGACAATGTCACTAGCTCCAGCCACAGTGCCGCCATATGCTTCGACGATTGCTTGATGTCCAAGACAGATACCAATAATGGGTACTTTTCCCTTGAGGTTATTTATTACTTTAGGCATCGAACCCGCTTCAGATGGTGCTCCTGGGCCTGGTGAGAGAAGGACTACAGGGTTACTTAGCTCTTTGATAGCAGCCTCTATTGTTGATGCCGCTATATTATTACGGTAGATAGTTACCTCGTGACCGAGAGAGCGAAATTGATCCACTAAGTTGTATGTAAAAGAATCAAAGTTATCAATAAATACTATGCTAGCCATCTATTACTGCTCCTTATGTGCTAATTGAATTGCAGAAATAACGGCTTGCGCTTTGCTACGAGTTTCGTCAGCTTCGGCTTGGGGGTCTGAATCAAACACGACACCAGCCCCTGCTTGAACTTGTGCAATACCATTTTCGACATAGGCAGAACGAATCACGATACAGGTATCTAATGTACCTTCGCCGGTGAGATAACCTACTGCGCCGCCGTAACTTCCACGACGAGTTCTTTCTACATCTCGAATAAGCTGCATAGCACGAATTTTTGGTGCACCCGTCAGAGTACCCATATTCATACATGCTTGATAGGCATGAAGAGCGTCTAAGTCTTGACGAAGTTGGCCGACAACTCTAGACACTAAATGCATCACATGGCTGTATCTGTCTACTTGGAGGAGATCCGCAACATGTCGAGAGCCAGCTTGTGAAATCCGGGCAACATCGTTTCGCGCTAAGTCAACCAGCATCATGTGCTCTGCATTTTCTTTTTTATCCGTGCGCAGTTCTAGTTCGATACGGCCATCTAAGTCAAAATCTATTTGGCCGTTAGGCTGCTTGCCTCGAGGGCGAGTACCTGCAATAGGGTAAATTTCAACCTGATTGGTTTCAGTTTCATACTTCAATGCACTTTCTGGCGATGCGCCAAATAAGGTAAACAGTTCATCTTGCATGTAGAACATATACGGACTTGGATTACTCAGTTTTAGTTCTTTATATGCAACCAGTGGTGATGGGCATGGTAGGGTGAAGCGACGAGAAGGAACAACCTGAAAAATATCACCTTTAACAACATATTGCTTAAGATCGCAAACGATTTGGCAAAAATCTTCGTCGTTAACGCTAGGTTGAGGTGATACGCTGTTTAGCTTCCTCGCGATAGGCAGCAGCTTTAAGTTAGCACACTGAGACTGGATGTATTGTATGCGTGTTTTTAGTTTGGCTTTTTCGGCACATCCGGCAAACAGGGTCGCTTGAACATCACATGACTCTCGTTGATGATCGACGATAAGCAGAGTTTCTGCGACGTAAAATACATAGTCGGGGCAATGATTTGAGGTTTCTGCTTCTCCCAAAGGTTCAAAGTTTGCTACCATGTCGTAGGCGAACAACCCCCCGAGAAAGAGAGCATGCTTTTCATGTTCACTGATGTCGAAGCTATGTTGGACAAGTCGAAGAGCATCGAAAGAAGAGGCTTCGCGCAGTCGTGAGTCTTCATCAAGTGTGTTGCTAGGTGTCTCAAATTCTAGAGTTAGCGTGTTATTGTCAAATGAATGAGTGATATTACGATGAATATTGTGTGTCAAATGGTTAAGCAGACACTGGCCATTATTGGTTAGTGCATGCATAGTCACTGTGTGGCCATGGCAGACTATACGTACAGCAGAATCGACAATCAGCAAGCTTTTTAGGTTCTGCTTGGAACTGATTTCTGCGGACTCCAATAATAAACTGTCTGTTTTATTTTCACATAGAGTGTGAAACAGACGCGTTGGATCTAACGTGTAAGGAGCCGTTGTTTGAATGACTTCCAGCTCGCCCAGCATTTTTATTTCAATGGCCTTGTTCACAAGACC
Organism: Vibrio hepatarius; assembly: GCF_018860525.1. Taxonomy (GTDB): domain Bacteria; phylum Pseudomonadota; class Gammaproteobacteria; order Enterobacterales; family Vibrionaceae; genus Vibrio; species Vibrio hepatarius_B. The sequence goes on from NZ_JAHKPM010000055.1 coordinate 7,158, forward strand.
TCCTTTCATTTATAGCTTTTACTTCCTGCCATACATAGTCGCATAAACAAAACATTCACCCAATGTAGAATGTGATCTAATCGATGCTTGTATGACCAGTTAAATGCAGTATATCCGACAAAACAAAAGGCCCGCTTTAAGAGCGGGCCTGATTACATTAATTGAGTCAATTAAAAGTATTCGTCAGCCCACCTAGAACTTGTCCAAGTACGCCAGCAAGCAAGAATTTCAGAAACGGCATATTGGCCATCATCTGCAAGATTCGCTTTTTGGTTTGAGTTAAACTCTTGTAACATGACAACCCCTTAATGGAATACTTTGTATTTGCGTACTAGTAAACTAGTTCGCTGATAAAAAGTCAACTAAAAAGTAAGTTTATGAAGATTGATTTACATAGCCATACTACTGCTTCTGATGGAAGACTATCTGTTACCCAGTTGATAGATAGGGCCGTCGATTTTAATGTTGATGTGCTAGCCATCACGGATCATGACACTGTCGATAGCCTGCACCATGCCCATCACTATGTTGAGTTAAATAAACTGCCGATCACGCTTATAGATGGCATTGAGATTTCAACAGTCTGGCAAAATAAAGATATTCATATTGTCGGTCTCGATATTGATCCTAAATCGAGTGAACTTAAAGAGTTGATAGTTAAACAGCAGGCACATCGTCAGGTGCGTGCTGAGTTAATTGCCCAGCGCCTTGCAAAAGCAACAAGAGAAGGTGTGTTTGAGGAAGTAAAAACCATTGCAGGTGAAGCGCCGATAACTCGTGCACATTTTGCTAAATGGTTAGTTGATAATGGTTATGCGAAAACTATGCAGCAAGTGTTTAAGAAATATTTAACACGCGATAACCCTGGTTATGTCCCTCCAAGTTGGTGCTCTATGAAAGAGGCCGTTGATGCAATACATTCTGCAGGTGGATTAGCCGTTCTCGCTCACCCTGGACGTTACAAGCTAACCGCAAAATGGTTGAAAAGGCTACTTGGTGCATTTGTTGAGGCAGGAGGGGATTCTATGGAAGTTGCTCAACCACAGCAAGGGCAACAAGAAAGACGTAATCTGGCAGATTATGCTATACAATACAAACTATTGGCGTCTCAAGGAAGTGACTTTCATTACCCTTCTCCTTGGACAGAGCTAGGTAAGAATCTTTGGCTTCCATCAGGCGTCGAACCAGTCTGGAAAGATATGGACATCGATCGTTCATAATCAAACCAGAGTAAGATTTCAACGGTCGATTTAGCTCTATGAGAGAGCAGTTAGATAACAAGGTCATAAGACCAGAGAATTAATACATTTATAGAGTCGAGAGACTCAATGATGAGGAATTATAATGAGCCAGTTCTTTTATGTGCATCCAGAAAACCCTCAGGCTCGCTTGATCAATCAAGCGGTGGCCATCATTCGTAGTGGTGGTGTTGTTATTTATCCTACCGATTCTGGATATGCTTTAGGGTGTCAGTTGGAGAATAAACAGGCGCTGGAAAGAATTTGTCAGATTCGAAAATTAGATGAAAAGCATAATTTTACGCTACTATGTCGTGATTTATCTGAATTGTCTATATATGCACGTGTAGACAATGGCGCTTTTCGCCTTTTGAAAAATAATACCCCAGGCCCTTTTACCTTTATTTTTAAGGGAACTAAGGAAGTGCCGCGCCGTTTGATGAATAGTAAACGCAAAACAATAGGTATTCGAGTTCCAGATAACCGTATCGCACTTGACTTACTGGAAGCGCTAGGTGAACCGTTAATGTCCACGTCACTGATATTACCTGGTAATGATGTCACGGAATCCGACCCAGAAGATATCAGAGATAAACTGGAGCATGCAGTAGATTGTATTCTTAATGGTGGTTATCTCGGAGAACAACCAACGACAGTGGTTGATTTCAGTGAAGATGAACCTGTTATAGCCCGTATAGGTTCAGGTGATCCATCAGCATTTGAGTGATGTAAACTATTAGATACTATGGCTAAAGCATCTATAATGGATACCCTTAGATGCTTTGAAACGGTGCTTATGAGTGCCAAATAGTGGAGGTTATAAAGTATTATTGAATAAACCTTCGCGGTGTCTAAATTCCCTTTATCATGAATTACAGCTATCTATGGAAGGCCACCCTTCCTACTATGTTAATTGTCAAAATTAAAAATAAAGCATGCGTTTCTTACAAGAGTTTGCGATAATACGCGACCGCGATTTTAGGTCGCAAAGTAGAACTGACGTCTGAGAAGACGACACAAAGGTAAAACAATGAACGAAAAATTACAGAAGGTATTAGCGCGAGCAGGCCATGGTTCACGACGCGAACTAGAAACACTAATTAAGGCGGGGCGCGTAAGTGTCAATGGTATTGTTGCTAAGCTTGGTGAGCGTTTAGAAGATGAAAATGCTGTCGTTCGCATCGACGGGCATATTGTTTCTGCCAAGGCGCAGGAAGAAGTGGTTTGTCGCGTATTGGTGTACTACAAACCTGAAGGTGAGCTTTGTACTCGTAATGATCCTGAAGGTCGCCGAACTGTATTTGACCGTTTACCAAAAATGCGGGGCTCTCGTTGGATTTCTGTTGGTCGTTTAGATGCAAATACATCTGGATTACTCCTTTTTACCACTGATGGTGAGTTGGCAAATCGACTTATGCACCCGAGTCGCCAAGTTGAGCGTGAGTATTTAGTTCGTGTTTTCGGTGAAATTGATGAGAAGAAAGTACGTAATCTAGTCAGTGGCGTTGAGCTAGATGATGGCGTAGCGCGTTTTGAAGATGTTGTTCATGCAGGAGGTGATGGTATGAACCATACCTTCTACGTGGTTATCAATGAAGGCCGTAACAGAGAAGTACGTCGCTTGTGGGAGTCTCAAGATTGTACGGTAAGCCGTCTAAAACGCGTTCGCTACGGTGATATATTTTTGGATAAGAAACTTCCTCGTGGTGGATGGATGGAGCTTGACCTTAAAGAAGTGAATTACTTGCGTGAGCTGGTAGAGCTAAAACCAGAAAAAGAAACGCTACTTGAGGAAACGAAAGCCAATACTTCACGTAAGCGTGAGCGTTCTCGCAGCCAGAAAATTCGTCGTGCAGTTAAGCGCCATGAAGAGCGGGTGAGTAGTGGTGGAGGCGGTCGTAGTAACAATCCAGCGCGAAGAAAGACACGCAGAAGTGCTGGCGAACAAGGCAGTCGAAGTAAACATCGTTAACTCAGTATGAAAAAAGCAGCATTAAGCTGCTTTTTTTTATGGTGGGTTTGGATAAACGAAGTACCGAGTTAATCAGCTTTCGTCAAAGAGATTGGTTGAGCTCGAAATAGCGCCCTTTGTCTGCCATAAGCGCCTCGTGCGTTCCATATTCAACAACTTCGCCTTGTTCAATAAGACAAATAGCGTCCATTTTGCTGAGTTCGACAAGTCGATGAGTAATAAATACTACGGTTTTGTTCTCGAAATACTGGTTAAATAACTGCATGATCTGACGCTCAGTTTGCTTATCCAAACCTTCAGTCGGTTCATCAAGTAATAAGATTGGACCATTATGTAACAGTGCTCTAGCTATACCAATTCGACGTTTTTCTCCTCCCGATAACTGCCTACCACCATCTCCAAGCCAACTATCTAATCCTTGCTGGTCTGTAAGCTTAGATAAGCCTACCTTGGATAATGCTTCATGCAGTTTCTCATCGGTGGCACCCGAAGATGCCATGAGTAGATTATCTCGCAAAGTTCCATTGAGTATATCGACTCGCTGGCTAACCACTGTTGTTGCTTGGCGAAGTTGGCTTTCACTCCATAGAGCAATAGGCTGTCCTGCGATCTTAATATTTCCTTTCTGTGCATCCCAGTATCGATTGAGCAACTGCAATAAAGTTGACTTCCCTGAGCCTGTTTGGCCGAGAATGGCGACTCGTTGTCCTGCTGATATTGTGAGGTTTATATTACATAAAACGTTCGTTGTAGTATCAGGATAGTGGAAGCTGACATCTTGGTACTCAATTGAGTATGACTGATTATGTTCTAAGGGCTCACTTGGGAACTGAACATCCGGAGTTGATAAAGTAATGTCGTTGAGTCGGCGCGCAGAGGTAATAGTTTGTCCAAGGTGCTGAAATGCGCCTGCAATTGGCATGAGGATTTCAACACTTGCCATGGTAGCGAAGACAACAAGAGCTATCATAGGATTGGGTAACTGCCCGCCCACTCCGTCAGCAGCAAGCCACAGCATGAGGACAATTGTCCAGCCGTTCGCAAGTATAAGTAGCGCTTGAGCAACTCCGGTAAAGTGAGCGTTAAACCGTTGATTATTGAGTAGGCGTTGCTGAATATCAAAAATTGCATTTCGGTAGCGTTCTTCTGCGCCAAAAAGCGTAAGCTCACTATAGCCTTGAAGCCAGTCTAGAGTGGCAATTCTTAAGTTGGCTTTGTTATTTGTCAACTCAGCCCCATTATGTTTGCCCAGTTTATAAAACAGAATAGGCCAAAGTATGAGTAGAGTGAGCAAGATGCCCCCAAGAGTTAGACCTAGCTTTGTATCAAACCAACTGAGAAGGACGGTAAGACCTACAATGCCCAGAGAGCCTACAACCATTGGGCTGATGAGACGTAAGTAAACATGGTCCATCGCACTTATATCTGCAACTAAGCGATTGAGAATGTCTGCATCTCTAAGGTTGGATACCTTGCCCGGAATTAGGGGAGCAAGTTTGGAGAAGAAAAATATACGCAGGTCTGTCAATAGCTTAAAAGTAGCGTTGTGACTGACTACTCGTTCACCCCAGCGACCAGCGGTTCGACCCATAGCAAAACCACGAACAAACGCGCCAGGTAACATATAGTTGAAAGTTTCCCGAGCAATAGTTAATCCAGCAATGGCTGCCGCCGATAGAAACCAACCAGAGAGAGTCAGTAATCCAATAGAGGCAAGCATCGTCAATAACGCTAAGAACATGCCTAGTGAAAGGCCAAACCAATGTTTTTTATAAAGCTTCAGGTAGGGTAATAAATCACGCATCAAGATTCCCCTTATTCGTTTGGGAAAGCGTTTGATTGGCTAGTAACATCTTTTGGAACAAGCCATTTTGGTTACTAAGTTGGTTGTAGTTGCCTTGTTGGACAATCATGCCACTCTCCATAACGAGTATATGAGAGACATTCTTTAGAGGAAGAAGTTGATGAGTCACCATTAAGGATGTTTTGCCTTCAATCTGATTTTCAAGGCCTTCCATCACCAGTTTTTCGCTACGTGCATCTAAACTCGCAGTTGGTTCATCAAGGAGCCAAAAATGTCCGTTTTGTATCATGGCTCTCGCAAGAGCAATACGTTGAGCTTGTCCTACAGACAACCCACCTGAGCGATCTGAAATTTGGTAATCCAGTCCATGTTGCTCGACAAACTCTGATGAGAAAGACTTTTTTAAAGCCGTGTTGATGACACTCTCTTTGACATCATCTTTGCCTAAAGTGATGTTATTCCTAATTGTGCCATGGACTAACAGAGGGTTTTGACCAACCCAACTGATATTCTCGCGCCAGTCGCTCAGATTAATTTCTGTACGTTCAATACCATTAATGGTTAATGAGCCTTTATAGGGCAGAAAACCTAATATAGCGTTGACTAGACTTGTTTTTCCTGCGCCACTTGGGCCAACCAATGCAGTATGTTGATTCGCTTTGATTTCAAAATTGATTGGGCCGAGTAACTTGGCACCTTGCGACGAAAATATTTCCAAATCTTGGGCACAAATACTAATACCTGATGTTACGTCTAAAGTTCGATTTCCGGAACTCACGGCTGTTGCATCTGTCTCTAGAAACTCGACGATACTATCGGCAGCCCCGACGGCTTGTTGCTTGGCGTGATAAAAAGTACCTAAATCTCGGAGTGGTTGATAAAATTCAGGCGCAAGTATAAGAATAAACAAACCAGCCATCAGTGTTACGCCTAGACCATAATCACCGATATTGATTTCTCCGATAAAAGCAAATCCGAAGTATACCGCAGTCAGAGCGATGGAAATTGATGTGAAAAACTCGAGGATGGCAGAAGATAAGAATGCGATCTTAAGCACATCCATGGTGCGAGAGCGGAAGACTTCAGATGCGGCGCGCATAACATCTGTTTCGGCCTTAGTGCGGTCAAATAAACGAATGGTGGTCATAGATTGTAAGCGGTCATAAAAATGGCCAGACAAGCGTTGAAGCGCTTTAAAGTTTTTGCGGTTTGCATCTGCTGCTTTCATACCCACAAGAGCCATAAATAATGGCACTAGTGGTGCCGTAACCAAAAAGATTAGACCTGCTATCCAGTTTATTGGAAAAACGACCACAAGAATCACAATTGGAACCAACACCGCAAGCGACATCTGTGGCAGATAACGGGCGAAGAAATCATGCATATCTTCGACTTGTTCCAATAACAGTGTTGCCCAAGATCCTGCCGGCTTACCTTTGATATAAGCGGGGCCTAACTCACGTAACTTATCAAGAATTAATTGTCGTATGTAAAGACGAATTTGTTCTCCGCAACGATATCCAGCCAGTTCTCGCCCCCAAGAGCATAAAGCCCGCATAGCGATAATGACAATTAGACCTAAAAAGTAGGGAATAAGCTGCTGTTTAGGAGCTTGTTCAATGATCAGCTGCTGAAGAATAGTCGCAAGTAAAGCGGCCTGAGCCAGGAGAAATAGGCTTGAAATAACACCAAGCCCAATAGCAGCACTCAGCCAGCATTTCGCTAACTTACTCTGCTGCTTGAGCCATTTGTTCAAGTTGCGCTGTTTGTTTTTATCCATTATGAGGCTTATTGATAAGTACTTTGATGACCCTAAGCAGTCGATTATACAAAAGAAAGCCTCATGGTAATACCACGAGGCTTTCAGGATTTGACTCAAAAGTGAAAAATATTATTTACCGTTTGCAAGTGTATCTAGATAACGTTCAGCATCAAGTGCGGCCATACAACCTGTTCCTGCGGAGGTTATAGCTTGGCGGTAGGTGTGATCCATTACATCTCCTGCGGCAAAAATGCCAGGAATACTGGTTTGAGTAGCGTTACCATTAAGTCCAGATTGAACAATAATATAACCATCTTTCATATCCAGTTGGCCTTCAAAAATACCTGTATTTGGCTGATGACCGATAGCAATAAAGGCACCCATGACGTCAAGTCCTTCTACCTCGTTTGTCTTGGTATCTTTTATACGGACACCAGTAACGCCCATGTCGTCACCAACGATCTCTTCGAGAACTTTATCCGTATGCAGGATAATATTGCCACTTTCAACTTTCTCCATTAGCCGACGGACTAGAATTTTTTCCGCACGAAAACTGTCACGTCTATGTATGAGGTGAACTTCAGAAGCAATGTTAGATAAATACAGTGCTTCTTCAACGGCAGTGTTTCCTCCGCCTACCACAGCAACCTTCTGGTTTTTATAGAAAAAACCGTCACACGTAGCACAGGCAGATACCCCCCGACCTTTAAATGCTTCTTCAGATTCCAACCCTAAGTATTTGGCTGAGGCCCCTGTAGAAATAATGAGTGCATCGCAACTGTATTCGTTACTATCACCTTTCAGTATGAAAGGCCGTTTGCTGAAATCAACATGGTTGATATGGTCAAAAATAATTTGCGTTTCAAAGCGCTCAGCGTGCTCTTTCATTCGTTCCATAAGTGCGGGACCTGTCAGTCCCTCAGGATCGCCTGGCCAGTTTTCAACATCTGTGGTTGTTGTTAGTTGTCCACCCTGTTGCATACCTGTTACGAGAACAGGCTGTAGATTCGCTCTTGCGGCGTACACGGCTGCCGTGTATCCCGCTGGGCCAGAACCAAGAATAAGAAGCTTACTGTGTTTGATTTCGTTCATTTGCGCTCCGTTGATAAATACCCATCACAATACTTTTGATTGTATGGAATATGTGATTGTAATGAAAGCGCCATTCGACTATTCAAGTGTAAGTAATGGTTATAGCTTAGAGCGTAAACAATATCGATATGGGTAATAGGGGATTGGTGCTTCTCTCTAGCAATAGTTTGCAAATAGTGGTGATCGTTTCACTCTAATTAAAGTTGTAGGGCTCTACAACAAGAAACTACTTACTAGAAAATTGAGTTAATATGTTATTTCAATAAAGTAAAATGCAAGCATTTTTTGCTAGTGTGTAATAGTTTTGGCTGTTGAACGGTCTGTGTTTGTTAGTCGATAAAACGAGGATGAACTGTGAATATAACCCCTTTATCACCTAAGATTGGTGCGCTTGTGGAAGATGTCGATCTTTCTACATTGTGTGATGCTGAATTTCAAACTATCTATCAAGCTTATCTTGACTATAAGGTGCTATTTTTTCATAACCAATTTATGACGCCGCAGCAGCACATGTCTCTAGCGAAACGTTTTGGGGAACTTGAACCTGTTCACCCATTTTTTCCACACTTAGAGGATGAAGAACAGGTGGTTGTGATTGAAACATCACCTGGTAATCCACCAAGTAGAAGCTATTGGCACACTGATTTGACATGGCAAGAGAGACCTTGCCGTTGCTCCATCCTGCATGCCCAGATTTGTCCCGACAGGGGAGGAGATACCATATGGACATCCATGGAAGCCGTATGGTTGAGTCTAACGATAGATGAGCAAAACCTGTTAAGAGAGTTAACAGCTACTCATGCTCTACATGCATTTGAAGGCAGTCGTTATGATTCTCTGGTAGAGGGTGGGCAGAGTCACGTTGCCAAAGTTTCAATCAATTACCCTCCGGTAAAACATCCTCTCATAGTTCGTCATCCTGAAACTGGAAACCCAACTGTATTTGTTAACGAGCAGTTCACCCGCAAAGTCAACGAATTGCAAGAGGCAGAAAGTAACGCACTTCTTGAAAAACTGTATCAACTCGCTAGATTACCCGAATTTCAGGTACGTTTTACATGGCAGCCAAATTCTTTAGCACTATGGGATAATATATCTACTCAACACTTTGCGGTAACCGATTACGGTGACAGACTACGTCGATTGCACCGTGTCACTGTGAGGGGAGAGGATTTACAGTCATACTAATTATGTCATTGTTGGCATCTTAATTTCTGCCATAGACGCGTGGACGTTTAAATCGATAAAACCCTTGCTGCTCTTCTTTCTCGAGTGTCGATGCTTCATCACCAAAATAGCTGAGCCTCAGATGTTTGAGTTCATTATTTAATTCTTCGTCGGCGAGGGTATTTAGTAATGCCTGCCTCTCAGCCATGTATTGATATCCTACTTGCCAGCGGAGCTCATTTTTTTCATCTTTGAGTGCCGCTTTTTCGACCTGCCTTTCACTAAAGCCTAAATCTCTACGTATATTGGCGAGTTGCAGTGAACGTTCATAAGGTGACATTTTCTCTAAATCATGCTGTACAGAGTCAAGGCTAAAGAAAGTGCTGGCTAACATGGATGGGCTTAAAATTTTTCCGCCGACCTGCTGTGAAAAATTTGTCTCGATCGTTGTCTTAAGTGCATAGAGGCGCTGATTGATCTCCATATCATAAGCTTGGTTCAAAAGCTCAATGGATTTCTTCGTATCAGCTATTTTTTGTTCTCGTTCGGCCAGTTCAGCCGACCAGAGAATATCGGCATCTGATGCAAATAGATCATGACGTTTTGCCCAAATGCTAATTTGCTTTTCTTCAAAAGTCATATTTAGAAGAGACTTCATTTCAGCAAGAAGCCAATCCTCATATATTTCCATTTTTGAGAGATTCGCAAAAATAGATTCTGCGTAGTTAGGAAATGCATGATTTATAACAGAATGAAATAGACTATCTGTTTTGTCCTGATATTTTTCACGTAGATATTGGCGAAAATCTACCAACCCAACTTGAATCTCAACGTTATGGATGCTCTCGCCTAGCTCTTTACGCAATTGCTGTGCTAGCTCTTCAACGAGTTCAAAATTATCAGTTTGATTCGCAGATGATGCTTTTGTTTGATGAAAATCTAGCGGTGTATTTTCAACCTTTTCAAAAGAAGGGGGTGTTGAAATTAATGACGTTAACGGCAGGAGCCAAACACCTAAACCAGCAATAGCACAAACAGTGAAACCCCATACCCATTTGCTCATTCTTTTCTCCTCTTATACTTAAGATTAACCCATGGCATGCCATGGGCTAACAGGCGGTGCTGATTTATAATACAGCTTGAAGGTGAGGCCAGATAAGCTGAGCTAATTTTTGAGATCCGGATGTGTTTGGATGGATATTGTCAGATAATACGTCATCTGGCGTAATTCCAAGTCTAGGGTCAACAAATTGGCATGATACTGTGGTGTTACTACAGGCATCAGTGAGTCGGTTGTCACCATAGTCAATCGCTTGGTGGAGGTTAGCTTTGTCACCCGTTGTGTAGTAGTAGCCTAAGTAAATGACCTGCTGGACATTGTTTTGCTCCATTTGATTCAGAAGGTTTACTGTTTCGACATAAATGTCATCAACTAAGCTAGTGCATTTCTCACTAAGTTCAGTCCGATACCAAGTCGTTTTGCATTCATAAGGGTCAAATACCATTGCTGGCAGTAAAATATCATTACCACCACCATCCATGACTACGATATTAATGTTAGGGTCATCAGCCTTAGCATCTTGGTATTGTTCAATAACCGGTTTGGCAACAATACCCCCACTGAGTTTTGCGCCGCTTAAGGTGTAATCGCGGAATGTTGTGTTGGCCATTTCTGGGCTTTCTAGAAATTGTTGGAGTTCACCTGAAAGGTCAAAGATAGAATCGCCAAGTGTAATTACGTCGTTGCGCTCTGCGTTTCGTACATAAGGATTGCCAGCACAAGCGATAATAGTACTACACATTGTGATTGTGACACTTGTTTTTAATAAAAAGGAAAAGTCAATTTTGTTGTTATTTATAGACGTCATGTTTCTACTCACTGATTAATTATATTGAAGCACATTGACGGTGCTTTACTCAATTTAGCTGGCGTTTTCAATATTTTCAAAACATTGAAATTATTAATAATTTAATCACAAATGGATTAGGTGTATTTTAGTTACATCTATTCAATTATTAGCGCTAGACATTGATAGATTTAAAGGTATATTTCTTTTGAATATAAAAACAAAGAAGTATCACAATGAAAAAACTTTTTGCCTTATGTTGGCTATTGCTTGTCGGGTGTGTTCAAAACACACCGTCTTCTCCTGTTCCTATACAACCTAATACTAATTGGTCTTCGGGCACGTTAGACAATGGGCTGAAGTACCACCTCTACCCAATGGATTCTAAGGAAATATCCATTCGCCTTTTGGTTCATGTAGGTTCAACGGCCGAAGAATTATCCCAGTTAGGTTACGCTCATTATGTTGAGCATCTTGCATTTGAGGGCAGTGAAAACTTTACGCCCAAAGAGGTAGAGCGGTTAATGGAAACGACGGGGGCTGAAAAGGGACATGGTGTTAATGCTACTACGTCGTACGACAATACGACTTATAAATTCAATCTCCCGAACCCAGAAGCGTTTGATAAGGCAATGCTATGGCTTCGAGATGTAGCAAGTGGCATCACTTTTTCACCGGAAGAAATTGAACAGGAAAAGAGTATTTTATTGTCTGAAAACCGTTTGTACGACCATATTGTTCAACCATTTTACGATAAGTATGATGCTTACCTCATAGAAGGAAGTCTTTATGAAAAGAGATCTCCAGGAGGTACTTCTGAAGCTATTAAAGCCGCAACTCCTGAATCTCTAAAGGCTTTTTATAACAAGTGGTATCAGCCACACAACGCTGAGCTGATTATTGCTGGTAATATTGATCGCGCCCAAGCGAAAGTCATGATCGAGAAACTGTTTTCTGATTGGACAGCCACTAACACAGAGTATGCTCCTGAACTACCCTTGTTGACATCGAAGAATGATGACTTCATCGCTAAAGTCGCTGATGATGAGCATGCTATTTTAGGTCTTAGGTTTGACCGAGGTGACAGTCTAGTATCAACGCAAGAACAGTTACTAAACAGTGAGCTTGATTATATTGCAGCACAATTAATTAGGTTACGTTTGAGAACGATTCTTGATGAGCAGTCTATCCCCTATCAGTGGCTGTATTCAGACGTTTACCCATTCCGTAACATCAGTATCTATGAAGTATCATTCGCATTTTCAGAACCTGAAAGAAACCTTGTTCAGCCGATATTTTTGAAAACATTAGCCTCTTTGAGAGATCATGGTGTCAGTGAGTCTGAATTAGATATAATTATGGCTGATTATATAAATTGGCGTAAACATGCTGATGAAAACTGGGAAACAAGCAAACCAGAGTATTTTATTAATGAGAAAATAACACAATTAATAACAGGCGCCCCAACTCAATCACGCAAAGGTTATAAACTCAGTCTTGACCATACTATTCGCAGTGCTGACATCAATACAGTCAATCAGCATCTAAACAATATGCTATCTTCTCATTATGGAATGTTCGTTGGTGTAGGGGCTACTGAATCCATTGAACATATTGAGCAAGCACTACCAGAGTGGAAAAGCATGTATAAAATCACAGGAGTTGTGGACAACAACATTAACTTTGATGTTAACGGCTTGGTGGAAGTCAAGTCTTCTAGCCCATTGCCAGATTCAGTTGTGTACGAGAATGGTGAAGAGATTTGGACACTGACTAATGGTGTCGAAGTACTGTTAGACCCTGATGTTAATAGTGATTTTGTAAATCTAGTCTATATGTCTGCTGGTGGTAAAGCAGCGTTAGATAGAGATTTATTGCCTGCCGCTCAAATCTTGTTTCCTGTTATTGCTCGAAGTGGAACTGGAAATTTTAACGGCTCGCAAATGAAGGCTTATGTTCGTAAAAACTCAATTGAAATGCAGGGTTTTATTGATGATACCGAACATGGTTTTGAAATGAGTGTACCGCGAGAGCATTTTAATCAAGCCTTACAGTTTATGTATACCAGTCTCGTTTACCCTAAGTTTGACCCACGGCAGGTGGATGTTATAAAACAAGAGTTTGCAGAGCAGGCTATGTCATACCTTAAATCACCTCTTGGGCAATGGTATGATGCGATGGACACCAATACATACGCCTCAAGCAGCGCTTACTTCCCAAATTATGCGCGAGATTTTAATAAGGTAACGGTAGATCAAGTCCAGCAAGCATTCGAACAGTTGTTCAGACAATCAAGAAATAATAAGCTGGTGATTGTTGCTGATGTTAAATCTTCAGACATTACTGACGCGATAAATGACTATGTTGCGACCTTACCACTGCAACAAGCAAACGTGCCATCTTATCAAATCGATTATAACTCAAGACCTGATGCCAAGATTAACCTTGCCATTAATAATGAGCAAAAAGGTCGTTTCATTCTCAGGGTGCACAATAAAAACTCTAGAATTCAAGATGTTAGGCGCGAGTTTATAGACCAAATCATAGAGAATATACTTGCCAATCGCATAGATAATTATGTACGTGAAGAGCTTAGTTTAGATTATTCTCCATCTAGCTATTCAGCTATGAGCTATAACCAAACTATAACAGATTGGGTAATTGAATCTCAGGTAGCTGTGAGTGATTTAACCAAGGTTGAACAAGCTGTCGACAAAGTTGTGACTGATTTGCAAACAGCAGTGACAGAGAGTGAGTTGTCAGTTGCAAAGAAACGACTTGATCTTTATTTAGACGATGTCGTGAGTAATGCTGATAGTAGTGCTTGGGTAAGAAGTATGTATATGGTTAATGGTTTTGGTAACGACGTATTGACTGACGCTAAGGGAGTTATCTCAGATATTTCTATCGATGAGGTGAAGGAGCGTATCAATGAGTCTTTTGGGAAAGGAACAGAAAGCTATAAATACATTCTTAGCCCTCTAGACTAAATTGTACTCCGTTCTCTTCAGGTAGCAATTTTAATAAATCTACTTTGATTTAACTCAGTGATAGAAGCCCTTAATTAAGGGCTTCTTTGCTTGCGATGTGGTTGCTTAACCACTCACTTCCACTTCGTATGACGTGAATTTTCGGATATTAATAACACCAGTATCAAAAATCATATATTGCCCTTTGAGCCCTTGTAAAGTTCCAGTTACTTCAGGGTTCTTATCAAAGTTGTGCGATGTGATTTTACTTGGGTGTTGAAGTACAGGATAACCAATCTGAGTGATTTTATTATCAAGTAACTCAATCGCGTCTTCACCAAACTGTTGTTTAATCTCTTCAATTTTGGGCTCAATTAGAGGTAGTAACTCAGTTATTTTTTGTTTGAGTGCTAAAGGCTCACTATCTTGCTTGAGTAACGTTCTCCAGTTGGTTTTGTCAGCTATGTGCTTTGCTAGTTCTACTTCAATAAGACCTGAAATGTATCGTGTTCGGACTTTAAAAATAGGTAAGCCTTGGGTAGCACCTTGATCTATCCAACGCGTGGGAATTTGGGTGTGACGCGTAATTCCGACTTTAACACCAGAGGTATTTGATAGGTAAACATAGTGGTCTACCATACAGTTCTCTTCTCCCCAAGACGGTTCTCGACAAGTACCTTGATCATAATGACATGTTTCAGGCTTCATGATGCACATGTCGCAACTGGCAAGTTTTTTCATACAGACGAAGCAATGCCCCTGTGAATAGCTTTTTTTAGTCTTTTTACCACATGAACAACAAAAAATATTGCCGGTGTGGGTCAAAGTAAGTATCTGACCGATAAATGGTTTAAGATCGATGAGTTGTTCTCCAACAGGGAGTTGGTATTGAACCTGTGTATCTAATGAGGCCCGCATTTTTTTTAACGTTCCTTTGGCGATGAAAGACATAGACATTGCTCTTTATTTTTGGTTTTAAGTGTATTAGATAAGGTAAATAGGGGTAATCTACTGAGGTAAGCCGAAGAATTACTGGGCTTAGGGCGTACTATTATCCATATTTGTGGTAGTTGGTATGGCCTCTTCTTTATGTATTGGCTCTTTCGGACCAAGAAATTTAGGCTTTTCACGCATTATGTAAAGATCAAGTACAGCCTTTACTCTGGCAAACACTTCACGTAATCGAACTTTGTATCCTGAATGTGAACTAGGGCCGGGGACGGCAAAGCATTTAGCATTGATGTGATGAAAATTAGCAATGAATAATGCCCGTTCACAGTGAAATTTCTGCGTAATAATCAGAAAATTATCTGTTTCGAATATTTCTTTTGCTCTAATAATGGAGTCGAGCGTCCTAAAGCCAGCATAATCCAGAAAAATATGCTCCTCAGGTATGTTAGCTTTAAGAAGATCACGTTTCATTGTCCAGGGTTCGTTATAAGAGCGATGAGCATTATCACCACTTAGAAGAAAGTTTTCGACCTTTTCTCTTCGATATAAGCTTACGGCTGCGTTAATTCGATTAATATAGTAGTCATTGAGAATTTTACCTAAATACTTACTTGTACCAAGTACCACAGCGACATCAAACTTACCAATTTCTTCTGACTCACTGTAAACTTGATCTTTCGTTTGGTAAGAAACCCACCGGTCAATAATGAATAACGCAGCAGAACCGCAAATTAAAATAAGCGGTAAACACCTAAGGATCTTTAGCAGGTACGCTAAATAATGATCAGAGGGTTTAGGTTGATGGAAAAGCCTTCTCACTAAATTTGTTGATTCCGTTGTGCCCATGAGCCGATAAATATAAAGCATACAACAACTATTGAGAACATGATGCCTGCATCTAAGCTATGTAATGTCCGAGCTAGGTAAGGTGTTGCTTTTACGATTATTAACCCATAACCAAATGCGTTGATTAAAATAAATATTATGGTTCTGACTAAGAAATGTTGGTTACGGACAAATTTTCTTAGCAGTTTATTTATTTCACCGCCAAAAACAACCAGTATACAGGCAATAAGTGCGATAGATATTTCATTTAAATACGGCAGGAGGTAATGCCCTGCTGGAGAGAGGAATTCAAAAATCATCATATATAAAGGCCCCTGTTACCAGGGGCTTAAACCATTAAAAATTAGAAAGAAGTACGCTTATATTTGCGGTATACAGGTTGCCAGAAGTGATGCTCAATAGATTCTTCCAGAGCATCATCAGGAATTTCCAACGCTACACCTACCTCGATCGCTTTCTTTGCTACAGCAAAGGCAATTTTTTTAGATACTGAATGGATAGCCTCTAAAGGTGGAAGCAATGCACCCTGGCCGTTAACTGCCATAGGAGAGCATGTTGCAAGAGCACGGCTAGATTCCATTAGCATTTCATCTGTGACTCGTTTGGCCTGTACCGAGAGTACGCCTAATCCAATACCAGGGAAGATATAGCTGTTGTTACATTGTGCAATTGGGTAGGTTTTTCCATTATGCACGACAGGATCAAATGGGCTTCCTGTTGCAACTAGTGCTTCTCCATTAGTCCATTCGATAATGTCATGAGGTGTTGCTTCTACTCGGCTAGTTGGATTGGATAGTGGAAATACGATTGGGCGTGAACAGTGTTTATGCATTTCCTTTATTACGTCCTCGCTGAACAAGCCAGGAGCACCTGAAACTCCTATCAAGACGGTAGGTTTTGCATTGCTCATCACATCGAGTAAGGAAAAACCGGTCCCATCAGCTTCCCAGCTGTCTGTTGCACTGTGCTTTTGTACCAGCCTTTGCTGGAAATCAAGTAAGTTAGGCATACCTTCTTGCAATAAACCCCAGCGGTCAACCATGTATACTTGGGATCTGGCTTTCTGGTCAGAAATACCTTCGGAGATCATTTGTGCAATGATGGCTTCAGCTATACCACAGCCAGCCGATCCTGCTCCTAGGAAGGTAATACGCTGTTCTGACAGCATCGTTCCTGCTGCTTCGCACGCTGCTAATAGTGATCCGACAGTCACTGCTGCAGTACCTTGAATATCATCGTTAAAGCAACAAATACGATCTTTGTATCGCTCAAGTAGAGGCATGGCATTTTTTTGAGCGAAATCTTCAAACTGAATTAATGCTTCTGGCCAACGGTGATGAATAGCTTGGATGAAATCTTCGACGAAAGCATCGTATTCAGTACCCGTAATTCGGGGGTGACGCCAGCCCATGTACATTGGATCGGCAAGACGCTGAGGGTTATTTGTACCCACGTCCAAAACGATGGGTAGTGTATATGCTGGACTGATGCCACCGCAGGCAGTATAAAGTGCTAGCTTACCTATTGGGATCCCCATGCCACCTATACCTTGGTCACCAAGGCCTAGAATTCGTTCACCATCAGTTACTACGATGACCTTAACGTTGTGGTTTGATGCGTTATTTAA
Source organism: Vibrio hepatarius (assembly GCF_018860525.1). Lineage (GTDB taxonomy): Bacteria > Pseudomonadota > Gammaproteobacteria > Enterobacterales > Vibrionaceae > Vibrio > Vibrio hepatarius_B. The sequence continues at coordinate 24,433 of NZ_JAHKPM010000055.1, forward strand.
TAGGTCATCAATTCGGTCTCGATTCGCAAATGAAATAAATAGCCCACGACCTCGACGATAAATATTTGAGAAATTTTCGCATGCGGCTCCCACTGTCGGAGTATATATAATGGGCATCATTTCAGAGACGTGGTTTTGCACCAATCGATAGAACAAGGTCTCGTTAGTATCTTGAATGTTACGTAGATAAATGTGTTTATCCATATCACTTTCGAAGTTTTGATACTGTTGGTACGCTCGTTCCACTTGCTCCTGAATGGTTTCAGTTGTCTCTGGCAACAATCCTTCCAAATTGAATGAAGCTCTTTCCTTAGCAGAAAATGCGCTGCCTTTATTGAGAAGAGGCGTACTAAGAAGCGCTGGACCTGCGTAGGGAATATATAAGGGACGTTTATCGTTATTCATCACTTGCCTATAAATGTAGGGTCTTAAGGAACGGGAACCAGAAAATGATAGGGATTAGTGGCCATATTGTAAACCGAATATTCCTGCATTCTGGACCAGATTAAGTATATACTTTCAACCTTTTCCAAGATCTGGATGCTCACTATGTTCAGCTTACCCATAGATACCCTTAAATCTGACTTTCTTAACCGTTTATCTACTCACAATATGATAGTAGAAGCCGAAACTGGCTCCGGCAAATCGACAAGGTTACCAATTTGGGCACAGGAAAGGGGAAGAGTACTGGTTATAGAGCCAAGACGTATAGCATGTACGTCACTTGCTCAGTTTCTTGCGGAGCAAAAAAACGAGCGTGTGGGAGAGTCAATTGGCTACTCGATTAAGTTGCAAAATTGCTGTACAGACGATACTCAGGTCATTTTCGTTACTCCCGGTGTTGCTTTACGCTGGTTTGCCGAAAATGAACTTGCAGGATTTAAAACCGTTATCGTAGATGAATTTCATGAGCGCCGCTGGGATACCGATATACTGGTTGCTTTGCTAAAAGAGTCTAATTTGCATCGTTTAGTAATTACTTCAGCAACGATAGAAGGACAAAAACTGGCTCGATATACTGATGCCGAGCTATTGCAATCTAAAGGCCGGAGCTATCATGTAGCAATAGTAAATCGCGCTGGGGATTCACGCCAACTGCCAGATAGTCGTCATCTTGAATCTAGTGTAAAAAAAGAAGTTGAAGCGCTACTGGATCTTGATGGTGATATCTTGGTTTTTTTACCGGGTAGAAAAGAGATAAGTCAATGTCAAAACATGCTTTCACACTTAGCTGATGCGGTAGTTGTCCCACTCCATGCATCAGTCACCGATCGGCAAAGAACGATCGCGTTAACACCTCAGAACCAAAAGAAAATCGTACTGGCAACCAATGTTGCTGAGACATCGCTTACTATACCCAATGTTGTGGCGGTAATAGATTCCGGTTTAGAACGTCGAACTGAACAGCGAAATGGTAAAACAACCTTATGCCTTAAACATATTTCCAAAGCAAGTGCTTGCCAAAGGAGTGGTCGAGCTGGAAGAGTAATGGATGGTATCTGCGTTAGGTTGTACGGTGAGTTTGCGGCATTATCTGAAATTACTCCACCAGAACTACATCGAGAAGCGCTAAGTGAAGCAATGCTTGCGGCAGCATGTTGTGGATACCGTTTATCAGATTTGAGTTTTCTTGAACCCTTACCAGAGAAATCGTTGCACCAGGCAACCAAGATGCTCAATCAAATGGGGGCGATAGACCAAGAAGGTCGAGCGACGTTACATGGTCAACGTATCTACCCCTTACCAATAGATGCCCTATATGCGGATCTTGTTACTCGTATGCCAACTCGAAGCTTGCAAGAGGCTATGGTTGACCTCACGTCGGTATTGACTACTCCAGCAAACATATGCCGCCTATCTTCTTGTGAGGAATTACAAGGGCAGCTTAACTTTGAAGAGCCACTAGGTTGTGATGGAGAGCTCATGATACGCACTCTAAGGGGGAAAGTGTTCTCAGGTGTAACGGTGGATAGAGAAGCACTGAAAGAAGCCCAATTACTTTCAAACCAAATGCGCTTGGTGTTTGAATTACCTCAGTTAAGCGTTGCTTCTCGTTATACACATGAGGAGCTAGTAGAAGCTGTAGCTCGATTACATCCTGAGCTCTTGTTTGTTCGGCGAGAAAAACGTCGTGGTGCACTAGGTAATGGGCAGATGGAGGTGACTTTGGGGCGTAACAGTCGTTTATCGGATAAGGCTGAAGCTGCTCTGGTGATGGATACACATAGCCTGCCAGGAAGAGGAGTTAAACAAACATTGAACTTGGCCACTTTTACTATGCCAGTAAAGCTTGCGCTTTTTGAAAGACTTAGTATCGGAGAGTGGGTTGAAGGGGAGGGCATACTTGTCAATGATATGCCTCATGTCGCAATGACTTTGATGTATTCTGGACGTAAAGTAGCGGCCAAAATGCAGTTAGCTCAGGGAGGCTTGGCAAGTAAGTTATTACTTGAATCCGTAAAGCGAGAAGACGTTCTCCCTGGCTTTGCCAAGCTGCGTCATCAGCAAATAGAGCATTTTAAGCTTTATAGCATCATAGAAAAAGCACCATCATCGATAGAGTTAGAAGACTTAAGTTTTGACTCTTGGTTTATCAAACAGTTAGATGAATTAGAGATGACAGAGCTATCTGATCTAGACGTATTTACTGCCAATGACTTTCCTTTTGATGGAATACCTGCATGGGAGTATGAAGATTTTGCCGCTAGATACCCATTTCAGCTTTATATTGGTGACTTAAATTTGAGTGTGGAGTATGTACCAAATAAAAAGTTGGTTTATGTTGTTTATCAGTCAGGTCTTCGCAAAGGAGATCCCAAAAGATGGGAGTTACCAAGATGGTCTGGATGGAGAATTCAATACAAGAAAGCAAGTAGGATAGTCAATATCAGTTAGTGTGAAGTCTTTCAGTAAAAGCGATGATGACGATATGAAAGTAATAGGGTGGCATTTAACTAATTGTTTTCCAGTCCATTACCCATTCAGATAAGCCTCTTAGAAAACCTGTGTATCTAGACTATACTTTTGTAATACATATCGGCAGCCGCTTAGTTTTTGAGAATGTTTTCCTTTACATGGCTTAATTGGCCTGTGTTATAGAGGTGCTCATGGATGTCAAACCACCTTACATTTTACTGTCTTTGATGCTTTTAGGTCTGTTACCTATGTTCACTACCAATGCCAGTAACAACTTCAATTACAATTATCTTTATGCGGACTTGAGTGCGGGATCATATGATGATGACTTAGGTACCAATAGCAACGTGACCTCCCTAGCGGTAGGGGGAAAGAAGCAATTTGATAAAAAAATCCTAGCCACACTTGATTACGAAGCAAGGTTTATTCATCCAAACGATAACACAACTACTGAAAACTATATTTTATTACCTGGTGTTGCATTTAATTACTCTCTTGACGATAAATGGGATCTTATAGCTGGAGCAAAAACTGGCTATGTCTGGTCGTCCTCATCCAATGACATTACAGATGAGAAACTTTTTAGCGACGGAAAGTTTATGTGGGCCGGCGATGTCACCTTAAAACATGAGATAAGTCAATATTGGCAAATATCATTAATTGGTGAGCTTCGACGCAGTGATTTTTTAGATGAAGATATCTTTAATATGCGTGCAGGCTATCAGGTAACGGATAAGATTGTGGTCGCTGGTTTCTACACTCATATAAATAATGGTAAAACCACCACCAATGAAGGTGGAATCAGTGTGAAGTATTTATATTAGTTGATGAATATGTGTATCGCTTTCACTATGAAAAAAGAGCCAGTGATAACTGGCTCTTTCGCTCTTTTATTTAAAGGATAGCGGCTAAAGCTTTACAAAGTGGAAGCATGTTAGAACGAGTCATACCAGCAACGCTAATACGACCTGAACCGACGATGTAAATGCCAAACTCATCTTTAAGGCGAGTTACCTGATCCTTTGACAAGCCAGAGAATGAGAACATACCATTTTGGCGTTCAATAAAGCTAAAGTCAGCATTAACACCCTGCTCTTTAAGTGTTGCTACAAAGAGTTCACGCATGTCTTGGATACGGTCACGCATTTCTTTCACTTCAGCTTCCCACTCGTTACGCAGTTGTTCATTGTTAAGAATGTGTGTAACGACTGCACTACCGTGAGCGGGAGGATTAGAATAGATTGAACGTATGATTGCTTTTACTTGAGAGAAGGCTCTCGTTGCTGTTTGTTCTGATTCTGCAACCAGAGTAAAGGCGCCAACACGTTCATTATAAAGTCCGAAATTCTTCGAGAATGAACTGGCGACTAAAATTTCTTTGTTGTGCTTGGAGAAAATACGCAAACCTTCTGCATCTTCTTCCACACCTTTGGAAAAACCTTGGTAGGCGAAGTCGAATAGTGGTAGTAGTTGCTTAGAAGAGATGAGTTTAGCCAATGTTTCCCATTCATCAGCGGTTGGATCTATACCCGTTGGGTTATGGCAACAACCATGTAAAAGAACAACATCACCTTTTTCGGCGCGTTCCAAATCAGATAGCATGGCAGAGAAATCTTTGTCCTTTGTTTGTGCATTGTAATAGCTATATTGAGCTGTCTCTATACCAGCCGCAGAAAATACGGCGTTGTGGTTGGCCCAAGTAGGATTACTAATCCAAATCTTTACACCACCTAGCTGGCGTTTGATGAACTCAGCCGCTACGCGCAAAGCGCCAGTACCACCAGGAGCTTGAGCCGTTTTGGCTAGATTATTAGTTACGATACCAGCGTTACTGCCGAATAAGAGCTTTTGAACTACTAGGCCGTATTCAGCAGTTCCCTCGATAGTCAGATAAGATTTAGTCTTTTCGTTTTCTAGCAAAGCCGCTTCTGCTTTTTTCACTGTTGCTAGTACAGGTGTTTCACCTTGCTCATTCTTGTAAATGCCAACACCAAGGTTAATTTTGTCTGCGCGAGGATCTTTCTTGAATTCTTCTGTGAGACCAAGAATAGGATCGGCGGGTGCAGCACTGACTTTTTCAAACATAATTGTCATCCGTATTAATCGAAAGAGGAGATATAAATATTGTACTTATTTATACCTTATCTGGGCTTGTGGAAACAACATCGACAGTCAATAAAATGCATAATTCGGTGAACTTATTTTGATCAACGGTCACTTTACGTATAGCAGAGTATGTATTCAGAATTTGGAACAGAAAATTAGAATACTATGTATGTCTATCATCTATGCTTGGGCTCGCATCTCTTCTTCAACCTGAGCATTTTCTTCTTGTTCAAGGCGACGATATTTATCAGCAATATCGATAAACTCGTGCTCGATGGCCATAAATGCGTTAATGACTTCGGGGTCAAAATGAGAACCGTTTCCTTCTAATATGATGGCTTTGGCTTTTTGGTGGGAGAATGCTTTTTTATAAACACGTTCGCAAATTAAGGCATCGTAGACATCAGCAATGGCCATAAGTCGACCAGATAAAGGTATATCCTCGCCGACGAGCGCTTTTGGATAACCACTACCATCCCATTTCTCGTGGTGAGTAAGGGAAATTTCTTTAGCAAGGCGCAAGAATGAATTGCTACCAAGGTGTTTCTCAGCCTTGGAAAGTGCATTTGCTCCAATTTCTGGGTGGCGCTTCATCACCTCAAACTCTTCCACTGTTAATTTGCCAGGTTTAAGGAGAATGCTATCTGGTATACCAACTTTTCCTACGTCATGTAATGGAGCTGATTTATAAAGCAGTTCAATATAACTTGGCGTAAGCAGCATTTTATATTTATCGAATTGACTTAGGTAAGTTGCCAGAGCTCGAACATATTCTTGAGTTCGCATGATATGAGCGCCCGTTTCGTTGTCACGAGATTCTGCTAATGCAGATAATGAAACAATGGCCACATCCCGAGTCGTCCTTACTTCGTTTTGGCTAGATTGCAAACTGTCGAGCATTTTATTTGTTAAAGAGGCCATTGAACCAAGTTCATCATGCTCAAAAATCGGCAAACGTTTTGCTATATTCCCTTGCGTTACCTCCAATAAAGAAGACTCCTGCGATAAAAGGACTTTACGTACTAATTTAGCCCAAAGAATAAGTATAGTTACAACGTAACCACCGATCGCGAGTGAGATGTATAAAAACTCTTTTAGTACACTGATTGCTCCACTACCATCAAGTAAACGTTCGGGGTTGTTCTCCAGCCAGAAGATATCTTTTACTGCAACCATAGATAATAAAACAGTCAATATAACCAGCAGCATACATACCATCATCGTCATATGATTAACGATAGATTGACGTTCTCCACTTAGCTCGAAAAAATTGCACGCCTCATCATAATCAAATCTTTGGATCTTAGAAGATAATTGAAGAATCAATCCTGACAAAAAACCGAATAAGCTCATGCCAAATAGGACTTTAACGTTACTCTCTAAGCCAAAGTTATAATAAACGTTGTAGAATAGTGCGAGGGGGATGCTCACCAGAAAAAACAAGGTTGAGTCGAGTTTTGTGTGATGCTGTTTATTTATCAGTGGGTGATTTTTTAGAAACACATGTCTGATGAGGAAAAGCAGTGAAAAAGTTACTCCGATGTGCACAAAAGTCTCTATTGGGGTGAGTGTCTCTAGAAAGGGACAAACTCGGCCACCGTAGATCGCGAATACAACCGCGGCGATAGCATATAACTTAAATGTTAGTCGTGCATTATAGTTTGAATGTACCATACTTAGCCCTTTTATTGCTGCCATGTATCCGGTTAGGGTACTCGACGAACCACTACTATCATATGACCTGTGGTTATGATGATTTATTTCAGATTGTAGAGATGCATCAGTAAATGTTAGCGTATGAAATAAAATTTTAATGTAAAAGTTTGAATTACAAAGATAAGTAATAAAATAACTTTTAGTGTTTTATGGGAAATATTAATTAAATCATATAACTAATTGTCTTTTGTATAAAAAATGTGAGAGAAAATGACCCGCTACCAGCAACTTGCTGAACAACTCAAGCTACAAATTGAAACTAGGGTGTGGCGTTCAGGGGATAAAGTACCTTCGGTAAGAATGACTAGCCGTAATAGTTCACTAAGTACGTCAACAGTTATACAAGCCTATAAACTTCTTGAAGCTCAAGGGTGGCTAGTGGCCAAACCTCAATCTGGATATTTTGTCACATCGATTATGGGTCGAGTGACAGAGGAAAGTTCAGTGAAGGCTACCAAGCCCCATTTCAGCGACAAGCTGTATGAATTTCTACAAAGTAGCAGTCATGCTAATGTTGCCCTCGGCTCAGCATTTCCTGATCCCAGTCTTTTTCCTTTACAGTCAATTAATCGGCATCTTGCAAGTGCTGGACGAAAAATGTCAATTAATAGTGTCGTTGAAAATATGCCTCCCGGTAATGAAGCATTAAGGCGTCAGATTGCTCAGAGATATATTAACCATGGCCTATCGGTATCGCATAATGACATTGTTATCACGTCGGGAGCGATGGAAGCCCTTAACCTTAGTTTACAAGTTGTTACTCATCCAGGTGATACGATAGTCATAGAAGCACCAGCATTTTACGGTGCAATACAGGCTGTAGAGAGGTTGGGTCTTAAAGCGATTGAAGTACCTGTCAACTTGGAAACAGGGCTATGCGTCAACCAATTTGAAAAGGTAGTCAGCCAAAACGACATAAAAGTTTGCTGGATTATGCCTAGTTTTCAAAATCCGACGGGTACGTGCTTGTCTTACCGAAAGCGACAAAAAATTATAGAACTTGCAAATCAGTTTGATGTAGTCGTTGTTGAAGATGACGTGTATTCAGAGCTCTACTTTGGAGAGCAAAGACCACGGCCTATTAAATACTGGGATAAAGAGGATAGAGTGCTTCTCTGTGGATCTTTTTCTAAATCATTGTGTCCAGGATATCGAGTTGGTTGGGTTGTCAATCAGACATTCCATGAAAGGTTACAAAAAGCTCAACTGGTTTCAACTCTGGCGGGAAGCTTACCCGTTCAAGAGGGTATCGCTCATTTTCTTAAATATGAAAGTTTCGATAAACACTTAAGAAAGATACGAAAAGAATTGAGTAATAGGCAAAAGATTCTTATTCAAACAATTAATTCCTACTTTCCAAGTAATATAACGGTGAATCGACCTAGTGGTGGTTACTTTATATGGGTTGAACTTGGGGCGTATATTGACACCTATAGGGTGTATAAAAAGCTACAAAAAAATGGTATTAGCATCGCATATGGGGGCCTTTTCAGTGTTAAAGATCAGTTTCAAGATTGTATTCGCCTCAATACTTCTTATCCAGTGACCCAAGAACTGAAGGAGACAGTTCGATATATTGCGTTGATGCTCTCATGATACCGATACTAGAAAAGTATGAGTAACCCATACTAATCCCTGTATTTTTTAGATTAATTACTCAATTTATGTATGATTTTTTATATGTATCAATTAGCTCGAATTTGTGATCTTTTCTGAATAATTATTTTCTTTTATTATGTTAATTGTAACTTTATATTAACGGTGTTAGCTTTTGAATCACTAAGGTTAAACATTGTACAACCCAACGTAAACATTTCGCTGAGTTTTAATAACTAAATGTTATTATCTGAGTTGGTATGGCGCTGATGCTAATCTCGTTTAACGCGTAATTAATTATCTAAATTAACCGAGGCTGCATAAAAATGTAGCTTGAATTAATGTAAGAAGCATAATGTTAAAGATTACAAAAAAAAGCAGAACTGGTCGGCTTTTGGATAAGGAAGTTTATTACTACGCAGGAGAAGTATTAGCCGCTAAATCCTCTTATGATCCTTTCTTTGCGAAAGGAGCAAAAGAAAACTACGTACTCGAATGGTATTTGGGTGGTTTTGCCCGTAAGCAGGTTGGAGCATTAGATCATGATCATGCTGAAGCTAAATTTGATCACCGATTGCAGCTTTGGACTGAGCGCATTTCACATGATGCAGCAGTAGTAAGGCCTGTGAAATAAGGACTACTTAGTTTTTATCATACATAGTATTTTGATAAGCGTAAAAAACCTCCCGCAGGAGGTTTTTAAGTTTCATATTTAGAAGCTTGCAGAGCGTGGTGTCCGTGGGAATGGAATAACGTCGCGAACATTACCCATACCTGTCACATAAGAGACTAAGCGTTCAAAGCCTAAACCAAAACCAGCATGAGGTACTGTTCCATAACGGCGTAGATCACGGTACCAGCCCATGTGCTCTGGATCAATTCCCATGTCACGCATGCGGGAGTCTAGAACTTCCAAACGTTCTTCACGCTGCGAACCTCCAATAATTTCACCAATGCCAGGCGCGAGTACATCCATAGCCGCGACTGTTTTTCCATCGTCGTTTAAACGCATGTAGAACGCTTTGATATCTTTAGGATAGTTTTTCACAATGACAGGCGCTTTAAAGTGTTCTTCGGCTAGAAAACGCTCATGCTCTGAAGACATATCAATGCCCCATTCGACAGGAAACTCAAAATTACGACCAGAGTCTAAAAGGATTTGAATCGCATCGGTATAGTCTACTTGCGCAAAATCAGATTCAACAAAAGCCTCTAGACGAGAGATTGCTTCCTTATCTATACGTTGTGCAAAGAATTCAAGGTCATCTCGACGTTCTTCTAGCACTGCTTTAAATACGTATTTCAACATACTTTCTGAAAGTGCGGCGATATCATTCAGATCCGCAAATGCGACTTCTGGTTCAACCATCCAAAATTCGGCTAGATGGCGGCTGGTGTTTGAGTTTTCAGCTCGGAAGGTAGGTCCGAATGTGTACACTTTGCTGAGTGCACAAGCATAGGCTTCAGCATTGAGCTGACCAGACACGGTTAAAAAAGTCTCTTTGCCAAAGAAATCTTCGTTATAGTCTACTGTGCCTTCTTCAGTGCGAGGTAGGTTTTCCATGTCGAGCGTAGAAATACGAAACATTTCACCCGCTCCTTCTGCATCAGAGGACGTGATAAGAGGAGCAGAAACCCAGTAGTAACCTTGCTCATGGTAAAAGCGGTGGATAGCTTGAGAAAGACAGTTACGGACACGTGCAACAGCACCGATAACATTGGTACGTGGACGCAGATGTGCCACTTCACGCAAATACTCTATTGAGTGACGAGTTTTGGCCATTGGATAGGTATCAGCATCCTCTACCCAACCTACGACTTTAACGGCTGTTGCGGCAAGTTCAAAATCTTGCCCTTTCGCCGGAGATTCAGTAATCGTTCCTGTTACTTCTACTGAGCATCCAGTAGTTAGTTTTAGGACTTCTTCGGTGTAATTATTTATATTACTAGGGACCACGGCCTGAATCGGGTCGAAACAAGAGCCGTCGTAAATGGCAAGAAAAGAGATCCCAGCTTTGGAATCACGACGCGAACGGATCCAGCCTCGGACAGTGACTTCACTGCCAACAGCTAGCTTACCGCGGAATACGTCAGATACAGGCGCGTAAGTCATGTTGTAAATATTCTCCATCAAGTAAAAAATCAATCCAGTGCATAGGGGGCCAAATGTAAGTTCACAAAAAGCGGCACTAAATTGCTAATGTTCAGAGACACATATTACCTTTCAATTTCGAGGCTTCAACCTTTATTCGTCGTATGTGAAGTAAAAAACACATAAATTACCTCAACTCTGTAATAATTGTTGGTGTTCGAGAAATCATTATTAAAGAAATAATCCCATAAATATGTCAGTGAAACTTGTCACTACTATACTATTTCCTTAGTATTGCGTGTCTTTTGTAATGCCCGAGAACCAAAATGAAAACTGAATTATACAAAGAGTTTATGTTTGAGGCGGCGCACCACCTTCCAAATGTACCGGAAGGCCACAAGTGCGGCCGCTTACATGGCCACTCTTTTTTAGTTCGTCTATACGTAGAAGGCGAGGTTGACCCACATACGGGATGGTTGATTGATTTCGCAGAGCTTAAAGCTGCATTTCACCCTATATATGAACAGCTTGATCATTACTATTTGAATGATATCGAAGGATTGGAAAATCCAACTAGTGAAGTTTTAGCAAGGTGGATATGGCTAAAGTTAAAACCGACATTACCGCTTCTAAGTAAAGTTGAAATAAAAGAAACCTGTACTGCAGGGTGCATATACGCAGGCGACTAAAATACTGGCGGAGTTAAGACGAAGCCTAGAGCTTCGCTTTCTTGTTATCAATGTCGTTTATATCGATCAATAACTCGCTTTATTCTGGGAGAAAAGCATGCTTGCACGTATCTCAACGATAGTACAATTTGTTTTAGCGTTGTCGATTTTTTACTTGGGTTACTCCATTCATCAAATGACGAATAAGGTCAGCAGCATTGTTGAAACCTACCCTGAGATGATAGCGGATATTGATTCATTAGCGAAAACCTTACAGGTAGACGAATGGTTAAAAGTTATCGAAACAACTGAGCAATTGGTCCCTGATGTTGTAAGAACAATCGATGAGGTTTCTCAAAACGTCGCTGCTGTAAACCAAACTGCGGCATCTATAGATGCTAAGTTGCCAGCTGCTTTGGAAGAACTGGCTCGTTATCGCTTAGATGTATTCCCTACAGCTATGAGTGAAGTGGCAAGTTATCGCAGGGATGTGATCCCTTCTGTTCTGGTGGAGAGTGAAGGCTATCGACAGACTACGATCCCATTGTTGCTAAAAGAAAGCACTAACTTGCGTAGTGATATACCTCCGATGCTGGCGAAAGCTGATGAAATTGTTGAACAAAGCCAACAGCTTGCGGAACAGGCAACGTCAGGTGCAGTTAAAGGTGTGATCATGTCACCGATTAATATTATTAAGGATGCTGGTTCCCAGCTCAAAGGGAAGATCATTTTAGAGGAGACGCCGCAGTCCGAGTAATCAGCCTTTGGTATGTCTTATTGATGCAATATATGCCATTTCTTAAATGTGAATGTTGCAATCTGATTGCTAATGATTAATATGGTTGCTTCCTTCATCTTTGTTAGGAAGGCCGTAGAAGGAATACGGCATTAACCAAAGGATTGTTTGTTCACTTCGGATTCTTACATGATCTTAAAAATTACAACACCAATTATAGAGCCTACTGAAGGCTCACCGCACACTTTGCTTAACGTATCTCGTTCACTTCATTTTTCTTCATCGTACTTCTATTCTAAAACTCGCTATTTGTTTCGCTTCTGATTGTTCGCCACCGCACTAGGCAAACGCATTACTTCCTTCTCTTACAATAACTAGATACGAAACTTATGAATACTAAACTTTTCGGGAGCTCCCTGATAATTTCTGGTACCGCATTGGGTGCCGGTATGCTTGCAATTCCTATGGTCCTTGCTGAATTTGGACTTTGGTATGGCAGTTTACTAATGACTTTTATTTGCTTTGGCACAACTTATGCTGCTTTGTTGCTACTTGAGGCGACCTTAAAGACAGGAGGTGGATTAGGACTGAACTCTATTGCTAGACAGACGCTAGGCAAGTTTGGCCAAGTCGTCACTAACCTACTTTTATATGCTCTACTTATCTGTTTGTTAATGGCGTACATCCTTGGAGCTGCTGATTTACTTGACCAGTTTAGTTCCATGATTGGCCTTGGTATATCGGCTCAGTACAGCCAAGTTGTTTTTACTTTAGTTTCAGGGTTTATAATTGCTTGTGGTACAGGGGCTGTCGATAAACTTAATCGTGTATTGTTCTTTTTTATGATCATTAGCCTAGCTGTGAGTTTGCTAATATTATTGCCAGATTTTAGGGTTTCTAACATTACTCAGATTATTAGCAGTGACAAGATAGAGTTAATTAAAACCAGCGCGGTTCTGTTTACGAGTTTTGGTTTTATGGTGGTGATCCCCTCCCTAGTGGCATACAACCATGAAGCAAATGACAACCAACTAAGAAACATGATTGTTATTGGTTCTCTTATTCCGCTGATATGCTACCTATGCTGGTTATTTGCAGTTGTTGGGAATTTGAAGACGGAGCAATTAGGCCAGTTTTCAAATGTGTCTGAACTTATCCTTGTTTTTGAAGATCATTCTAAGTGGATTGGGGCAATTCTTTCCATTTTTACTGGGCTTGCACTTTTGACGTCATTTTTCGGAGTAGCGATGTCCCTATATAACCAAAATCGAGATATGTTTGGTCAAAATAAGGTGGTTACTTACATTCTTACCTTTATTTTACCTTTGATAGGGGCACTTCTAGCAGCAGACAAGTTCCTTGCTGTACTGAGTTATGCGGGAATTATATTAGTATTCTTGGCAGTATTTGTGCCTGTGGCTATGGTCTATGTGGTACGTCAAAGAGGTAATGAGCCGAAGCGATATCAGGCTGAGGGTGGTAGCGCTATGCTGCTATTTTCATTAGGGTTTGGTTTGTTTTTAATCGTATCACAGTTTGTGGAGTAGAGCATATTACCCATTAAATCAAGGCCTCTAAGATAGAGGTCTTTTATATTTTTTATTTCCATAGCATGGCAATAAATTGATAGTAGCATCAGCTTAATCATGGCTGTGAGGTAAAATCAGTGGTTGCTAATGATTCGTTATTACTGTACTTAAGGAGTGAGTGGATAAAGAATGAGGCCAATCACAGAAACAATCGCCTCACTCATATTATTGGTGGAAGTACCTTAACAAATAACTTTTACTGCTAAACCACCTTGCGATGTCTCGCGGTATTTAGCATTCATGTCTTTACCTGTTTCAAGCATAGTTTCTATGACTTTATCTAATGACACTGTTGGTGCAGAAGACCGACGCAATGCCATTCGTGTTGAGTTAATAGCCTTAACTGCTGCGATGCCATTGCGTTCAATACAAGGTACCTGAACTTGACCTGCCACGGGATCACACGTCAAGCCTAAATTGTGCTCCATTGCGATTTCTGCTGCCATACACACTTGTTCCGGGCTACCACCCATAAGTTCAGCTAGACCTGCTGCTGCCATAGAACATGCAACGCCGACTTCCCCTTGGCATCCTACTTCAGCTCCCGATATCGAAGCATTCCGTTTGTATAGACCACCAATAGCCCCAGAAGCGGCGAAGTATCGGAGGTAATCTTTTTCAGTGACGGTCTGAATGAATTTATCATAGTATGCAAGTACAGATGGAATAATACCACACGCACCATTGGTTGGGGCGGTGACGACACGACCACCGGCTGCATTTTCTTCATTAACAGCAAAGGCAAACATATTGACCCAGTCCACGACTGACATAGGGTCATTGGTGGTTTTTTCTGAAGTAAGTAGCAGTTGACGAAGGGCTGCTGCGCGGCGAGGTACTCGTAATGGGCCTGGAAGAATACCTTCAGTATTCATACCACGCTCCATACATTCACGCATCGTTTTCCAGATGTTGGCAAAGTAGGTACGAGTCTCTTCTTCTGAATGTAACACTGCTTGGTTTTTCATGACTAAAGTGCTGATTGAAAGACCATTTTCTTTACATTGATTGACCAATTCTTCGGCGGTAGTAAACTCGAAAGGGGCTTTAATGGCACTTTGCTTTTCTTTACCAAAGCTTTCTTCATCAACAATGAAACCACCACCGATAGAGTAGTAGGTCTTAGAGTAGATTTTTTCATCTTCCATCCAAGCATGAATTTGCATACCGTTCTCATGCAATGCAAGGTTAGTTTTGTGGAAGGTCATTGCTCCATCTTTAGGGAAAGAAACAGTGTGACAATGCATACCTACAGGAAGGCGTTCTGTCTCCTCGACCCTTGAAATGAAGCTAGGAATAGAATCTATATCGACTTTTTCGGGAGTATTACCAGCAAGACCCATGATAATGGCGATATCAGTATGGTGACCTTTCCCTGTCAGTGATAGCGAACCATAAACGTCAACGGTGACTTTAGTAATGTCGCGCAATTTTCCCATTGAGCGTAAATCATCAATAAATTCTTTACCCGCTTTCATTGGGCCAACAGTGTGAGAACTGGAAGGACCAACACCGACTTTATAGATGTCGAAAACACTAATCATATCGATTTCCTCAAAACAAAACCTCCCAGATAGGATGGGAGGTTTATTATTATCGTTATATTTTTTCTCAACCACTTATACAGTGAAGTGGTTAAAACGCGCCGTAGATTACCGAAGTAATGGCTGCAAAGCCACAGATAGCTGTGAAAATCTGTACTGACAGAGAAGTTTTGTATTTTTTCATTGCTGGTACAGTTTGCATAGCAATAACAGGTAATAGAAACAAAATTGCTGCAATCATAGGTGCCCCCATGGTCTCAATCATGTCAAGGATACTTGGATTTATGATAGCGACGATCCAAGTTGTAATGACGATAAAGAGTAAAGAGCCTTTTTCTACAACGTTTCTTGGAGCTTTTGAACGAGACTTAATTAAACCGACAAGACCTTCATGTGCTCCAAGAAAATGACCGAAGTAGCTTGATGTGATTGCTGCAAACGCAACTAGCGGACCTAAGTATGAAATAAGGGGTGACTCATGTGCGTTCGCAAGATATGACAATACGGATATATTCTGTTCTTTTGCCATAGCTAGCTGTTCTGGTGAAAGTGATAAGACAACGGAGAAAACGAAAAACATCACGAAACCCATCAGCATCATTGCTGCGCCACCAGTTATGGTATCTGTTTTTCTTACCGCGTTATCGCCATGTTTTAGCCGCTGTTCTTTCGCAAACTGAGAAATGATTGGACTGTGATTAAATGAAAACACAATAATTGGAATGGCAAGCCATACAACCACAGGCATGGCAGACCAATCCGGTGTAATTTCAACCATAGAGCTGTTCCAATCAGGAATGAGGTAGAAAGATAGAGCGAGTAGAATGAATACTAATGGATAAACCATCGCTGATGTCGCTCTTAGCATCAATTCTTTACCAAATACCACACCTGCTGTCATTGATGTAATAAGCGCCCCAGAAAGTAGCCATCTAGGTATAGATTCCATGCCAATTTGGTTAACTAGAAATGAATCTACCGTATTTGTGATGCCGACTCCGTAGATGAGAACGATGGGATAAATGGCGAAAAAGTAGGCGAAAGTGATAAGGTTTGCGCCAGTTTTACCAAAATGCTCTTCTACTGTGTCAGTGATATCTGCATTGGGGTTTTTAGCAGAAAGTACAAAGCGTGCAAGGGATTTATGAGCGAACCAAGTCATAGGAGCCGCGATGAGTGCTAGGATAACTAATGGCCAAAAACCACCAGCTCCGGCTTTTATTGGTAAAAAAAGCACACCAGCGCCTACTGCAGTGCCAAACAGTGATAGGCACCAAGTGAAGTCTTTGTAAGTAAACTTACTAGACGATTGTACGGCAGAAGCCGCAGAATTTGTAGGATTCATTTTATAATACTCATTTTGGGAACAGGAAATAAGTTGCGTGCAATTTTGCACAAAATATTGCACAAAAAATAGATCTAAATCATTAATTGATACGAGTGATGGTATAATAAGTGAAAAACAAGAATTTGTTCACGAAATTAATGAGTTTACTATGATTTTTGCTAATGGATTTAATAATAAAAACTAATGCATGTGCGTAAAAGTAAGTGGGTCAGCAAATGTGTCATTAGTTTATACGAAATGTTGATTCATTAATGAAAACGCTAAATGTGAGTTAGGAATGCATTATATGTTTTTGCATGGCGTGGATTATTTGTGCTGTCATTCCCCAAATAAAGTGTTTCTCGTAAGATAGGCCAAATACGCGATGGGAGTCATTTTGTAAATGGAAGCATTCACTGTGAAGGTACTGCCTATCTAACACTATAGATACAGGGACTTCGAAGACTTCATCGACTTCATTTTTATCTATGTTAATTTGATAGTTCGGAGAAACGAAGGCTAAAAACGGAGTGACAGTAAAATGGCTGATGGTGATGAGTTCGGGCATTTGGCCAAAAATAGTGATTTCATTTATTGGAATTCCAATTTCTTCGTAAGTTTCTCGCAGGGCAGTATCGGCAAGGGAAGTGTCACTTTTTTCGTGTTTTCCTCCCGGAAAGCTAACCTGCCCAGGGTGGTGTTTAAGGTGTTTTGCTCGTTTAGTAAATATGATGTTAAGACCTGCTCTGCGTTCTACAAACCCAATTAATACTGAAGCCTTGCGTAATGAATTGCGTGGGACGTGAGCAACACGTCTCAAGGTTTCTTGATGATAGCCGACAGTTTGCTGTAACTGAAACTTCTGAATGATCTGGTTTTTATTGAGCTCTGACAACACTTTAGCTCGCTCTCCTTATTTGAAAAACTTAACTTTATGATACATGCTTGATAGACCTCCATATTACTAAGGATAGCTCATTCTATGAAAGGTATTATCTTCACAGAGTTTATGGATTTGGTCGAGGAGAAATTTGGCTTAGATGCTCTTGATCAACTACTTTCTGATGCTGGTGATGAAGGCGTCTACACAGCAGTTGGCAGCTACGATCATAAAGATCTGGTACGCTTAATTGTACAACTCAGTAAGCAAACAGGTATAGATGCAGAAGAATTGCAGCGAGTGTTTGGTCAATCTGTGTTTGAGAATCTTTACCAATCCTTACCGGAAAGAAGCAGTTTACAAAGTTGTAAAAACTCACTCCAATTTATTCGTTTAGTTGAGGACTATATTCATGTCGAGGTGAAAAAGCTGTACCAAGAAGCTAAACCGCCGCGATTTGAATTTATTTCTGAAAGCGAAACAGAAATGGTTTTTGATTACAAAAGTGCTCGTTGTATGTCTCATGTTTGTCTTGGACTGATTGAAGGCTGCGCGAAACATTTTGGTGAAGTTGTCGATATCGTATTACATAACAATGATAAAAGCGGTAATGATGTGAGATTTAAAGTCGCAGTTGTAGGGAAAATAGATGAGTAGCCAAGGTGCTATTGAACGAAAACTTATCAGAGAAATTGCCGCGCGCAAGCAAGCTGAATTACTTCTAGAGAAAAAAAGTTTCGAACTGTATGAAGCTAACCAACAGCTACACCTTGTTTTAGGGGAACTGCAAAGACAAACAAACATTGACTTGCACAAACTTCAGTTTGAAGAACAGATTAATGAAACCCTTCTCTACTTTGGTAGGGCATTTTTAAGCCGTACGTTAGATGATGGATTGTTAGCGAGTTTGCTCGAGCGTTTGGATGCATCGTCAGCATTATGTAATTCAGGAGTTTTTCTTACTTTAGATACGGTATCAACGGTAAAAGCCAGTCAATTCGGTTGTATTAAAACGGAAAATGTTGAAGCGATTAAGCCTTTTGCGGAATGGAAGGATGGCCAACTTTCTATTCCTTTAGAAGCTGAGCATGAGGTGGTCGGTGAAATATCAGTTTTAGTGGTTGATAAAGATATAGATGCTGACTTCGTGGTAAGCCAGGTACGTCTAATTGCCGACATCTTGTGCAGTGCTATTAACCGGCAAATTATATTAACCAGTAATGAACAAGCAAGAACTCGGGCAGAAGAGTCTGAAAGGGCAACTAAAGAATTTGTGGCTATGATAAACCACGAGCTAAGAACACCGCTTAATGGTCTTTTAGGTAGTGCTGAACTACTTTCAGATACCACTCTGGATGAAGAACAGCGAACGTTCCTTACCAATCTTTCTCACTCGGGAGAATTGCTCCGTCACATCATCAACGATATTCTTGATTTCAGTAAGATGAATGCAGGTATGATGGAACTGATTCCCTCTCAGTTTGCTAAGGCAGATCTGATAGGCATGTTAGAAAGTGTATTTACGAATAGGGCACTTGATAAGGGAATTGAATTTAAAGTCTACTGCCCAAAAAATGTGCCTGCATGTTTAATTGGTGACTTTGAACGTATATGTCAGGTTTTAATCAATGTGATTGGTAATGCTATTAAGTTTACAGTAGAGGGTGGTGTAAACATTGATATCAAGTGGAAAAATGGCAAGCTTGTCGTGCAGGTTAAAGATACAGGGCTAGGTATTCCTGAGGAAGCTAAAGCGCTTTTATTCGCTCCTTTTGTACAAGCTGATTTAACTGCAAAGCGCAAGTTTGAAGGTACGGGTTTAGGTTTGGCAATTTGCAAAAACTTAATTGCTTTAATGGATGGAGAAATTAGCTTTATCAGCAAACTTGGTGTGGGTACCCAGTTTGATATTATTATCCCCCTCAAAGTTTCTACTGATAAGGAAATGAAATCAGAACAATATGACAAAGGGGCCGTAAAACAATTGGATTTGCTTTCGATTCTAGTCGTAGATGACATTCGAATGAATCAAGTGATTTTCAACCAAATGATGCGTAAAATATCGATTGTTCCAGACATTGCTTCTAATGGTATAGAGGCGATTAAGTCTGCATCAGAGCATGATTACGACATCATTTTTATGGATTGTCGAATGCCTGAAATGGATGGATTTGAAGCGACAGCATATTTGCGTGGACAGAAATACGTTAAGCCAATTATCGCGTTGACGGCTGGTACGACTCTTGAGGAGCGTGAAAAGTGTATCCAAAGCGGCATGGATGATATATTGAGTAAGCCATATACCGCCAAAGAGCTAAAGTTAATGATTGAAAAATGGGCTTAAACTTACACCCTCTAATTTGCTTCCAATACAGGTAAAATACGACAAAGCTTATCGAGCGTTTCTTGGTACTCATCACAGCTTTTGCTGTCGGCAATGAGCCCCCCTCCTGCCCATACGTAAAGATGGTTAGCTTCGGCAATGAGTGTTCGTATTGTAATACTCGTGTCCATGGCACCATGTCGGCTGATGTAGCCAATACTGCCACAATAGGCACTGCGACGATGCGGCTCGAGTTCTTCAATAATCTCCATCGCTCTGATCTTGGGGGCCCCTGTAATCGACCCACCAGGAAAGCTTGCACGTAGCAAATCTGTCGGTGAATAGCCTTCACCTAATTCCGCGCGAATCGTGCTTACTAGGTGATGGACAGCGGGAAAGCTCTCGATTTCAAAAAGTTTAGGAACATGAACGGTGCCGGGTTTAGCAACTCGACCTATATCGTTTCGTAGAAGATCTACGATCATGAGGTTTTCGGCGTGATCTTTTTCCGCATTAGCTAGTTCATGGGCATGTGCTGAATCGATATCAGTACATGTGTGTCTTGGTCGTGTCCCCTTTATCGGTTTAGCTTCTATATAACGATTGTTGACTTGTAAAAATCGTTCAGGTGATACACTTAAAATTGCGCTATTTTCAATTCGAATGAAAGCTGAGAATGGCCCTTGATTGAATGCATCGAGCTTTTGGTATGCTTGCCATTCGCAGCCGATGAACTGAGCATTAAATCTTTGAGCAAGGTTTATCTGATAGCAGTCCCCAGCGTTCAAGTAATTTTTCACTTTAGAAAAGCGATCCACATATTCCTGTTTAGTCATATTGGACTGCCATTCAGTTGTCAGAACAAAATCTAGGGTGGGTTCTGAAACTTGGTTCATCAACCAGTCATAATGAGTGTTAGCATTTTTTCCAGTGACGTAAGCTGCTTTCTTATGATGATCGACAACAATAGCCCATTGGTAAAGTCCAACCGCCATATCAGGCGTGGATAAATCCTGCTGAGCTATTTGCGGTAAAAGTTCAACTCTTCTTCCTAAGTCATAGGAAAAGTAGCCTAATGCCCCCCCAATGAAGGGGAGGTCGCCTTGGTAGTCTAGCTTTGGTAACCATTTCTCTTGCTGCTTTTCTAGCAGGCTAAAAGGGTCGTCAGATGATTCGACTTGTCCATTGGGGCTGATAATTTGTGTTGTTTGGCCATATGTTATCAATTTAACCAAAGGTTCGGCGACCAAAATATCGAAACGGCTGTCGACGTGTGCTTGTGACGCAGAGCGTAGAAGCATAGCCCAAGGCCTTGATGCAATCTTACTAAAGAGCTGAATTGAAAGCTCCGGGTGATAGTTAATAGGCTTGATTTCTAGGCAATTTGACGTCTTTTGATTCATTTGTTTTTTTTGTGACAAAGAGATGGTTGACTACATAGCAAGAGAAGTAAAGCAAGAGTATCATAATGCGACCTATCGCCGCTACAATGACGTTTATAATAACAAGATAGTCTCAGCTCATCTAAACTTGTGATTATACACAAGAGTATAAGCTCAGCTATATAGCGGTATAAAAGGCAGCATAACTATAACGAGGCATGCAATGACGGTAATTCGCAAGCAAGATGTAATCAGCAGTGTGGCTGATGCACTTCAATATATTTCTTACTATCACCCTCTAGACTTTGTTCAAGCCCTTGAAAAAGCCTACCACAAAGAGGAGAGTCAAGCGGCCAAAGATGCCATTGCTCAAATCCTAATTAACTCTCGTATGTCTGCAGAAGGCCACCGGCCGATTTGCCAAGATACGGGTATTGTGACCTGTTTTGTCAATATCGGGATGAGTGTCCAATGGGATAGTACAGATATGACGGTACAGCAGATGGTCGATGAAGGCGTTCGGCAGGCATACACTAATCCTGACAATCCGCTGAGGGCATCTATTTTGCTAGATCCAGCAGGAAAACGTATCAATACCAAAGATAACACCCCAGCAGTGGTTCATATTTCGATGGTTCCGGGAAACAAAGTCGACATACAGATCGCAGCAAAAGGTGGTGGTTCTGAGAATAAGACTAAGATGGTTATGCTTAACCCATCTGATGATATAGCTGAGTGGGTTGAGAAAACCTTACCAACCATGGGTGCCGGTTGGTGCCCACCGGGTATGTTGGGTATAGGTATTGGTGGGACTGCGGAAAAAGCGGCAGTTTTGGCTAAAGAGTCTTTGATGGGGCATATCGATATTCAGGAGTTGATCGATCGTGGACCTCAGAATGCAGAAGAAGAGCTTCGTCTGGATATCTTTAATCGAGTCAACAAGCTTGGTATCGGTGCTCAAGGCTTGGGAGGTTTGACGACAGTAGTTGACGTTAAAATCAACACAGCTCCAACTCATGCAGCCTCAAAACCAGTTTGCCTTATTCCCAATTGTGCAGCGACTCGCCATGTACACTTCACACTTGATGGAACAGGTCCGGCAGAGCTAATACCCCCTAAATTGGAAGATTGGCCAAAAATCACTTGGGAAGCCGGTACAAATACACGTCGTGTTAATTTAGACACAGTCACTAAAGCAGATGTTGAGCAATGGAAAACAGGTGAGACAGTCCTACTATCGGGTAAGATTCTGACGGGCCGTGATGCAGCCCATAAACGTATCCAAGGAATGATCGCAAGCGGTGAAGGTTTACCTAAAGGCATTGATCTTAAGGGTAAGTTTATCTATTACGTTGGTCCTGTCGATGCAGTAGGAGATGAAGCGGTTGGCCCAGCGGGCCCAACAACTTCTACTCGTATGGATAAATTTACCGATATGATGCTTGAAGAGGTAGGCATCATGGGTATGATTGGTAAAGCCGAGCGTGGACCAGCTACCGTTGAATCGATTAAAAAGCACAAAGCTGTGTATTTAATGGCAGTTGGTGGTGCTGCTTATCTGGTTGCTAAAGCGGTTAAAAAAGCCAAAGTGGTCGCATTTGAAGATTTGGGTATGGAAGCGATTTATGAGTTTGAAGTCGAAGACATGCCAGTGACTGTTGCTGTGGATTCTAATGGGACGAATGTTCATCAAATTGGTCCAGATACTTGGAAGGTTAAGATTCAGGAAATGGAATCGTAATAAGACTTGTCTTTGTACGCACTGTCAATATTATAGGTATACAAAGGTTATAGGGTGTAGCTTAGCTGCACCTTTTTTATATGGTATCTATTTGAAGGTATATGACTTCAGGAGTATTTATGCCGCGATTTATTCGAATTTTGCAAACGATTATTGCTGTTTTTATAGGGTGCTTTGTTGGCTATGACATGATTTTTTATGGTGTGAGTGTATTCGATCAAAAATACGTTCGCCTAACTCTAGTCCTGTTTGTTCTTTTAGAACTTGCTTTGTTCGTGATCTATAAACTTATCGAGGATGATTAAAAGCGAGCTAAAGCCATTTATCGAGCTAAAGCCATTTATCGAGCTAAAGCCATTTATATAGTCACCCCCCAAAATAGCTTCGACACTTCTATTCACATTAAGGGGTTATTCATCTTTGATTAAGGTTGTTTTAGCTAGAATAAGTGAGAGTTTAAATGAAGAGACCCTCAATGAAGAGTTTTCCACGAGAATTGAATGAATTGATTAGTCGCAGTGTCGATTCACATGTTCGCGTTGCTGTTACAGGTTTGTCCCGCGCAGGAAAAACTGCGTTTATTAGCTCACTGGTTAATCAGCTACTTCATACATCGACCCATGATAATTTACCTTTACTTACTTCAGCGAGAGAGCGTCGCTTAGTGGGTGCTAAACGAGAGCCTCAGGTGGATATGATGGTGCCACGTTTTGGATATGATGAAGCAATGAGCCAGGTATTCTCAGTACCTCCTACATGGCCTGAACCAACGCGTGACGTGAGTGAGATTCGTCTTGCATTGAAGTACAAGCCAACAAAAAAAACCAAGAAGTTATTTGGCAACACGTCAGTACTGCATCTTGATATTGTTGATTACCCTGGTGAATGGCTATTGGATTTACCCTTGTTGAACATGAATTTTCATCAGTGGTCACAAACTCAGTTTTCAGCACTAAAAGGTCAACGTGGTGAACTAGCGCAAGATTGGCTTGATAAACTGAATCAGTTATCTTTAGCTTCTCCAGTCGATGAAAAATCACTTGAGGCTACTGCAAAAGTATATACTCAATACCTTCATGAATGTAAAAGCTCTGGTTTGCATTGGGTACAACCTGGCCGCTTTGTCTTACCTGGAGAACTTGAAGGGGCACCAGTTTTGCAGTTTTTTCCGTGCCATTATGACCAAGAGGAGAAAGTACCTAAGGGCTCAAACTTGGCGATGTTGATTGCTCGTTATCAAGAATACCAACAGAAAGTAGTAAAAGCTTTCTATAAACACCATTTTTCTACCTTTGACCGCCAAATTGTATTAGTTGATTGTTTACAACCTCTTAATTCAGGTAGCGAATCGTTTTTCGATATGCGACACGCCATCGAACAAATCATGCATAGTTTTCGATATGGAAGGAGTAATATACTCAAAAGGCTATTTGCTCCTCGAATTGACAAGATACTTTTTGCGGCAACCAAGGCCGATCATGTTACCCCTGATCAGCATCCTAATTTAGTATCTTTACTCCAACAGATGGTACATCCAGCTTGGCAAACCGCAGCTTATGACAATATTGAAATGAGTTGTATGAGTATCGCTTCAATTCAAGCCACACAAAGTGGTTTTATTAATCAAGCTGGTGACACTATTTCGGCGATTCAGGGAACTACTACGGGAGGGGAAGCCTTAACCATCTTTCCTGGAGGGGTACCCCATAAATTGCCACAGCCGGACTTTTGGGTGAATCAGGAGTTTAACTTTTATGCTTTTCTACCTATGCCGAGATCAGAAGACGAGCCTTTGCCTCATATACGTATTGATAAAGCAATAGAGTATTTAATCGGAGATAAACTCAAATGAATGACTCTAAGGACAACAAGTTAAAAGCACAGAAAATCTATACTCAAACGCTAGAAGATAAACCAAGAATTGACACAAGTGAACTGACAGCACAGCTGAAGTTTGATGAAAAAGACACATTTATATTGGCAAAAAAGCAAGTCGATGAAGCAAGTGACGATATTGAAAAAAATCTAGAAAATGCAATTCAACCACCTAAAAAAAAGCGTTTTCTTACCGGCGGCTTGTTAAGTGTTTTCACCGTTTTAATCGCTTGGCAATCGCTAGATAGTCTACATACCTCGATTCAAATGGGCGACTGGTTATCTGTTGGATGGGCTGGATTTGTTGCGATACTTGCTTCTTTGGGCGTGATTGCGATTGGTAAAGAGTTATGGTTACTTAAAAAGTTACGTCAACAACTTAGCACACAAGATAAAGTTGAATTGTTAATCACAAACAATAGTGTCGGACAGGGAAAAGTTTTTTGCCAGTCTTTAGCTAAAGGTGCAAGGGTTGCGCCTACATCACCAAGTTATGTACGTTGGCTACAAGGACTAAATGAATCGCACAGTGATAGTGAAATCATTGAAATGTATGATGCTATTGTTGTTGGCGAGCAAGACAAAGAAGCCACTAAAATAGTGAGTCAATATTCTACAGAATCTGCGGCACTGGTAGCTATTAGCCCTCTTGCATTTGCCGACATGCTATTGGTTGCTTGGCGAAGCTTCAAAATGATTGATAGCTTGGCAGAAATCTATGGTGTTGAACTTGGATATTTATCTAGACTGAAACTGTTTAAGTCAATTCTAATTAATATGGCGTTCGTAGGGGTAAGTGAGCTTGCAATCGATGCAAGTGTGGACCTATTGTCAATGGATCTTGCTGGGAAAGTATCGGCTAGAGCAGGACAAGGCTTGGGAGTTGGTATACTCACTGCGAGACTTGGGCTAAAAGCTATGGCTTTACTTAGGCCGACTACTTGGCATTCTGAAAGGCAAGTCAAACTTGGTGCTATTCGTAAGCGTATCGTGGAAAAAATCGCCGCTTTAACAATCAAATAGCGCTATTGTGAAGCTGGTAATGTTGCTTTACTTGACGAGGATTTTCGCTTGGGTGAAACTACTGTCAACTTTTCCTGACACCTCAGACTAGGGATTTCCTCAGTGCGATTAGAAGTAATATGTGAAGACAGACTCGGGCTTACACGTGAGCTACTGGATATTCTGGCTTCTAGGAATATTGATTTACGAGGCATCGAAATTGATACCACGGGTATTATCTATCTTAATTGTCCAGATATTGACTTTGATACTTTCAGTGAGTTAATGGCCGAGATACGACGTATCACTGGTGTGAAGGATGTGCGTAAAATTCAGTTTATGCCGATGGAGAGGCATAATACCGAGCTTATTTCGCTGCTTAATAGCTTACCAGAACCGGTACTTGCGATTGATATGAAAGGTCATGTTGATATGGCCAACCACGCCGCCTTGAGTTTGTTCAATAGCGAACAAGAAGACATGATCGGGCATCCGATGGTGAGTTTGTTACCAAACTTCAATTTTTCGAGTTGGACAGACGGTAAAGTAACACGTCATCGTGAGGATGTGGTGATTGGTGGACTGGACTATTCGATGGAGGTGATGCCTGTATATATAATCGCTGAATCCAACGAATCAATATTGGCAAGTACAGTAATGATTATTCGCTCGAGTCAAGAAAAACCAATCTTGGTCGATTCTCTTCCCGCCCATAACAATCTTGGTTTTGAACATTTTGTAGGCGTATCAAATCGACATAAATCATTGATGGGACAAGCTAAAAAGCTTTGTGTGTTAGATCAGCCGCTGTTGATTCAGGGGGAGACAGGAACGGGCAAAGAAATGCTCGCGAGGGCTTGCCATAATCGTTCACACAGAGCTTCGGCGCCATTTTTGGTTTTAAGCTGCGCTTCTATGCCAGATGATGTCGCTGAGACAGAATTATTTGGTCATGCACCTGGCTCATTTAATCATGAGCAAGGTCATAAGGGGATTTTTGAGCAAGCGGATGGCGGTACAGTATTTCTCGATGAAATCGGCGAGATGAGCCCGCATTTACAAATCAAACTACTCAGGTTACTTCAAGATGGCACTTTTAGAAGAGTCGGTGCGGAGCAAGAGATTCATGTAGATGTGCGTGTCATTGCTTCCACTCGACATAACCTAGGTGAATTGGCTGAGTCGAGGTCATTTCGTGAAGATTTATTTTACCGATTAAACGTTCTGACATTAAACATTCCTGCGTTACGTGAACGACCCAATGATATTGCTCCATTATTAGATCTATTTGTATCGAAATACGTCAAACAACTGGGAGTTAAAAAACCCGAGCTTAGTGAAGGCTTAGTTGATCAACTCATTAACTACCAGTGGCCTGGTAACATGCGTCAGTTAGAGAATATGGTTCTTAGAGCGTTAACAGAATTAGATTCAGCAACAATAACTGTAGATTTATTCCACCTTCCTCAATTAGAAAACGCGACAGCAAGTGGTCCAGCAATTAATTTAGATGGATCGCTAGATGAAATTATGAAGGATTATGAGTCTCAGGTGTTAGAGCGTTTGTACCAGTCTTTCCCTTCAAGTCGCAAGCTTGCGAAAAGACTTAATGTCTCTCACACCTCAGTTGCAAATAAGTTACGTGAATACGGAATAAGAAAGAACTAATGGAACGAATAAGTACGCCGAAAAATGTTTATGAACAAGATGAGAACATCATCTTACGAACTGCTGAGCCGACCGATGGCAAATTAATTTCTGATTACTTTGTTGCTAACAAAGATTTTTTGAAGCCTTGGGAGCCTTGCAGGGAAGAAGCCTTTTACTCTGAGGCTGGTTGGACTCAAAGACTCATTAAGCTTCATGAGCTTCACCGAATGGGGCTGGGGTATTACTTGATTATTCTGGACGGTGAATCGGGAAATATGATGGGAACGGTATCTTTTAGTAATGTATCAAGATTTCCATTTCATGCCTGTAACTTGGGATACTCTTTGGCTGAAAATGCTCAGGGTAAAGGGGCTATGACTAGGGCGATGAGACTAGCAATTAAATATATGTTTAATATACAAAATGTTCATAGAATAATGGCAGCCTACCTTCCACGTAATTACCGTAGTGAAGCGACTTTGATGCGCCTTGGATTTAAAAAAGAAGGAATCGCGTCAGACTACCTGCTTATTGATGGTGTCTGGGAAGACCATATTTTGAGTTCATTGGTCAATGACAATTGGAAAGCTTCATGAGTCGTATAGAGAAACAGTTGTCCTTGATAATGGAGCTAGATCAACTTAAGTCGATTTTACGAAAAGCTAGAGTAAAAAGTGCCAATAATCGATTGGAAAATAGCGCCGAACATAGTTGGCATGTAGCCCTTATGGCTATTTTGCTCGAAGAACATGCCAATGAGTCGATAGATATTGCTCGAGTGGTAAAAATGCTATTGCTGCACGATATCGTTGAAATAGATGCAGGTGATACTTTTGCCTACGATACCCAAGCTATCGAATCTCAAAAAGACAAAGAGTTGTTAGCTGCTAAGCGACTCTTTTCCATGTTACCTTGTGATCAGCAAGAGGAACTATTCAGCCTCTGGTGTGAATTTGAGGGTGCAGATTCAGCCGATGCTAAGTTTGCCAAAGCGCTCGATAGGCTTATTCCTATGTTGTTGAACTATCACAATGGTGGAAAAGGCTGGTTAGAGCATGGGGTGACTTGTGAGCAAGCGCTGGCTGTCAACCGAAAAATTGAAGATGGCTCTCAAGTATTATGGGACCATGCCAAAAAAATGATTGAAGATGCCAGCCATCAAGGATGGCTTAAAGCCTAATGAGGAAAACGAATGTCGTATCTCACTTTGGACGAATACCAAAGAAAATGGATTTTTACTCATCACTCTATGCCTGTTGCAGAGCATGATCTAGAGTTAATAAAGCCCATGAATCAGGCTCGTTCTTCTCAGTTTTGGAAAGAAAATATTAGTACTCATAGCCCTGATGCTGATCGTTTAAGTTCGACTGACTGGCCGATGAAAACGTCCAATTGGAAGGAGAGTTTAGATTGGATGGTATCTTGGGAGTCAGATGATGAGGCTCTACCTCCTGGGGTAGATGAATTTCTCAGCTGGCAGGATGATGTTACAGTCTATTTTTGTTATGAAAAGTATAATATTGTTGAAACCAAGTGGTCCATATTTAAGCGTTATTGGAAAAATTTTCTGTTTTATGATGATGGCCCGATCTTGATTGCTCGCCGACGCAAAGAAGCTTTGTGGTTTGATTCTAAAGGTAATGTCAGACTTGGACATAGGGACTAAATAAAGAGGTGGTTGCTACCACCTCAAATTAAAAATTGGGAGGTCAGCCGTTTTGCAACAAATTTGTATTGTTACCTGTCGTCTTACTTTGTCCTGTAATACATTTCTCGATAAATTCGATAGCAATATTATTATTTTTGAGCGTTTCTGCCATATCTTCAGAGTGTATGGCAAAGTGAGGCGCAATTACTCTAGATAAATTGTTTGCCCCCATTTTATTGTACTCAGATTCTTTGACAACAGCTTTACACAAATCAATAACATTCTTTAATGGGCTTGGTAGCCCATTTAAATTAGGGGTAACGCCACCCTAAGCCTAACTAACCGGCTTAGGGCGGTAAAAATATCAAAAACGCGTTACCCTGTTAATCGCAAGACTGCCCTGTTTAAGTGAACTACCTTGTGTATTGAGCGGGCTTTGTTACTTGAAGAATCATTGTTCATTTAACAAGTCGATGAAAAATGCATATTCAAGGGCGTCTTCTTTTAAGCGCTTAAAGCGACCAGACGCGCCGCCGTGACCTGCTTCCATATCTGTTTTAAATAGCAATGCATGATTACCCGTCTTTATTTCCCGCAGCTTTGCCACCCACTTCATGGGTTCAAAATACTGCACTTGAGAGTCGTGTAATCCCGTTGTGACTAACATATTCGGATAGCTTTGAGCACTGATGTTGTCATAGGGCGAATAGCTCAACATATACTCATAGTAAGCCTTTTCTCCAGGGTTGCCCCATTCATCATACTCGTTAGTCGTTAGGGGAATAGATTCGTCAAGCATAGTCGTGACTACATCAACAAATGGAACATGAGCGGCAATACCTCGGTACAGTTCAGGCGCTTGATTTATTACGGCACCCATCAGAAGACCACCTGCCGAGCCTCCTACAGCAAAAACCTTATCTTTTGAACCGTAACCCGAATCGGTAAGCGATCTCGTCACGTCTATAAAGTCGTTAAAGGTATTTTGCTTAGTGAGTTTTTTACCGTCTTCATACCATGGTCTTCCGAGCATTTCTGAGCCTCTGATATGCGCAATTGCATACACAAAGCCACGATCTAATAAGCTAAGGCGCGCTGAGCTAAATGATGGATTAATAGTATGCCCATAGGAACCATAGCCATATTGGTATATCGGATTAGTGCCATCTTTTTTGAACTTGTCCTTACGGTATACCAAAGATACAGGTATCTGTTTACCATCTCTTGCAGAGACCATAATGCGTTCTGATTGATAATTGTTAGCATCGAAATCACCCAGTACAGGTGTCTGCTTCATAATTTCGGGCTTACCCGTTACAAGATCAAAATCATAGTAGGTACCGGGAGTGGTTAAGCTACTGTAATAAACTCGTACCTTTGAGTTATCAAGCTCATAGTTACCGGTAAAGTAGGCAGAAAAAGCACTATCGTTGAACTCTAATGGGAACTCTTTATCTGTTGATAGTTGACGGATTGTGACTGTTGATAGGCCGCCTTTACGCTGTTCGTAGACTAAGTGATCTTCAAATAAGGTAAAATCAACGAGTAGGGTGTCGTTGTCAGCAGCGATAACATCTTGCCATTTGCTACGGTCATGGATGTTATTTTGCTCTACTTTCATCAGACGAAAGTTCACTGCCTGGTAGTTGGTGTAGATGTAGTACCAATCATTAAGTTTAGCTATGCTATATTCTATCCCTTCTTCTCGTGGGTAGAAGGCTTTGGCTTTAGGCTGTGGATTGTTAGCGTCAATAACCGACACGCTACTGGTTTCTGTGCTTGAGTGGAAAATATAGACTTGCTCCCCGTCTTTACTCTTACCGAGGGAGGTATAATAAGCATCGTCTAATTCTTCGTAAATTAAGGTGTCGCTACTTTGTGGTGTGCCTAGAATGTGGTGATAGACTTGAAAACCTAGCAGAGTTTGTGGATCTTTCTTGATGTAATAAAACGCTTTATTGTCGTTTTGCCAAGCAATATCACTCTCTGCTCCTTCCACTTTATCAGCTAAGTAGGTACCGGTGTCTAAATCTTTGACACGAATGGTATAGACTCGTCGACTTAAAATATCTTCTCCATAGGCCAAAAGTGACTCATTTGGGCTAACATAAAGTCCCCCGATATTAAAAAATTCGTGCTCTTTTGCTAGTTCGTTAGCATCTATTAATAGCTCGGAGTTTGTGCCTGCAAAGTCTTTGGCACGTCGATATATTGCGTACTCATTATCCCCCAACACCTGACTAGAATAAAAGTAGTTACCTTCTTTAACTGGCACCGAATTGTCGTCTTTAGCAATGCGACCTTTTATCTCCTCAAAAAGCTGCTCTTGTAATCTTTCCGTGTGCTTTAAAACAGTATCAGCATATTGATTCTCTTGCTCAAGGTGCTGCAAAATTTTTGTGTCTTTCCGCTTATCATCACGCATCCAATAATAGTTATCAATACGAGTTTCACCATGGCTTTCTAGAACATGGGGAACTTTCTTCGCCACAGGCGCTTGAGTTTGTTGAGCAGTTAGCTCGACTTGAGAAGGTTGAGTCACGGTTTGAATTCCTTGGTTGCTGCAGCCAGTGATCAATGTCGCTGATACAGCCAATGTAATGAGGGAGAAACGCATAAAGCTCCTTAAAAATACGTTCAAAGTGGCAATAAGGTATTACTTCTTGCAATGCCATTAATATCAATAGCTTGTGCGCAAATGTATGCTTGTATTTTAGTTACGCTAGCAGACATAAAGAAGTGGATCAAATATTATCACCAAGAATGTTTTTTACCGTTTGTCATTCATAATAGTTAGAAAATTGATAGACAAATCATTTCGAGTAAGTTAGAAAGGTATACGCTATCTTGCTGACGAGGAAACTATCTATGAGAAAAACCTATATTGCTTCATCTCTAATTGCATCACTTTTAGCACTTAATGTTTATGCTTCGCCAATTACTCCTGAAGAAGTGGAAGCAGCCCAAAAGGGTTGGGGTGAAGGCATCATTGCAATTGGTAAAGCAAAAGATGCTCGCAGTGCTGCGACTAAACACATTAATAAGTTTTATGCTTATGATTTAGGCACAGTGCTTTTCAAGCCTACATTGGCGGTAGAAGATCAATTTAGGCATTCAAAATCAGAAGCGCTCTCTTACTTTGTTGGTGGGGAAATTGCTGAAGATAACGGTTTTGCTTTAGCTCCATATACTAATGTTCGTTGGGAAAATGAAGGCGTTATCAC
This sequence comes from Vibrio hepatarius, assembly GCF_018860525.1. GTDB lineage: Bacteria > Pseudomonadota > Gammaproteobacteria > Enterobacterales > Vibrionaceae > Vibrio > Vibrio hepatarius_B. The sequence continues at coordinate 56,448 of NZ_JAHKPM010000055.1, forward strand.
TGACAAGAATTCAGATATGGCGATGGCGATGGGAAATTATTTCTTCACTAAAACTGATGGCCAAGAAGTGAAAGTAGAATATACCTTTGGTTATATCAAAGACGATGCAGGAAATGTGAGAATAAATCTACATCATTCATCTCTACCATACAGCCCGAAGTAACACTAATAGTTACTTAAGCTCAATTAGCATATTAGTTTAACAGCCCGCTAGTGAAAATATAGCGGGCTTTTTTATTAAGGACTAAAATCCTGTATAGGGTGATTGATACAATTTTTCAGTTACTTTAGCCCTTTCTTCAGCATTTATATTTTTTTGAAAAACAGCCCGTATTTTTTCTAACATAGGTAGTGACTGAGCTGTATTCTGATCCGTTTCTAAAAAAAGCGCGAGTGATGTTGTGTCCATTAGTTTATCCAGAGCTTCTTGTTGTGAAATCGCCTGATGGCTTGTAGTTAGCTTAATACCTTGAGGTACTTTTCTTCCTATATTGTCATCCAGCTGACCAACAAGTTTAAAGAATCTTCGATGAACAGTCAGGTGATGATTACGTCGCATACCTTGCTCCCGAAGAGCAAACTTACGCGATTGTTCACTTGGTGAAGCATCACCAAATAAAGTATCACAAGCTTGTTTTACGTAAGTCTCTTCATTCTGGACTGCTGAAAATAGTGAACGCATATCTCGTGCACTTGTGGCTAAAGGGCGTTTAAAAAAATTATCTAGTGTGTTGGGTAAATCTTTATTTAGCCCTGATGTCATGTACTTAGCCATAATTGAATGCTTCTGTAGATATAAAGCGTTGGCTTCTTGCTCATTGTGTTCTTCAATTGGTAAAACTAAGAGGTTGGAGGTTGAACTACCTGTATTATGTAAATACACCGATTCGCCAGTAGTGCCGGCTCCAGCCGTTGTGATTCCATCAGCATCAGCGATGTAGCTTAAGTGAAGCGCATTGTATTTTGGGAGCGCATTTGCCCCACAGATCATAAAGAGATGATCTTTAAACTCGGGCTTGCCGTGGTTTATACCATCAATAATATATTGAATAATGATATCGTTTTTTTTATGTGCGTAGACATAGGTCATTCTTTTGATTTGAGTATGATTAACCGATTTGTCGGCAGTAATTACGCCTGTGAATTCAATAGGGCTAGTTATTTCGATAGGTGTTTGAGCATGATTTAGAGCGACTTTGTATACTGCTAGCCTTGCTTCATCAAGGCTATTTTGTTGAGTGATTTTGAGCTTCGCTAACGATTTAGCTACATCCTGAAGTGTGTTTTTTTCTCCAAGGCCAATGTGAGATATTTGCTCTCCAGTACCTCCTAAAACCTTAGTAAGTACTGCATTTTTAGGGTTATGATCATGTTGATCGTTTGGCTGGAGCATAATGGCGTGATTTTGCTGGTCCACTCTATGGGTTGACATAATATTGTGCTTCCCCGCCGCTTTTTGTAGATCTGGAGCCATGTCAGTTAAGACGTAGATTTTTTCTTCTGCTATCAATCCTTTAGACTTTTCACCTACAATATAAGAGAAAATATTTTTTGCTGTAATGGTTGGTAGTGATTGATAGGATACGTCGCTATTATTTGGGTGGAATAGCTTCGCATCTGCTAGCGTTTTGTTGCTAACTTCTCTTTGAGGATATGATGCGAGACGGCGCATAATGTTAGTATCATCTGAGCCGCCAGTCTTTGTAAGGTAGCCGTAAATAGGTTTATCAGATTGCGCCAGTATAACATTGACTTTGTTTGCTGACAGTAATCGACATAAGTCTGATAGTGGCTTTCCAAATGCACTTTTACCTTTGTTGGTGTCAGGCCAAGCGGGTGGAACATGAAAAATGACACTGCTCCCATGGGGAAGTTTGTTTTTTTCTAATGCCATCTTAACGATATTAAGTGTTCTACCTGTATGTCCACCTCCGGTTGGTGAATAACCCACGATAAGGCATTTCGCATTTTCAATTTGAGCTGTTTGGCGAAGAGAATCAGATATTGTTTTCTGACGGTTTGTTGTCGTTGATGGAATAGAGTTCTCTGATGCGGGGAAAAGGGGGACATTAATCAACATGTTTGTTTCCGCTATTATTAGATTTTATCGTAATATCGAGCGAGCCATGCGAGAATAGGTGTGGCGCACACCTCGAATTGCGATACTGTAGTTACGTATATTTTCTGGGAGTGCGATTCCGGTATAACCTGTGTCGCCAATATGATGTAAGTCAGCTCCTGCCATTTTACTCATCAAGGCAATGCGCCTAATGGTTTCACTGTCAGCGCCTTCTTGAGACGTTCCTATCGTTGTCATAGCGAGGACATTGTGGCTGTGGGCTTTCTCTATTAATGATGATACATAAGACTCAGACATGCCTGGTACGGTTCCTGGTGCAGGCAATAAAACTACATCTGCACCGCAGCTAGCAAACTGTGATATGTCTAGGCTGGTAACGAGTGTTTTACCACCTTCTGAAATGACGCCAGCACCATGCATTTTTCCTGCAATGATCAATATATCGTTCTTCAGCTGTGCCCTAATCTGCTTGAGTGATTCGGTAATGGCTCGATTAGAGACCCCATTACTCGGATTACCAGTAAGAACGATAAAATCGCATTCCATATTGATTAATGTATTTACATTATCGGCGGTTGCTGCTCTTCCTGAGCACATCGCCCACAGTTCATTATGTTTCTGGGCAAATTCAGGATCGACAGCTTCTAAGTTGACACCAACTGGGCGTCCTGTTAGCTGTTTCAATGTAGCAATAACACTTTTAGGATGAGTCCCTTTTGGTAGGCCTATTACATCTGGGTTGTTGACGTCAAACATATTGAGCAGGAGTAAATCTGCTCCTTGTGAAGCAGCCAATTCAGCATTGGTTATGCCCATTAACATAGGTTGTACTTTAGAAATCGTTTCACTCAGTAGCACTCGACCTTCACTTGCTTTTATCGCATGTATCAAGTCCGACTTGGTCATATTGTTAAAGTCAGAGGCACTGCAGTCTAATAATCTTTTCATTATCGCTTCTTTAAATTTGGCGGGGGAGAGGGTGCTGACCTTTCTGTTTGGTTTTTGTTTAGTTTGTGAAAGGTCAACACAGCCTAGCTATTAACTGGTGGGTATGTTTTCAAAATTTTTGAGTCAAGAAAAGGGTAAATCTAGGATTATTTATTTCCCTTTTTAAAGGTTTTTAACAATCTAGCGTTAATTAGCATCAAGAGATTGTATGTTATCGTTAATTGGTGAGTAATATATGAAGTAATGTCCAATGTAGTAATATTATTTTTAAGGGTAGTTCTTAGCTTAATTGCTGAAAGACAATTTCTCTAAAGTGAGGGTTATTGATCAGTGCCGTCATTGACACTAGAGTTTCAGTTGGTATTTGTATATCACCACATAGCGTTTCGATGACAATGCACTCTCTGCGATGATCGTCATAGTTGGTTGTTTTAGCTTTTCCTTCAAAGACTTGAGCGGACTCAGTGACTAAGCGAATAGGAATTTGGTAAAGACAGGCTATTTCTATATAATCGTATTCGCTACAGGAAATCATTTTCAATCCTTATAAAACAGTGCCAACCAAATAGTTTCCACACTGGGTGTGGTATAAGTTACTCTGTGTTTAGTATGGGCCGGAATATTAAGGTTATCACCTGCTTTTAGCTCAATTTCTTCCCCAGTCTGGTATTGGATTTTTGCATGACCCGTTAATACTACAACCCATTCATGTTCATCCTGATCGTACCAAAAGTCTGGTTCGGAGCATTGACCTTTAGAGACAATACGTTCTAGGCGAAATTGATGCCTACAAATCAGAGTATCAAAGACTTCGTTGGTTAAATCGTTAGGTAGCGATGACAGAATATTCATAAAACTAAACGGTGTAATCAAAGACGATAATATCTTCAAGGATCGGTCTGAAGATATTCTTTAATACATCATGTGCGGGGTGAGGCAAGTAGCGTTGACGACCAGCTTCATCAGAAAATGTCATCATTACGCAATGCGTATAGTGTTTATTCTTGCCTTCAGAGCTATCATTTAAGCCCCATTCGACGTACTCCACCCCATCAATAATATTGGGCATGGATAAAAAAGAGTGTTTTAATTCTTCTACCTGTGGTGGAGTGGCATCATCTTTAAATTGAATAAGGAGAATGTGTCGTATCATGCTATGGCCTATTTTTTTCTTTGGCAATTGGTTAGTAATCAATACTACAGCTTTGAAACAACAGTGCAAATTGTAATAGATGCTTTCTTGGGGTGAGTTTTAGGTACATAGGTATGTTACTTTGATTGTATACGGTATTCGAATCTTAAGAGTTCCTGATATTGGATTAAAGTAATAAACATTTTTAGGACTCTATGGTCCATTGCTGTATTTGCCACAATGGACCACCCTATAGTTATTGCCGTGATTCTAGTGTTTCAACCCTTGTTTTTAGTTCTTTGATAGATTCTAGTAGTACGGGAATAAAGCCGATATAATCAACTCTCAGAGTGTATGGGTCATATTGTTCAACTAGCTCCGGTAACTCAGATTGTACTTCTTGTGCTATAACACCGTATTCGTATTGGCCAGCTAAGTGGCCTTGGATGCTATCTGGACGCCAAGAGTAGCTATAGCCATTAAGGCGGCTTAGCTTATCTAAGCTATTTTGTAAGGGTTGAATATCTAGCTTTAAATTTATATCACTTATTCTAGGCATGCTATTTGTCGGAGGGATATACCCAGCAGCGATAGAATAAGTATTGGTCTCCTCATCATAAAGCATAAACTTATACCATGAACTCAAAGAGTTTTTAGCTGGTTGAGCAAGATATTGACTGCCAAATTCGGTTTTGCATTGTTGATTAACGTCAAGATAACTAGACCTTATAACCAGAAAATAGTCCCCACGATACTCTTCTCTTTCTACCCATGAACCATCAATGACGACCTGCTCTTCATTATCATTTTCTAGCCAATCCCAATGGCTTCCATCAGGTTTAGAACAGAACACATTTGACTCATCCGCGAGTGTATGACTCGATAATATGACAGAGAAACTTACACTTAATATCAAATTAAATAACTTCACTACTTCCTCTCAATATCAATACAAAAAGCATGGGTATTGTATTGATGCTGGCGACAAATGCAACTGATTGCATTTTTTAATGCATGGTTTTGCAACTTTTATAGTTGTATGGTGTTTTTTGAGGGATGGATTGGGTAGCAAACTCAAATATAATGAGGCGAGTAGTGACTCGCCTCAGTAACTTAAATTTATTGATTTTTCATTTCGTAGCGGACTTGTTTACTGAAATAAGCTGATGAAATAGTCAGCTGTAAACTATCTGCTAAGTTATCATTATCGTCATTTTGATATTGATAGCTGTAAGTGGTCCCAACACCGCCGACAGTTTGCTTGAGCGTTTCAATAGGTTTAAAGGTAAGGCCAAAGAAATCCATATCAACTTTCCATTCTTTAACAGGATCTGAGTAGTAAGGGCCGTATATAGAAGCGTCGTCAAGATATGTCATTTCTATGGTTTTACTTCCCTGAGCAAAAAGGTTTTGGGTTGCTGTTTGAATTTCACCATTGGGGTAGTATTGGAACGATAGGGTACTTGTTTCCGTCGGAGTTGATAGTTTTATCTCTTGTATTTGTTGTAACTTTCCGTCGCTATGATAGGTGTAGTTGAAGTTTTTGACCGACATATCTTCACCAGACTGAGGCGTCTGTACGCGTTGGGTGAGTTTATTGTTCTCGTCATAGACATATTGGATGCTATAGGTCGCTATTGGTGTGCCGTTTAGATCGGCTGCCTCTTGGTGAAAAACTTGCTTAGATTCTAAAGTGACCTGGCCTTGTTCATTGTAGCTATATAAAGAAATAAAGTTTTCTTTGGTATGCCTAATGTAGCTATTAATTTCACCGTGTTTCATTAAAGCACGAGCTGAAGCTAACAAGCCGTCGCTGTTGTAGGCGTAATTAAGGGTACTGTCAGCGTAATCACGCTGTGTTACTTGGCCCAAATCATTATAAAGATAGGAGGCCGCAATGGTAGTTTGGTTATTATCTGTTTTTGAGATTTGAGTGATACGAGATGTATTCGTTTGAACAGATCCTAGGTCAGCATAATCTTCAAATACTGCATAGTGTTGATACGAATGAGCGTTAAATGCAGCAAGAAGAGCTAGGGTTGTTAAGCTTGTTTTTATAGTCATAGTTTAAAGCCTGTTAGTTATTATTTTTGTTATTGATGAAGAACTATTCATTCTTCATCATTTGCCTTTTCAATAGAGAAATTGAAAAGATATATGAAACTAACAGCTTATATTCATGGTGTTAATACCTAGAATTGATATGTGCTTGGTTTAATATTAACAAAATGTTTCTGAAAGAAGCTGAGCCAAGCTTAGATATACTGCTAGGTGGAGTTGCAAAAGCTGTCGCGCTTAACCACTATTCATTGCTAAAAATTGCTGGCGAAGCTGTTTTAGTGCTGAGTTTTAACAAATATTTCAACCTAAATTGATCATTCAGATCAATAGTTAAACTCATTTCTAATTCTTAATTACAGGGGGTAAGCCTATCATGTCGTTTTTATGCCAAAATACACCAATAAACGAGGCTCTTATAACTGCTGCGCGTAATTGTCCTCACCAGGTAGTGCGAGTGAAGCCAACCAAAACACAGTTAAAAGTGCTCGATGCGATCAAAAATGGTGAGAGTGTGACAGCATCACAGATGACGGAGCGCTGTGATATCTCACAGAGCTTCACCAGTACGTTACTAAAAGGGCTTGCTGAAAAAGGCTATCTCACAAGGAAAGTGGATAGCCGAGCATTTGGAGGGGTCGAGTTTATATACAGTCGTATGGGCTTTTAGTCCCAGTTTTAGTTGTATATTTAGAAGAGCTGCGTGGTTGGTTTGGTATCTCTATTTATCCTTTCCTGTGTTGATTAGTGATTAGTGATTAGTGATTAGTGGGATAGTTCTGTTAAGGATATGATATGGGAAAAGTTGGTAGGAAGATAAAGATGAAAAAGGTTCGACGTTCGCTAAGGGATGATATGAATATCGCCGATAAACTGCCTCCTTTATATAAGTATCTTTGTGTGGAAGGGGCTCATTTAACTTTAGGTAATCGAACTTTCAAGTTTGCAAAGCCTTCTGATTTTAATGATTTGGAAGATCTCACAGTTAAAAGTGTTTTTGAAGGTGATCTTGAAGCTGAGTTGTCTAAAATGCCGGTTATTATACCGGAATTTATACTAAATAACTTGAATAGCCCTATAACTTGCTCTTCTACAATGAAAGAAAAACTCACAGAATTACAATCTATGTTGAAGCTATGTCCAGAGTTGCTGGATGAAATTAAAGGTTCACCGCCGGACAAAAGGGGAGCTGAAGCATCTAAGAAAATTGCAGAAGATTTCATTAATGAATTGAATGAATCAATGCAAGACTACAGAGTGTTTTGTGTTACGACCAATCTCAATTCAGATTATATGTGGCAGAACTATGCTGAAGATCATAAAGGAATCGCTTTAAGAATTGAGCCAAATATAGAGAAGGAGTCGAAATTTCAACTCTTTGAGCCTGTTACTTATCGAGAGCACAGGCCTGCATTGTATGCCGGTGCACAAATGTTTATTGAAAGTGCTTTTTTTGGAGATAAGGAAGAACTAGCACGTGAGAAGTTAAAGGAAATTATTCATACAAAAACTATGGAATGGCGATGGGAGAATGAATATAGACTAGCGATACCACTCTTAGGGGAAGAACCTTGGAATACACTTTTATTCCACCATGAAGAAATAACAGAGCTACATCTTGGTGCAGAAGTTGAAGAGGACTTTAAAGAGTCAGTTATCGGCTTAGCCCATTCAATCAACCCTGATATCAGTATCTTTCAGGTTCAGCGCAGCCCTAAAGGAGAACTTTATTCTGAAGCTATAAAGTGAGTTTCCTAGATATTAGGTTCTTTCCAGTCTTTTGACTTTACAAACGAGGGTGACCCTCGTGAAATAAAAATTTTTCGGTTACATAAGTCACCACCACCAAGGTCCGGATTACTAAACAATCTGACTTATGAAAGCTCAGCGTGATGCGTAACGCTACGCTTGTAATGTTTAGTTTGTATATCATATTTTATGAGCTAACTAAGATTTGCCCCAAAGTGGGTTGCAGGTCGAAGTCCGAACAAAAATCATGGGGTAGATTTGATATAGAAAAACGGCTCTTCTCCGGTTA